>NZ_NFJU01000040.1 GCF_002160025.1 Anaeromassilibacillus sp. An200
GTCCTATTATAAGCAAGTCCCCGTCTCAGACCGCGCCAATGCTGGCTGGACATTGAATCAAATGCACAGGGATGAGGCCTATCGTCTCTATGATTTTGTCCGTTCCCGTGTTCCTGGCTGGGAGATTGGTCAATGGTTTGATACCAGTATTTTGGAGGAATATAAGCAGGGGAGTATGGATATAAAGGCATAAACATTTATTACACGGTTAAGGTTCATATCAACAGATGAGCAAGAAATTTTGGACTTTAAGGAACAGTTGCAGGAGTGGGATCGAACCATCCAAGGCTATCAGGATACTCTGGATGGAAAGGCTGCTTTGCCAGAGGGACATACTATGCAGAGCATCCTTTGGTCTTATCAGACAGCCCAAAGGAGCAGGGAGCAGTTTCTCCAAGATGGCATCGCCCATATTAACGGATATCAATACGGCGAATTATTTTCCAACGAAAGAGTATTTGAAATCTTGGGCCGACCCTCAAAATTCGTACTTCGACAAGACCGAAGAAATGAACATCCAAAAGCTGATGATTGAGCGGTTAATGAAGGCACCTCTGCATGACCCCTTAAATGAAATCTAAGCCCGTTTGGGAAAAATAATCACGCTAAAAGCGGCAGAAAGGGACAACTTTCTGCCGCTTTTTTTGTTCTCAAAGTGTGTGGTTCTATAAAATATCTACGCCTATTTTTGACAAAATAATCTTTTCATTTATTGTATAATGGAAATAAAAACTTTCTCGTGAAATATGTTAAAAAAACCATTTTATTTAACAAGAGGGTCGGTTAATGAAAAGATTCCCCTTTCGCTGTCCCTCCGCCGTTTAGCGGAGAACTTCATGATTTAATAACTTTTCTCAAGAGGGCGCAAGTAAAGTCAAAATTACTTGCGCCCTCTTTTTATATACCCTTTTTCAACAAAATACTCGTTTTTATTATATTTCATGTAAAAAAAGCAAGAGAATCTCACAAAAAGTCTGACAAACCTCCACCCGCTGTCCTTAAATTTGTAATATTTCGACAGAAACAGTATTGCACTATTGGTTGCCGTTCGCCGCCCTCCAGAGTTTGAAACCTACCCATTTTCAAACTCTTGGAGGTAACGGTTATGAGCAAAAATTGTGAAGAAAGGGCAAATTATTATCTTTACATAGCTGGACAGGCTGTGCCGGTGAACGAACAGGTTTACCGTGCCTATCAGCACTATGAGCGGAAGGAGGAATACTTTTCCTACGATCTGAAAACGGAAAAGTTTCAGAAAGAAACCGCAACTTTTTTGCCCAGCAGAGAGGATTCTTATGAGCGTCTGCTGGACAAGGACAAGCAGTTTGCCGCGCCCGGAAAAAGCGTAGAGCAGCTTGTATCGGAACATCTGGAAGCGGAACAGATACGTTTTTGTTTGGCTCAATTAACCGAGGAGGAACGCAAACTGATTTCTCTGCTTTTCTATCAGGAAAGAACAGAACAGGAAGTTGGGAATATACTGAACATTTCACATCAGGCAGTCAATAAGAGAAAACAGGCGCTACTTCTGAAGCTGAGAAAAATTTTTGAAGAATTTTTCTAAAATCGGTTGCTAAACTACTCTCTTAACGGGGAAGTAAGTGAGGGGGTCTGTTCCCTCGTGCAGCTTGACAACTGAATAGACGGCATTTCCGGTACATAACCCATGTATGAGCGAATCAGGTGCGCCGCGAAGATGGACAGCCCCAGGAGGTGATGAACAGGACTGTTCTGAGCGATCTACGCCAGCCTGAACCCCGAAAGCGGCACTTCGGGGCGCGGTGACTGCATGGGGGCTTAAAGATACTTCCTCACGGCCTCCTAAAGACTTGGGGGGAACCCTGCGGCGCACGAATAACCTGGGCAACACAGGCAAAACGACGCTGCGGAGTTATGACAGCCGCGCCAGCGGAGACCGGAATGTCCCCATCGTCAGGGGTGCGTGGCAAATATGACGAATACAACCCAAACTCCAATATAGCAGCCGTACCGACCAGCAGGTTCGCATATACTCTCAACAGTATCGGTACGGCTGCTTTTTTTATATGAATTAGGACAACCAGTTCATTCATACCTTATGGAAAACACAGTTTTTGACTGGAGGTGCGTCAGTATGGAGCAACTGAATACCCCAACGACTTCCTACAAAGAGGTCAAGATTGGAAAAACCGTTTACCGTGTGACCAGCTTTTTTTCGGGTGAAAAGGACCTGGGAAAGACTTTGGAGCAACTGGCTATCCGGCGCGCTATGTCGGAAACTTCTGTACCTGCCAGCTGCTCTACGCATACCGCTACATAAGCACACATCACCCTCTCGGCATTGCCGCATCCTTGCGCGGCGATGGATTCTCCGCTACGATAGTCTTGCAGGGATACTCCCTGTGGAGCCATCACGCCGCACGAGGTATGGAATCTGGATCGTCGGGAGGGAAAACAAAGATGATTGAAAAAACATACAACGTCGGTATCTACTGCCGTTTGAGCAACGATGATGAACGCGACGGGGAATCCGTCAGTATCGAGAACCAAAAGCTGCTGCTCCAGAACTATGTGAGACAGCGGGGCTGGAATGAAATCGACACCTATATTGACGATGGGTACTCTGGTACGAATTTTGACCGTCCTGGGGTCAAGCGGCTCATTGAGGACGCCAAGGCCAAGCGGATCAATGTGATCCTGGTCAAAGACCTGTCCCGTTTTGGCCGCAACTACATTGAGTTTGGACAATATACAGACTATCTGTTCCCGTCCCTGGGCTGCCGGTTTATCGCTCTGAACAACGGCATTGACACAGAAAGCACCAATGGCAGCACCGATGTCATGTGCTTTTTGAATTTATTTAACGAATTTTATAGCCGCGACACCAGCAAGAAGGTTAAAGCGGTCAAAAAAGCCTGTGCCGAAAACGGGAAATTCATGGGAACCTATCCCGCCTACGGCTACCGGCGCGATCCGGCAGATAAACACCATCTGGTGATTGACGAGGAAACTGCCCCGATTGTGCGCCGTATCTTCGAGATGCGGGCAGCCGGAGCTGGCTTTCATACCATAGCCGTCGTCTTGAACGAGGATGGCATCCCATCCCCCGGTGTGCTGTACTATCAGCGCAAGGGACAGAGTGATCCGCGCCAGGTCAATCACAAATGGGCCGAGCAGACCATCAAACGTATCATTCGTAATGAGGTTTATATCGGCAACATGGTTCAGGGAAAAACCGGAACCATGTCGTATAAATCCCGCAAGCTCATTGGCAAGCCGGAAGAAGAATGGATTCGTGTAAATGGAACCCACGAACCCATTATCTCGCAAGAGCTGTGGGATACCGTGGTCAGCATTGACAAAAAGAAAGTGCGAAAATCTCCTACTGCTGACGGCTACAAGAGTATTTTCACCGGCCTTGTGTACTGCGCGGACTGCGGATTCAAAATGAGAAATCAGGTGGAGAAATTCACCTATAAGGATGGTACGCCAGGGCGGTATAGTTCCTTTATTTGCGGGAACTACTCCCGCAGCGGCAAAGGGGCCTGTACTGTCCATACCATCTATGAAAATGTGCTGACCCAGCTGGTGTTGGAGGATATCCGGGAAAAGGCTCTTTTTGCGGAATATGACCCGGAGCAGCTGGTGCAGCAGATTATCCGCTTAAAGGATAAGGAAGCCAAAAGCCGCCTTTCCTCCTGTGAGCAGGAACTGAAAACATATACGGTACGGCTTTCCGAGCTGGAACGGCTGATGCAGAATCTCTATGAGGATAAATGTGCCGGGACCATCCCACAGACCGTTTTCCAGACCTTAATGCGCAAGTACGAAGCGGAACGGGCAGAAAAGTCCGAAGCCATCCCGGAGCTGGAGCGCAAGGTCAAAAGCTATCTGGAAAACCGAAGCGACGCCAACCGCTGGCTGACCATGATCCGCCAGTACACGGAAATTACTGAGCTGGATGAATCCATTCTCTTTGAACTGGTGGACCGCATTGAGGTTGGGGAAACCAAAAAAATCAATGGCCAGCGGATTTGTGACCTCCGTGTTTACTATCGCTATGTGGGCAATGTGGACGCGGCGCTGGAACAGGAAGAAAGGAGGCAGCCACTTGAAGAAGCAATATAAGGTCGGTATCTATTGCCGCCTGAGCGTGGATGATGCCTCCAATTCCGCAAAGGCAAAAAACGATATCCCCGGTGATGAATCCGTCAGCATTGAAAACCAGTACGAAATCCTCTCCAGATTCGTCATGCTGAACGGCTGGATTGAAGTCAAGACCTACCGGGACGATGGGTACAGTGGCGGGAATTTCCAGCGGCCCGGATTTTTGGAAATGCTGGAGGATGCCCGCCACGGCCTGATTAACCTGATTCTGGTCAAAGACCTGTCCCGCCTGGGGCGTGACTTTGTAGAGGTAGGCCGCTATACAGATGTGATTTTTCCGTCCCTTGGCTGTCGGTTCGTGTCTGTGCTGGACTGCCTGGACAGCGAGGGCGATAACACCGATATGCTGCACTTCCGCAGTTTGATGAATGACTACCACCTAAAGGACCTGTCAGGGAAAATCAAATCGGTGCTGTATGCCAAAAAGAAAAGCGGCCAGTATCTGACCGCCTACGCTCCTTACGGATACCGCAAGAGCGATGAGGACAAACACCGGCTGGTAGTGGATGAAGAAGCTGCCGCCGTGGTGCGGGAAATCTACCGGATGCGCTACTCTGGTATGGCCTATGGCAAGATTGCAGCGGCACTCAATGAGAAAGGGATTCTCTCCCCCAGATGGTATTGGGAGCTGCACTACGGGAAAAAAGGCAGCTGTAAATACTCCAAACTTTGGGCTTATGCCACGGTGAAAAACATTTTGAATGACACCGTTTATCTCGGCATAGTTACACAGAACCGCACCGGCTCCCGTTCCTATAAGGATAAGACCATGATACAGAAGCCAGAAACCGAGTGGATTTGCCATGAAAATGCCCACGAAGCGATCATTGAACGGGAGCTGTGGGAAGCTGTTCAGGAAAAGAACCGGGCAGTCAAACAGCAGGTGGTAAACCATGCCGCCCCTCTGCCCGCCCTGTTCACTGGCAAGCTGGTCTGTGCCGACTGTGGACATCCCCTGGTAGCCACCCGCGAGACCCAGCGCAGAAAAAACGGGACATCCAAGCGGTATGTTTCCTATATCTGCTCCCGCTTTACCACCACCGGACACAGCACCTGTTCCTGGCATCGGATTTATGAAATCTCACTTACAACACTGGTGTTGAATGAAATCAAAGCGCATAGCGAGATGGTAAAGCAGGATGAAGCTGCTGTATTGGACAAGCTAAAGCGGCAGCTGCTATCCGAAAGCGCGGCCAAGCAGGAAGATTCCAAACAGGAAATCAGCCGACTGCGGCGGCGCATCGGAGAACTGGAACACATGACCGCCAAACTCTATGAGGATAAGGTCAGCGGTGCCATCCATGGCGATACCTTCTCTGTCCTGATCCAGAAAAGCGAACAGGAGCGCATCCAAAAAGCTGACCGTCTGGATGCACTTCTGGCAGAGGAACGGAAAGTCCAGCAGGAAGTTGAAAACATCCATCAATGGGCAGACACCATCCGCCGCTATCTGGATTTGCAAGAGCTTGACCGGGAAATCGTTGAGGAACTGATTGACCACATTGAGATTGGGGAACGCTCTGTCATAGATGGTCAGCGTCATCAAGATATTAAAATCTTTTACCGCTTTGTCGGTATGATATAAAAAGCCCGGCTGTATCACAACCGGGTTACTTCCAACATTTGATGGGAACACTTTGCGTTTGAGTTACCTCACCTTGTCGAAAATCTTAGATTTAGCGGAACACCCTTCCTGAATAACCTATGTTCTTGATGATATTGAGAAACGGGGTGAAGTCGCTATCCTGTTGGTTTGCGCTCGCAATGTCGTTGTTGACAGCAATAACCCGCACGTTTTTCCATGAACAGGACTTCGGTATAAAAGCCTACTTCCAGATAATCGCGCCCAAGCCGCGACATATCTTTTGATCAAGTTGAATACTTCACCGGCCTCGATTTTCTCAATCAATTCAAGCAAAGAGGGGCGCTCAAAACTCGTACCGCTGTATCCATTGTCCATGAAAAACAAGGGGGTTTTGAAACCATTTTCTTTTGCGTATTTACTTAAAATCGTTTTTGGGGAAAAGATTTGTCAAGGGTGTTTTTCACCAAAGTCATGTTTGAGACAACGAAGTGAGCAACACAAATATTTCATCTACAATCTGCAATATACCGAAGAACGGAAAACGGTTCCTTCTGCTTCAAAACGGGCGTCTCCCTGATGCGCTTTCGCCACGGCCTGGATAGAAGAAAGACCAATTCCAACCCCACTGCGCTTGCTGGAAAGGAATTCCTCCTCTTGTTTTGCGAACTTTCCATCAAAGCTGTTG
This sequence comes from Anaeromassilibacillus sp. An200, assembly GCF_002160025.1. Taxonomy (GTDB): domain Bacteria; phylum Bacillota; class Clostridia; order Oscillospirales; family Acutalibacteraceae; genus Caccousia; species Caccousia stercoris. Next base: position 6,417 of record NZ_NFJU01000040.1, read on the forward strand.
TCCATGGTGATGGTCAGCACGCCGTACTCCAGGGAGCTGCTCAGCCGGATGAATTTCTTGCCCCCAGTTATACGTCCGCAGGCTTCCACCGCGTTTTCCAGCAGGTTGGCGAACACGACGCACAGTGCACGGTCATCCAGCCCCTCGTTCTGTGCCGGAACCGTCAGCCGGGCGGCAAAGGCAATCCCCTCCTTCTGGCAGCGGGCGGCGTAGTGGGAAACGACGGCGTTGACAGTGGGGTTTTCGCAGTAATCCTGAACGGCAGTGGGAATGTCCCGGATCAGCGTGGCGATATATTCGCTCAACCTGGGATTATCGTCCCTTGCCATGGTCAGAATCGCCGTCAGATGGTGGCGCAGGTCGTGGCGCATCTGCCGGGTCTGCTCGGCGGTTTCCATCAGGAGCAGGCCGCGTTTTTTCTCTTCCTCCAGCTGCATATCCAGCAGACGGGATTCAAAAATCAGCCGCTGCCGCAGGGCAGCTTGCTGCTCCAGACCCTCCAGGGATTGCAGCAGCACAAAGTAAATGGCAAAGACACAGACCAGCAGACCGATCCGGCAGAAGATGAAGAAACTGCTGTCCACACTGCTTTCCAGGTAAGAATCGGTAAAAGTCAGCGCCAAAATCGTCACAAACGCCGGTACCAGCCAGATGGTCCGCCACAGCTTGGGCGCGTCGGTGCGGTAGACCCGATTGGCCACCTGCCGGAAAAACCGCAGCAGCAGCGGCAGGGTGACACTGTAGAGCAGGATACAGACAAAACTGCTGCCCCACTCCTGAATGGGGATGTCAAATACCTGCACAGCAAGAATTGACACAATGCCCCGGATAATCAGAAGATAATCCACGATCAGCAGATAAGTGAAAAGCATTTTGAAGGGGCTCAGCCGCAGGAATAAACAGTAGATCAAAAAACCGACCACCGCAAACAGCAGCTCCAGGTTACGGAAATACAGCTCGTTGGCCAGGCAATAGGCAGCGGCTGTCATCTTACACAGCACATTGACAACCACCAGCACCAGCGCCGCCTTCCGGGATCTCCATTGGAAATCCCAAAACAAGGCAAAGGGGATGATGTGGCTGGGCAGAGTGGTACAGAAAATATAAAACAGCTGTGACATTATCCCATCTCCCTTGTTCGGGCAAACAGAAAGTCCTCATAGGCCCGCTTCGCCTTTGCCCGGTTGGGGCGGCTGATGGGAACTTTTTTGCCGTCTGCCATCTGGTAGCACTGATACTCCTTATTAATCCCACAAACAAAGGCCAAATTCACACAGTAGCTTTTATGGGGGCAGAAAAAGGGCTGTCCCTCCAGCTGGGGCAACAGGGCCGACAGCTTGCCGTAAAACTGGATGGTACTGCCGTCCCTCATAGAAAGAATCAGATGATGCGCCTTCTGTTCCAGACACAAAAGCTCTGAAAGCGGAATTTTCTGCACCTTTCCGTTTTGCTGGATAACCAGTCGAGGAATGTTTTCTTTTTGAATCTGAACCAGTCGCAGCAGGTCGTTGACATCTTTCTGGCGTACAGGCTTTTCCAGGTATTTCAGTACCGATAAGCGGTAGCTCTCCAGGGTGTGATCGGTACTGGTGGTAGTAAAGGCAATGGAAATCTGCTCGTCCATCTCCCGAATTTTTTTCACCGCCTCCGCGCCGGTCATGCCATCCATATAAATATCCATCAGCAGCAGATCAAAGTCGCCGAGGCGGAACACTTTCAGCAGTTCCTCGCTGTTCCCAAACTGAGTCGAAACCGTGGGAATAGGCGCCTGTTCCAGCAGGCAAAGCAGCTTTTCGCGCTCCTCCGGCAGATCATCGCAGATGGCAAGTCGTAGTGGTTCCATAAGCCTTTTCCCCTCCTTATTTTCTATTTTACGGTATACACAAAAAAATATCAATTTTTCCAGTACCAGAAAACCGTATGGTGCGGCATCTCTCCCTGGTTCTATGCCAGGATTCTTATAAGCGCCTGTTGGAAAGGAGCAGCGGTTTACCGCCCCCCGAAAAAAGCAAGGGCGCAAACGGTCAATCGGCTCGTCTGCACCCTCATGATTGATGAATATTTCCTTTACGGATCGAATGCTCTCTATAAACCGCATGAGAACAGTGATCAACCCCAGGTGAACGGCGGTGAGTCGCTGATACCGGAATGATTCCAGTAGATCCGGCCAAAGTCGTCAAACTCACGGATGGCAGGATCGTTTAATATTTGCTACACTCCTATCTATCAGGATTCTGCAACACCATCCAGCAGAAAGATTTCAAATTTCCGGGATTTTCCTTTGAGATTGATACCATCCCCTAAGGACGTCACCTGAATTCTGTCCCCAAGACGGTTTACCACTTCCCGACTGATGTAAATTTTGCCCGCTGGAGCGTTGGCTTCCAGCCGGGCGCTGGTGTTTACCGTATCGCCGATAGCGGTAAAATCCATACGCATCTCAGCTCCAATGTTTCCTACTACAGCGTTTCCACAATGAACTCCAATGCCGAAGGACACCGTCCGCCCGAACTTTTCCAACAGCTCCTGGGACAAGGCTTTGGAACCCTCCACCATGTCAAGCGCCGCCCTACAGGCATTCATCACATAATCCTCCTGCTTGATGGGAGCGTTCCAGATGGCCATGGTGCAGTCCCCCACAAATTTGTCCAGAGTTCCATGGTTTTTCATGATACAATCGGTGGTAAGTGTGAGATAACGATTGAGGATAGACACCACCTCCTGGGGAGTGAGCACCTCACTCATCGTGGTAAAGCCTCGGATATCCACAAAAAGCACCGCAATGTCACAGAGCTTCCCGCCCAGCCCCAAAGCGTTCGTGCCATCCTTGAGCAGCTCTCCCACGATCTCCGGAGCTACATAACGCTTGAAGGTGTTGGAAATCTTTCGTTTTTCCAAGGCGGCCTGGACATAGTTGAAGGCCACGGCTCCAACAAAAAACACGGTGACAGTCAGGGCCAGCCACAGTGGGTGAAGGACAAAACCCGTCTCGTACAGAAGCTTACAGGCTACGATACTCCCTCCGGCCACTGCCATCCACATTGGAATGGCCCAGCGAAGTTTTCGATCCAGGAAGAACCACAGGAAAGCTGCTGACAGAAAGAAGAGCGCAGCCAACTGGACCCCATCGGATACTTCTGTCTTGAAGTTCTGATGGATCATCTGATGGATCATGTTAGCCTGGTACTCCACACCATACATCAGGGAAGCGCGGTCAATAGAGGTGGTCACATAGTCAGAAAGACCGGCAGCGTAGGGTCCGATGAGGACCACCGCGCCTGCAAACATCTCAGCCGGAAAGTCTCCGGTTAGAAGATCACTCACTGAAATTCCTTCGTAAAAGCCACCAGGTAAGGCGGCATAGTCCACATAAAACCGGTGGAGGTTATCCGTGGGAATATCCAGCTCTACAGGGAGACCGTTTGCTGCGGCGTACTTCTGATAGACAGCGTAGGAAAAGGAGGGGACCGATCTGCCGTCAGGCAGATCAATCTGAAGAATACTGTGGCGAAGAACACCATCCTGATCGTACATGGCGTTGATGTGACCCTGAGTGGTAACGGCCTTCAGGGCTTCATAGGGTTCCTCATAGGAGAGGACGGCATAGTCCTTCAGATAAAAGTTTCCGGTGTCTTCCGTCACCAGCTCCGTTCCGAAGTTGGCCACCGAAGCGGTAACCACATTGCCATATTTCCCGGCAGCCTCGGCCAGCCAATCATCCAGATCCGGGTCCGTCTCTCCGGTGTAGAGCACATCAATGCCAATAGCGGCGGGACGATACTCCGGATCGGCATTCAGAGCCTCGATGGCCATAGACATCACATCCCGGCCCCAGGTCTGATAGGGACCGATATCTTCCATGGCCCGGTCATCGATGCCCACAACAAAAATGTTGCCATCCAGAGCCTCAGAGGATTGATACAAACTGTCGGAAAGCATTTGATCCGGGCCGTAGAAAACGCCAAGGGCTGCCGCCGCGGTAAAGCTTCCGGCACACAACAGCGAAACAAGAGCTTTTTTCCAGGTATTCAGTCTCATACCGTCTCCTTTTCGTCAGGGAGTCCCGCCAGAGGAGGAATCTGCGCCCTCGATGCCGGAAGTGGTGCCGCTTCCTGTGTTGACAGGCAAGGTTCCGGTATAAGTGCCGGAATTGCTGATGATGCCGCTGTTGTTGATGCTGCCATCGTTGGTGATGTTGGCGGCGCCATATGCGGTATTCTGATTGTACATCGTCCCGCTGTTGTTGATGGTGCCATTATTGGTTATGCTGGCATCGCTATACGCAGTGCTCTGATTGTTCATCGTTCCGCTGTTATCAACGGTACCGCTATTGAGAAACGTTCCAAAATTATGAAGATAGCCATCGTTCCCGATCTCAATAATCCCGTTGTTGGTGATGCTTCCATAGCTGACAAGCGAACCGGAAATAGAAACGTTTACATCTGCCTCAAAGCTCAAAGATTGATCGGTGTTGATGCTGACTGTACCGGAAATGAAAATGGTTGCGCCACTGTCTATTGCGATAGCGATACCTGCATTGGTGTCAAACAGCTCTTTTAGCTGATCACCAGTAATTTCACCGCTCAGGTGATGCTTTCCGTCGCCCGGTTCGGGTTCAGGCTCGGGTTCAGGCTCAGGCTCAGGCTCGGGCTCAGGCTCGGGCTCAGGCTCGGGCTCAGGCTCGGGCTCGGGCTCGGGCTCGGGTTCGGGTTCAGGTTCGGGTTCAGGTTCCGGTTCAGGCTCGGGCTCGGGCTCGGGTTCAGGCTCCGAGGCAGACTCCGAACCAGAGTCTGATTGCCCCTCGTCGCGCGCCAGTATCTCCCAGGCTTCGGCAACAATCTGGGACACGGGCAAATCGGTAGCAGTCTCCACCCGCTGCTGAAGCTGCGGATCCGCGGCCAATTCCACCGCTGCAAACCCGGGAATATCCTCTGCCGTCAGCTTTAACAGGCTTACCTGCCATTGTTCGTTCCCCACGGGAAACGATATTCCTCTTTGTCCCGCTTCCACAATGGTGGTTTGAACGCCGTCCGGGGCAGCCGCATCGTTTGTGACAACTTCCACCTTGCCATCATAGATACTTACGGCAGAGGTCGTGCTGTTCTGCACCTCCACTACCCCGGAAGTGCCGCGGATACCGGTCACCATAGTGGAGGTGCGGATATTCAAGCTTTCGTTGGCGGAGAGAGGAGCTTTTACATTGAAAAAGAGCTTCCCGGAGATCACGGTCAGATCCAGATTGCTTCCGTCCTTGGATAGCTGCACAGTGGTGTTGGCATCCAGCTTTACCACTTTAGTACTGTCAAGCGTGATATAAGCATAGCTTCTGCTGCCGGTGGTGACGGTATAGCCGCTATACAGCCGCATCCCCTCCCGTGCCGACAGGGCCTTGCCGTCAGCGTTTTGCAGTGTGACCGTACCCTCTGTGGCAGTAAGGCGCATGTCTGTTCCGGAAACCGTATCCGCCGCAAAAGCGGAGGAGACCCCCAGGCAGAGCATCAGCGCCAGAACAGCGCACAAAGCGATCAGGTGACGCAGCCAGAGAAATGGTAATGATCGTTTCACAAAAATACCTCCTTGCCTTCCCGCCCGAAGGTGATGCTGTCAGACTGTGCCCGGACGGATGCCTCCAAATCCAGCAGTTGCGCATCGGTTCGTTTGGGATCATGATGGATGAAGATGGTTTGTCTCGCTCCGGAAGTCCGGGCAAGAGCGAGGCTGCGCGGAATGGTGGAATGGCCGAACCCCCGGGTGTGGGCATACTCCTCCTGCGTGTACTGGGCATCCAGCAGGAGCAGGGAACAACCCCGGGCAAAATCGCAAAAATCCAATATATCGCCGGGAGCGCCACTTTCCGGCTCAAAATCGGTAGCGTAGACCACTGAAACACCGTCCAGCGACAGCTTGTAGATCGTAGAACCGCCTGGATGGCGGGATTCCATGGTTTCCACCGCCACGGGCCCTACCCGGAAGAAAGGAGGAACATCGTGAAAGGTCAGCGCCGCCCCCATACTGCCGGTGGTTACCGGCCAGAGAGGAGGCGACATCAACGTTTCAAGCTGCGCCTGAGCAGAACGCCCCTCCCGGCTCTTCAGGTAGATGTCGCAGGTTACGGTTGGATCAAACAGTGGAGGGAACACAGGGAATCCCATCAGGTGATCCACATGTGCGTGGCTGATCAGCAGCGTAAAATGCTTCTCTGGGAAAAACCTCTCCCAGGCCCGGCCAGAGAGGCCGGTGCCCGCATCCAAGATAATGGTCTCACCGCCTGCCCGCACCAGCACACAACTGGTTGCTCCGCCAAAGCAGGAAAACTCCGGACCATGGACGGGCAGGGTCCCCCGAACACCCAGAAGTTTTATCTGCATGGTGTCCTCCAAGGAAAAGCCCTCCTTTTCTTTAGTTATCACTGACTTTGGTAAGGTTGAGATGTTTGATCCGCCGCAGGGCGATAAGATTCACCACCACTGCAAACACCACCATGATACCACATGCCAGCAAGCATGCGAACAGATTCGGAGAACGGACATAGTGCTCCGCCCCGGCCTCGATGACCCGTACGTCGATGTAGGCCATTGCCACGCCGAACAGACATCCCGCCAGTAACCCCAGGACAATAAGCACTACATTGTCCTTGTAGACGTAGGCCTTTGTCTGGGACAGAGTATAGCCGTTTACCCGCATCACCGCAAGCTCCCGAGCCTTGCTGGAGATGTACATGGAGATCTGGTTCAAAAGGACCAACACGGACATCACCGCCGAGAGGACAGTGCACACGGCGATAACCATATCCAGCTCTCCACCGCTGCGCTCATACTGGCTGTTGTCCCGCAGGGAGAGGAAACCCTCCTGTTCTTCCACCTGTCCCCGAAGAGCGGACACATCTCCTTGAAGCAAAAATACGCTGGGGTCGGCTTCCTCCCCCATAACCTGGGCATAATAGATCTCACTGGTAACGATCTGGTGGTAGGGCAGATAGTGTTCGAACACTCCGGCGACCGTAGCCGTGTGTGTCTTTCCGTTCTCATCCATAAGTTCAATGGTACTGCCGGCGGAAAGCTGCAGTTCCTCCGCTGCCCGGCGTGACACCAGCACTCCGTCCTCCGGAACGGACAGAGCCTCTCCGGTGTGGATGTCCGTCAACCGGATGAAGCCTTCCAGCGTCTGCGTGTCCGGGACAGCCACCACATGGGCACTCTCCCAGCGCCCATCTTCAACCCGAAAGTTTTTCAGTTTATCCTGAATGAGAGTGCAGGAAATGTTCTCATCCTCTAAAAGCTGGGCAAAATCCTTCACCGACCCGGTTTGGCTGTCCACCACCAAGCGGTAATCGTAGCTGGCGCACTGGTCAAAATGGGTACCCAGTGCGTTTTGGATGCCCAGCTTCATGGAAAAACAGGCCACCAGCAAGGCGGTACATCCCATAACTCCCACCATTGTGGTGGCCATGCGGCCTTTGTCGCTGAGGACATTTTTTACCATGGTGCGGGAATAGAGGTTGAGTTTCTGGTAGAATCCCCACTTCTCAAAGAAAAGCCGCTTGCCCCGGGCGGGGACTTCTCCCCGGAGCAAGTCTACCGCAGGCTCCCGTACCAGCTTGGTGCAGGTGAGAAGCGTGGCTGCCAAAAATACGACAAGGCACAGCGCCCCCGAGAGAAGGGCCGTGGACCAGGTAAAGGTCAGAGGCACATCGCCCAGGCAGAACTTTGGGACGAAGATATACAGGGACATATTTTCCACAATGAGGATGCCCAGAAGCCATCCCAGCAGAGTTCCCAGAATACCGCAGATAAGGTTATACAAGGTGTAGTGCCTGAAAATCTCTGCCGGGGTGAACCCCAGGGCTTTTTGGGCGCCAATGAGCGCCCTTTGCTCCCGGATAACCCGTGTGATGGCTGCAAAGGAGATGACCACCGCCACCAGCAAAAATAATAGAGCCATGACGATGCTCAGTCCACGGATCGTGTCGGTAATGGTGGTAATACCCCGGATATCCCCCACATTCTCCCGGCCGGAGAGAATCCAGTCCTGCAATTGCAGGTCATCGGCTTCCGCTTCGGCGTCGGCCAGTTCTTTCTGGGCATCCGTCAACTCTTGTTCACCCTCTGCCAGCTCATCACGGGCGTATTCCAGCTCCGTTTCGCCGTGAGCAATCTCCTGCTCAAGAGCTATTCTCTGAGCGCTGGCAGCATCTCCCAGTTGAGTCAGCTGCTCCAACATGGACCGGGCATCCTCCAGCACGGACTCCTGGTCGGCGATTGCGGTGCGAGCCTCGTTCAGCTTTTCCTCGTTCTCTTCGATTTCAGCCCGGGCGACTTCCAGCTCTCTGTCCGCCTCGTCCCGCAAGCTCTCATAGCGGAGTGTGGCCTGCTTCCGAGCCAAAGGTTCCAACTGTTCCAGGTAGCGAGCCTCCTCCGCCGTATACTCGTCGGAGAAATAGTACATCCCGTCCAAAACATCGCTGTCCACGTAAGCAATGGTATAGCAGTCACTGTAATAGCCGGCGTCAAAGGCCGCTTGGGGCAGGCAGACAAAGTACTCGTTGGACCCTAGACCTGTCTCTCCCGTGCCTCGGACATCAAAAAGGCTGACACAGCAGTACACCGGAAGATTCACAATGCCGGTGACGGTAAAGGTATCCCCCGTGAGACAACCATCCTGGGCAAGAGAAATGGTATCCCCCACCTCAATGCCCTTTTGCTCAGCGAGATTTGCCTCAATGGCCGCCTCATTTTCCGCAGTGGGAAGTTCCCCTTCCACCAACACAGGTTGATTGATGGTATCGGTCAGGGAGCGAGCCTGAACCAAAATGCGTTCGCCGCCGGTTTCCAGCTGCACCGAGTCAACGTAACCTCCCTCCACGGCGCTTACCCCTTCCCAAGAAGCGATTGCCTGAAGGTCTTCTTGGGTCAGACCATTGGCGCAGGAAATCTCCAGCGTCTCCAAGTTGTTTTCTGTAAAATACTGATCTGCTTTCAACAAAATGGCGTTTGCAGAAGACTGGAAGCCGTGGAAGATGGCGATGCTCACCGCGACGATCACCGCTACAGCCAAAAAAGACACGCCGCCTTTTCGGATGCTCTGGAAAAGATATTTCGCCCTCGTCTTTTTCATCACCATACCAACTCCTTTGCCGCGGCAGGATGACGGTTGACAATGATCTCCGCCACCACGCCGCCCTTCATGCGGATTACCCGGTTGGCCATTTTGGCAATCTCTTCGTTGTGGGTAACCATGAGCATGGTGGTGCCTCCATGAATAACCTCCTCCAAGACGGTAAGTACTTCGATGCTGGTTTCGTAGTCGAGGGCGGCGGTAGGCTCATCCGCCAAAATAATACGAGGTTTCTTCATCAGAGCCCGGGCAATGGACACTCGCTGCTGTTGTCCGCCGGACATCTGGGAGGGGTAATTGTCCTTACGTCCCAGCAGACCAACCCGTTCCAGAGCATCCTCGGCATCCATGGGATCCTTGCACAGCTCACCGATGAATTCCAGATTCTCTTTAGCGGTAAGAGTAGGCATCAGATTATAAGCCTGGAAGATAAAGCCCACGGCGTTGCGGCGATACATCGTAAGGGTGCTGTCGTCAACGTGAGAGTAGTCCTCCCCGTCAAACAGGAAGGTGCCTCCGGTCAATTGATCCATCCCCCCGATGATGTTGAGCATGGTGGACTTGCCGCATCCCGACTCACCCAGGATAACCAAAAATTCGCCCTCCCGCACGTCCAGGTTCACACCCTTCAGGATCTGTATCTCCGTCTCCCCGGATCCGAAAGTCTTAGTGACGTCCCGAAGGGAAAGGATTGCCTTTCGTTCCTCGGCAAAGCCCAAATTGAGGCCCTTCTCGTCCACAGCAATGGCGGTGAGCATAGCCAGGTTTTCGCACAGCTCCACATCGGCATCGTCATAGAGAGAGCCGTCCTTCTTGTTGATAATCTGGATACAGCCAATGACCTCGTATTTGTTGATCAGGGGCACGCACACCATGCTTCGGGTGACAAAGCCGGTTGCCTCATCAAATCGGCCAGCCCAGCGGGCGTCACTCTGACAGTCCTTCACTACGGTGGTCTTGCCCTGCTGGACCACCGTGCCGGCGATACCCTCCCCCATGGACAGACTCATGCCGGTGAGATCAGCTCCCCCGATGATAAAAGAGGGGTAAATCCGCTGATCTCCACTGGAATTGTAGAACCAGATGGTGCCCGCCTCGGCGCCTACCGCCTTGACCACCTCACCCAGACTGGTGCGCAGGGCATCCTCCAGAGACTCCGCCTCCTGAAGCAGACGGGTGATTTCCCATACTACCTGGGTATAATTAATGCGTTCGTGTTTCATTTCCGTATCACCTCAGAAAACTAATTTGAAATGCAGAGAACGGCTTACCGCTATGCGGTTGCACCGCCTTTTTTCATCAAACGCAAAACGAACCTGCGGAACAAGCCGGAATGTACGGGCATTGGAATATAACCACACTGGGAAAAGTGAGTGAGATAACGTTCCATCAAAGTGTCGTCCACCGGAGGACAGTCAATGCCGCTTTCCGCAAGCAGTTTCTTTGTATTCGAGGTATCCATGATTGCCTGCCTTACGCCGAAACGCGTAATCAGGTCTTCCCCTTCCGGCTGCTTACCGGTAAACAGGCAGGACAGTACCCGCAGGACATTTTCCTCTGAAGAGCAGCTTTCCAGCCTGCCGCACCACTGGTCAAACGGCTGATGGTCAATTTTATAGCCCAGCTTCCGGAGCAATCGGTAAAACTGCTCCACCGGCATCAGACGTTCGTTGAGAATATTGAACGCATGGTTTACACACCCAGCCTGGAAGGCAATCCGAACAATCGAAGCCGCTACAAAATCCACCGGTGTTAAATGCAGGTTGACCTGGATTTCCGGAAAGCTGCCCATCTGAATACATCCCACAATCGAGCGGCTGATCAGATCTTCTACTTTCCAAATGCCGTCCAGAGATGTCCCGGTGATATCACCGGGACGGTAAACAGTTGTGCGCAGACCACGCTCGCGGGCAATGCCGACCAGTTTTTCCGCAACCCATTTGGTCTCGGAATATCCGAGAAAATATCCATCCGGACTTTCCAACGGATCATCTTCCGTGACCCTGCGTTGAAAACAGCTCGGGTTATCGTAGACACTGTAGGATGATATATAGTGAAAATATTTGGCGCGTCCCGTACAGGCAAACCGCAGCGCCTCCGCGGTACCGGTGACATTCACCCTTTTCAACTGGCGATACGGCAAAATAAAGTTTAAAACCGCTCCGTTGTGGATCACCATATCCACAGAATCGGCAAGCTTCTGATACAGATCATACTCTATCCCCAGCCGCGGCTGTCCGAGATCTCCCGATACTGGCACAATATACTTCCGAAAGCTGTCATCCCAGCAGCGAAACCGGCGCATATTTTGTTCAATCCGGTTCATGACTGCATCAGCAGTTGCCCCGCGCCCGTGACAGTAGACGGTAACATCTTCCGATTTACGACGGCAGATCAGCTCCCGTACCAGATAAGCCCCCAGAAATCCGGTCGTTCCGGTTACCAGGATCTTGCGGCAGTTTTCAGGCTGATGGAAATACGGAGATTGAGGCGCAATATCCGGATCCAGCACACACTCTGCGCGAAGGTCCGTTTTGTAATTGCCGCTGCGGCCATTGAGAAGATCGCTCAGATATTGGGAGATATCCGCAACGGTAGGGGAGGCTGCAATCTCCCGTAGATCAATCGTCACCCCCAGCTCATTTTCCAAGCTGCAAATGAGTTCCATCATACCCAGAGAATCCCCGCCCAGCTCCAGGAAACTGTCCTCCGGACCAAAATCCACACCGGGTAAGAGGGATTCAAAAATATTCTGAATCACGGGGCGGATTTCTTCCGGGGAAGCATAAGGTGAAATTTCAATTTTATTGTGGGATACCGATGCCGCACTCTTTTCCGCTTTATGCCGAAGGGTGCTGAAAAGCACCTGCAGGCGGTCTGCGTTATAAACGTTTTTAGTCTCCAGGGTCTGGATCTTGCGGTTATCCGTCCGTGGCAGGGTTCCTTCCCGGACAAATACAACGTCCTTAAACGAAAAGCCAAACGCCGCGGAGATAATTCGGTTCACCTGTGCCGCCAACCGGGCAAAATCCGCATCCGGCCTGCATTCAGCACAGAATACCGGCTGTTCCTTCCCTCGACGCTCCACCGAAAAAACAGCCATACTGCTTACCGGAAGCTCAAACCCTTCCGCCTGCAGTTGGATAATTGTATCACTTGGGAAAATATTCTTCCCGCCAATAATAATCATCTCTTTAATACGCCCCGTCAGATACAGCTGACCTTGATATATGGCCCCCATATCGCCGGTTCGGTAAAAACTGCCCGAATATCCAGGTATGACGGTTTCGAAAGCCCGGCTTTCCTCCGGATCCTTCCAATATCCTGCACAAACATTGGAGCCTTGCAGGCAAATCTCCCCGATTTCACCATCTTGACAGGGAGTCATATCCGAATGCACTGTTACAATCTTCATATCTGCTGCCGGACGTCCCACACTGACAATTTGCTTTTCTCCGTGCTCACACAGAGAGAACTTGCCGCGATGGTAGTCCTCAACCGAAACGGAAACACTCCGGTAATCCCGGCTGGACAGAGCGGCCACACAGACACATTCCGACAACCCGTACCCCGGCGCAAACGCATCGCGTGAAATATGGAACAGCTCACAAAAGGCGTCAACCGTATGCGGATTCACCGTTTCCGAACCGTTAATCAACCGTTCCATGTGGCTCAAATCATACCGGGCCGCTTTCGACGGAGTGACCAAGCGGGTACACAGCTCATAGGCCGAATTAGGAGCGGCCGTAATGGTGGCCTGATAACGGGACAGCGCTTTCAGCCAGATCACCGGTTTTTCCAGAAATTGCAGGGTTGGCACATGGTGTGCCAACGCCCGATCGGCATACGCCGGCATGAAAATGGCAACGACCAGTCCAATGTTGTGGTAAAACGGCACCCAGGAAACCAACGACTGATGGGTAGTCTTAAAGTCAAAAATATCCATACACAAATGGATGCAGGCCATGAGATTTTTGTAAGTCACCATGACGCCTTTGGGCGCAGAGGTGGAACCCGATGTGTATTGCAGGTAAAGCAGATCGTCCGCTTCATGTCTGCACAAAAGCGATGGTCCCTGATACGGTTTTACCCGATCGGTATAGATACGTTTGAGGGTCACAACCTGAAAGAAGGCTTGGCGCAGAAGTGCGGCGGATGGATTGTTTTCATTGGTCTGTTCCAGCGCCGCGTTGGAAATCAGAAATTTGGGGCCGCAGCTCTTGAGCACTGCCACAAACCGGTTGAGTTTACTTTTGTCAAGCGGAGGCGGGATCAACGTAAATACCACGCCTATCATCATGCAGCCCCATACGGCGTATACCGTTCCTTCATCCTGCAGTGACAAGATAATAGCCCGGTCGCCCTTTTTAGCGCCCTTCGTCAAGAGCTCCGCTGCGATACCGCTCGCGCGCTGCCACGCTTCCCCGCTGGTCACAATATGCTCGGCAAAAGGCTCTGTACTGCAATCCAGAAAATTATATAGCTTTCGTTCCGGCAGACGCTCTGCTTCCGCACAAAATTTTTCCAAAATACCATCCACAGTAAAATATCCTCCAATTTCCAACGTAGCTTCTATAGGAGCTCTCAAAAAATATCAGTCAAAATGTATGCTGCTTCCGAACTATGCACCAAGTCCGGAAATCTCCATCTCGTACACACTGCACAGCTTTCCAATCAATTGAACGCTTTTCTCTCCAATGGAACGGATTTGCAAAAGCTGTTTCCGATTGTATCGATACATCTGATAGAGTTCCGGCATGGTTTCGATCCCGTTTCTGCGCAGAGCCAGAGAGATTCTACGGAGTTCTGATCTCTGTTCGGGATATTTCTGTTCATAAGAAATAAAATACTCTTTGACCATGCTTTCTCCTTCCTTACTGGCAATCAAAATGCGCTTACCAATATATAAATATATTACCGTTGTTTTTAAGCTTCTTTCCAGTACCAAAGTTGCCGTTCACCGCGTCAAAATTGGTACTTGACAAACTTAAGCACGATTGTTTCATCGTCAACTCTGAGGGTGAAATCCTGGCGGATGTGTTCACTATCCCCAACAACATGGATGGGTTTCACTATCTGTTACAACGAATCCAGGAT
>NZ_NFJU01000041.1 GCF_002160025.1 Anaeromassilibacillus sp. An200
TGACCTACGCACAGATTTACGAACAGGTCTGGGGCGATTTCACTACAGGAAACGAAAACAATACGATAGGTTTTCATATCTGCAACCTGCGCGAGAAGCTGTATCGGGCCAATCCAGATGCCCCGTTCTACATTCGCTCCGTGCGGGAGGTTGGCTATAGCTTGGAAGTGATTGCTGAGTAATATGAAGGGGTTGCTGTGGTTTTATACAGCAACCCTTTTTTGTAATACTTTATTCACTGGCTCTTGACAAACAATATGGTTTGCTCTATTATAACAGTGTTATATATAACACTGTTACATGAGGTGCGCATATGGAAGAGAAGTCTACTGCGACCCTGGAAAAAATCCAGCAGGCCGCCATGGAGGAGTTTTCAGAGAAAGGCTTTCAGGGCGCCTCCCTGCGGCAGATCGTGAAGCAGGCTGGTGTCACTACCGGTGCGTTCTACGGCTATTTCTCCAGCAAAGAGGCGCTCTTTGCCTCCATTGTGGAGCCTCACGCCGCCGCACTGATGGGCCGGTTCATGGAGGCGCAGACCAACTTTGCCGAACTGCCGGAGCGGGAACAGCCGGAACACATGGGACTGGAGTCCAGCCAGTGCGTCCACTGGATGGTGGACTACATCTGCGACCATCGGGAGCCTGTGAAGCTGCTGCTGTGCAAGGCCGAGGGCACCAGCTATGAACATTTCGTCCACAATATGGTGGAGGTCGAAGTGGAATACACCCTCCAATACCTGGAGGTTCTGCACCGTCTGGGGTATGAATGCCCCCAGCTGGATGCACAGCTGTGCCACATCATCGCCAGCGGAATGTTCAACGGCATCTTTGAGATCGTCATCCACGATATGCCCAAGGAGCAGGCTATGCGCTATGTGGACCAGCTGCGGGACTTCTACACTGCCGGCTGGCTGAAGCTGATCGGGCAGTAAGATACCGCCAATCTTTTTGGTAAGATCGGGGCTTTGCCCCTTTCTTTTTACACCAACGGTTAGCTAAAGCTAACCTTAAAGGAGGAATATTTGTGAAGCAAAAGAAGCAAAACGCGCTGGCCGTCCTGCTGGGATATGCGGGCAGTCACAGGCGGCTCACCGTTTTGGGACTGGGACTGTCGGCGGTCTCCATGGTGTGCAGCATGATCCCGTACCTCTGCATCTGGCTGGCAGCACGGGATCTGATTGCCGTGGCGCCGGACTGGACGCAGGCCCGGAGCGTGACGGACTACGGTTGGATCGCCTTCGCTTTTGCGGTGGGCGGTATCCTCATCTACTTTCTGGGCCTGATGTGTACCCATTTGGCCGCATTCCGCACAGCGGCCAACATCCGCAAGCAGGGCATGGCCCATGTGATGCAGGCGCCTCTGGGCTACTTTGACGCCAACGCCTCCGGTTTGATCCGCAGCCGGCTGGATGCGGCCGCCGCCGATACGGAGACGCTGCTGGCCCATAATCTGGCGGACATCGTGGGCACAGTCACATTGTTTATCGCCATGCTGGTGCTGATGTTTGTGTTTGACTGGCGCATGGGCGCGGCCTGCCTGCTGGCGGCGGTGATTTCCATCCTCGCCATGTGCAGCATGATGGGCGGCAAGAATGCCGCACTGATGGCAGAATACCAGGCGGCTCAGGACCGCATGACCAAATCCGGCACGGAGTATGTGCGCGGCATTCCGGTGGTCAAGATCTTTCAGCAGACCGTGTACTCCTTCAAGGCCTTTCAGCAGGCCATCGAGGACTACAGCGCCAAGGCGGAGCACTATCAGGGCGATGTGTGCCGTGTGCCC
The DNA here is from genome assembly GCF_002160025.1 of Anaeromassilibacillus sp. An200. Classification (GTDB taxonomy): domain Bacteria; phylum Bacillota; class Clostridia; order Oscillospirales; family Acutalibacteraceae; genus Caccousia; species Caccousia stercoris. The sequence continues at coordinate 1,783 of NZ_NFJU01000041.1, forward strand.
CAGTCCATCAACCTGACCTTCACCGAGGGCGCCTTTCTGTTTCTGGTGCCGATGGTGCTGTTCCTGGCTCCCGGTGCGCTGGCTTCCGGTGATTATGCGGGATTTGTAACGAACTTTGCTTTTTACGCCGTGTTCTCCGCTATCATTTCCACCGCGCTGGCCAAAATCATGTTTGCGGCCTCCGGCATGATGTTGGCCGACACCGCTCTGGGCCGCATCCAGCCGGTTATGGACGCGCCGACACTGGCGGTACCGGAGCATCCCCAGACGCCCAAGGACAATCGGGTGGTTTTCCGGGATGTGAGTTTTACCTACGACGGCGCGCAGTCCCCCGCCCTGTCCCATGTCTCCTTCACCGCCGAGCCCGGAGAGACGGTGGCGCTGGTGGGGCCTTCGGGCGGCGGCAAGACCACTGCCGCCAGCCTGATCCCCCGGTTCTGGGATGCGGATACTGGCACGGTAGAGGTGGGCGGCGTGGATGTGCGCCAGCTCGATCCCCATGTTCTGATGGAGCAGGTGGCTTTCGTGTTCCAGAACAACCGGCTGTTCAAAGCCAGCATTCTGGAAAATGTTCGGGCCGCCCGGCCCGACGCCAGCCGGGAGCAGGTGCTGGCCGCCCTGGAGGCCGCCCAGTGCGGCGACATTCTGGAAAAGCTGCCCCAGGGACTGGACACCGTGATCGGCACCGAGGGAACCTATCTCTCCGGCGGCGAGGCCCAGCGCATCGCCCTGGCCCGGGCCATTTTGAAGGACGCACCTATCGTAGTGCTGGATGAGGCCACGGCCTTTGCCGACCCGGAAAATGAGGCGCTGATACAGAAAGCCTTCGCACGGCTGACGAAGGACCGCACCGTCATCATGATCGCCCACCGACTCTCCACGGTGGTGGGTGCGGACAAGATCCTGGTTCTGGAGGGTGGCCGGGTGACGGAGCAAGGCACCCACGGGGAGCTGATCACGGCAGGAGGATTGTACACACGGATGTGGGCCGACTACAATCAGGCGATCCAGTGGAAAATGGAAAGCGGCAAGGAGGAACGGTAATGTTCGGAGCAAACTTTCAACGGAAATATGCCCTGACGGATCAGGGCGTACAGAACACCAAAAAGGGAACCTTCTGGACGGTAATCGTCAATCTGGTGGTCATGGGTGGGGTCGGCATTTTGTACCTTGTGATGTCCGGCCTTATGGAAACTTTGGCCGGCGGTGTTTTGCCTGTGGCCTTGCCGGTGCTGGTTGGCCTCGTGATATTTGCATTTCTCTCCTTTCTCACTCATCTCCAGCAGTACAAGGCCACCTACGGCCTGGTGTACGGTGAGGTCAAGGCCACCCGCCTGCGTCTGGCGGAGCGGCTTCGCAAGCTGCCGCTCGGATTTTTCGGCAAGCGGGATCTGGCCGACCTGACGGAGACCCTGATGGGCGATGTCAACCGCATGGAGCATGTCTGGAGCCATGTGCTGGGCTACTTGTACGGCTCCTACATATCCACCGCCGTGATTGCGGTGTGCCTGCTCTGGTATGACTGGCGGCTGGCCCTTGCCTGCCTCTGGGGGGTGCCGGTGGCCTTTGGCCTGCTGTTTGGGAGCCGGAAGCTTACCGAGCGCCAGGCGGAGCAGATCAAGCGCGCCGCTGTGCGGGTCTCGGACGGGATGCAGGAGGCGCTGGAAAATGTGCGGGAGATCCGTGCCACCAATCAGGAGGAGCGATACCTTGCCGGGCTGTACCGGAAGATTGACGACCATGAACGGATCATGATCCGCGGCGAGCTGGTCACCGGCCTGTTCGTCAACGGGGCCAGCGTCATCATGCGGCTGGGCGTGGCCACCACGATCCTTGTGGGTGCGGGGCTGATTTTGTCGGGACAGATCGACTTCATGCTGCTGTTCCTGTTCCTGATGGTCATCACCCGGATCTATGCCCCCTTCGATCAGAGCCTGGCACTGATCGCCGAGCTGTTTGTCTCCCAGGTGTCGGCAGACCGGATGAACGCGCTGTTCGACACGCCCATCGCCGAAGGGGCGGAGGTTTTCCAACCCCAGGGACACGACATTGTCTTTGACCATGTGGAGTTCGCCTATGATGAAAAGGCTGTCCTGCACGATGTCAGCTTTACCGCCAAAGAAGGCGAGATCACCGCGCTGGTGGGGCCCTCCGGATCCGGCAAAAGCACCTGCGCCCGGCTGGCTGCCCGCCTGTGGGATATCACCGGGGGTACTATTAAAGTGGGCGGGGTGGATATCGCCACGGTGGACCCGGAGGTGCTGTTGACCGATTACTCCATGGTTTTTCAGGATGTGGTGCTGTTTGACGACACGGTGATGGAGAATATCCGCCTGGGCAGGCGAGGTGCCTCCGACGCGGAGGTGATGGCTGCGGTCAGGGCCGCCAACTGCGAGGAGTTTGTCAGTAAACTGCCACAGGGATATCAGACGCCCATCGGAGAAAACGGCGCCAAGCTCTCCGGCGGCGAGCGGCAGCGCATCTCCATCGCCCGAGCGCTGCTCAAGAACGCGCCCATCGTGTTGCTGGATGAGGCCACCGCCTCTCTGGATGTGGAAAACGAAACCAAGGTGCAGGGGGCGCTTTCTCGGCTTCTGGCAGGCAAAACGGTACTGGTCATCGCCCATCGGATGCGCACCGTGGCCGGGGCGGATCATATCGTGGTGCTGAAGGACGGAAAAGTGGCGCAGCAAGGCTCCCCGCAGGAGCTGATGGCGGAGAGCGGCCTGTTCCGGCACATGGTGGAGCTTCAGAACCAGAGCGCCCGGTGGCAGTTGGGATGATTGACTTATCCGCTTGAGGAGGTACCCAATGGAAATTGTTTTTATCGGGTTGGCCCTGTCTGTGTGCTGCTTTGGCATCTGGCGGTATGGTAAAACCCTGCGGCGGGGCGGGTGCTGCGGTTCCGGTGCAGTGAGTCCAGTCAAACGCCGCGTTGCGGATCGGGATGAAACGCACTACCCCTATACCGCAGTGTTGACCATAGATGGTATGACCTGCGGCCACTGTGCCGTTCGTGTAGAAAACGCCCTAAATGAACTGAATGGCGTATGGGCAAAGGTGGATCTGGGGGGAAAGACCGCTCTCGTGAGAATGGTGCAGCCATTGCCGGAGGCCGTACTGCGGCAGGCAATCCGTGGAGCCGGATATACACTTTTACATATCAACTGGAAAGATCCTCTCAAAGTCATAAGCCCAGCGGAGAAAAAGTAGCTCGATGGAGCAGAAATATTCTGTTGGATATGGTATGGTATATTTGATGGTTAGCTTTAGCTAACCAAAAAGAGGGGGACGCAATGCATTACAATGCCGATCCGGATTTTGTCATGCACTACTGCATCCAGGAGACGGCACTCTCCCCACTGGTGCGCCGCATGACCTTTTCAACCGAACACGGGGAAGGAGTGATGTGCCTGCTGGAGCTGTGGACAGGGGTACAGGTGTGGACTATCGATTTCCATGTGCCTCAGCTGCCCATTCGGCCCACCGGGGACTACCACTATTTGAAGCTCAATTTCTGTACCGGCGGCCGGTGTGAAGTGCCGTTGCCAGCGGGGTACATTTATATCGATCAGGGAACGCTGAGCGTCGATGTCAATCCACCGGTGGGCGTCATGCTCTGCCCCGGCGGATGCTACCAGGGCTTGGAGATGGCGGTGGATTTAGAGATGTGCGGAGGGAATGTCGCTCTTTTGGATTATGGAATCGACCTCAGCACAGCGCCGGCCAGACTGGCGAATCGGAGCGGCAGTTTTCTCTCCAAAGTGTCTGCGTCCTGGGAACAGAGAGCCAGACAGCTCATGGTCCACATCGATCAGGCAGACTTGGATCTTGCCACTTATCGTTTTCTGACATTGGAACTGCTGCGGCTTCTTGATACCGGGAAAGAGACGTCCGGCCAACTGGCTCCGATTTTCCTGACCCGCGGGCAAAGAGCTGCAGCTCTGAAGGCATCGGAGGCAATGTCGGAGGATCTGCGCTGTCAGATCGGCCTGCCGCAGCTGGCGGAACTGGCAGGGGTCAGCCCCGCATCCCTGAAAAAGTATTTTTCTCAGGTTTACGGCGTACCCATCTCCGTCTATCTCCGAACCATGCGGATGGCGCGGGCAAAGGAGCTGCTGAGCAGCACGGCTCTGCGGATCTCCGATATCGCCGATGCAGTGGGATATGAGAACCAAGGAAAATTCGGTGCCGCCTTCCGGCGGGAGACCGGCGTGACTCCTTTGGAATACCGTCGGTTGTACCGGATTGATAAAAAGCCATGAGGGAGGAAACTATGAAGAAATTATCCGAAGCAAAAAACGGAGAGACCGGCGTGATCAGCGCAATCTGCGGTGATACCCGGTTTCTGAGCCGGGTCACATCCATCGGACTCACCATCGGGTGCCCGGTGACTGTGCTGCAAAATGAGAGAAAGCGTCCCATTCTGATTTTCAGCCGGGACTCCATGATCGCCCTGGATCGGGGCGAATGCGATAACATCCAGATGGGAGGGGATAAAACATGAGTACGGTACAGACCAAAGAGACGGTCATTGCCCTGCTGGGGCAGCCTAACTCGGGCAAATCCACTCTGTTCAACGGCCTGACCGGTCTGCGGCAGCATGTGGGCAACTGGCCCGGCAAGACGGTGGAACAGAAGGAGGGGTATTTCACCCGTGGCGGCGTGAAATACACGGTAGCAGACCTGCCGGGCACCTATAGCCTCTCCGCCAACTCTGACGAGGAGATCATCACCCGGGACTACATCGCCGGAGGCAAGGCCGATGTGGTGGTGATTCTGGCCGACGCCTCCCAGCTGGAACGGAGCCTTTTCATGCTGGCGGACTTTGCCGGCATTGAGACCACCGCCGTGTTGCTTCTCAACCTGATGGATGTGGCCCAAGAACAGGGCAAGATCGTGGACGCCCAGGTACTGGAGAAAAAGCTGGGCATCCCGGTGGTGCCGTTCTCCGCCACGGATGTCAAGCACTATGACGGCTTCTACACCGCGCTGGACCGCGCCCTGTCTGAGCGCAAAACGCTGCGCACGGATGCTCTGGCGGAGCGGTATCGGAAGCTGGAGGGCTTTACCCAACTGGAGGCCATGATGCCCACCCAGGGTATGGGGGATTATGCTCCGCTGTGGCTGGCCGCCAAGGTGATGGAGGGCGATGCTCCTGTGACCGCCCGTGTGGAGGAACTGCTGGCGAAGGAGGACCGGGCAAAATTTCGGCAGCTTGCCTGCGCCGTAAAAGATGGAGCATTACATACCGGCCAGTGCAAATTTGACTGGATCGACAGTCTGCTGGACCGCGCCGTGTCCGGAAAGAAGCGGTTCGAGGGACTGAGTAAATTTGACCGGCTGGCCACCAGCAAGCGTTGGGGCAAGCCTCTGGCAGTTGCCATCATCCTGCTGGGGCTGATTGCCTCCTTTATTCCGGCAGCTCCCTTTATGATCGTAGGCAGTATGCTTCCATCCCTGCTGACGCCGGGGCTCACGGCGGGACTCACCGCCATCGGCGCACCGCAGTTCGTCATCGGTCTCATCTGTGATGTGGGCGTCAATGCGCTGTATTTTGCCATCTCCATGATCGGCTTTGTCTTTGGCATCACGCTGGTGTTCGGCTTTATCGAAGAGATCGGCTATATGGCCCGCATCTCCTATGTGTTTGACAACACAATGGCAAAGCTGGGCTTACAGGGCAAGGCCATCATGCCCTTTCTGGTCAGCTTCGGTTGCACCATCGGTGGCGCTGCCGGCACCAGGGTCATCGACAACTGGGGCCAGCGCATCCTGACCATCGCTTTGGCCTGGGCGGTTCCCTGCGCCGCCACCTGGGCCATCGTCCCCATGATCTCCAGCGTGTTCTTCGGCGTATGGGCGCCCCTTGTGATCGTAGGCATCTTCCTCGTGGCGTTGCTCCACATGTGGCTCACCTCCAAGGTGTTCGGCCGCCAGCTGGTGAAAGAGGAGGATCGCACCGGCATCATCATGGAACTGCCGCCCTATCACCGTCCCAAGTGGGGCAACCTGCTGCGTTATGTCTTTGGGCGGACGAAGGATGTGCTGATCCGTGCGCTGAAGGTGATCCTGCTGATCTCCCTCATTTTCTGGCTGCTCTCCTACTCCAGCGACGGAGATGTGACAGCCAGCGTTATTTACAAAATTGGCGCGGCCATCGAGCCTGTGACCCGTATTTTCGGCCTGAGCTGGCAGACCTTCCTGGCCTTCATTTCCTCTGCAGTGAGCAAGGAGGCCGCGCTGGGTGTTCTCAGCTCTCTGTACGCCGGCACCGGTACCATCTTTGCCTCCACAGTGGGCGCAGCGGGACAGGCGGCCAATCTGGGAGAGATCCTGGTTGCCAACATTTCTCCCGCAGAGGCGCTGGCCTTCATCTTCGCCGTCACCTTCAATATCCCTTGTGTGGTGGCGGTGGCCTCTACCTACAATGAGACCCATTCGGCCAAGTGGACGGTGCGGATCGCCATTTACTACATCTGTGTGGCTCTGCTCATGTCCTTTGTGGTCTATCATGTGGCCGCACTGTTCCTGTAAGCGAGGCGTAGCTATGACTAAATTGCTGGAGCTGCTCGCGGAAGGTAGAGCTTACTCAGTGGAGGATCTGGCTGCCGCCCTGGATGCCACGCCGCAGGATGTCAAACGGCAGATGGAATTTCTGGAGCGAACCGGATATCTGCGCCGCATCTGCGCCTGCGGCCACGACTGCAAGGGCTGCTCTGCCCATTGCGGTGGACTCGCCGGAAATATGCCGGTCATGTGGGAGGTCACAACGCCCCAAACCTGAAATTCAAGAGGAAGCTGAGGTGAACCATGGGACTTCATGCGTCCGGGGAGGACTATCTGGAGGCCATCCTTGTCCTCCAAAAGAAAAAGGGCATGGTGAGGTCTGCGGATGTGGCCCGACACTTGGAGGTGTCCAAACCCAGTGTGTGCCATGCGGTGGCTACACTGAAAAAGGGCGGCTTCCTGCACATGGATGGAGATCGCTTCCTCCACCTGACCGACCTTGGGCGTGAGGTTGCCGAGGCCACCTACGAAAAGTACCGCTTCTTTACTGACCGGCTGATTGAAGCCGGCGTAGACCCCGAAACGGCGGAACGGGATGCTTGCCGGATTGAGCATGTGATCAGCGAGAGTAGTTTTCAGCACTTGAAAAGGTCTGTATCAGGCAAGAGGTAATGGGGGTGAGTCTGTTGACCGGGATAGCTGTGCTGCACTATGATGATCTGTATATAGACCCAAACCAACGCAGAGTCTTTGTAAATGGTCATGTCGTAGAGATGACTACAATAGCGTTCAACATCTTGTATTATCTGGCTTCACATCCCGGTTGGACCTTTACCCGGGAGCAGCTTTATCAGTATGCGATGTCGGATGATCTTGCTGCTGGCCCGGAAAGTGTCACCAGCAGGATCTACAAGATAAGAAAAAACTAAATGTCGATGCGATTCAAACTGTACACAGGTATGGTTATCGCTTTGAGAAGTATGGAAGTAGAAAAGTGCGGTTCTCATCTATTATCGGGGGCCGCACTTTTTTGCTGTGTCAAAAATCTGGAATTGAAAGAGTATGCTGAAGGACTGATGCATCACATAGTTACGTCGGACTGTTTCATATTATCAGGATAAAATGCCATTTTTAAGCGTTATTAAATATCTTCCTATTGACGAATAAACCAGTTTGTGCTATATTAAAACCGATGGATTGAAACCTTTGGTTTTAATGTTGGAGGCGACACATGGCAAAGCGTATAGCGGGAGTAACGGAAAAGCTGATGGAAGCAGCCAAGCAGGAATTCCTGAAAAATGGATATGAGCGGGCCTCCTTACAGACGATTGCGGAAAAGGCCGGCTCCAGCAAAGGGGCGATCTACATCCGCTACCCGGACAAAGAGAGCCTATACCGTTCTCTGGTACAGCCAGCAATAGACGGCTTTTGTGAATTGCTGCAATCTGTTTTGTATCAGTTCAATCGCTTATCCGGAGAAGAACAGACGAGGCAAATGCTGCGCCGCTCAAACGACGAATTCCCTAAAGTCGTGGATTACCTGTACGATCATTTCGAGGAGTTCAAATTGCTGTTTACCAGTGGAGAGAACAACGCTTATCAGGAGTTCATCCACCGAGTTGTTGAATTGGACACCGGATGTACTGCTCGATATATCGAAGCCTCCGGAAATGATGCGATTTCCAGCGGCCGCCTTACCCTGGAGTTGAACCATCTTCTTTCCAGTGCCTTCTATACAGGAATGTTTGAGGTAGTCATTCATAATATGCCGAAGGAGCAGGCCATGAAGCACATCCAGAAAATGCGCCGCTTTTATACGGCGGGATGGCAGACCATTTTTTCCGATGATGGAGGTGAGGATTGTTGAGTGGATGGATTGATCGGAGCGGCTGGATTCACTGCCCTACCTGCGGCAATAAGACCCGCACCAAGGTGAATCCAGACACCGTTCTAAAGCACTTCCCGCTTTTCTGTCCCAAATGCGGAAAGGAACACATTGTTGATGTGGAGGGACAAAATATCATATTGTCAGAGCCAGACGCCAAGACGCAGAGCCGATAATTTGCAGGACGATCCTGCGGGTTGTCGGCTTTTTTATTTGCTTGACGGTTAGGTCTCGCTAACTTTCAGGAGGAATACAATGCAGCAACAAAAGAAGCCATTTAATTTGATGGTATTTATCAAGCCACACCGGGCAGGGTTTATTACTTCAGTTATCCTTGCTGTTCTCAGTGTGGCCAGTGGAATAGTGCCATACTTTGCTGTGGCAAGGATGGTCAATCTGCTTATTTCTGGTGAAAAAAACTTTTCCATTTATCTGGCCTGGGGAGCGGCGGCCCTGATCGCCTATCTGCTCAAGTCTATTCTTCACGGCATTTCTACACGGTGCTCCCATGAGGCCACTTTCCATGTGCTGTCGGAGCTGCGGCAGGCCGTGGCGGATAAGCTGACCCGCGTTTCCATGGGCTATCTGACCGATACGCCGTCGGGCCGCCTGAAAACGACCATGGTGGAGCGTGTGGAGCAGATGGAGGTCCCGCTGGCCCACATTATTCCGGAAATGACCTCTAATCTGCTGGTCCCTATCGCTATTGTGGTCTACCTCTTTCTCCTGGACTGGCGCATGGCGTTGGTATCGCTTATCACCATCCCCATTGGGATGCTCTGTTACATGGCTCAGATGAAAGAGTACCCGAAAAAGTACGGCGCGGTCGTCCAAGCCAGCAAGCACATGAGCGCCACCACGGTGGAGTACATAGGCGGCATTGAGGTCATCAAGGCGTTCAATCAAAGTGCGGCCTCTTATGGAAAGTTTACGCAGGCCGTGCGGCAGAGCGCAGACCTTATGTTGGACTGGATGAAATCCACACAGGGCTGCTCCGCCCTGATGATGACTATTTGGCCCGCTGTGCTGATCGGCGTTCTGCCCATTGGGTGTGTCTTTTATCGGAATGGCAGCCTGACCGCCCCGGATTTTATCACGATTGCAATCCTGTCCCTCGGTATCGTGGGGCCATTGGTAGCGGCGATCTTTTTGACCGATGATTTCTCCAAAATTGCGACCATCACCGGGGAAATCTGCGCTGTGCTGTCCGAGCCGGATTTGGAGCGGCCCGTGCAGAAAAAAGAACTGCATGGGATGGACATTGGCCTGCGGGATGTGACATTCGCTTACAAAGATAAGCAGGTTTTGAACGGCGTCACACTGAACATCCGGCAAGGCACGACCACCGCGCTGGTGGGGCCGTCCGGCTCCGGCAAGTCCACCATCGCCAAACTCATTGCCTCCTATTGGGATGCCGGAGGCGGGAGCATCACCATCGGCGGAGAGGATGTGAAAAACCTGCCGCCGGAACAGGTAATGGACCTCATTGGCTATGTCTCCCAGGATAATTTTCTGTTCAATGTCTCTGTCCGGGAAAACATCCGCATGGGACGGCCGGAGGCCACTAATGAAGAAGTAGAGGCCGTAGCAAAGGCGGCTGGCTGTCATGAGTTCATCATGGGTCTGGACCACGGGTATGACACTGTGGTAGGCGGCGCAGGCGGACACCTCTCCGGCGGAGAGCGCCAGCGGGTCGCCATTGCGCGGGCCATGATGAAAAATGCCCCGATTGTGATTTTGGACGAGGCGACTTCTTACACGGACCCCGAGAACGAGGCGGTGCTACAGGACGCCATCGGCAGGCTGACCCGTGGAAAGACACTCATCGTCATCGCCCACCGTCTGAGCACCATCACCGATGCAAATCAAATCGCTGTGGTAGACAAAGGGAAAATCCTGGACGCGGGAACGCATGACGAACTGCTGAAACGGTGCCCCCTCTACGCTCAGATGTGGGCGGCCCACACGCAGGCGAAAGATACGGATATGAGAACAGGAGGTGGCGAGCATGTTTGACGCATATAAGCGGTTTTTCCACTTTGCCGGGGAACAGAAAGGCACCTGGTATAAGGGAATGGCCTTTGAACTGCTACGGAGCATTTTCGAGGCGTTGCAGTTTGCGGCGCTGCTGGTTGTGCTCCGCGCCCTGGTAGAGCAGAACATGACCGGTGCCACCCCGTGGATGGCCTTTGGGATTATGGCGGTCAGCGTGACCGGAGCCGCCCTGTGCTGGTATCTGGCTCACAACAGCGAGGGCCACGCCAATTATCGGATGTGTGCAGAGAAACGCATCCATATCGGAGAGCGCATGAAATATATGCCCATGGGCTACTTCAACACCCAGAGCCTGGGCAGCCTCACCGCGGCGGCTACCTCCACCATGGAGGACTTGGAGAGTATGTCCTTTGCGGTAATTGCCCGGACGGTGGTGGGCATGATACGGACCGCGATCTTCTCTCTGGCGATCCTGTGCTTTGACTGGCGCATTGGGCTGATTTTCCTGCTTGGCATGATCCTGTTCCTCTGGGGCAATTCGCTGCTGCTGAAAAAGTCCAGAGAATTGTCTCCGGGACGACTGGCGGCCCAGACAAGGCTGGTGGACGCTGTGTTGGAATACATACAGGGCATGAGCGTAGTGCGCGCTTTCCACGGAGACAAAGCCGCCAATCAGACACTGAACCGCACGATTGAGGAGACGGAACAGCAGAATTTCAAGCTCGAGCGCAAGCGTATTCCCTACAATGTGCTGGAGCAGATTGTCCTGCGTGTCACGGCGGTGGCGGCGATTTTGTTTTCGATCTGGTTTTTCCTGCAAGGCAGTATGACCCTCTTTACCTGCCTGATGGTGGTGGTTTCCGCTTTCCTGGTATATAGCGAGCTGGAGTCTGCCGGCGAGATGTTCTTCATGCTGCCTATGATTGACGCCTCCATCGACCGGGTGGAGGAGATCGACCGCGCTCCCCGGATGGACGAGGGCGGCTCCGTACAGACGCCGAAACACTACGATATTTCCTTCGAGCATGTGGACTTTTCCTATGGAGAGCGGAAAATCATCCGCGATGTCAGCTTTACCATCCCGGAAGGGACAACTACTGCCATCGTGGGTCCTTCCGGCTCCGGCAAGACCACTCTCACCAGCCTTATGGCAAGGTTTTGGGATGTGGACAACGGCGCGGTCAAGCTGGGCGGCATTGATGTGAAGGACTATGCGCTGGATAGTTTGATGCGCAATTTCAGCATGGTCTTTCAGCGCGTGTACCTGTTCAATGACAGCATTGAGAACAACATCAAATTCGGCAAGCCGGACGCCACTCATGAAGAGGTGGTGGCCGCAGCAAAGGCGGCCCGGTGCCATGAGTTCATCACGGCCCTGCCGGACGGCTACGATACCATCATCGGTGAGAGCGGAGCCACAATTTCCGGCGGGGAGCGCCAGCGACTCTCCATCGCACGGGCCATGCTCAAGAACGCGCCGATCATCATTTTGGACGAGGCCACGGCCAATGTTGACCCTGAGAACGAGGCGGAGTTGCAAGAGGCCATCGAAGCACTGACCGGAGGCAAGACCATCATTATGATTGCTCATCGTCTGAAAACAGTAAGAAATGCCGATCAGATTCTGGTGTTGGATCACGGGGAGATCGTTCAGCACGGCACACATGATCAGCTCATTGGGCAACAAGGAATCTATGCCGACTTCATTTTGAATCGGAGAGCGGCGATTGACTGGAAAATCAACGCATAGTACAAGGAGGCGGAGGTGTGAGTACAAAACGATTCCTATTTCAAAAAATCCTACAACTGTTCCTGACTTTATTCCTGGTGACGGCGATTGCATTCATTCTGATGAAGCTCTCTCCGATTGACGCTGCGGAAGCCTATGCGCGCCGCGTCTTTACGGTGGACAATTCCCGAATTGAATTGATTCGGGAAGAAATGGGCTTAACCCGCCCGCTTGTCGTGCAGTATTTGGACTGGCTGGGAGATCTGCTTCACTTCGATTTGGGAACTTCCCTTGTGGACAACAAAGATGTATTTCTCATTGTGGGGACGGCCGCAAAGGAAACCGCCTGCATTGTTCTGCTGGCGACTGTCCTTCAGGCTGTTGGAGCTTTGATTTTAGGTACTCTGCTTTACCTGGCCCGCAAAAATTTTGTAGGAAAAGTGCTGGGCTTCGTGTCCATCGCGGCAATTTCCATACCGGCCTTTTATCTGGCAACATCGTTTATTGATGTGGTAGCAGTGCGCTGGAATCTTATGAGCGTGGCGGGAAACACAGGGTTGATGCGATACCTTCCTGCGGCGCTCTGTCTGGCAGTAAGCGGGATCGCCTTTTTCGGGCAGATGCTCTCTAAGGCCATTCAGCAGGCCATGAATGAGGACAGCGTGCTCTATGCCCGCTGCCGCGGTCTCAGCGACCGCTACATCGTGGTGCGCTATGCTCTGCCCCAGGCGGTCATCTCCATTGTCCCCACCTTTATGCAGATGATGGGGATGTGCATGGCGGGGTCCGCCATTGTAGAGAACATCTTTTCCCTGCCGGGCCTTGGTTACCGTATTGTGGACAGCCTGACAAACCGGGATCTGCCAGTTATCTATGCCACGGTGCTGTTTCTGGCCTTTGCCTTGGTGATTTTTAATATTCTGGCGGATATTATCCAGAGGCTTCTCCAGACCAGAAAGGGGGGCGAGGCATGAAGCATCTGAAATGGCTGATTCCTGTTTTCATCATTGCCTTCTGCTTTCTCGGATTCCTGATTGCGCCCAATGACCCGGAGGCGATGGACATTGTGAACAAGTATGCGGCTCCGAGTGTGGACTTTCCACTGGGAACAGACCAGTTTGGGCGCTGTGAACTTTCCCGGCTTTTATACGGAGGAAAGGTAACGCTTGGAATCGTCCTGCTGGGCGGCAGCATCGTGCTTGTCCTCGGAACTTTAATCGGACTGTGGCTCGGACGGGCGAACGCCGCCAAAAGTCTGGCATTCAGCAGCCTGCTGGACGCGGTGACGGCTATTCCTCCGCTGGCATACCTGATTATCTTCGTGGGCATTTGGGGCAACAGCATCCCCACCATGCTGGTGGCGCTGACCGTTTCCCTCATTTTGCGAATGATTAAGCTGGTCAAGACGCAGACGGAGCTGGAGCTGGATAAAGCCTATGTGCTGTGCGCCGTTTCCTCCGGGGCTTCCCGGAGCCGAGTGCTGTTTGTCCATATCCTGCCGAACATCATCCGGCCGCTGGTACATTTTCTGTGCCTGTCCTGCGCGGAGATGATTATGAATATCTCGGCGTTCTCCTTTATTGGCCTGACGCTGGGCGATGATGTGATTGATTGGGGCTCCATGCTCTCCGAGGGGCGCAGTATGCTGATGACGCAGCCCTCTCTGCTGTTCCTGCCAATCCTGTTTATCTTTCTCTGCACGCTGGCTTTTAACATGCTGGCAAAGCAGCTGGAGGGAGGTGAGTAGGCATGATGGAAGTTAAGGATTTGACCGCTCGGACACGCAAGGGAAAACTCCTTTTGGATCATGTGAGTTTTGCCCTGGAGCCGGGGGTCTGCGCGGGCCTGACCGGAGCCAGCGGCAGCGAAAAAACAACCCTTCTGAAAGCCTTGTTGGGGGTTTCGGACCCAGATGTTGCGATCTGCGGAGGGCAGCTTCTTCTGGACGGGAAGAACCTTCTTCAACAGGCGGAGAAAGTGCGGAGGGAGCTCTGCGGCACAACATTAGGGTTTATCCCGCAAAATCCCATGACAGCGTTAAATCTCCATGTGTCAGTTGGCGCACAGATGACTGAGACCTTCCGCAAGCGGCTACATATCGAAAAAAAGGCCGCACAGAAATTGAGCATGGAGGCACTGAAAAAGGTCCATCTTACCGACAGCGAGCGTGTTTACCGTGCTTATCCGGGGCAGCTCTCTGGCGGGATGCTCCAGCGTGTGACGATGGCAATTTTAATCGGCTTGTCTCCGCGGTACATATTCGCGGATGAGCCTACCTCTGCACTGGATGAAGAGAATAAATCGTATCTCATTCAGGAACTGGCGCGGATGAAACAGCAGTCGGCAATTCTGTTTGTCTCCCACGATGATGCGGCGATCCGGACACTCTGCGATGAGCTGCTTATCATGCAGAGTGGGACGATTGCGGAGCGGGGTACGACCGGCAGCCTGTTTGCTTCGCCACGGGAGGAATGGACCAAAGAATTTGTGCGGCTCGCCAGCACAAAGGAAGGAGGTGGCTGGACATGGAGCAAATCGCCGTTACCCATGTGAGCAAAGATTTCCCAGATGCCTCCGGCAAGCCGTTTTCTGCCCTGCGTGACATTTCTTTTACCTGGGCCAAAGGCGAAAATGTCAGCCTGATGGGTGAAAGCGGAAGCGGGAAAAGTACGATGGCTCGCCTTCTGATTGGGCTGGAGCGCCCGACCCAGGGCAAAATTCTGATAGATGGTGAGGACACCGGCAAATGGACCTACAACCAGTGGCGTAGACACAGGACCAGGATACAGGCTGTTTTTCAGGATGCGACTGGCAGCTTAAACCGCCAGTTCTCTGTGGCCCGCAATCTGGAGGAGGCTCTGCGTAATCTGACCAAACTGACCTCCCAAGAGAGGAAAGCGCGGATTTTGGAGCTGATGGATCTGACGGCCACCAGCCGCAGGCTGCTTAACACTCCGGCAAGAAACCTGTCCGGGGGTGAACAGCGCCGGGTAGCTCTGTTACGGGCTTTGGCTGTCCGACCGGAGTATCTCATTTTGGACGAACTGACCAGCGGCCTGGACTTGATTTCTCAAAAGGCGATCCGGGAGGTGCTGGAGGCATACCATCGGGAGTACCGATGCAGCTACCTGCTGATTACCCATGATATGAAGTTCGCGTACAGCCTGTCCCAGCGAATTTACGAGCTGGAGCACGGGCAAATCATCCGTATCGGTCAATCTAATATTGACATAAATTCAAAAAATCCAAAAGAAAGGACATGACCCATGAAAAAATCGAAATTTGCTCGTCTCCTTGCCACGGTCTGCTGCTTCGCCATGCTCTTAACGGCCTGCGGCAATCCAACCTCTTCGGAATCCGAAAGCACCCCGTCCTCCAGTACGGGGACGAACACAGAGGAAAAAGTTCTGACCTTTGCCATTGGAGCGGAAACCACAAATCTTTCTACTCTTTACATGAACAACTCCCTGTGCTGCACATCCAAGTTGGTGTATGAGAATCTGGTGGACTTTGACAACGGAGAAATTGTCCCCGGTCTGGCAGAGGGCTGGGAATATAATGATGACCAGACAGAACTTACTTTCCATCTGCGGCAGGGAGTTACCTTCCACAATGGAGAGCCGTTTAACGCCGAGGCGGTCAAGACTAACTTGGAACATAAGCAGTCCAATCCGTCTTTCTACACGCTGAAGGGCATTACCGATATTACGGAAATGGAGATTGTCGATGACTACACCATCACACTCCATTATGACCATCCCTTCTATGCCTATCTGCAAGACTTCTGCTGGTCGGATGTGTGCCCCATGAGCGCGCCGGAGTTCATTATTCCGGATGATTTCCAGACCATTTCCGGTGTGGCTGGTACTGGTCCCTATATCTATGACGAGTATGTGGCCGGCGAGTACACCCGCTTTGTCCGCAACGAGGACTACTGGGGCGAAAAGCCCTATTGGGATGAGATCATCGTCAAGTACATTCCTGACTCCACCTCCCGCCTGCAGTCGCTCCAGACCGGCGAGGTTGACATGATCTACGGTGCCAGTCTGCTGAGTTATGAGGAATACGACCAGGCCCTTGCCATGGACGGTATTGCAGGCCAGATGGCGGATAAGGACACCCGTGTGCAGATTATCACTACCAATGCCACTCGTCCCTATATGTCTGATCTCCGAGTACGGCAGGCTGTGGCTTACGCCATCGATAAAGAGGAATTGTCCCAGGCTACTTCTAATGGTTATGAGCCTGCGGCAGATATGATTGTTACTCGTGATACGCCCTATGCTGATGTAGAATTGGAAACCACCTACGACTATAACCCCGACATGGCGAATCAGCTTCTGGACGAGGCCGGTTGGGTCATGAATGAGAACACCGGAATCCGTGAGAAAGATGGCGAGCCGCTGAATCTGCTGCTGACTTTGGAATCTGATTATAGTGCAACCAGTATGCCTACCGCCGAGGTCATCAAGAGCCAGCTCGCGGAGGTAGGGATTGATGTGACCATCTACGGCACCGAGCAGATGCAGTGGTACGCTGATTATCTGGAAGGTAAGTTCGATCTGACCCTGTGGCACAGTCAGTTTGCTTTTGCTTCCCCCCACTGCTGGTTTACCCCCATGGACAGCATGGTTCCTCAGACGCCCTCCCTGCCCGGCATTGAGGGCTCCGACGAATTCCTCGCCACCATCAAGGACTTGACAAACATGGTGGATGAGCAGGAGGTGCGGGATACTTATACTTACCTGTTCAACTTCGATATTGGGACGGTGCTGGACATTCCTCTGACCTATCAGAAAGATATGATCGTCTATAACACGGACAAGATCTCCGGCTATACCTTTACCGGAACGCCCTACTTCTTCGACATTCTTTCTCTGAAACCTGCTGAATAAGGGGAGCGTAAAATGAAGCTCCATGCGTCAGGCGAAGATTATCTGGAGGCCATATTGGTACTTCAAAAAGAAAAAGGAATGGTGCGGTCCGTAGATGTGGCCCGGCACATGGAGGTGTCAAAGCCCAGCGTGTGCCATGCGGTGGCGACCCTGCGGGACGGGGGCTTTCTGACGATGGACAGCGACTATTTCCTGCACCTGACTGATGTGGGCCGGGAAGTCGCCGAGCAAATCTACGAAAAGCACCGCTTCTTTACCGACCGGCTGATTGAAGCCGGCGTAGACCCCGAAACGGCGGAACGGGATGCCTGCCGGATCGAGCATGTAATCAGCGAGGAAACCTTTGAGCGGCTGAAAGTTGCTCATAAACAGAGTGAGAAAGCGGTGATATCATCGGACGAGTCATGATTCTGGAGCTGCACGAAAGAGATGCGAAAGTTTTGGAGCAGATCCTGTCTATCCTCAAAAACCACCCTGAGATAGAAAAATTCGAGATTGATGAGGAACCGATGGTGTCGCTCCCTGGTCTTGAGCTCTTTCCAAGCAGACGAAAGGTCTTTCGGGACCGCCAGGAGATTCAGCTTACCGCAAAAGAATATCGGATTCTCCTGCTGCTGGCCACCAACAAAGGCCGTGTGCTGACCTACGCACAGATTTACGAACAGGTCTGGGGCGATTTCACTACAGGAAACGAAAACAATACGATAGGTTTTCATATCTGCAACCTGCGCGAGA
>NZ_NFJU01000042.1 GCF_002160025.1 Anaeromassilibacillus sp. An200
TGCAACCGGACTACGCCTGCTGACTTTAGTGTAGCAGATGCCGCCGTCCTATGCACTGCCTTTATTTTCATTCTCAGCTGTGATGGCATTTCATGAGGCGTTGAAAACTACTTTAAGGATCGACCCGCATTGTTGCACTTCGGAGAACTATTTATTAAGTATGTTTATGACCCCTCTATTAAGCGTTTCATAGATGCTTATGATGGAAAAGGTAATCCGAGGTTTGTTCAAGCAATCGAGGGATATACAGCAACATTCTCAGATGAACAAAAAGAGTTGTTAAAAGAATTGACGAAGTCAATCGTATTTGATTCACTATCTGCAATGTTGGACTTGTTTGTTGTTTGGCCAGAACTCGGGATAACGGTTGAGGAAAATGGAGAAAAGGTTGATATTCTGAGCATTAGCGACAATTTTTCTAGTGATATGTTAGGGGAAGAAGGGTGCATAGATATGTTTAGTGAGTACCCTGAAACAAGATGAATTGTTTGAAAATGCGCTCTTAACCTCACGATTATCGTGGAGATAACAAGACCAGACAAACAACCGCTGCTGCCCCCAAAACCTGTTTCTGTGATTTGACAGGAGCGGCGGCAGCACACTTCCGGCTCCTGGCCCGGAAATATAAAAGGCAGCACATAGAGCGACAAGTAAACTTTAGCAGAAGGTAGTACTAAAACTGGAGGTATAAGGATGCGTATAAAAGAAGTGTCTTACGACTATTGGATTAGAGGAAAAGACAATGGTGAAATGATTGAAAATCCCACATGGGAAGATGTCGAGAAGATGATTTTGAGCCTTGACGGGTGGAACAGAACATTGGTTACTTTCGGGAATTATGATGAAGGCTGTTACATGGCTATTGGCGGCGGTAAAAATGGAAAATATATCGCTTATGCTTCCTATGATGATGAAGAAAAAATCTACAATTTAATCAACCAAACTGGCAGTGAAAAAGAATTGGTGGAACTTGTTGTTGGTGGGCAACGAGGTAACTTCCCCGAAAGAAATTGTGTTTCACAAAATATGGTATTATCTGCCGCGAAAAAATTTTTCCAAACACAAGAAGTAGATCAAAATATGGAATGGGAAGAATAAAATCTATTGCCTTTATTTATCTAAAAGATCACAAGGCCAGAGGATTCCGCTGCTGCCCCCAAACCTGTTTCTGCGATTTGGCAGGACTGTCGGCAGCGCACTTCCGGCTCCTGGCCTGGAGGCCGGAAAAGAATAAAGGCGCAAGCGGTAAGTCAAAATATAGTCATTGAAAAGTTAACTTTACAACTTATTATGAGGAGGATTTTAAAATGTCACAATGGAAAATAACGAAACTGGATCTTTCTTTGCGGCGCGAAAATAAACACCCTGGTGAGACTTCCTCTATACATCAAACATACAAAGGACCAGAGATCAGCCCCACATTGTTGGAGGATATAAGGTCATTGCTTCTGCAAGGAAAAATTACAAGAATAGAAATTGACAATGAAACAGAGCATATTGGAATGTCTATCTTTATGGAAGGCCAGAAATCTCAAATTGGCATTGTGGATGAAATGAATGAAGTTGTCTACTATTACAGCAACGGAAGTCAAAGTCAAAATCCGGTTGATATAGGCGGCTCTACCTTTGAGGAATGGATGATTTGTAATCAATCAGAAATGATGCTGTCAATATTATCGAAATTCATTGAGTCAGGAAAAAGATTAGACACCGCTTTGTGGATATCCGAGGAAATCTAAAAAGCGAAACGGCAAGCGAACAGGCACTGCCGCCCAACCTGTTGCTGTGATTGGGCCAGATTGGCGGCAGCGCACTTCCAGCACTTGGCCCGAAGGCCGAGAAGAATAAAAGTGCAAGAGGCAAACCGGAATTTGAGGAGGAGACAACATAAAGTTAGGAGGTATTGTAGCATTGAAAACACTGCCTATAAGTGCCGGTAAAAATGAGATAAAAAATCTAGTGATTGAATGGAATGAACTACTAGCACAGGAAAAATATTCGGAAGCATTGGATTTAATTTTATATGACGATACACAGCAAATAGATGGAGAGGAATGGATATGGACACCGGAACGGTTAGAGACAGCTGTTTTTACATATGGCCAACCATGGTATTCAAAAGAAGATATGAAACAACTGTATGGACTGGATTATTCCATTGATAGTAAAGTAACCTCTCTCTTGACCGATTCTGATAAGGAAAACAGGCTGGAAAATATCAAAATATCTATAGATTTTTTTGATGATGTTATATCTGCTGACAAAGCTGAAATATGGGGAATATCTAAACTGAATTATAAAAATATCATTGGTGAAATATTTTTTGATGGTATTCCTATTGATGGAGAACGGAGTGACTTAACAGCTCTGTTTTGGATAATAAGGGTAAGCAAAAATGATATTACATTGGTCTTTCGTGATCTACATATGATGTGAAGTGTTTTATTTATTAGACATAGCAATGCCAGCCAAGCAGTCGCTGCCCCCAAACTTGTTCCTATGATTTTGCAGGATCGTCGGCAGTACACTTCCGGCTCTTAGTCCGATAGCTGGAAAAGACACAGAATGGCAAATTGGAATTTGATTAAGGACAATAATATGATATCATTACATGAGATAGGTTTTATGGCAACTTCTTTTCCGACCTCTCTCGAGGAAGAAACGGATGGAATGGATCCTTTTAGAAATAAGTGGGGATTGGCTTCCAACCCTTCCCAAAATCGTAAAGGAATATTTGCAGGTACATACGGACGGGATTCATACAGGCAGTGAGGCAGACAGGATATTCCATAAGTATTGCAATCAAGTACGAATGGCATATAAGCTTGATGTCAGATGACAAAGTAAAAACTCAGAACCCTCAAACCACTTTATTGTTTGAAGGTTCTGAGTTATATTTTGCAAATTCGTTTCTTCGCTTACAGCATTATGAAAATTGACACTTAGCTTACACAAGGAAATATTGACACCTATAACATTTTCTTACTCTTCATTTAACTCAACCGCCAGATGGTTTTAGCGTCACTTCTCAATGTTTCCCAAATCAAACTTTTCAACTCTGAATTTAATGGGGAAAGATCGCATAAAAAACGGTCTCAGTGTAGCAGTTTGAGTGATGGCGCACATAAAACTTATATTCCGGAACCAAGGATTGAATATATAAAGGAATCTCCGTCATATCCTCAGGCTTATGATACAGGGAAATGGCTAACTTAGGCTTGCAGCGCTGAATTGTATGGCGGGCCCCTTTTAAAGCTTCGAGCTCAGAACCCTCAATATCCATCTTGATGAAAGTCACCTGCTCTTCCTCCGGGATTACATGGTCAATGGCTCGAACGGAAACGCTTATCTCTCCATTATCGTTGACACAGGATGTACCGGAACCAACAGCGGAAAAGTGCAGAGTTGTATCCTCGCTCCAGGCCCCAAAGGGAAGAAGCTCTACTTCAGGGAATTGATATGTTTCTTTATTCCGTTCGCACACTTTATAATTTTCAAGATCGGGTTCAAAGGCATAGACCTTTTTTACATGGCGGCAATGGTCACGGAGATAAATGGAATCCCTCAGGTTGCAGCTGCCCACATCGAGGAATACTTCTTCATCCTCATACAGCATGAAATCAGGGCCAAAATATTGATCGTTATAGGCAGTCTGGTAACCATCCAAAGTAAAAATCAGATCCTGTGGGTAACCACTTTTGGAAAGCAGCTCTTCAATCTCCTGCTTTGCGCTTGCTGCACTGATAATCACACTTAAATTTTTATTTGCAAACAGTTCTTCCGGGCTCATCACGGGATATCCCATAAATCCATTTTTTTGTTTTTCCTTCGTACTGCTGCAAAACCCCCAAAAACGTGGATCTTTTTGAAACAATGGTAAATACGCTTTACCAATTCCTCCTGCACCAAACAGAACAAATTTTTTATCCGAAGGCAGCTGAGACAAAACCTCCTCCAAAGATTTGCTTTTATAGCGAGGAAGTTCAGGAAGATACCGATCTACGATAGCCAACATATGTGCAATGTCTCCCGTAACCAGATAATTCAACCGGTTCAAATAGGTAAATCTAGATTCCTCATCCTCCAGAATATTGTAGACTTTTTTCAGATTTTCAATGGTGGGCTGCATAATGAGTGCTTCCTTCCTTTCCCATCTTGATAGTAAAAAGTTATTGCCCTTTTACAAAGAAAAAACAACAAAACAGGTTTACCTTGCGCCAAGCCTAGGAATCCCTTATTACCATCGGTTCTCCAAATACCGCTGCCTTGCCTCCGATGTAGGAATTTCATCGAAAGGTGTTTCCTCATCGGTAATCCGGTCCACATATGCCTCATATTTCCAATGCAGTTTTTGAAACGGCCGCTTTTCACGCAGGAATTGCTCCAGACACTGAGACAACCCCACTTCCGGTGCTACAAATTTGTATGGACCGCAAAGAGAATAAAATTTTTGATTGTCAAAACGCCTGTCATAAAGACGATCATAACGGACAGCATCATAGTCCTTTTTTACATTTTTGATCCACTCTGAAGAATCTGTCCAATGTACAGCAGGCCTTATGTTCAATATCTTTTGCAATGTATCTCGGTAAATCTCCAAGATCTCTCCCCATCTCACCGCCTTGGGAGCAGTAATGTGGACAGTCTCCCCTAACGCACGGGGATTGCCGATGAGGTGGGAAATCCCCCACGCAACATCCCCACCAAAGGTCAAGGTAGTGTACTTTTCCGCCATATCCTTCGGAAAAAGAAGCGTTCTGCCCCGAATAGCCCGGAACAACCAGCTTTCTTTTTCAAATACACCAAGCTGAAGCCTTTCTGTATTGTAAGTGATGTAAGGACGAATAATGGTCCAATGATGTGTTCCACTGCTTCTCAGCAAATTTTCTTGGCGGGCTTTCTCCAATGCATATTCCTCTGTTTTCAGAAATTCCTGGTCAGTGGAAACATCCAGAAGACGGGGGGAATCTTCGGCAAGAGGCTGCTCCGAATTGGCATACACTCTGCTGGAACTGAGATACACATACTGTTTTGCACCGGATAATAGCAGGGAAAGCCTTGTTTCAAGGGCTTGTGTGGAATAGGCCATGAAATCAACAATTGCGTCAAATGGACCGTATTGTTTCAGGATCTGGTCAAGAAATTGGTTTTCCAACGCATCACCTTGAAGATAGTGGAGCGTTAGCATTTTCGAAGTCCTGGCAACACGGCTCGTCACATATACCTCATGAAATGGAGCAAGAAGATTTATCAATGGCACACCCATTGCCCCTGTCCCACCTAACAATAGGATCCTCAAAGGAACCACCCTTTCCAACAGCTAAAATATCAAATTTCGAATCTTCTCCAGTGCTGTGGATTCATCAACAGGACGCGTGAAAATTTCAAAAAGCATAGGGCGATCCGTTACCATGGGTGTCAAAAAGCGCTCCCGATGGTTCAGGTATTCCTCTTTGGACGCAGCGGAAAAATACTCAAATCCCAGATCCTCTGCATAGTGACGAACCAATTTGAGGGATTGGCTGCCAAAATGGCCCGCCGCGGCCATATAGGGCCCCACCTCATCCACAAGTCCACTTTTCACATAGGGATGGTTGTACAGCTGGAATTCCGCCCCACATCCGTTATTGACCATCATTAAGCGCAGATTTGGCCCTATATGGCGGTTTCCCAAGGCATTCATGTCATAGAAGAAAGCCAAGTCTCCCACTACTCCGAAATGGAGCCTGCCCCGGTCGGTCAAGGATGCTCCCAATAGCGCAGATACACAGCCGTCTATCCCGTATCCACCGGTATTTACATAGGTATCTACTGTTCTGGGGACTTCAAAGTGGTTCCAGGATCTGGCAGAGTTTAAAATTCCCAGATGCAGCACTGAGCCCTCGGGTAATAATCCCGCTGTATGCTGGGCAATCCAAATATTAGAAAACGGCAAATCCGGTATAACTTTTTCCGCTTGGATACGGAGTTCTTCCCACTTCTGAAGCTGAATATTTTCCGACGATTTTTTGTTCTGCGGGGCTAGTTTGGCATAGGTGCGAAAGAAACGCTCCTCCTCCATCTGAAACACCCACCGCAGTTTATTGCGAAACGGATCCCGCACCTCCCCATCAGGATTTACCCGCCACACGACAGCAGGCTTCAGCCACAGCTTTCCTACCGCCACCTCACCGATATGGATCAAGGTGTCCACCTGTCGGGCAGGCTGTTCCGCCCGCTGAGTTGTGACCAAGGTGGGAAAAACTCGGTATTTCCCCTTATAGCCACTGCAATGATCACAAAACACTACAGCACCATAGGCTTCACAAAAAGCGTCTACCGCCTCTGTGAGAGTTGGAGAGAAGGGCCTGTGTGCTCCAGCGAAAATTCCTACCCGTCCCGGCTCCAGGGGAGGAAACGGATCGTCTGCGCAAGCCCGATGGATCACTCTTGTATCCGGTAGGCTGGACACGCTGAAATCTGTGGTAAAAGCCGTTTCAAGATTGATGTGAACAGGGCCTCCGCCATTTCTGCGCAATTCCAGCAGGGCAGTATTCAATTTTACATTGACAGACCACTCATCATCCGAGGTGTGGATCATTGGAATTTGTACGCTTATCTTTTGTACATCCTCCGGAGGACGGCGGCGATCTGTGACCTGATCCAATCCCTGACCAATCGTTCCACTGTGACGGCTGGACGTAACAGCCAAAACCGGAAGCTTGCGATAGTAAGCCTCCGTCATTCCCGACATATAATTTCTGGAAGCAGTAGCTCCGGTACAAGACAGCACCACAGGCTCTCCACTTTCCGCTGCCAGACCACAGGCCATATATGCCGCTGATCGCTCGTCCACAGAAGAATATAGTTCAAAAAAGGGATCGTGCTGAATACTGCCAACCAAACTCATATTGGTCGTTCCAGGGCTTATAATCACTTTACGGATATTGTGGGCTTTCATCAAACCGATCAGCATTTGGGCATTTTGTTCTACGGTATATGATGATTTCATAAAACTTACGTCTCCTCTGTGGAAAATATATTTACCGAACTTTTTTTGCCTGTCTCTTTTTTATGGAAAATTTAATCCGTCGGGGAAGCGTTTTTATTTTTGCATATACAAAAAATGGCATTTTCATTCCCTGTGATTTTACATAATCAACAGCATCTTTGCTCACTAAAGGATCTGTTAAATAACGGCTGACAGTTTGTATTTTTACCTGCTGTTTTTTGGAACGATACAATGCTGTATCAAATGCACCATCAAATCGTTCCACTTTTCCCGCAACATCTAAAACCAGCATGGCACCACGGCACTTCCAGCAATTAATGGTACAATTACTTCCATCTGGCAAAGGGCGCAGGCATGTATTTAAATATTTTTGAGCAATCTCCCAATCCGCAATATGTAAAACCTTTTCATGCCGCTTATACTGCGCTCCATCCAAAACCAATTCGAGACATTCTGTCCGAATGAGAGAAAGCAGTAAATGCCCATTGGCTACAGCGATATCGCGGTCACGCCATTCGTTATGTAATTGAAGGGTTTCTTGCATCGTAACCTCGCTGGAGACAAAATATTTTCTAACATATTTTTGACAAGCGATAATACAACAATATATTGCCAAATATCCAATCGGTTGATCCCCGTGATAAACATAGTGAGTAAATTTGTGTAAATTAGAATCTATTGCATAAATGGGAAGTTGAAGTTCATGCGCTACTCTTTTATTTAACTTCAACCTATCCAACCATAAATTTCTGGATTCGTCAGAAAAATCCCCATGAGTTCCGCTGTTAAACAAAAACATTGCATTAACTTTGTAGTCTGGATCATTTTCATCAACATAATGATCATATATCGTACACAGACTATCAACTCCACAACTGCCAGATACCCCTACCAAACTGCCAACAGAGGAAATTTTTGTGAACCCTTCAACAGTTAATGTAATTTTATGTGTAAAATCTGAGAACTCATCAAAAATTTGACTAATATAATTTGTTAAATTTTTATAAAAAAGCTTTGAAACCTTTCCATGTACTTTTAAATCTTCATTCCATACCATGGCGCAATAATAGGACACTAATAAAAATGGATCGTAAGTCTCCGCAGTAAACATATCCGCATATTCATTAGGTATCGCAAACCACATAGTATTGTCGGGAATCTGCCGGTTGTCAGAAGAAATATCGGCTATCAGCTTTGTCCATTCTGCGCCTTGTTCTAAGCGCAGATTCTTCAATTCAATCATGTTCTTACTTCCTTTATTTCCAAGTAATTTACCGCTCCAGAGCACTACTGAGCCATTTAAGACTTGCCGACCTCTCCTGATTTAACCGGACGTTCACAGCAGGATAAGGAATCCTCTCTTCAAGTGATACCGAACTTTCCTGCCCCAAACGCACTAAACGTTTGGAAAGACCTACTTTTTGTAAAAGGGTGAGCACGCGATCTAAGCGCTCTTCCCCCACCAAGCCATTTTCAAGTGCAATAAAGTTTTTTTCAAACAATATAGAGAAAACTGTGCCATGAAAAGAATCTGTTGCAACAGCTTTGGCATGACACACCAACGATAAAAACATCTCAATGGAAACTCTTTTTATTTGTTGGAAGCACACGCCATCCCATTCGGAAACATCATGTCCTCCCGCATCGAGAAAAACAATTGTGCTGCAACCAGTGGATTCAGCCAACTGTTGAATCAAACTTCGCTGGGCAACGCTTACGTCAAACATATAGCAAAAAAGATAATTATTCCATTCCACCTGAGGCAAAGCAACTTCTTCCATCCACTCTTCCTGGGTGAGCAGCAGGGTAGGATCCAGCACCACAGTGGCGCGTACCTTACCGTAAGTTAGCTGTTCCACAAGCGTTTTTCCGGAATCTTCCCGCACAGATACGGCGTCAAAATCCTCCAAGAGCCGGGGGATTTCGGGATATTGATCATATTCACGAATCAGCCTTGCATCCATCATGCTGGCCGCGTAAGCCACTTTGGAATAGGTAAGTGGAAAATTAAAGAAATAGACCATCTCAAAAGAGGGAATATGAATATTCCAAATCTGGTCGCTGCCGCACAGAGCAATGTCAAAATCATTTCCCTGTAAATAGCAGCGAACATCTTCCGGCTCCCGCAAGCGAGGCGAATAATCTATATGCTCTTTGATAAAGCGGGTAAATTCTCTTTGTTGCTCCCGCGCGTCCCCAGTCAAACCGTTGATTTCCTCCTCGGTGAGCCGGGGGCCACTGCGCCCATAGGACAGCATGGTACACTGATGCCCCATACGCCGCAGAGTGTGATTGAGAGCAAACGCCTGGAGGGTCTGCCCATAATTTCTTCCCCGGTTGAACCAGGTTAAGACAGCGATGCGTTTCCCCATAAAGCCCTCCCGTTACGCTTCGTATAACTTTTCCACTTCTTTGATTTGATATCGGATGTTGTATCCAGCGGCAGTGAGAGGTTCCCACATATTTTGCCGTTCTGGTTGCTCCCGGGCAATTGAGCACAGGGCTTGTGCCCACACACCTGTTTCCAGGGGAAGTGCCTGTGCCAACGGTGTAACGAAAGCCTCGTCGGGAATGGCTGGACTAACCACACAGGGCAATCCGGAGGCTTGTGCTTCAATCAAAACGATCCCCAATCCCTCAAACAAAGATGGAAAGCAAAAGCAATCCATGGCCTGCAGCAAATCTGGGATATCATGCCGCTGCCCCAAAAAGAGAATATCATTCTCAATATGGAGCCTTTGAGCCGTTTCCCGCAAAGTATGCTCCAAGGGACCTTCACCTGCCAAAAGACATTTTACCTGGGGAATCTGATGCTTTATTTCTGCCAATACCTCAAACAAAAATTGATGATTTTTCATAGAAACCATTCTGCCCACGCAGCCAACTACAAAACTGTCCTCCAATCCAAGTTGTTTGCGAATGTACTCTCTTTTAGAACGATGAAACAGGTACTTTTCCAGATTAATGGCATTTTTTAAAATAACAATCTGATCTTTTGGAATCCGATCTCCAAAAAGCCAATCCGCTGCCGCTTGGGAGCAAGCACAGAAATGAGTGGCAAGAGACGGTCCAAACTGTTCCCGCAGTGTCCGATGCGTTGCTTCCGCCTTTCTTCTTGTCTGTTCGTCTGTAATATCGACACCAGCACTGTGAGAATGTACAATCACTTTAGGAATACCGCATTCCATGGCGATTTCCTCTATAAGAAACCGTTTCCAAAAACTGGTGTGAAGGTGAACAGCATCATACTTCCCCCGCAGCATTTTAGCCGCTTCTTCCACATAACGGTCACGCTGCGAATCTGCGGAAGCAAGCAATTCCTCAACGCCTGCACCTGTGGCTAACAATTCCGATTTGATGGCTGGTAAATCCCGCACGAGCGCAAAATCAAAGGAAAACCTGCTTTTATCAATAAATTCCCAATTAATTTGAGCATATTGCTTCACGCCATTATTGGCTGATATGGGGAACTGGAGCACTCGGATTTTCTTCATCTGCCACTTCGTTTCCTTTCCAAACATCGGTGAGAATCTCAACTGTCTCCCGGATTCCCTGGTCAATGGGGTACATGGGCTTCCACCCCAGCAGCTCCAGCTTCGCTGTATCCTGTATGGAGCGTTTTACCACGGAGTAACCTGATTTTTCCACCGCTTCCGGTAGCTGAAATACCACCCGGCTGCCGACGCAGTCTGCCGCGGCTTGAGCCAGTTCCTTCATGCGAATACTCCCGGAAGCAATGTTGTATGCCTCTCCTTTTTTTCCGCTCAGAAGGCAATACAAAAGCCCCGAAACAGCATCAGCTACATGAGAGTAGGAATAGATCTGTTTTCCCTCACTTTTTAGAACAATATCTTCACGCGCAACCCCTTTCTTGATAAACTGGGAAATCGCTTTTGTGTCCGAAGGAAGCATGGTAGGGCCATAGGTTCTGGAAAAGCGGGGGATTACCACATCCAGGCCCTCTTGAGCCAGATAGGCTTGGCAAAGAGCTTCTCCTGTCCGTTTCCCTTCCGGGTAGCCGGCCCGAAGTGTATTGCAGTCAATATAACCGCAGGACTGCTCCGTAAAAGGTGTGTCATCTATAGGATCCCCATAGATTTCACAAGAGGAAGCAAAGAGAAACCTTTTGGTCTCCGACCGGCAGGCGGCCTCCAGCAGATTCCCCAGACCCTGCACATTTAAAAGAATGGTATCGATCGGCTGGGAGGCATATGCTCTTGGATGGGTTGTGCTGGCCAAATGCAGCACATAGTCCACCGGCTTCAGATAGGGGACATCCCAGAAATTCCAGGGAACAAATTGAAAGGATTGGTTTTCCGAGTATTCTTGAAAAAAAGAATGAGCCTTTTCCGCGTTTCGTCCCAGTGCATAGATCCGGCACTGTAGATCTGCGGCAGCGTTTTGATGCATCAGCACATCAATCAAGAAGTGCCCGATCATACCTGTTGCGCCGGAAATCACAAATCTTTTCCCCCGTAAACTGTCCCAATTCAAGGGAAGCTCCGCTACAGCGGCTATCTCTCTTTGATACAGGGGGTGTTCCAACAATCTCATAAGCATCCCTCACTTCTTGCTCTGGAACCGTCTTCCAAGGCAAGAAGAGCCTTAAACAACGCCAGATCTTCCGCGGTTGTCAGTTTAATATTTCTCTCAGATCCCGCCGCAAAGTAAAGACGCTCTCCCAAATCAGCCATCATGGTGTTGGTATAGGAGGAACCGTAAATACCGATGCCTTTTTCGAAAGCCTCGTGGTATTTCTTATTCAGCACGCTGTACTGGTAGGCCTGAGGGGTAGAAACCCGCCGCAGGGTTTCCCGAGGAATATACGAAACGGTGGAATGCTCCTCATCCACCAGAAACATCTGCTCATTATAGGGCATCGAGGAAACAGCGTTGCCATATTTCTCACAGGTGACAATCACATCGGAAAGTACCTCTTTGTCTACCATTGGACGGATGCCATCATGAATAATCACAATGTCCTTGGGCTGACAAATATTTTCCAAATGAAACACACCATTGCGGATGGATTCCTGAACGGTTTCTCCTCCTGGAACAATCCATTTCAGCTTTGTAATGCCAAATTGTTTGGCATATGCCCAAACCAAGTTTTCCCATCCATCCAAAGACACGACTGCGATGGCATCAATCTGTGGATGGCTTTGAAAATTTTCTAATGTGTATACTAAAATTGGTTTGTCATAGATATTGATAAACTGCTTGGGAATATCGGATCCCATTCTTTTTCCCGATCCTCCCGCGATAATCAGCGCGATGTTCATACACGATCCCTCTTTTCTGGCAAAAGCCACTCCACGTCCAATTCCACAGGGCGGAACTTATCCTCTGGATGCACTTTCTCGCCATGAAAATCACTGCCCGCTGTAACGTAAAGATGGTACTTTTCCGCCAAACGTAAATAAAACGCCTGCTTCTCCGGAGTGTGCCTGGGGTAGTAGCACTCTATTCCCAACAGGCCGTAGGAGAGAAGGCGTTTCACTTCCCCTTCCAGGGCTTTGTCCTCCAGCTGCAGCTGGTAGGGATGGGCCAGCACCGGCTTCCCCCCCGCGGAAAGAATAGCAGCCACACACTCTCTGGCAGAAAACTTTTTCCGATCTACTTGGTGGTATTCCGGGGTATCCAGATAGCGGTCAAAAGCCTCTCGGCTGTTTTTCACCCAACCATGCCGGAGCATTATCTGAGCAAAATGGGGACGGCCAATGGAAGCATTTCCCGCCAGCTCTTTCACCTCCTCCAAGTCAATGGGCACTCCGTGGCGGTGAAGAAAGTCCACAATATAAGTGTTGTGATCCTCCCTGCTCCGCTTCATAGCGGCGCATAAATCCAACAGTGCTGTGTTTTGCAAATCCATCCCATAGCCCAAAATATGCAGATTGTGGTATTCCGCTGCGCTAAACTCCACACCGGTAAGAACTGTCATACCCAATTCTCTTCCCTGGGCCAGCGCCTCCGACACCCCTGCCACTGTATCATGGTCGGTGAGTGCTACGATTTCTACCCCGGCAGCTTTGGCCAGTCTTACTACTTCCGCTGGAGCATACTGCCCATCCGAGGCGGTGGAATGTATATGCAAATCCACAATCATAAACCAAACCTCGTTTCCAAACCGGCCACGATTTCCTCTGGAGTGAACTGTCCGTCGTTTTCAAGAACCACATCCGGATGCTCCGGAAACTCAGCAGGAATGTCCACTCCTACCACGTTTTCTACACCAGAGGAATACAGCTTTTTTTGATCCCGTTTGTACAAGGTTTCCATACTCGCCTTGACGTAAATTTCCCGATAATTTTCAATGTTCTCCCGGTTCCAATTTTGAATGGCGTGATACATGCTGATGCTGCATACGACTACGTCATTCCCCTGATCCGCCAGCTCTTTGCATTGGGCAAACAGTCCCCAGGCCCCTTTCAGACGCCCTTCATAGGTATAGTCCTGATTGCCGTAAGCAGCTCGCTGTGTATCACCATCAAAAAGAATGGCAGAATCCCGCCTTACCTTTAAGCGATCATAAAACAGTCTGCCGATGGTGGTCTTTCCCGCCCCGGCCAGCCCGGTAAAAAAATAGACGGTTCCCTTATCCATGCCGCGCCTCCTCAATGATACAGGGGCTGCTCCAGCAGCTTTGGGTCTAACAAAAGCGGTTTCATCATGTGCAGAGGCTGGCCTTCTTTGTTGACAAAGGAAACCACCTTCTGCAGCGCTTTCACCATCCCCACCCGATTTTCGTGGTAATGCTCCACTCGCTGCTGCGCCTGGGAGGCTGCCTTTTCTTTGGCGTTCTCCCGATTGGACGGAGTATTACAATCTGGTCCTTGCTTTTCTAAATCTTCCAAAAACATCCGATTAAGAACCATCTCAAACGTCTCCTGAACAAACCCGTCAAAATGAGTGGAACCTTTGGCCTTCTCTTCCACCCAGTCATCATCCACCGGTTCCCCGTTGTAATAGTGAAAATCATATCCGTAGAACTGGTAAGCATCCTTCATACAATACTCCAGCAGCGCCCGATCTGCGTCATCGGAAAAATCATCGTAAGTATTGTAAACAGGGGTGGTATCGAATCCGCCGTACGCATATTGGGAATCTACTGCTGGCACATTAATTCCTCGCAGCGTGGAGCAGTAGGTCATACTTTCCGTGTAAGGAATATCCAGAAATTCCGCCAATGCGGTAAAGGTGGCTTTGGGGTTGAGCTTACCATCCTCAAAACGCACCAACACACTGTCGCGGTACAGCCTGTCCCAAACGTCTACCATAAAACTGCGGTTTAAAATACGGACTCCCAAGACATCCGGTATCATTTGGTTATCGCCTTCCCCAATTTCATGCAGCGCCTGCCAATATACATAACGATTGGTTGCCGCGTAGCTCGTAGTAATACGGCGCATGGGGGTAAAGGTCTTGATGTACTTGAAACCTGTAAACAGCGGAGACTTGCGGATCTCCTCATACTGCTCGGAGTAAAGCGTTCCCAGTTTGCCATTGTCTGTATTATGGATTTCATAGACCATATTGGGGAAGTGAGGCTGAAACAGCAGCGCCGGAACAATCCGCGAAGTTGGATCGTATTTATTGCATATTTTTTGTGTCAGGTAATAAGCTACAAAGAAATCCTTTTCTGTGGGATCTTTAATGTGTTCCAGCAGGGGATAGGCAGGTGCCTTTGTCAATCGTTCCTTATTCTTTTTCCAATTCTGCCTGGTTTCCCGGATCATTTTTTCCATACTTTCCATCATAATAGAATCCAGCGCCAGCAAGTTGGGATGACCGAACAGGATCTCATTAAAAAAGTCGCCGCCGTTATGAGTAGCCAGCTGGGTATGCCAAATCAGTTTGTTGACTTCCCGCACACCGATGGGCTTGACAGAATATTGGCTGTAGTCAATGCCGAAACGTTCTTTAAAATCAATGGGGTACTGAGCCTTCTCCTCTTCAAAAAGAAAAACCAGTTTCTGGTCCTGCAGCAAATTCCCCAGATCCAGGCATTGCAGGTGGGTACAGAAAACAAGCCAGTCGCTGTAATACAGATAGATATGGTTTTCTTTGCCTACCCACTCACTTTTTCGGACATTATCGTTTAAATATTCCAAATGATACTGGGAGAACACATCCTCAGCCAGAATAGGCTTATCCAAATCCTTGAAGAAGTATCGATCAATAATGGTATCATTAAAATTCACATAATCCCCAAAGCGTTTTTTTTCAGGGTAATAAGGCAGATAACCTTTTTCGTCAAATGGAAAGAACCGAAAAGGTAATTCCTCAAAGGCAGGAAATTCCTTTCTAAAGCAGTAGCGGTAACGTCTCAGGGCCCGGCAGTTGCGCTGGTACCGTTCCCTAAGTTTTTTTTCATTCGGTTGGTAAAAGGCCTGCCAAAGAATATTCATCAATTCATCCTGATAATAGCCCTCATTGTAAAGGCGCACAAACACAGTGTAAGCTGCCTGCGGGTTTCCTTTGGAGAAAAACAGGTAGCTTGCAGCCTCAAACTGTTCCAAAGGGGGCAGTTCTTCCAGGGAAAGCGCCATCATATAGGCCTTTTGGGCTTCCTCTTTTTGTCCCAGCTCTGCCAGACGGCGGGCAATTGTTATGGTTTCCATAACGATCTCCTTTCTACAGGCTTTCTGCATCCCAAACGAAAGAGGGCTGGCCCGGGTTGACCAGCCCTCTTTCGTTTGGGATGCGGGTATTCCCCGCATCCCGGGGATTTACAGCTTACGCTGTGTTAAGGGAAAGGCTGCAGGGATCTCCCCTGCAGCCTGCAAGCTCTAAGAATAAAGCCTGCCCGAACATCCTTAAGCGCTTACCGCTGTCCGAATTACTGGAGCAGCTGCAGGACGCCCTGGGGCACCTGGTTGGCCTGAGCCAGCATGGCCTGCGCGGACTGCACGAGGATGTTGTTCTTCGTGTAAGCCATCATCTCTTCGGCAACGTCGGTGTCGCGGATGGTGGACTCAGCATCCTGGATGTTCTCCGTCATGACGGACAGGTTGTTGATGGTGTGATCCAGACGGTTCTGGGTTGCGCCCAGCAGACCGCGGGTGGAGGACACTTTGTTGATAGCATTGCGGATCGTATCCACAGCGGCCTTGGCGTCAGCCTGAGTACCGATGTTGATGTTGTTGAGCTTCAGGCTCTTTACATGCATGTCGTCCAGCTGCACCGTCATCTGGTTGAAGCTGTCGCTGGTATCGCCGATCTGCAGCGTCAAACCATCTGTCTTTACAGCAGCAGCCGTTGCACCATTTGCTGCCGTCCACTTGCCGTTGTCATTCGCAGCGTTCACAGAAACGGTAATGGTCATGCCTTCAAACTTTGCCGCCTGTGCAGCTGCCGTTCCGGCCAGACCATCAGCAACAACCGCCTTGTACGTAACAACACCGCCATACTCGCCCACTTCGTCGGAACCAACCGGCTCCCAGGTCACATTGGTAGAGCCAGTAACACCACTCAGACTAACATTGGAAATAACGCCCTTACTGGAGAGACTGTACTTTACGTTAAGCGTGTTTCCGGTGAACTCAGGCAGATTGCCGCCCAAAATCTCAACGGATTTAACAGAACCGACCGTATCGTTGGCCACTGTCTTGAAAGCTCCGCCGAGACTGCCGTCCAGCAGGTTGATGCCGTTGTAGTTAGCGCTGTCGGCAATGCGGTCGATCTCGTTCTTCAGCTGATCCAGCTCCTGCTGCAGGTTTGCACGGTCGGTCTCGTTGTCGTAGGTGCCGTTAGCAGACTGATCCGCCAGCGTAACCATACGGTTGAGCATATCATGGACTTCCTGCAGAGCACCCTCAGCCGTCTGCACCAGGCTGATGCCGGACTTCGCGTTGTCCTGAGCCTGCTCCAAACCAGCGATCTGAGCGCGCATCTTCTCGGAAATAGCCAGACCGGCAGCGTCGTCGCCAGCACGGTTGATCTTATAACCGGAAGACAGCTTCTCCAGGTTCTTGGACAGTGCGCTGGTGTTGTTGGTGTAGTTGCGGTAGGCGTTCATAGCCATGATGTTGTGTTGAATCCTCATTTCATTTGCTTCCTTTCTTAGAAATGATTTTTAAAATTTGGGAAATGCTGTTCATCGCACCGATCCCTCATGTGCGACTTCGTTTTAGAAGGCTGGCACAGACGCCGTGGCCTTTGGCAAACCGGGCAGCCTTACATGTTATTTATTCCAACTGGCTCGCGAAACCAGATGAAACCAAAAGAAGAAAATGGATAGAAAAAAGTTATGATTTTTCGGGTGCTTTGTCTTGAAGCAAAGCTTTCACTTTGTCAAACAGATTTTCCTCCCACACTGTGGGAACCAAATGGTTCAGCTGGGTGCGCAGTTCCTCTGCATCTTCCCTTTGGCCATTTTTATCCATCCGTTCCAGAATTTCTTCCATCTTGCGGACAGCCTGCTCTTTCTCCGCGCTCCAATAGTAAAGCGCATCCTTGCGCCGTCTGGCGCGAGCCGGAGGCAGGGAAGCCAGACATTCCGGACGGGAAGCTCCAGCCTTCTCCAGAAGCTTCCCTCGCACAATGGGAACGCTTCGATCCGCCTCTACACGCAGATAAGCGCGGCTGCCAGTAATCCGAGCAAGCTGTACCACAATGTTTTGATTGATGGTGAGATACTCGTCAAGGCGTAAAGACAGTTGAAGCATGGGAATCTCCTTTACTTATTTACCAGAAAGCGGACGGTAGTACGCCCACTGCATATAATCATCGTCATAATGTTTTGGACGCCCGGTTTCCCAGGCTTTGGATGCGGCCTATTTTAAACTCGTAAAACAGGAGGCAGCCTCTCGTTTCCCGCTTCCTTTAAGAAGACAGGCATGCACCGGCGTCCCAACCGGCAGAAAACAAGAATCAAAAATCTTCCACACTAGGAAGCGAAGGAAGATCCAAGATTGAGAGAACTTTGATGGAATCCCTGATTTTTAATATTGACAGCGGCGTTTTTGTCTTTTTCATGTTCCGTGCCGCACACAGGACAAATCCACCGTTTCGTTTTCGGCGCAAGCTTTTGTGTCTCATGTCCACAAACAGAACAAATCCTGGTAGTGGGTAAATAGCGATCCACCAAAAGCAATTGCTTCCCCCGGCGCTCCAGCTTATAGCCGAGCATTTCCCGGAACCTTCCGAAGCCGGAATTGAAAACATCTCCGCCCGTCAATTCCTGTGAGA
The DNA here is from genome assembly GCF_002160025.1 of Anaeromassilibacillus sp. An200. Lineage (GTDB taxonomy): Bacteria > Bacillota > Clostridia > Oscillospirales > Acutalibacteraceae > Caccousia > Caccousia stercoris. The sequence continues at coordinate 18,182 of NZ_NFJU01000042.1, forward strand.
TATCTGTCAGCGAGTCGTCCCGAACGCACACCGCATCCCACTCGTTGGCTATCCGGCAGGATTCCTTGTGCAAAAAGTCACGTCTCTGATTGGCGATATGCTCATGGAGCAGGCGATACTTTTGTACCATCTCTTGATAATTGTTAGAACCTGGTTTCATACGGCACAGCCGCTGCTGCATTTGGGATAATTTTTCCTGAGAACGCCTCAACCAAAGGGGCGGATCAGCTGTGAAGCCATTATCCGCTACATAAAAGTGAGAAAGCGAATACTTTAAACCAATGGTTCTTTCTTTTATGGGCTGTATGGGCTTTGGTTTATGTACCACGCAGGAAAAAAGCAAATAACCGAAATACTTGCCTGTTTTGCTCCGTTCCACTGTGATCCGGGTCAGCTTCCATCCACTGCGGGGGCGGCAGGGGAATTTGGCTTTGACCAATCCTGCCTTCGTCATACGAACAGCATCTTTGGTAATATAAATGGTAGCGCTGTTGCCGGAAATCTGATTGCAGGCAGAAAAGGTGTCACGATCCTCTTTTTTCCTTTTGAAGTTCGGATACCCAAACGCTTTGGGGTTTCGGAAAAAATTACGAAACGCCTGAGAAAGTTTATTGTATTCCTGTGTCAGCGCCTGATGATCCACTTCCTTCAGGAATGGAGCTCCCTTTTTGTATTTAGCAGGAGTTGGGATAAAGTGGGCATCCGTTTCCAGATAGAAACGTTCATGGTCAGCAAGCATTTGGTTCCAGATGTAACGACAGCAGCCAAAAGTCTTTTGAAACAGCTCTTTCTGCTCCTGATTCGGATAGAGACGAACCTTGATCGTATTGTATTGTGTCACACAATTTTTCGCAGAAAGATTAGGTTCGTCCTTCTTTTTCACAGAATCATCCCCCCTGTGCGCTGTGATCTTTCAAAATCAGGGATCGATAGTTGTTTCATAAAGTGTACTTTTTGA
>NZ_NFJU01000043.1 GCF_002160025.1 Anaeromassilibacillus sp. An200
CGACAGGTTTTGGCCTGCCGCTTTTTGTGCTGCGATGGTTTTTCATGAGGCATTGAAAACCTGTTTGTCAAGGTACACGCCCTCGCTACTTATTTTCGTAGCAAGGTACTTTTCATAGTCTTCGCTTGTGCTCAATGTCTACTTAACCTCCCAATTTCAATTTATCGCTCGATCCTTTGTTATTTTCCAGCCTCCAGGCCAGGAGCCAAATGTGCGCTGCTGACGCTCCTGTCAAATCGCAGAAACAGTCTCCAAGGAACAGCGGCTGGTCAAATCAACTTTAATATCAATTATAGCATAAAATAGTTTTTTGCTCATCATGAAATCTTCTTGTTTTGAAAAATAGGATGATCTCAGACACCCACTTTCCTGCAGAGCTGCTCTCTGCCGATGGGATTTGTTGGCTTGTTGGTATAATAAAAAAAGGGCAGTCAATTTCTTGGCTGCCCTTGTGGGTAGTTATTTATGCATGGCTTAATAAGTGGAAATTTTATCACTAAAAGGCAATTTTAAACGCTCTGGTTGAATAGTAATTTTGTCGTTTAATAATATTGATGGAATTTCAGCCACATTATTCTGATAGTTTAAGCCATACTTTTTTGCAATCCTGATAAGAGCCAGCACAGGAAAGTCAATTATAACGGCATGCGTATATGGATTTTTTCTATATATTTTAATTCGGTTGATAATTTCACGGTTAAAGGTTGGTTCATCATTTTTTATAATGGCTAAATATAAATTTTTTAGATACTTTAATTCTACATACTGTGATCCAACTTGAGGGGACAAATCGATATCAATATCTGATAGCTTTCTTTCTGCCAATTCTAACTTTCCAGTTAACATACAGCTGAGAATAGAATCGTTATTCTGAAGGTAGCAATTATCAGTACAATCTATACTCACTAATTCATAAAGGGCGGTTTGAAAAGAATTTTTCCATTGGGAAAGATGCAATCCGCCCAGTTTTTGACAAAGCACACCTGCCATACCAGAATAGTATGTGTTTTCAATAACAAGGGGATCGTTTGGATTATTCAAATAGAAATTAATTGCACATTCGTGATATAAAAGGGAAAGGCAGCCAAAATAGTTGCAGTAATCTTTTGCTTCCTTTTTACTGTTTTCTAATTCCTGCATATAGCTGTCAAGATTAGGAGCCTTAGAAAAATCATATCCAATCCGCAGCAGCTCTTGCTTACATTTATCCCATTTTTTAGATTGATATGCTATCTGTTCCATTCGTTTTACTTATCCTCAAATCCAAATTTATGGTCTTTTTTAAGAAAGGTATAGCACAAGACTATGAACAAATCAATATATCTTACTGTTTAGAGAAACAAGTTTTTTACACGTCATTATAAATATAATTGATTCTAATGTTTGAAAAGATCTTTGAATGCAGTGTTGTATCTGTTGTTGTTACCGAAAGAACATAATCATTTTTATGGTACAATTCCATATTTGGTGCTTTAGTTTCCGGTACCTTTACTTCAATACTGGTACAGTTTATAAAGCATTTTACCAAGTCTAATAGTAATGACAAAATCCTGGAGTGAGTAAGGCTTCTGAGTTTACCGTCATACACAATATTTCCATAAGTGTAGTCGTAAGTATACTGTTTTAATTGATTGTCATCTACCAATATAATCTTTTCATCCAATACATATAGTGCAGTTTCAAACCCGTAGAACCGTATTGCTAAGTTATCTTTCTCTGGTTCTATGCTGATGTAATCAATGGTATTATGGGGGCCTTCATAATCTACCTGTATGTCAATGTGAAAGCTATCTCTCAATTTTCCAATAAGTTCTGTTTCTATTTCTTCAGAAGAAAACTCCATGCAAAATTCTTCATCTTGATATAGTATATCCATTTTTACCTCACAATAAAATAATGGACTCTGATTTGTTGCTCTATTTATTTTTTATTGTACCATGTCATGGGTTCAAATTCTACCAGATTTCCTTTTTAAATATAAAAATCAGAGTGCCAGAGAAATTACCATAATTTCTGTCTGCTTGACAGGAAGCTACACAAAGAATAGTCCTGATTATTGGACAGATATTGTGGTAAATTCATTTACAGCAGATTAAAAATGAGAATTTAATCTAAGCAGTAGGATGAACCAAATGATTCCGTACAAATTTTAGACAAACGATAATTGCTATGCTATAATTTAGAAAAATAAGTCAGAAATGGGGAATCAGCTGTGTTTTGGAGGGAGTGCGGTCAGAAAAAACTATTTGCCGGAAAAAGCGCCCCCAAGGGTGGAGACCAATGGCTTCCTCTGTGGATGCATCTGCGGGATACGGCTGAAATGATGTGCCTGCTGGTACAGCGATGGCTGCCCGCCTCCGTAAAAACAGAGTTGGGGCTGGATGAAGATAAGTTTTCCTCGCTCGCCATTTTTCTGGGAGGCGTGCATGACATTGGAAAAGCGAGTGCCGTCTTTCAAAGTAGAATCCTGCTCCAACTCCCTGAGGCACGCAGTCGCCTGGAAACAGTGTGCGAGCTTCCGTCCCGCTTCCTTCATCCGGAAAAGACGCCGCATGCCCGCGCAGGGGAAGCTATCCTGCTTTCGCTTGGCTGTCCCGCAGGTCTGGCTTCCGTGGTGGGAGCGCATCACGGAAAGCCGCAGGAAAATACGCTTGACGGTTATATAGCCGATCAGATCGAGGATTTTCCCGCGAACTATTGGGGGAAAGGCCCCTCCTCTCTCTGGCGCAGTGCTTGGGAAGAATTGTATGCAGATGCGCTGCAAAGGAGCGGCCTGACGGCGGAGAAACTGCCGGATCTGCCGCTGCCATCGCTGCTGATTTTGACGGGGCTGCTTATCATGGCGGACTGGATTGCGAGCAATTCGTTTTATTTTCCGCTTTTGTCCACTGCGGAGATGGGAGAAGAGTCCGTGTACCCTGAGCGTGCTCTTCGCGCCTGGGAACTTCTCCAGCTGACTTTCCCGTGGGAGGGACAAGTACGGGCCATGTGGGATGAAGATTTCCGGCTCCGCTTCGGCTTTTTGCCAAACGATGTACAGCGTGCCGTGCTTGACACAGCGTCACAGATGGATGCGCCCGGTCTCCTGATCCTGGAAGCGCAAATGGGTGTCGGAAAAACGGAGACTGCTCTTGCCGCCGCGGAAATTTTCTCCGCGAAATTTGGATCTGGCGGATTGATGTTCGGCCTTCCCACTCAGGCAACGGCAAACGGGATTTTTCCCCGACTGGAAGCGTGGTCGCGAGCGCAGTCGGAGGAAACGGTTCACTCCATTCGGCTTGCGCACGGGATGGCCGATTTGAACGAAGCATATAGCCAGCTGATGGAGGGAAGTGCTGCAACGCAGGATGAGGGGGATGGCGGACTGTTGGTTCACAGCTGGTTTCAAGGAAATAAGCAGGCGCTTCTGGCGAATTTTGTCGTTGGCACGGTGGATCAGATTCTGCTGTCCGCGCTCCGGCAGAAACATCTGATGCTGCGCCATCTCGGTCTCGCGGGAAAGGTTGTCGTGGTGGATGAGTGTCACGCCTATGACGCGTACATGAACCGGTATCTCGACAGGGCGCTTGCCTGGCTGGGAAGGTACCATGTGCCGGTGATTCTTCTTTCCGCCACGCTTCCGGCACGGCGGCGCAGTGAGCTTATAGAGGCATATCTCGGGTGTCCGCAGCCAGATGCGCCATGGAAGTCTTGTCGTTCGTATCCTCTGCTCACCTGGACAAGCGGCGGACGTGTGGAACAGCGCGGGATTCCCGACAGGAGCCGCACGCGCACGGTGCAGATCCGACGGGTTGCGGAACCGGATGTTCCCGAACTGCTCCGCATTCGTTTACAGGATGGCGGCTGTGCCGGTGTCATGGTCAACACTGTCAGAAAAGCGCAGAGCATGGCCTCTCTTTTGCGCGCCTATCTCCCGGAGATGGAAGTTGTGCTGTTTCATGCGCAGTTTGTGCAGCCCGATCGTGCATCCATTGAAAGCATGCTTCTGACGCGGATCGGCAAAAAATCCACAGCAGAGCAGAGGGACAGGCTGGTTGTTGTTGGTACACAGGTGATGGAGCAGTCATTGGATCTGGATTTCGATTTTTTAGTCACGGAACTTTGCCCGATGGATTTGCTGCTGCAGCGCATGGGCCGTCTGCACCGGCATCTGAGAACCGATCGTCCCGTCTCTCTGCAGAAGGCTGTCTGTGCGGTGTTGGACCCTTCCAACGACCGAATGGATGAGGGAAGCCTTGCCATTTATGGTGAATGGCTTCTGCGCCGTACGGTATTACTGCTGCCGGGAACAGTACAGCTGCCGGGAGAGATTCCCCGCCTTGTACAGGATGTCTATGGGTGGGAGACGGAGGGAAGCTATCCGGAACAGGAAAATGAGATCATGGTTTCCCGCGCGGTTCTGGAACAGATGGGGATCGATCACCCGGCTGCCGGTATGGAAATTCCCCTTGTTTACTATACGGACAGCGAAAAGAAAGGGGAACGGACAGAGGAAACCTTTTTGCTTTCCGGCTGGTTTACGAGCTATGCCTTTGTCCGCTCCGCCGATGCCGCGGATGTGATTCTGGTTTCCCGGGAGCTGTCGCAAAAATGCGGAAAGACGGTGGAGAGGGACGGCTCCGCGTCGCTGCTGTTTACGGACGGATCGCGTGTTTCGGAATACTGCGAGGCGCTGCAATCCGATCTGGACCTGTCCGGGGATCAGCTGGTTGCGGCGGTGCAGCTTTACGCCACGGACACGGGACAGGAGAGCGCCGCGCTGCTCTCCCTGGGTGCTGTCACAGTTTTCCTGATTTTTACCGGCTATCTGCTGATCTATAATATCCTGTATCTTTCCGTTTCCCGTGACGTGCGGTTTTATGGGCTGCTCAAAACGCTGGGGGCAACACCGGGACAGATGAAACGCATTGTGAAGGGACAGATATGGCGTCTCTGCCTGATTGGGATTCCCCTCGGCGTTATCCTTTCCCTGCTGCTTTCTTTTGGAGTGGTTCCCTTTTTTATTTCCGCGCTTGGGGCCGTTTCCGCAGGGGGAGCGGTTGTCTCGTTCTCGCCGATCATTTATGCGGGCGCAGTGTTTCTCCCTTTGCTTACGGCGATGTGGGGCGCGTCAAAGCCCGCCGGAAAGGCAGCCGGGATTTCTCCCATAGAAGCGCGGAATTACCGGGGGACGACAGGAAATGCGGCGAGCGCCCGATCGCCTGCGCATGGAAGCCCTTATCGGATGGCCTGGCGCAATATTTTCCGGGACAAAAAGCGTGCGGGAATTGTCCTGCTCAGCCTTTTCTTAGGAGTCACAACCTTTTTCACAGTCACCACCCTGGTTTTCAGTATGGATGTCTCCCGATATATGGATTCTGTTCTGGGGAGCGATTTTGTGATCCAAAACAAGGCATGGCCCGCCCAAAAGCTGGATGCTTCCCTGACGGAACGGCTCCGCTCCCTGCCCGGTGTGGAAGCGATCCACCTGACAACATGGGAAGAAATGAGTCTGGAATATTCCGACGGATTCAGGGAGTATGTCGTCAATCATCCCATGCAGGAGCAGATTTCCGGTCTGTCGGAACAGGAGCTTGCGGAAAATTTCAGCGGCTTTGTTCTGGGCGTCGATGGGGAAACTCTCACAGAAGCCTGTGACGCACTTGGCAAAGCGATTGATCGGGAAGCTTTTGAGCGGGGAGAAATCGCGTTGATTGCCACCGATCATCCTGAATGGTTTTCGGGTGTTCCACGTCTCACGCTGACTCCCTCCCATCGCGGGGAAAGCGGCGTTTCGGGCGATCAGACTGTGGAGATTTCTCTTGGGGGATTTGTTCCGTTTCAGTACAAAGGGATCGGTTCCGGCCTTGCGCCTACCGTAATCGTGTCCAATGCGGTGATGCGGGAATGGTTTGGGGATCCGGCGGCTGTGCAGCTCGATCTCGATGTTTCCGACGCTTACGAGCAAAACGCCCTGATCGCATGCAGGGAACTCACAGAGGCTGATCTTGAGCTTTCGCTGACGTCAAAAATGGAGGCGATGGAGGAGTTCAGACGTGCCAAAATGGCCGTACTGGTTCTTGGCGGAAGCATTTCGCTTGTGATTGCCCTGATTGGTATTCTCAATTTTGTCAATCTCATGTCGGTCGGCGTCGTGGCCCGAGGAAGAGAGCTGGCGACGCTTGCCTCCATCGGAATGACCCGCAGGCAAATCCGCGCTATGCTGATCGGGGAGGGGCTTTGCTATGCGGTGATCACGCTGGCGCTCACCGGTTCCTTTGGCAGCCTGATCGCATACGGCGTTTTCAAATTGTTCCGGCAGCAAGCCGGCTTTGCGGTTTTCACTTATCCGTTTGTTCCCGCCGTACTCCTGACTCTTGTGATCCTGGCCGTCTGCGTTGTCACGCCGGACAGGATGTATGCTTCGCTTCAAAAGGAAACGCTCGCGGACCGTCTGCGGGAAGAGGAATGATATCACACCTGCCGCAGAGTGCATGGCAGGATGAAAATGGTTCCTATGGAATTTTCATGATTCCTAATTTTTTAGAAAAAACAGACGATATAGAAAATAGATGGACAAGAAATTATGATGCAGGAAAATGTTGTGGAGGAGTAAACATGTATATTGGTCAGATGGGTCAAAACCCGTGGTGGAACAATACCTGGCTCAGCAATGTCAGTGGGAAGCGGAATTCTGCGGCTCTGTCCTCCGTTCTCTCGCAGGCGCGGACGCGATCAGGCTCCGCGAACCAGGATCGGGTGGAAATCAGCAATTCCGCTCTGCGTTTCCCTAACCGTTTGCAGGTTTTGGAAGTGCCGGAAGCCACACAGATTGACGCCAAGCTTGATCTGTCGGCGGATCTGCGCCCTGCTTCGGAGAAGGAGCAGTACACCGAAGAGGATGCGCTGATGAATCAGTATATGAAGCAGTACCGTCTGAATTTTATCAAGGATGGCGACTCCTTTGTTCTGGACACCTCCAAGCCGGTGAAGCTGATGATCGAAGGGCAGGTCAGCCAGGAAAGCTTGGATGCATTCCGCGCTGAACTGGAAAAGAACGGGCTGGGGGACGAAATTGACTGGCGCGGTGTGCAGGAGGATTGGATCCACATGGACATCCGCTTTGACAACGCCGAAAGCTTTGAGCAGAAGGCGGACTATCTCGCTTCCCGCTATGCCGTCCTGAAAGATCGCATCCAGTCGCAGTACAGCGGCGAGAAGCTGGATCAGGAAATGCAGACGCTGGAAACGATGTATGCGAAGGCCAAGGAGGAAATGGCCGATTCTTATGCCGATAACATCGGCGGGTTCTATGAAGGCCTGGGGCAATCCGGCGCCGCTGAAGATATGCGGGAAAGCGTTCTGGCCGCAATCGACGGCAAAGCGGAGGCCTATTCCGCCTATCTGAAGGAAAATGATATTTACGCGGAGATCACCGACCCCAGTAAGCAGTGGCTCAAGCAGGATGATGGATATATGGCGGCCAGGCTGCGGGAAAGCGCCGCCGCGGCTTCGGCGGGTGATGTGTCCGCGTCGCGGGAAGTCCGCGATCAGGCTCCCTACAGCGCCGGGGATCTGGCTTTTGCCGCCTCTATGGCCCAGGAGCTTTCCGGGCAAATCAAAAAGCCGGAGTGGGACACCTATGAAATCAAGGAGAGCGACGCGGATCTGGGAAAGTACCTGGCCCAGCAGTACAAGTCTCTCACAGATGAGATCGAGGATGCGGGTGTTGGCAGCCGGATGTCTGATTTGCTGAAGGATTCCTTTGAGCCGTTTATTGGCAAATTCCTGGATGCGCTGGATCAAAAAATTGCTCAAAACCGGGAACGGGTGGCAAAGAAGCCCTGGCAGGCCGGTTTGATCCGCACAGAGTATATCAACCGTGGGGAAGTATACCGGGCGTTTGCCTTGGCGAAAACGAATGCATGAAAACAAATGAGCATACCAAAAATCCCTCTGATGTGCGGCATCAGGGGGATTTTTGGTATGCTGCTCTCAACCAGAGGGGGACGGTGGGGAATCTTTGGAAGGGGTGAGAGTTTTTTGCTCAGTTTCAGATTGCGTATCTGGCAGCCTGATGGTCACTCCGATGCCGCCAAGCTCGCTGCGGGAGAACGAAAGGCCGTATCCGCTTCCAAAGACCAGTAAAATCCGTTGGTGGACGTTCTGCACGCCGATGTGCCTGCCGATCAGCGGAGAAATTTCCTTGAGGCTTTCGTTCATCTGTACGATCCAGGCGTCATCCTTGCTTTTGCCGTTATCTTCCACGCAAAATACGATGGCGTTCTCTGCCTTTGAGAGGGAAATGCGGACCCTTCCTTTCTCCCCGGAGTTGTCCAGATCGTACTTGATCGCGTTTTCCAGAATGGGCTGGAGCGTCAGCTTAACGGTGAAGAAGTCCAGGAGCGTTTCGTCGATCCGCCATTCCACCTCGAATTCGCCGCCGTGGCGCAGAAGCTCCAGGTCAAGATACGAGCGGCAATAGTCGAGCTCCTGACGGATGGGGATTGTGTTGGAATCCACCTGCATCATCTGGGAAAACATCGAGGAAAGCATACCGATGGCCTTGGACACCTGATTGTCGGAGCGTGTCAGAGAAATGGCCATAAAATTGATGGTCTGCAGGGTGTTATACAAAAAATGCGGATTGATCTGGGCTTGCAGCAAAGCGGTCTGCGTCTCCTTAAGACGTGTGATGTACTGGATCAGCTCCTGCTGTGCCTGTTCCGTTTTGGTGATGGTTTGCAGGAAGGAAGCGGTGATGTAGCGGAGCTCATTGTAGCCTCCGCGGGCGTTCGTCTCCGAATTTTGATCGTAAAATGCCTTGGGGTCATCCATCATCTTGATGATCTTCTGAATCGGCAGAAAAACCTTGCGGGAAACAAAATAGGAAACGCCGATGGCGAGAAGGAAAAGGAGAAAGAGCACCAGCCAAATGATGCGCTGCAAAAAGGAAACGCTCCGGTCGTACTCCTCCAGCGAGTTGACCGCAATGTATCTCCAGCCGTTCTGTGTGGAGGAGGAGCAAGTGAGCCACAGCGTTTGACTGTCGTCTCCGGTCAGCATCTGCGCGTTTTCCGTTTGGGAGAGCGGATAGCCGGTTGCTTTCTCGAACGCACTCCCAAGCTGCTTGGGATCGAAGCTGTACAGCACCAGGCCAGTGCGGTCCACAATGAAGAATTCCTCCAAGGGGGCGGATCCTCTCTGCTTGACAAGCTGGGCAAGCCAGTCGCTGCTCATGTTCACCACGACATAGCCGTCGGTTCCCCGCGTCAGGGAGTAGGGGACAACGCTTGCGGTGGAGATGTAGCTCACCGCTTGGCCCTCCCGCGTCATGGCGGTCCGTCCCCAGGTCCATTGGGACAGGCTTTTGGCCTGTTCCTCACAGAAGGGAAGCCAGTCCTGATCGTAAAAGGAGGCTAGCGTGGAGGATTGCGTGTTGGAGAGAAGATAATCGTTGTTTGTGGAATAGATGTAGATGGAGTCAATATACTCCCCACACGAAATGGTCAGGCTGCGGATGATATTCTGAATGTTCTGTACGATATCGTAGCTGGGAAAATCCCATTTTTTGGTCAGGACAAAGCTGGAAACCGAGGGATCCGAAGCGGTGTTGATGCACGCTCCGGATACATTTGTCTGCACGGTATCCACCACCTCCTGTACGCTGGCCACCGAATCATGGGCCGCGCTGGCCAGCTCGCTGAACCATGCGTTTTGCAGGTACAGGGAAATGCCGAGACAGGTTAAGGATAAAGGCAGATAGAGAACCAGCAGGATCGTCAGAAAGTTTTTCAGAAACAGGCTGCTGAACCGGTAGTTGTGAAAGTAGTATCGGAAATTGTATTTTTTCATGGTTCCTTTTCGTCCGTGTGTTTGTGCTGCTGCAAAATCTTCTCGCGGTATTCTGTCGGCGTACAGTCAAACACGCGCTTGAATAGCTTGTAAAAATGCTGCAGGCTCTTGTAACCCAGGGTTTCGTTGACCTCATAGACACGGCAGGTCGGATCGCGCAGAAGCTCCGCTGCCTTTTCCATCTTCACGCGGATCGTAAATTCGCTGAAATTCTCTCCCGTTTCCTCCTTGAACAGCCGGGAAAGATAGTTTGGACTGATGAAAACCTGGTCGGCCACCTGCTGCAGGGAGATGTTCTCCGTGATATGCCCCTTGATGATCGCCTGCACCAGCTCCACCAGCGAGGAATGTGCCCTTCTTTCCTGCTTCATGCAGGCGCAGAAGCGCTTGAGCTCCGCCTGATACCATTCTTCAAAAAAGGCAGCGGATTCCTTGGGGGCAGAAGAGGCAAACAGGGTGGGAAAATCCGGCAGCTGTTTGCTCACCAGACGTCCCATATGCTCCAGCAGGCGCTCCGCCTGGCGGCGCTTTTCCGGCTCCGGTTCCCCGGCGGTAAGGCGGCAAAAAATTTCCGTCAGGCTCACAGCCGTTTCCTCCAGCTCGGGGGCCGTGTTGAGGATAATCAGATGCTGGCGCGCCATCGAGAGAAGAATCTCCTCCTTGTCCAGTTCCTGGCGTTCGGCAGGCTGTTCCCGGACGCACGCAAAATCCGTCAGGGGACGGGCGGGTCTGGCAAGGCTCATCTGTGCCCCGGCGTTGCACACATCCCGGAACGCATGGACGGCGTCCGTGCGGAAAGCGTCAAGTCCCGCTCCGTTTCCGGAGGGATCGGTGAAAAGCAGGACCTCATGTTCCTGTTCATCTCCCGGAAACAGGATGGGGGCAAGAGGCAGCTCGTGCTGTGTCTGCAGCATGACGAGAATATTTGCGACCACCTCCTGCGGGATGGGCTCATCCCGTGCCGCGTCTGTAAAGCGGAGCTGATACGGATGAACCAGAAGGCGGGAGAGTGTTTCCGTCAGGCCGAAGCGCTTCAGATAGGCGAGCGCGTCCCGTTCCTGCTTGAACAGCCCAAGCCGCGCAAGTTCGAAAAATTTCTCTGTCGCGGCGGTGCGGTACAGGCTCAGCTCGTTGCGGTAAGACTGCTGCTTCTGTTTTTCCGCCTGTTCCCGGTCCAGATCGGCACGGATGCGTTCAAAGACAGAGGTGACGCAGGCCAGATCGATCGGTTTGAGCAGGTAATCGCTTACATTGTAAGCAATGGCCCTTCTGGCGTATTCAAATTCCCGGTATCCGCTGATGATCACAACGCGGACCGGCAGCTGATCTTCAAAAACGTGCTGTGCCAGATCAAGGCCGGAAAGCTTCGGCATCTGCACGTCGCTGAGCACAACGTCAGCGCCGTCAAGGGCGCGCAGGGCTTCCTCACCGTCCCGCGCAAGCAGAACAACCTCAAATCCCAGGGCTTCCCAATCCACAAGAGAGGCAAGGCTTTGCCGGATCATATATTCATCATCCGCGATGATCAGGCGATACATGGTATCCTCCTCCTCAAGGCTCAATTTTTTTCATTATATGAAATTTTGGAGGGTATCACAAGGGAAATATCATAAAAAAGGAAAAAGAAAACGGTGCGTTTCGAGGAAAGTATTACAAAATTATCCCAAAATCGCAGTATTGTAGAATAACACAGTCTGGTGCAGTGCTTTTGGTGGAGAAAGATAAAAAATCTGTTCCTGGAAGGTGAAATTGCACTATTGTGCAAATACATATTTCTCCCTATAATGAAGAGGAAAACTCCCACCAAAGTGGTGGGAAAATGAGTGAAAGTAAACTTGAGGAGGAAGCACGCTATGACGTCAAAGGAACGGGTGCGCGCCGTGATGCAGCGCCTCAAGCCCGATCGCATTCCTGCCGCGTTTGAGGCCGTCGGCACGGTGACAAGCCGCCTGCTGCGGGAATACGGCATGACAGACTACGATCAGCTGCTTGAGAAATATGAAATTGATATCGTCTGCGCCGGGCCGCGCTATATCGGTCCGGAGCTGGTGTCCCGCACCGACGAGCAGAACAGGCAGGTCAAAGGCTCCTTCTGGGGATATGAGCAGACAATTCATGTCACGGCTCTCGATTCCTATCCGGTTACAAGCTATTATCCGCTTTCCGGCGTGGAGACGGTGGAGGAGGTGGATCGGTACGCCTGGCCGGATCCGGACTGGTTTGACTACTCTGCCATCCGCGAGACGATCGAACGCCATCCCGACAAAGCGATCGTGATATCCTCATGGCAAGCCAGGGATTTGAAGGAGATGTGCCGACAGCCAATGTCGAAGCGGTCTACACAGCGAACCGATACCTTTGAATGAAGAAGCCCGCGCGGCTGGATGTTTCCGGTCCGCGCGGGCTTCTTTCTCCCTTGGGGGAAATGGCGTGATTTTACAGTGCGCTCCTGATTTTGTAAAATAGAACAGTCCTTTGCTCAAAAGCCTTTCCAAGCAGGATAAAATCAGCATAGTAAGAGTGTAAGATAGCGAATTGTACAAATAGGAATCCTTTTATAAAATAAAAGTGTCAAAAACAGACGGGTAAATCCAAAGGCTTTGGAATTGATTGAGTGAAGGAGGAGTTGAGTGATGCATCCCAAAGCGGCAAAGCTCTCGCGCAGTTACTGGAAGAAAAATTTCTGGCTGTATCTGTTCCTGATTCCCGGAATGCTTTACTTTCTGATTTTCTGTTATGCGCCGATGTACGGCGTGACCATTGCGTTTCAGGAGTACAGCCCGGTTCTCGGCTTCTTTGACAGCCCGTGGGTTGGCTGGAAGAATTTCGAGTATCTGTTTACCTCGGAAAGCTTTTTCAATGTGTTCAGCAATTCTCTGATCATCAGTCTCCTGCGGCTTGTGTGGGGCTTCCCGGCTCCGATCCTGCTCGTGGTGCTGATCAATGAGATTCGCCTTCAGCGCTTTAAAAAAGCCTCGCAGACAATTTTGTATCTGCCGCACTTCATCTTGTGGGTGGTCCTTTCCGGTATGATTATCAATCTGCTGTCCCCCTCGAGCGGCGCCATCAATTTCCTCATTGAACTGTTCGGCGGCGAAAAGCACGCGTTCCTGCAGGATCCGGCCTGTTTCCGGACCATCCTCGTGGCCAGCGATATCTGGAAGGAAGCGGGATGGGGCACCATCGTGTATCTTGCCGCGATTTCCGGCATCGACTCCGAGATGTATGAGGCGGCCCGCATCGACGGGGCGGGAATGCTTCAGAAAATCGTATTCATCACCATTCCGAATCTTGTACCGACCATCGTTGTCCTGTTTATTCTGCGTCTTGGTTCCATCCTGCGCAATGGCTTCGAGCAGATCTTTATGCTTTACAGCCCGGTGGTTTACGATGTGGCGGATGTGTTTGAGACGTATACCTATCGCATGGCCATGGTGGAAGGACGCTTCAGCTTTGCGACGGCCATCGGCCTGTTCCAGTCCGTTGTCGGGCTGATCCTGGTGTTCTCCACCAACAAAATATCGCAGAAGATTGGAGGGAACGGTCTGGGGTAAAAGCGAAAACGATGCCGAAGGCGCGCGCAGCCATGCAATCGCGCCGCCGGGACGAGGATTTCATTCCCCGCCTGCTGATTACCCTCTTTGTCATCTTGGTGGATGTCATCATGCTGTATCCCATCATCAACGTGATTTCCATTTCCCTTTCCAGCTATACAGGTTATCTGGAAAACCCGATTATGCTTTTCCCCACGGATTTTTCCCTTTCGGCCTATAATCAGGTGTTTCAGTACAGCCTGATGCTGACCGGATACGGCGTGACGCTGTTTGTCACGATCTTCGGGACCGTGCTTGGCGTTCTGCTCACCATTCTCACCGCGTATCCGCTCTCAAGAAAGCAGTTCCGGGGCAAGGGCATCTTTATGGGCCTGATCCTCTTCACCATGTTTTTCTCCGGCGTCATGATCCCGAGCTTCCTGCTGGTGAAGTCCATCGGCCTGCTGGATACCATCTGGTCGCTGATTTTGCCTGGCTGTCTCTCGGCCTATAACGTGATTCTTGTGCGAAACTTCTTTTCCAGTCTGCCGGACAGCCTGATTGAGGCGGCGGAGATCGACGGCGCAAACGAGCCCTTTATTTTGTTCCGCATCGTGGTCCCGCTCTCCAAGCCGATTATTTCCACGATTCTGCTGTTTGTGGCGGTCGGCTACTGGAACAGCTATTTCAACGCGATTCTGTACATCCGCTCCCGCGAGCTGTGGCCGTTACAGCTTGTCCTGCGTGAAATTATCATGTCGGCCACTGCGATGAATCAGTCCACAGACGGCAACCTCGCGGAGATGGGGAACGCCGCGGTGCAGCCCATCATGCTGCAATACGCATCCATTGTGGTGGCCATGGTTCCCATCCTCTGTATCTATCCCTGTCTGCAAAAATATTTTGAAAAGGGAATTATGATGGGAGCCGTCAAGGGATAAACCATCCCGGCTGAAACAGAAAATCTGCGATCACACGATCGCATCCATGTTGTGAGGAGGTACCATTATGATGAAGAAAACAACATCCCTGTTGGTTCTGGCAGCTCTGCTGGTTTCGACCGTGACCGGCTGCGGCGGAGGCGGCGCAGCTTCATCCGCTGCGGGAAACGCGCAGGACGGGACTCAGAGCACCAGCGCCGGGAGCGCGGCAGCGGATGACAAATCGGAAAACGTCAACATTCATATTTTCGGAAGCTTCTGGCCCGCGGAACAGAATGAGCTGACGCTTTATCTGCTGGAACAGATGGAGAAGGAGAACAACGTCACTATTGAACTGGAGGTTCCGCCGCAGTCCAGTTATACGGAAAGCCTGCAAATGATGCTGGCCGGCGGCGATTATCCGGATGTCGTCAACTTCTCGGATCACACGGATAAAATGTTTACCCAGGGCGTCGATACCGGCCTGTTTGTTCCGATTACGGAGGAG
Organism: Anaeromassilibacillus sp. An200; assembly: GCF_002160025.1. Lineage (GTDB taxonomy): Bacteria > Bacillota > Clostridia > Oscillospirales > Acutalibacteraceae > Caccousia > Caccousia stercoris. The sequence continues at coordinate 14,796 of NZ_NFJU01000043.1, forward strand.
ATCCAGAACGCCCCGAACCTGCTGGCTCATACCTATGATGTGACATGGGAAGCCGTCAAAACAAAGCAGGATGAGGACATCTATATGATCCCCCGCACGACGGTTGTGCGCAATGATGGCTATGTCCTGCGTCAGGACTGGCTGGATAATCTTGGCATTACTCTGCCGAAGGATCTCGTGGTGACACAGGAGGAATTCTTTGACATCATGAAGCAGTTTACGGAGAACGATCCGGATGGCAACGGCAAAAACGATACCTACGGCCTCGTTCCCTCTCCGTCCTCCGACGGGTATTTGTATCCCATCTCCGTGGGTGCGTTTGACTGCTATGGGTGGCAGGAGAGCGACGGCGAATATGCCTATATGGATCCCAGCTATGAGATTGGAAACGAGAACTATAAGGCCGCGCTGCAATACTCCGCGGATCTGTGGACCTCGGGTTATATTCTTCCCGACTGGCCGATTCTGAAATCCGGAGACGACGGACAGCGCCTGTATTCCGGAGAGGTTGGCTGCAATGTGGTGTTCGGCGGCCATGTGGCCCTGCGTGAAACGGAGGCCAAAAAGCTGAATCCCGATGCTGAGATGACGTATCTGGCCGGTATCTCCAATTCCGAAGGCGAGCTTCTCGGTTCCTCGAACGGCGCGGGAATCTGGGGCGGCTGGGCTGTCACCAACGTCTGCGAGAACAAGCAGCGTGCGGTGGATCTGTTTGACTGGCTGCTTTCCGATGAAGGCTGGCGGATCATCAACTACGGCGAGGAGGGCCTGACCTACACGATGGAGGGCGATACTCCCGTGGTCATTGCGGATGCGTACAAGGAGCTCAAGAACAATTCCTGGGGCCAGATCTTCGTCAGAAGATGCGACGACCCGACCTTCTTCCTCGATTTGTCGCTGCCGCAGGAAGAGCTGGATGCTACAAGCGAATGGATCCAGACCTCTATGGATACCGTGATTTTCTCCAAGGACATGGGCTTCCGTCCTGCCATCGCGGATGACGCGGCCTTTATCGAAGCGGAAAACAAGCGCAAAGAGGTTATGACCAAGATCATCATGGGCGAACTGCCGGTGGATGAGTACGACAACGCTCTGACCGACTGGTATGCCAAGGGCGGCCAGACCTATGTGGAGCAGATGAACGAATATATTGCATCCAAGGAGTAAAGGATTTGACAACACAGCAGGCGGTCCCCGCCTGCTGTGTTGTCCGGTATGGAGGAAATTGTGATGAAAAAAGCAGCAGGAAAGCTTCGGGAATATCAGTATGCGGATTTTTATGTGGCGGAAAACGGGTGCGACAGCTGGTCTGGTACGCTGCCGGAACCAAACCAGGAGGGAACGGACGGTCCCTTTGCCACGGTGGAACGGGCACGTGACGCGGTGCGGGCTGTCAAGAACGGACTTTACCGCGATCTCTTTGTCCTGATCCGGGGCGGCGAGTACCGCCTGAACAAAACAGTGGTATTCCGCGGATGTGACGGCCATCATGAGTCCTATCGTATCGTCTATGCCGCCTACCCCGGTGAAACGCCCGTGTTTTCCTCCGATATCCCCGTAACGGGCTGGACGGTCGCGCGGGAGGTTCCCGGTTTGCCGAAGTCGTCGCGCGGGAAGGTGTATGAAGCGCCGCTGCCGAAGCTGCCCACCGGCAAGGAGCGGATCTATACGCTCTACGCAAACGGGAAGCGTCTGACACGCGCGCACTCGAAAGGGTTTGAACCGCGCTATCCCATCCCGGCAAACGCCGATCTGCCCGATATCAGCGGCCTGCTGTGTTCCGATCGGCGCACGCTGTTCTGTCCGCCGGGCTTTCTGCGCAGCTGGGAGAATCCGGAAGATATCGAAGCATTTGTCGAACCCGGCGTCGGCTATGTGACAAATTATCTGCCGCTGCGCCGTGTCGATGCGGATGCCGGTACAGCCGAGACGTCCATTCCCTCCACCTATCCGGTGGGCCGTGTCGACAAGCATCTGTTTGCGATGGGGAGCGGCTCCTGCCGTCTGGAAAACGCCGTTGATTTTCTCACGGAGCCTGGTTCCTGGGCGGTTGACACGCTGCGCGGCAGGATCTATTATTACTCTATGGACGGAATACCGGAACATGTCACAGTGCCGGCTCTTACGGAGTATTTCCGCGTTGACGGCCAGGAGCGCGGTGAACTCGTCAAGGGGATTGTCTTTGAGGGCCTGACCTTCACCCGCGCCGACCGCGACGCGGTTACGCAGGACGATATCGGTCTTCAGCACGATTGGGATCTGTGGGATAAGGGGAACGCGATGGTGCGTTTCCGCGGCGCGGAGGACTGCGCGCTGCGCGGCTGCCGCCTTTGTGAGAGCGGATCCGGCGGTGTGCGGCTGGATTTGCACTGCCAGTCCAACCGGGTGGAAAACAATCTGATCGACCATGTCGGCGGGACGGGCGTGCTGCTGTGCGGCTTCGGTCCGGGGCGTGTGAACGAAAACCGCTGTAACCGGATTCTCAACAACCACATCCACCACTGCGGTGAGCTGTACTATCACGCAAGCGGCATCATGGTCTGGCAGAGCAGCGAAAATCTTATCAAACATAATCGGCTGCATCATCTGCCGTATGACTCGATCGTGCTGAGCGGCGTGCGTCCCTACTGCTTCAATGCCAAGGAACCGAACCGCGAGATGGAGGGAACCATCCGGCGCAGTGAGATTCCGCCGGAGTCGCAGCTTTGCGCGATCCAAATCACGGAGGAGCTTCACGCCCAGTGGCGGAAGATAGCGCCCTTCTATCAGACGAGAAACAACATCGTGGAGGAGAATGAAATGTTCCTCACGATGCAGCGCATGTTTGACGGCAACGCCATTTATCTCTCCGACGTTGGGGGCGGCAACCTGATCCGCCGCAATTTTATCCATCATCTCAACGGGATCGGGATGCAGCAGGGCATCCGCACCGACGCTTTCCTCAAAGATACGATGATCACAGAGAACATTGTTTACAATGTCACAGGCGGCGGAATCAATACAAAATATTACGAGAACCATGTGGTGAATAACATTGTGGCCGATGTGCGCGATATTGTATACGAAAATTCACAGGGAGAGGAAAAGCGGATGTTCATCGGCTATATCAGCCTGCTCGATGTCTATGAGCGGGAGAAAATGCCGCCAAACGCCTGCCTGCGCGTGGAGCGCAACCTCTTTTATAAAACGGCGGCCCATCAGCCCTTCTACCGGGAATCGGTCGTGGATGGGAAGCTGACGCAGGTTCATCTGGAGGAAGCGGAAATTGACCGCAATCTCTATTTTGATGAGGCGGCTCCGGATGGCGGCGCGTCGCGCCTTGCCTACCAGCAGAGCCGGGGCGCGGATGCGCATAGTCTGGCGCGGGATCCGCTGTTTGTGGACATGCGGCGGGGAGATTTCCGTCTTCGGGAGGGTTCGCCCGCCCTGCTTGTGGGGTTTGAACCCTTTCCGATGGATGGGTTCGGGTTGACTTCCGAGTTCCCGGCCATGTATGATGCCATTGTGCGCGAAGAGCTGGGCGAGGACTACGATGATTTTGAAAAGCTGGAGCGCTTGTGCGCTCCCGCCGAGAGCAGCGGGCTCCGGCAGGAAATTCTGGACAATGTGGAGCTGTTGACAAAGTGGCCTCTGAAAATCAGCAATGGGAATTTGAGCAGAAAAAAAGACGCTCACTGGCGTCATTTCGTGTTCCATATCAACCGCTTCAGGTT
>NZ_NFJU01000044.1 GCF_002160025.1 Anaeromassilibacillus sp. An200
CGTACCGAGCGGCTATATCACCGTCACGGAAATTGCCGTGCCGGACGGCTATGTGCTCGATCCCACGCCGCAGACCAAGCTGGTGGATGGCGAAAATCCCGTGGAATTTGTCTTTGAAAATGAACCGTATGGTTCCATTCTTATCAAGAAGCGGAACGCATCTACACAAAATCCGCTGTCAGGAGCCATCTTTAAGGTGACAACGGCAGACGGAACATTGATTGGCGACAACTACACCAGCGGCGCGGACGGAACGGTGCTTGTCTCCGGTCTCGACCCCACGAAAACCTATATCGTCACGGAAACCAGAGCGCCGGACGGCTTTGAAATCAGCGAAGGCCCTAAAACCGTGACCGTCAAGCCTGGGGAAACCGTGGAGCTGGTCTTTGAGGACAAGCGCATTGAAAACTTCACGATCCGCAAGGTTGGCAGCGACGGCAAGCCGATCGGCGGCGTTACCTTCCTTGTTTCCACACTGGCGGGCGCGGAGGTCGCCCGAGTGACCACCGGCAGTGACGGCCTCGCCGTGCTGACCAATATACAGCCCGGCACTTACAAGGTGCAGGAAATCGCCGTGCCGGATGGCGTGATTCTCGACCCCACACCGCAGACAGTGGAGGTTGTGGCCGGGAAGCCCACCACGCTGACCTTCGTCAACGAATATGTAAAAGAATTTACTATCCGCAAGGTTGGCAGTGACGGTAAGCCGATTGGCGGCGTTACCTTCCTGATTTCTACACTGGCCGGAGCCGAAGTCACCAAAGTGACCACCGGCAGTGACGGCCTCGCCGTGCTGAACAATATACAGCCCGGCACTTACAAGGTGCAGGAAATTGCCGTGCCGGACGGTGTGATTCTCGACCCCACACCGCAGACAGTGGAGGTCGTGGCCGGGAAGCCCACCACGCTGACTTTCGTCAATGACTATGAGGGCGGGCTGAAAATCCTGAAAAAAGTCACACAAACCGGCAAGCCCCTCAAAAACGTTACCTTCCGCATTACCAAACCGGACGGCGCGCTCATCGGCGAGTATACCACCGACGCCAACGGCGAAATCTTTGTGGAGCTGGAGCCGCAGACCGTTGTGGTACGGGAAACCAAGGTTCCCAGCGGTTACAAGCTGGATTCCACTCCCCGCACCGTGGAAATCAAGCCAAACGAAACCACCGTACTGGAATTTGAGAACGACCGTCTTGGCAGCATCGTCATCCACAAGATTGACGCCGATACGGATCGCGGCCTGTACGGCGCGGTATTTCTTCTGATGGACGAGGATTATCACACCATCGCGCAGCTTGTCACGGATCGGGACGGCTATGCCGAGCTGGATGAGGACATTCCGGACGGTGTGTACTATCTCCGTGAGATTAAGGCTCCGGACGGCTACACACTGGATGACCGTATCAAGCGCATTATCGTAAAGAACGGCAGCACGGAGGAAATCCTTTGGGAGAATTCTAAAACACAGGGACAAATCCAGATCATCAAAAAGTCGGCGGACTACAATCCCATCACCGGCAAACCGGCGGGGAGCCTGTTGGAAGGCGCAATCTTTGAAATCACGCGCGCCGATACGGGCGTTGTGGTTGACCGTATCGTGAGCGACTATCGCGGCGTCGCCGCATCCGGCCCGCTCCCGATTGGACGCTACAAAATCCGGGAAATCACCGCTCCGGACTACTACCAGCTCAACACCACAGAATTTGAGGTGCAGCTGAAGGTTCCGAACGACGTGGTACAGGTGGAAGTGCTCAACAACACGGCGAATATTTCCACCAGCGTCAAAAAACAGGGCAATATCACCGTCACGCCCGGCCAGCAAATGCGGTATGATTTTTGGGATATCTGCAACCTGTCCAACGTTCCGCTCGAAAACTTCTTCTGGCACGACCAGATTCCGACCGATGCCGTTCGACTGAACGTTATCCACACCGGCACCTGGAACCAGCCCGGACTGACATACAAGGTCACTTATAAGACGAATCTCAATTCCTCCTATCGTGACCTGGCAACCGGCCTGCTGTCCACGCAGTCGTATGACCTGGATTGCAGCGCGTCCCGTCTTGGTCTGGCGTCAAACGAGTATATCACCGATTTCCGCTTTGAGTTTGGCACCGTCAAAGCCGGTTTCCGGGAGGAAAACAGGCCGATGATTCTTGTCACCGTCCTTCCGAATCTGGCCAACGGCTACCGCTTCGCCAACCGCACCGATGTCGGCGGCAAGTACAACGACAAGTGGTTCACGTCTGATTACACTTGGGTAACTCAGGTGATTGCACCGCCGATTAAGTATCCCACAACCGGATATTAAGATTTACCCGAGCGGACACGTGTCCGCTTTTTTAAACCAATAATCTCATTTCTGAAAACGGACGCTGTTTCAAACCAGCGCCCGTTTTTCAGGATGAGGAAGGGGAATCTGCTGCACAGGTTCCTTTTCCTCATCCTGAAAAGTATAAGGAGGTGAAGAAAAATGCAAAGACATATTGATGGACTTGGCCGGATTTCCATTCCCAAAGAACTCAGGAATGAGCTGCATATCGATCTATATGACAATCTTGAAGTAACGATTCAAGGAGGAAAGATTGTACTGAGTAAGATTGACAGCAGCTGTATCTTCTGCGGCAGTTCCGACGAGCTGATGAAATACGACGAGTATGCGATCTGTCAAAAATGCAGAGAGCAGATCGCCCAGTTTGAACAAGCAATAAGAGGGTGAGAAAAATGAATCCAGAAGAGAAAAAGGTGAAAAAGGATTTGCTTGCGGAAAAGCTTCTGCAAGGTGTGGAGGAGGTGTTTACTTCTCAAAAATTTAAAGATTACCTGAAATTTTATTCCAGCTTTTATCACTATTCCATCCGTAATACAATTCTCATTTTCCTTCAAAAGCCTGATGCTCAGCTCGTGGCCGGTTATGAATCCTGGAAGAAAAAGGGACGTCAGGTTCGCTACGGGGAAAAGGGAATTCAGATCTTCTGTCCCGTCAATTATTATGTTAAACTGGAGGTAACCAAAAGGGATAAAAACGGTAATCCTGTTCTCGATGAAAATGGAGATCCAGTCAAAGAGATAAGGAAAGAGCAGGCCAAAACTTTTCGTGTCGGATACGTTTATGATATCTCACAGACGGATGGAAAAGATCCCCCGGAGCTTGCATCGGAGCTGCACGGCGAGGCCAGAAATTATGAGAGTATTATGGCGGGCATCCGACATGCTGCCGCACCGTTTTCCGTGTCGTTTGAGGATGTTCCCTTTGCAAAAGGGTATTGCGATTTCGCACAACAGAAAATTGTCATCAAGCAGGGAATGTCAGAGATGCAGAGTGTAAAAACCGCGCTGCATGAGCTGGCACACTCGAAGCTTCACGAAAGCCGCGAAGAATCCAGAGAAACGCGGGAAATTGAAGCAGAGAGTGTGGCTTACATGATTGCGGATCACTTTGGGCTTGATACATCCGATTATTCTTTTCCCTACATTGCATCCTGGGGACGTTCTTTGAAACCGGAAGAACTGCTGGAGATTATTTCCGGTATCAGCAATGCAGCCAAAACAATTCTATACAGTCTGGAAGAATATCAGGCGCTTGAAGATCCTTCCCATGCAGCGCCCCAAAAAATTATTTCTGAGCAGGAACAGCTGGATAAGCTGGATTCTATTTCACCTGTATTCGATCAGGAAAACAGAAATCAGATACAGGAAGAAATGAATCGGTAAAGCTTTACCAGCATTTCAAATATGAAAAAAGGAGAAGAAAACAATGGTGTTTTACGATGAAGATGAGAAGGCAATCATGGCTCTGTCCCCTGACAAAACAAAGGAGGAGCTGATTGCGGAGCTGGAACTGAGTATGGAGCACGGCGGTGATATGGAAAAGGAAGTGTTCGGTGGTCTGATTCAAAAGCTGAAACAGGAGCTGGCCGAAGAATAACGGGAACACACAGGCGGGAATGTGCGGAAAGCACACCCGCCTTTTGTTTTCCCCCTTTCCGACTTCGCGCGCAGCTCCCGATTTTCTCATGAATAAATTATGAACATGCGCGGCGAAGAATATGAACGCTTTATGAATTTGAATAGAGGAAAAAATGAAAAATGTGGGTATTCCCTCCGGGCAAGCACTGCAAGTGTATATACACTTGCCACGTTCTCCAATTTTCCAGGCATGGAAAATTGGAGAACACTTAGGGGAGAATCCCCTAAAACCCCTTACGAAACTGAAAATCTGAAGGGAGGGAAAAATGTTATACCGAACAGACACAGAAAGGTGGAGATTCTTTTTTTCCTGTCGGAGTCAGAAAACAAACTGTTACAGGAAAACATGAAAAAAGCTGGAATTAAAAATAAGAGTGCCTATATTCGCAAAATGATTCTGGACGGATACATCATCCACCAAGATTATGGGGTGCTGAAAGAGTGCGTCGCCGCGCTGGGCCGGATAGGAAACAATCTTAACCAGCTCGCGAAGGTAGCTAACACCTACCACGATATCAACATCCCGGAACTCACGCGGATGGCAGACGAGGTGAGCGAATGGCGACTACGTTTTTTGAGGGAATTGAAATAGGCAACCGCTCCGTTCCGGCAGCGCTGGAACGAAGTGTCGCTTATGTCATTGATCCGGCAAAAACAGATCATGGTTCCCTCGTTTCCTCATTTCAATGTGAAGCACAGTCGGCGGCGCAGGAAATGTATCTGCACCAGCAGGAAGCGGAGCAGGCCACCGGCAGAAGCGTAAAACAAAACGGCAGCAGAAAATCCTACTGTGCCATGTGGATACGCCAATCCTTCGCGCCCGGCGAAGTAACGCCGGAGCTGGCCCATTCTCTTGGCGTCCAGCTTGCAAAGGAAGTGCTGGGAGACAAATATCAGTATATCGTTGCAACTCACACGGATTCCAAATGTATTCACAACCACATTATCTTCAATGTGGTTGGCGCAGACTACAAAAAGTTTCATCAGGATAAATACACGCCGGATCGCGTTGCGCGGATCAGTGACCGTCTTTGCCGGGCGCACGGATTGTCCGTTGTAGAGGAACCCAAAAAAGAAAGACCGGGACTCCATCATCCAGGAAAGAAAGTTTCCGGATATCATAACACCATGCGGAAAGACGTGGAACAGTTTTCCTCCCAGGCGAAAAGCTGGGAGGAATTTCTTTCTCTGATGGAAACGAAATACTATATGTTTCGCAGGGGCGAGCGTCTTTCCTTCCGTCACAGGACGAACGGGCAGGAAAGAAATTTTACACTGGCCAGTCTGGGGTATGGGTTTGATGAACAATCGCTGCGGAAGAAAATCGGGGACTTCACCCGGGCGGACACGTGTCCGCTTTTCCGGGAACCAAATCCGCATTCTTATTCCGTGAAGCTGCGGGAAGTCAAATCAAAATTTGCGGCAATGGACGCTATGGATCAGCAGCACGTTTCCTCGCAGTCGGATTACCTGACACGCCTGACAGAACTGCGCACGGAGGAAAAAGAAATCCTGAGTAATCTGAAAAACGCGCGTATCCATAAGGACAGCGCGCAGGAAGAAAAATTGCAGAAGCGGATGGATGAAATCCGCCAGGAACGAAAGGAGCTGATACGCATGAGAGCGGCAGTTGGAAAAGAACAGAGAGGAGATGAGGAAATTGATCGGTGACGAGCTGGCGGATCGTTTGGTTACTTTCGGTGTCCGTTTGGGTGGGCATACGCTGAGCCACGCACTTGCACTGGCCGGACGGGAAATTCTTAATATGCTCCATAGCAATGCAAAAGGAGGAACCGTATCCCTGGAAAATCTTTCGCAAAATCAGCAGGCGGCTATCCAGGGAGTCGAGGTGAAGAAAGAGCGGATTGCGGATTTTGATCGGTTCGCGCAGAAGTACGGGCTTCAGTACACGGCGATCGAGGAAGAAAACGATCCCAACATGGTGTTTCTTACGTTTCGCCAGAGAGATATCGACAAACTGGATATGGCTGTGACCGATATGCTCAAAGACAAAACAAAAAGCTGGAACGATCTTGAGGACGCTATGCAGCAGGCAAAAGAGAAAGCCTTCTTGCTCCGCCAGGCCGCGAAAGAGGTGGAACAAGCAGTCCGGGAGGTGGAACCGGTTCGATGAAAAAGAGAATCATTAAATGCTGTGCGCTGGCCATTCTGGTCAGCGCACTTCTTGTTGCAATGTCAGGCTATTTTTTGAGCGGTTTCCAGTTGAATCAGTACTTTCCCAAAGCCGTTTGGTGTTCCTGCGCCTGCGGCCTTTTTTTGGGCCTGCTGCGTTTCCGGCGGCAGCGGGAGTACGAGGATATCGAGCATGGCTCCGCCCGGTGGGGAACGGAAGATGATTTTGAACCACTTACCGATAAAGATCCGTATAACACCATTATCCTCTCCAAAAGCGAACAGCTCAGTATGAATGGTCTCAAAACCCAAATTGCCAACCATGTGCTTGTCCTGGGCGACCCTGGCTCCGGTAAATCCCGGAACTATGTCAAGCCGAATGTCGCACAGCTGAATGCTTCTTATGTCATCACGGATCCCAGCGGAGAGCATCTCTATGCGGAAGGGAAAATGCTCAAAGACGCAGGGTATAAGCTGCGTGTCTTTGACATTACGAACCCGCAGAACAGTATGCGCTTTAATCCCCTGAGTTACTGTAAGACGCCACTGGATACTCGCCAATTCGTTGAGGTCTTGATGACAAATACCAGCGGAGATACCAGCCATCCCCAAAGTGGTGAACAGTTCTGGGATAAGGCGGAACGGCTTTGGTTCATGGCACACATAGCATACCTGATTGAAACCGCCGAACCAGAGCAGCGGAATATTCCCTCTCTTGTCCGCTTGCTGAATCAGTCTATGGCCAAAGAGGAGGATGAAAATTTTAAATCAAGCGTTGACTATATGTTCGAGGAACTGGAAGCCAGAAACCCGGACAGTTACGCTGTTGCTCAGTATAAAAAATTCAAAATGGGAGCCGGTAAGACGATCAAATCCATTCTGATTAGCGTTGGAGTCCGTTTGGCGGATTTTGACATTCCAGAAATTCGTCAGTTGATGCTTGAAGATGAACTGGATCTGGATCAAATGGGAATGGAGAAATCAGCGCTCTTTATCATTATGGATGAAACCGACACGGCCTATAACTATCTGGTGGCTATTCTGTTAAATACATTGATCCATTGCAATATAAAAAAAGCAAAGCCAATGCCTGGAAAACATCTGATCTATCCCATCCGATGTATCATTGATGAAATTGCCAACATTGGCAAAATTCCCAATCTGGAAAAAATGGTTGCAACAACTCGAAAGTATTGGATCTTCTATGAACTGATATTCCAGGATCTCAGCCAGCTTAAGGCAGTATATGATAAAGCTGCTCAGGCAATCCCGGCCTCTTGTCCCATCAAGCTCTTTCTCGGCGGCTCCGGTGAAGAAACCACCAAGTATGTCTCCGAGCAGCTGCTGGGCAAGGCCACCATTGATACGGTTTCCTATACCGGCTCCGGTACATCCGGCAGTCTCGGCAAGAACAGCTACAGCCAGAACCAGCAAAAAACGGGCCGCTCGCTTTTGGATCAGACGGAGCTGGCGCAGCTCCCGAAATCGGAGTGCATTGTCTTTGTTAAGGGATATCCGCCGTTCCGCAGTAAGAAATATGACGTCCGGGAACATCCCCGGTACAAGCTTCTCGCGGATGAGGATACAGGTGGCTATGTATTCGATCGAAACGCGGGACGGCGAAGAACTATCAAGCAGCCCAATTATGTGACAACCATCAACATCAATGCGTAAATACGGAGGTAACAATATGGACGCAGCAACAATTCTCAAGATTCTGAAAATCCTTTTGATAGTGCTCGGCGGCATCACCGTTGTGTGGGGGATATACGATATGTTCGGAGATGGACAGCAGAACAGCTCCGGACTGAAGAAAATCATCGGCGGGATTGCTTTCGCTGCTATCTCCGCCTTCATCCTCACATGGGCGGAAGGAGAAATCAAAGATGCGGAAGCCGCAGCGGGTATTTCCGGCCATGTCATGGTGATGATAGGGCGGTTCCTGGGGAGGTAAGTCCACATGGATCTGCTCGATGCAATCAACAAATACATCCTGGTCATCTATGAGGGATTGACCGATAAGGTGGAGGAAGTCGCAAATCTCATTGCCATGTCACCGGGAGATCTGTTTGCTACGGATTTTTGGGATACACTTTTGAAAACAGCTTCGCTTGCATTGATGCCCTTTGCTCTGGCCATTCTTGGTTTCTTCCTGGCATCCGAGTTGTACGACCTGTATTGCCGCTCGGATGGAGAGCTGGACGCCAAGCTGGTTTCCGCTACTGTTTTTCGCTTTATCATCCCTTATTTCGTAGTCCTCCGTTCTTATGATATTCTCCAGATTGTTTTTACCCTGTTCAACGGAATCCTGAAAAGCCTGTCCAGATCCCTTACTGTCACACTCACGCCGATTGAGTGGGATTATCAGGCGCTTCTAGATTCCGTAAGCGGCCAGCCGTTTCTTTCCCAAATTGCGATTCTTGCACAGATGCAGGGACCCTACCTGGCTGTCACCGTCATGGGCGGCGTAATCTGGATCATCGTCTATGGCAGGCTGTTTGAAATGATGTTGTACTGGCTTGTCGCGCCGCTTCCGTTGGCGACTCTGCCCAGTAAGGAACATTCACAGACAGCCAAAACTTACTTCAAGAATTTTGCGGCCATCATGCTTCAGGGCGTCCTGATGCTCCTGTGTGTTGTGATTTACAGCGCGCTGAGCTGGAGCAACGTCAACACCACAACCATTGATTGGTACAGCACATGGAATCTCATTTGGCCTATGGCCATTCTGATTTTTGCTCTGCTGAAAACCGGCACCATGGCAAAACGGATGTGTGGAACATTTTAAGGGGGGAATTTCATTGATTGTTTCTATTCCGGAAGACATCTATGGCTACGAGAGCAAGAGCGTGGGAAATTTCACGCTTCGCCAGGTGGTATGCTTTTGTATTGCACTGGCTGTCATTGCCCCGACTCTTGCTCTGTTATACCTGCTGACCGGCAGCATTGATCTTGCCGCCACAGTGGCCATCCTGCTTGGAATGCCGGTTTTGCTGTGCGGTTTTATCAAGCAGGACGGACAGCCGCTCGAAAAGGTCATCCGATACAAGCTGTTGTGGAAATTTAAATATCCCCACAACCGTCCGTACCAGATGGACAATTTGTATCAGAGAATTGAAAAGGAGGCCGCAAGGCTTGAAACAGAAGAAGCCCAAAACGCAAGCGGTGACGCCGCACAGAAAGCCTAAAAAACCGAAGCGTCTGCTTGCTCCCTGGGACAAGCGGCGCACCGTGCAGAGCAGTATTCCCTATGAAACCATGTATGACGATGGGATTTGTTATCTTGGAAATTCCCACTACAGTCTGACGTTTGCCGTGCAGGATACAAACTATGTCAACGTTCCGGAAGCCTTACAGGTGGGAATTCTGGAAAAATACTGCAAGTTTCTTATGGCGCTGGACGATCACTCCCAGCTGCAAATCCATGTCCTGAGCAAACCTCTGGCGCGTTCCACAGTTCATTTGCAGCTTCCTGTTCCCGAAGGGGCGACGGAGCTGCAAAAGCAGTGTATCACGGACTACAACGACGCCATTGCAGACCGGCTCACCGGCTCTGATGCCTACATCCAGGAAAAGTATATGACATTTACCGTTGTGGAGTCAGACTACATCCAGGCCAAAAAGCATTTTGAGCGCATCGACCGTGACGCACTCTCTTTGCTCCGTGCCATCGGATGCCAGACACGCCAGATGGAGAAAATTCCTCTCCTGTATCTGCTCCGGGAGGTCTACCGGCCCGAGGATCACTCGGAAATCTCCTGGCTGCAAATGGCGCGCACAGGTATTTATGATAAGGATATCATAGCGCCGGATACCTTTGAGACGGCAGTGCAGGGGGAACAGTACATCAAGCTCGGCGACTACTACACCCGCACGCTGTTTCTCGCCGATTTCCCGCAGGATATCAGTGACGGCCTGATTCAGCAGATTGTTTCGCTCGATGAGGACATTCTGATCACCATCAATGTCCAGCCGCAGGAATCGCAGTATGCTGTCCAGCAGCTTCGCAAGCGTCTCCGGATGCTCGATATGGAGAAAGCAAACAATCTGTCCCGTCAGTCCAAAGCTGGCGTTTTAATCCCCGAGGTTCCCCGCGATTTGCAGAACGCTCTGAAAGCCGTGGAAACCTTTCTGGAATCTCTGCGCACCAGGGATGAAAAAATGGTGCTTGCAAACTTTCTTGTTTACGTCCGGGGAAAGACGCCGGAGGAAGTGGACGCAGTGATGAAATCCGTACAGGATCGTGTGGCGGCGGCAGGCTGCTCTGCCCGTCCCTTCCGCTTTGACCATGAGAATGGGCTGAACTCCGTTGTTCCTCTCGGACGCAGCGACTGCTTTGTGTCCCGCACCTTCACCACGTCCTCCATTGCGGCCTTTGTGCCGTTCAATGTGGTGGAAATCGTACAGGACAATGGATTTTCCTATGGCCGCAACGGGCGTTCCAACAACGTCCTGACGCTTAACCGGAAAAACTACACCAACGCGCACGGCTTCTACTTCGGCACCTCTGGTTCCGGCAAGTCCATGGGGGCCAAGGCCGAGATATGGGAGTGCTACTGGCGAACCGGCGATAAAATTCTGATCATTGACCCGGATGGGGAGTTTATTCCCCTTGTGGAAATGATGGGTGGCGAGGTGGTGGATCTTTCCAATTCCTCGACTTCCCACTTCAATCCTTTCGATATCAACGAGTATTATGGCGGCGACGAGGATCCCAATCCCGTTCCCCTGAAATCCGATTTCATCATTTCCCTGATTGAAATTACGTTGAATTATCATGGAGGGATGGATCCCATCACGAAATCCGTGATTGACAAATGTGTCCGGGAGATCTACCAGCCGTATCTGTCCAAGCCAAAGCAGCAGAACATCCCAACCTTTGAGGATTTCTATGAAGCGCTGCTCCGGCAGGAGTCGCAGGAAGCACAGGATCTGGCAAGAGCGCTGGAGATTTACGTCCACGGCTCTCTGAACCTGTTCAACGGGCGCACCAATGTGGACACCGAAAACCGTGTGCTGTGCTTCAGCACACGGAATCTCGGCAAGCAGCTCCGCGTCATGGGCATGAGTATCATCCAGGACTTCTGCTGGAATCTCATTTCCCGGAATCAAGCGGAAAAGAAAACCACCTGGCTCTGGAATGACGAAATTCATCACAGCCTGCGGAATCCCACCACGGCGGAATGGTTGATGAACTCCTGGAAGCGGGGACGCAAATACGGCTTGATAGCCACCGGTATGACACAGGAGGTGCGCGACGTCTGCCGGACAGAGGAAAGCAAGGCGCTGATTGCCAACAGTGAATTCATTATGATCTACCGAGAGAAGCCTGACATGATAGAAGATCTCTCGCAGGTCATTTCCCTGTCGGAGCAGCAGGAAAGCTTCCTCCTGTCCTGCGAACCGGGAACAGGGCTGTTCAAGGCAGGAAATAACATGGTGGAATTCTCCAACCGCTTCCGCCGCAGTGAGCTGTATCAGCTGTTCAGCACCACGGTGGGAAGGAACGACACAGATGCTTGAAAAGGAGGTGGTGCGTTTTACCCGGGGCGGGATGCAGCGGGTAAACCTTGCCACGGGGAGCAGAGAACAGCTTACCGATTCCGGTGAGCACAAATTCCATCCAGGACGTGAAGCCCGGTTCCGGGCCGACTCCGCACCAGCGGAAGCGTCCAGGCGGCTCCATCCCGGCTCCCTGCGCCGGGGAAAGTTTTCTCCGACCTCTGCTGTCCGGCTGGATGCAAAATCGGAGCATCCGGTGCGATTGCGGGACGGATCGCGGCAAAAGGACAAAGTTCCCGCCGTTTCTCGTTCTGTCCTTCCTAAAGAGCGGCAGGCAGCAGCTGCCAAACAGGTACGGCTTCGGGCTTCTGAGCAAGGCAGGCTGGAAGCTGTGCGCCGGTTGTGGAAAGACAACCGGGAAATCCAGACGCGCGCTGCCCTGCGCCGCCGGGGAAAAATGATCCAGGAACGCAGGAAAAGAGCCGGCTCTCATGCCGGATTTTTTCCGTCCGGTTCTGCGTCTGGTTCTTCCATTTCCTCTGCCCTTTTACAGGCAAGACCAGGAGAAACCAGTGAACCTTCCGGTACCTCGTTTTCTGGTTCTCATTCGGACAATTCCGCAATCGCTTCCTCACGTTCCTCTTATGCTGGCCCACTGTTCAAAGCAGCCTCCATGGCTGCACGGAACACAGTGCATTCCACACAGGAACAGGATGAGAACAGCGCACTTTCTTCCCTTACCGCTGTCCGCACCAACACCACATTCCTTGTCTCTCTGCTTCGACGCCGAAAAAAGAACGAGACGAAAAAGCAACGGGAATACAAGGCGGCAGTGCATCGGCAGGCAGCGAAAAAAGCGGCAAGGCAGGCGGCACAGAAAGCCGCACAACAGCAGGCGCAGCAGGTTTTCATCAAGGAAGCAGGCAGCGCGGCGGCTCACAAAGCCGCCCTTTCCTCCCCGCCTGTTCTCATCCTGCTTGTCGCTGCCGGACTTCTGGCTCTTGTTGTGCTCCTTGTGACCCTCACCACTGCGCTGACTTCTCTCTTTGGCGGCGTGGGGGCGTCTCTGGATGACACCGCACTGGAAACCTATGTGACATCCCTGGACACTTCCTTCCGCAACGAAATCGAGAACAAAATGGGAACGGATGATGAACGTGAGGGCAGCTATCCCAATACAAACGCCTATGCGCTGGCCGTACTGGCCACCGGCGATTGGGTGGTCGATTCCCTCACAGCGGAAATTAAAGCGGAAATGAGCCGGATCTACGATCTCCTGAACACCTATAAGACAAAGGATGGAGAAATCAGGGTCGACGGAGAAGATGGAGGGATGGGATACATCAAGCACATTAAAATCTATGTGATCACCAGGAAAGCGCCGGAAGATATTCTGGATGAGCTGGGATATTCCGGAGAGGAACGGAAACGGATGGAACAACGGCTGGAAGAATTGTATACCCTCCAGGAGATTTTCCCCTCAGATGGGATTGCAGGAGGTGGCGGGGAAATCATTGACCCGGACGCCGATTGGATCGGAACCGGCATTTTCCAGTGGCCGCTTCCCGAAAATGGAACCATCACGTCTTACTTTGGAAACCGTGTGAATCCCGTTACCGGAAAACCAGATTTCCATACCGGAACCGATATCGCTATGCCGGAGGGAACGCCCATTCTCGCAGCGGCGGACGGAACCGTGGAAATTGCAAACGGAACCGATTCCTGGGGAGACAGCTATGGATATTATGTCAAGCTGGATCATGGGAATGGTTTTGAAACCCTCTACGCCCACTGTTCCTCTATCTGCGTCACAGCCGGTCAGGAGGTATCGCAGGGCGAAGTGATTGGTTATGTCGGCAGCACCGGCAATTCCACCGGAAACCATTTGCACTTTGAAGTGCGCAAAAACGGTCAGCGTGTGGACGCGCTGGATTATTTCACACAGGAAACATCCTGAGCGGACACATGTCCGCTGGCAAAACGGACAGGGAACTTCCCCTGTCCGTTCTTTTATGGAAGGAGAAAGCGGATGAACGAAAAGATTGAAAAATTAAAAGCATCCATTGAGCGCGACCAACAGCGCATCAGGGATTTACAGGAATCCATCACACAGAAAGAAAAGAAGCTCCGTCAGCTGGAGCTGTCTGAGGTGATGGGGAAGCTCAACACGATAAAAACGGATCGCATGGATGTGCTGGGAATTGTTGAAGCCATCCAGAACCGGGATCTGGAAACATTGATGACATTGATGGAAGGAGACACAGACGATGAGCGTGGCAACCAATCTGCTGACAAACTCGGGGTATGAACTCATCAGTATTCTGGGAAACAGTGTTTTTCCCTGCACGGTGGTAAAGGATGGACAGCCCCTGGGTTTTATTCTACAGAACGGAACGGTTTCTCTGTTGCCCGAACATGAAAATGTCAGGGCGGAGCTGGAGGCCATCAACACCTTTGCACGGAATCACCGGGGATTGGAACAGCGCCCGGAGGGGCTGTTGATGACACAATATCAAAACTGTATGCTGACTGCGGACTACGATGCACAGAACAGGCAGGCGGTCTATAAGATCTACGAAAGGCGGGAGAATGGGGAACAGGTGCTTCTCCAGTCCTCATTTGATCGGGGACAGGCAGTAGCGGAATTTGTTCGTGTCTCCAACCTGGCCGTTTCCCGTGCGGAACCGGTTCCCCAACAGGAGCAGAATCATCATCAGCAGCCGCAATATGTGACGCAGGAGAAGCAATACCGGATTGTCGATCCCGCAGGGCAGGAGGTCGGCTACATTGGCCGCAATGGGATGGCCACGATGTACAGCCAGCAGCAAAGGGAACCGAAACGTCCTTCCTTCCTGGAGCTTTTACGGAAAAAACTTTCGGAAATCGGTCTTTCCATCCGCGTCCATTATCAGCGGAAAGGCCAGCACTATGCAATCCGGGACAACGCTCAAAGGGATGTAGCCTATCTTCGTCCGGAAGCACCCACTGAAATCCAGTATACAAACTATGCCACTCCCCAGCAGCAATCCAGAATTGACGCCATTGTAGCGGAAATTATGCTGGAGCAGGGGCGAACCGCGCCGCAGCCGTCCCTTCAGGAGCAGCACGCTGTCCCGGTACAACAGGCCGTTCAGGAACAGCGCCACGTTCCAGCGCCGCAGCCTGTTCAGGAACAGAAATCCGTTCCAATCCAGCAGCCGGTTCCAGAGCAGGAGACACAGGAAGCACAGCGGGAGAAGGCAGCTATCCTGCATGACTTTGATATGAAGATGAGCGAAATCAAAATGATGGAGGGCTTCAATCCGCAGTTGTCCGAGCAGCAGACGGATATCGTCATGCAGCTGTATGGCACTCTGGATCGCGAGGCATTGGAGGAATCTATTGATCTCGGACACTTCAATCTGCGTAATCTGGATCAGAATTTTGAGAGGGCCGGATTAAAAGGTCAATGGGAAGCCCTGCTTCCCAAAGCACAGAAGGATCAGCTGACGCCGCCGCAGAAAGGGGAGCCAGACCGTGCGTGACGATAACTATTCCTGGTATATCTCCAAGCTGGGATATACCATTGTGAACCAGGGCGAGAGCGGATTCCAGGTAATTTGCCGTGGGAATGTTCCGATCGGTTTTCTCGCGGATGACGGGAAAATATCCTGTATCCAGGGCGAAGAAAGCGAAGTGGAAGCCCTGGGCAGAGCAGCAGATTTTGTCAAGCAGTATGCAGATTATTCGCCGGTCGGGGATCACGAATATCTGATTGGAAAATTCGGGCCGGGTTCCCTGACCGCTTATTTTGATATGGAGAGTAAGCAGCGGCAGTATGCTGTCTATGGAGCAGACGGCCAGGGGACCGTATTTCCCGAAAACGAATATCAGAAAGCTGTGCTGGCTTTTTTCTCCACCTCCGGCCTGCAGGAGCTTCTTCCCCGGAAATCCGTCCGCAAAAAGGATCGCTTACGGCTCTGGATGCTGCGCAAGCTGATGGGCGGTGAGAAAAAGGAGTTGAAAAAGGATGTCCCAACGTAAGAATGGTACACTATTCTATACCAAGGAAGAGCTGGACAGAGCCATTGAAAACTCCTCCGCGTTGGAATATGCTCTGAGCCGCTACCAGCTCAAGCGTGCCGGCAACCGATACACTATGCCCGAACATGACTCCATGGTGTTCACTCCGGACGGCAAGTGGTTCTGGAACTCTCATGGAGTCTACGGCAACGCGCTCGACTTCATGCAGATCTATGAGGGAAAATCGTATGTGGAAGCTGTGCTGACACTGGCGGGAACGCTTCATTCCCCGCCCATGCAGGCGCAGGAAACTTTACCACCCGTTACCCCCACTCCACCAGCTCCAACGCAGGAGCCGGTTCCTTTTGTCCTGCCGGAAATGGACAAATCGCAGAAATATGTCTTTGCGTACCTGCACAAGACAAGGGGAATTTCCCCGCAGCTCATCCGACCGCTTTTAAAGGATCGTCACATCATGCAGGTACGTCAGTTTGTGGGAATGCGGATATGTGGATATGCGGGATCGGAACAGGATAACGCTGCTCTGTATATTCCTTCTCGCCCCGATATGGAAGAAGCTGTCCGGCCTTATCTGCAGGAGCGTCAAATTGTTTCCAGGGACGTTTTGCACCCGCTTCCGGAAAAGAAAACGGTTCTTTGTGTGACGGGAGAAGAAGCCTCTCAGCTGGCACAGCAGGGAATTTTGCAGGAGAAACACCGGCTTGCCATGCTTGGCTATGATACAGAAGGCAACGCACAATACTGTTCTATTCGCAGCATGAATTCCATAGGGAAGGGCTTCAAAATGGATATGCCGGGCAGCAATAAACAGTGGCCGTTTCTGCTTCCGGGAAGCATAGAAGCAAAAGGTGTGGTTATTGTGGAGTCTCCCATCGAAGCCATGAGCTACCGGGATCTCTGCACGATGACCGGCAGTCCCTATAAGAAATATCCTATTCTGGCTCTTGGGGGTGCAAATGTATCCGTGGGCCTTGAAAGCTTTCTTGCCAACCACCCAGAAATCAGTGAGATACGTCTGGGACTGAACCGGGACGATGACGGGAAGCACAAGGAAAAGGCCGGGGAGCGCGCAACAGAGCATTTGAAACAAACATATGGCGACCGCTATCAAATCTCAGTTCATGTTCCGGCAGAGAACGACTGGAACGATGTCCTGAAAAAACTGCGCGGCATCCAGCCGCCTGAACTACAGCAGCAAAGAAATATTCCCATGCCGCAGCGTTAAGGCTTGGGAAAAGCAGTGCCAGCCGCCCCCAAAAGGGCGGCTGGCGTTTTATTAGGAGGATTGACAAATGTATATTACCGGCAGCACAGCGGCTCTGGAAGCCTCTATCAGCACAAAAGCATATAAAGTATATCTGATTCTCTGTCAGTACGCCAACAACAGCACACGCGAATGCTTCGTTTCCAAACGGACGATTGCGGAAAAAGCTGCATTGTCTCTTTCCGGCGTTGTTCGCGCCACCCGTGAACTTGTTCACGAAGGATTGATCGCCATCGTATCCCGCTTCCGCGAGAATGGACGGCAGACCTCCAACCGCTACACCATACTGGACTGTCCGCAGCTCCGCATGGAAGATACTCAGAAGCCATCTTCCGTCAAAGAACAGGGCAAGAAGGTGCGCCTTTTTCCTATCACCCCTGCCGCCGTGCAGCTTCCCGCTCTTGCCTGCCGGATCTATTCCTTTCTTACCTCTCTTGCCGGACGTGTGCGCGAGTGCTCCGCTTCCCGCAAGACGATTGCCGACGCCTGCGGCGTCACTTTGTCAACGGTGACGAAAAACCTTTCCCTGCTTTGCCGGGAAGGATTTTTGCGCCGTATCCGGCAAACACGCTGGGCGAAGTATGGCCATCACGGCACACGCGCCAATTTGTTTGTGCTGACGTCCCCTTGCCATAAGCTGTCCAGCGCCGTTCTGCGCCGCATGATTGCCGTTTCCCTGCTGACTGTACATATTGTATCTTCGCTGCCTGCAAAAAACAGGGAGCAGCGGCGCGCATCGGCGGACAGATTTCCGCATTTTCTCTCTTTGACACCCTCCCCCTGCGCCCAGCTGACACCCCAAGGAACTAACATACTAATAAAGGTTACGGTTAATCGAACGGGAATAAACAGATCTATCCCGGAAGATGAGTGGAAGAATATACAAGCACCTTTCATGCGCCCTGATTGGTCAATCATGCATGGATTACGTCGTGGTGAATGGTTGAAAATTGGCGGCTGTCCTTTCCCGTCCGATTATTCTTCCTGGTTTTCGTGTCTCAGAAATCAGGAGGAAGGGAATCCATGAACCGGATTGACTTTTCGGATGTGGGGCTTCTCTTACAGGCTGACGCATTGGAGGGATTGCGTGCCTTACCGGATCACTGCGCTCATGTATGCGTTACCTCTCCGCCCTATTACGGCCTGCGAGATTACGGTGTGGAGGGAC
>NZ_NFJU01000045.1 GCF_002160025.1 Anaeromassilibacillus sp. An200
AATCTCCCCAAATTAGCGTGGGGAATAATTTGGGGAGATTCCGTGGGTTGGGGTACGGGCTTGCGGGAAGCTGTGCGCGTCAATCAGCACCCCAGCTGAAAATTGCAGCAAACCTTCCGTGCCGCTCCGTGGATGGGCCGCGGGCCGCAAAGCAAGACCCCCTTGCGACGTGAGATCGCAAGGGGGTCGATGTGCTTATGAAGCCGGGCGGCGGGCAAGCCCGCCGCTTGCGCGACGTGCGTCAAGGCTCAGCCTGGGAGCATGGTGAGGGAGATGCGTTTCTTTTTGAGGTCGACGGAGAGGACGCGGGTGGTGACGATGTCGCCGACCTTGAGCACCTCGCCGGGATGCTTGATGAACTTTTTGCAGATCTGCGAGATGTGCACCAGACCATCCTGATGAACGCCGATATCAACGAACGCGCCGAAATCAATGACGTTGCGTACCGTGCCGGTCAGTTCCATGCCGGGCTTGAGATCCTCCATGGAGAGCACGTCCGTGCGCAGGAGCGGCGGGGGCAGCTCGTCGCGGGGGTCACGGCCCGGGCGCAGGAGCTCGGCCACAATGTCGCGCAGCGTCGGTTCGCCCACGCCCACCTGCTCCGCCGCCTTCGCGAAGCCGATGCGCTCCACGTCGGCGGTCAGATCGCCGAGCGAGCCGGATTTTACGTCGTTAAGATCGCGTCCGCACAGGGAGAGCAGCTTTTCTGCCGCGCCGTAGCTTTCCGGGTGCACGGCGGTGTTGTCCAGCACGCTGCGGCTCTCCGGTACACGCAGGAAGCCCGCACATTGCTCGAACGCGCGCGGCCCGAGCTTCGGCACCTTTTTGAGTTCCGCGCGGCTGGTGAAGGCTCCGTGCTCCTCGCGGTACGCTACAATATTTTTGGAG
This sequence comes from Anaeromassilibacillus sp. An200, assembly GCF_002160025.1. GTDB lineage: Bacteria > Bacillota > Clostridia > Oscillospirales > Acutalibacteraceae > Caccousia > Caccousia stercoris. The sequence goes on from NZ_NFJU01000045.1 coordinate 889, forward strand.
ACAGCCGCCGATACGCCGGACACCTTTTCCAGCAGGCTGGGCGAAGCGGTGTTCAGATCCACGCCGACGGTGTTCACGCAGTCCTCGACCACGCCGCCGAGCGCTTCGCCGAGCTGCTTCGGGGGCATGTCGTGCTGATACTGGCCCACGCCGATAGCTTTGGGATCAATCTTGACCAATTCCGCGAGCGGATCCTGCAAACGGCGCGCAATCGAAACGGCGCTACGCAGGGTTACGTCGAAATCGGGGAATTCCTGCGCGGCCAGCTTGCTGGCGCTGTAGACGGAGGCTCCCGCTTCGCTGACGACCATATAGGAGGGGGCGGGCTTGCCGTCCGCGCGCAGAGAGGAGAGCACATCCGCCGTGAACAGCTCCGTTTCGCGGGAAGCTGTGCCGTTGCCGATGGCAATCACCTGCGCGCCGTGTTTTTCAATCAGGCCGCGCAGGGTGCGGGCGGCTTCGTCTTTTTTGGTTTGGGAGTGTGTTGGATAGATCACGCCCGTGTCGAGCACACGGCCCGTCGCGTCGACGACGGCGACCTTGCAGCCGGTGCGGTAGCCGGGATCCAGACCGATCGCCACCTTGCCCCGGACGGGCGGCTGCATGAGAAGCTGGCGCAGGTTCACGCGGAACACCTTGATCGCGTCCTCGTCGGCCTTTTCGGTGAGGGCGGCGCGGATTTCGCGCTCAAGGGAGGGGAAGATCAGACGGTCGTAAGCGTCCTCCGCCGCCGTGCGCACCTCCTGCGAGGAGGGGGACGTGCCGTGCACGCAGACGGATTCCACGATGGAAAGCGCACGGGCGCGATCCAGCTCGATGCTCACCTTCAAAAAGCCCTCGCGCTCGCCGCGATCCACGGCGAGGATACGGTGCCCCGCCGCCTGCCGCACCGGCTGGCGGAAGTCGTAATATTGGGCATAGACGGAATCCTCATCCGGTTTCGCGGCCTTGGAGACGAGATCCGACTGTGCCATTGCCACCACACGCAGGCGCTTGCGCAGGGAAGGATCATCGGAGACGCTTTCCGCGATGATATCGCGCGCCCCGGCCAGCGCATCCTCCGCCGACTCCACGCCCTTTTCCGCGTCGATGTACGCGGCAGCTTCTGCGAGGGGATCCACCTGCGGCTTCTGCTCCAGGAGCAGGAGGGCCAGCGGTTCAAGCCCTTTTTCCTTCGCCATCGAGGCACGGGTGCGGCGTTTCGGACGGAACGGGCGGTATATGTCGTCCAGCTCCGCAAGGGTGGAAGCAGCGTCGAGGGAGGCGGCCACCTCCGGCGTGAGCGCTCCGGCAGCGTCGATCAGGCCGCGTACCTCCTCGCGCCGCTTTTCCAGCCCGCGCAGGTATTCGAGACGTTCAGCCATCCCGCGCAGCGTCTGGTCATCCAGGCTGCCGTGCGCCTCCTTGCGGTAACGTGCGATAAAGGGAATGGTGTTCCCCTCGTCGATCAGCTCAATGACCTTTTCCGTCTGCCAGAGCTGAAGGGAAAACTGATTGGCAAGCTCCTGTGCGAAATTCATAAGTCCTCTCCTTCCGGTACATCGATGGAGTACACAAAATCATCCATCACAAAGCCGCCGCCAATGTCGGCCGCCTGCTCGCGCACGCGCTTCATGCCGAGTGCTTCATAGGCCGCGATGGATCCGCTGTTGTGGCGGTTGACGGTGAGCCAGATGGTGCGCAGGTCCCTGGCGGCGCACCAGCCGAAGAGAAAGTGCAGGGCAAGACGGGAAAGCCCCAGCCCGCGAAAGCGCTTCGCAATGTAAAGCTTGCTGAGATACAGTGTGCCGTCCTCCTTGGGCTGCACGCCGAGATATCCGGCACGCACACCGTTGACGGTGAAGAACCAATAGGTATAGTCCTCCTCGCGCATCTGACGCAGGACGGCGGGCTCGGACTGGAATTCCCGCACCATGTATTCGACCTGATCAGGGCCGAGAATGGAGGTGTAATGCTCCTCCCAAATCTCCTTACCGAGTGCGGCGAGGGCGGCGGCGTCCCCTTCCCGGACGCGGACCAGACATTTTTTCATGGAAATCAGAACCTTTCTTCAAAGCTGGGAGCCGATCCACTGCACCAAAAGCCCGGCGCCGTAGATCACAGGCTGATGAACAATATAAATCAGAAGGGCGTGGCGGCCGAGAAATGAAAAGAACGGTACGCGCGAGGGGTATGTCCAGGCGGGGAATTTTCCGTCCCGCGCCAGCCGCCCCACGACTGTCCCGGCGGCAAAGACAAAGCACCAGGGAATCAGCGGGAAATAGTCGGCGGAGGAAAAGCCCGCCCCCGGCAGGCCGAGCGGCGCGAGCCAGGGCTGATACCACGCTTGCGGCAGGGAGAGCCGCAGAAGGAACGGGATTTGCAGATACCCCGAGGGGACGCGCCACGTCAGCACAAGCAGCACAGCGCAGAGGATGACGGGCCAGAGATGGAACGGCGGAGGATCGCCGTGAGAAGAACGCAGGCGCTGCAAAAGTCCGAAGGCCATCATGCAGATGCTCAGAAAATGCAGGATGCCGAATACGATTAGCTCCTGCGGCACAGCAACGGCGGTGGCAATCGTGACGAGCAGCGCCACGCCGAACAGCTTGGCTCCGCGAACGAGGTTGGAGTGGGTCAGGTTCGACGAAATTCCCGCAATGAAAATAAACAGCCCGGCAAACCACGGTTCAGCGGGCATGAAAAAGCGGTACAGCCATTCCCCCCACGGCAGCCCAAGCAGATAGGCCATGGTGTAAAAGCCGTGGTAAAAGACCATACAGAACACGGCAAAGCCGCGCAGCTCGTCCATCAGAAAAATTCGTTTTTTGGTCTGCATAGCTCCTCCTTCCGCCGTCCCTGCGGTTGCGTAATTTCCGCTGAGCGGCCCGCGCCCAAACGCTCTGCGGCTATTGTACCACGTTTTCCCCCGGAGGTTCAAGCGGTCTCCCTTTGGATAATCTGTCTCATGTGCAAAGAAAGAGCTTTTCAGTCGAAACTGTATAATATGCACAAAAATAGACGGATTTTTCCCCATAAGGAATTGAAAATCAGACTTTGTGCAGGATCGACGAAAATACTGATGACATCTTTGCAAAATGGAGAATTCGCCGCTTTTGCGAATCCTTTTCTTACAGTATTGAATTTAGCTGTTTTCTGTTATATAATAGACACATTACACAAATTGAATTTACGAAAAAGAAAGCCGCCCGCTTGCCGCTCCTTTCCCGGAGCCCGGCGGGAGACTCTCGATGGAGGCTGTGAGCTATGAATTACGCAATGTCTGTCGGCAAGATCAAGGAGGAAATTGAAAGCCGCCTGCAGCATAACTTCGGGGTCAGCCCGGAGAATGCGACCGACGAACACTATTACAAGGCTGTCGCGCTGATCATCTCCGATCTGCTCTGCAAGGGCCGCGCGGAGACGAAGGTGGATGCGGAAAAAACCCACACCAAGCAGATTTATTATCTCTGCATGGAGTTCCTGATGGGCCGTTCGCTCAAGAATAACCTGTTCAACCTCGGGCTGGAGGCCAACTTCCGCGAGGCTCTCTCGCAGATGGGCATCAAGCTGGATGATCTCTATGAGGAGGAGCCGGATGCGGGCCTCGGCAACGGCGGCCTGGGCCGCCTGGCCGCGTGCTTCCTCGACGGTCTGGCCACACAGGGCTATCCGGCGATCGGCTACTCCCTGCGCTATGAATACGGCATCTTCCGCCAGAAGCTGGTGGACGGCTGGCAGACGGAGCTGCCCGACTTCTGGCTGCCCGGCGGCAAGGTTTGGCTCCAGGAGGTACCGGAGAAGGCTATCGAGGTTCATTTCGACGGCCACATTGAAGAGGGCTGGAACAACCAGTACCACATTGTAAACCATAAGGATTATACGAACGTTCTCGCGATTCCGTATGACATGTATGTGTCCGGCTACGACGGGCGCTGTGTGGCCAAGCTGCGCATCTGGGCCGCCCGTTCGCCCGAGTTCGACATGAAGATGTTCAACTCCGGCAACTATATGCGTGCCATGGAGCAGAACGCCATGGCCGAGGTCATCACGAAGGTGCTCTATCCGGAGGATAACCATGTCGAGGGCAAGAGCCTGCGTCTGACGCAGCAGTATTTCCTGGTGTCCGCCACGATTCAGGACATCGTGCGCCGCCATCTGTTCAAGTACAGCACGCTCGACAACCTGCCGGACGTGGCTGCCATCCACCTCAACGATACGCACCCCGTTCTCGCGATCCCCGAGCTGATGCGCATCATGCTCGACGAGTGCGGCTACACCTGGGAAGCGGCGTGGGATATCGTGACGCGCACCGTGGCGTACACGAACCACACCGTCATGAGCGAGGCGCTGGAGTGCTGGGGACAGGATATGTTCCGCCTGCGCCTGCCGCGTATCTATCAGATTGTGGAGGAAATCAACCGCCGTTTCTGCGCGAGCATGCACGAAATGGGTGTCGACGGCTATCAGGTCGGCCGCATGGCTCCGCTCAATGACGGCTATGTGAAGATGGCAAACCTTGCCGTGGCCGGTTCCCACAGCGTCAACGGCGTGTCTGCCCTGCACAGCGACATCCTCAAGGAGACGGTGTTCCACGACTTCTACACCGTGATGCCGCAGAAATTCCAGAATGTGACCAACGGTATCGCCCACCGCCGCTGGCTTAACCAGAGCAATCCCGAGCTGGCTGCCCTGCTGACCGAAAAAATTGGTTCTGGCTATATTCTGGACGCTTCCGAGCTGGAGAAGTTCATGGCGTTCAAGGATGACAAAAAGGTGCTTGAGCAGCTCGCCGCTATCAAGCACGGCAATAAGGAGCGTCTCGCGGCCTATATCAAGCAGGCCAACAACATCGTCATTGACCCCAACTCGATCTTTGACGTGCAGGTGAAGCGCATGCACGAGTACAAGCGCCAGCACCTGAACGCTCTGCACATCCTGAGCGAATATATGTGGCTGCGCGACAACCCGAACGCCGATTACACGCCCCACACCTATATTTTCGGCGCAAAGGCCGCCGCGGGCTATTACTTTGCCAAGCAGATGATCCGTTTCATCGTGAAGCTGAGCGAAATCATCAACAACGATCCGCGCGTGAACGACAAGCTGAAGGTCGTTTATGTGGAGGATTACCGTGTGTCTCTTGCGGAGCTGATGATCCCCGCCGCCGATATCTCCGAGCAGATCTCCCTCGCGGGCACCGAGGCCAGCGGTACCTCCAACATGAAGTTCATGATCAACGGTGCTGTCACGCTCGGTACGCTCGACGGTGCGAACGTGGAGATTCACGAGGCTGTGGGCGATGAGAACATCATCCTGTTCGGCATGACGACCCCGCAGGTCAACGATCTCAAGCAGAAGGGCTACCATCCCGAGGTGATCGCGGAGAACAACGCGGATATCCGCCATGCCCTGCGCGAGCTGGGCCGCGGACTCGGCGGTGTGGACTTCCATGACATCGTTCGTTCCCTCTCCACGCAGGATCCCTATATGGTTCTCGCGGACTTCGACTCCTACTGCAAGGCGCAGAAGAAGGCGCAGGAGCTGTATCTCGACAAGACCGCATGGCAGAAGATGTGCCTTGTGAACATTGCGCAGGCCGGACGCTTTGCCGCCGACCGCGCCATCCGCGAGTATGCAAACAACATCTGGAACGCAAACCCGCTGCCGATGGCGAAAAAAGCCGCTGTGAAGCCGGTTCCGGCTCCGGCGCAGACACTTGCCGCCGCGCCGGCTTCCGCGAAGAAGCCCGTTCCCGGCAAGCGCAAGTAAGAAAAAAGAAACAGAAAATGGGAGCCCACAGGAGAAATTCTCCTGTGGGCTCCGTTTTTTAGGACGATGTTTCTTGCGCTTCCTTGTTCTCGTCAGGTTTTATAGGGCCGCAGGTTTGCTCCATCTGTTCCAGATGCTGCAACAGCACATACTCAATATAGTTCGTCATGGAACGATGCTCCCGAGTGGCAAGAATTCCGATTTCATCAAACACCTCATCCGATAAACGCAAGGCGAACACTCTCTTATTGCTGGGCATGAAATCGCCTCTTTTCGTAAATTTCGAAACTGTTTCGAAAGAGATTGACAGTGAAATGTTTTTTATTCTATAATGCACACAGAAAGATTGCAGACAGAAAGGGGCGCGGAAGGGATGAAACCCATCGCGGAAATGACAAAGGACGAGGCGCGGAGAATCCGCTATATCCTCACGGATATTGACGATACACTCACCACAAAGGGCAAGCTGCCTGCCGAAGCGTACAGTGCGCTGTGGAAACTGCACGACGAGGGCTTTTCGGTGATCCCGGTGACAGGACGTTCCTGCGGGTGGTGCGATCTGATCGCCCGTGAATGGCCGGTAAAGGCTGTCGTGGGGGAGAACGGAGCCGTGGTGTATTATCTGGACGAATCCGATCATTTGCAGGTGTTCACCCATCCAAGCGTGGCTTCGCCGGACGTGCATGACAAGCTGGAAGCCGTGAAGCAGGCCTGCCTTGCCGCTGTTCCCGGCTGCCGTGTCGCAAAGGATCAATTTTCGCGCGTGTATGATCTGGCGGTTGACTTCGCCGAGGAGCCGCCGATCCTCTCCCTCGATGACGCGGAGCGCATCCGCACAGTTTGTGAGTCGATGGGAGCACACGCGAAGGTCAGCTCCATCCACGTCAACGCCTGGTTCGGCGATTATGACAAGCTCTCCATGACAGAGCTGTTCCTGCGCGAGGTGTTGGGAGACACGGATTTCCTGCACAGCGTGCTGTTTTTCGGAGACTCTCCGAACGATGAGCCCATGTTTGCTCATTTTCCTGTCACCTGCGGCGTGGCGAACGTTGTCCCCTTTGCCGGTCATATGAACCATCTTCCCGCCTATGTCGCTCCGCTGGAGGGCGGACAGGGCTTCGCGGCGGCGATTGACGCTTTCCTGCGCATCCGGGAAGGCTGAATCAGTTCTGCGCGGCCGCGGCCTTCTTCCCGCCCATCGTCTTGCGGTAAAAGGTGAGCATAAACAGGCTGGTGACGAGGAAGGCCGCGCCGTCCGCGATGGGCGCGGCGTAGAGGATGCCGTCCAGTCCAAGGAACAAGGGAAGAATCAGAATGAGCGGCGTGAGGAACAGGACCTGACGCGTCAGCGAGAGGAACACGCCTCGCGGCGCTTTGCCGATCGCGGTGAAAAAGTTTGAGGACAGGATCTGCACGCCGTTGACAGGTACCATAAACAGATAGATCCGCAGAAAGCGCACAGCGAATTCAAAATATTCCGGCGATCCGGTGCCGAATAGGGAAATGATCTGCTGCGGGCAGAATTGGAACAGGAGAAACGCCGCAATCGAAATGATCAGGTTGCAGGTGATCGCAAGGCGGTAGGTCGCCCAGACGCGCGGGAGCTGCTTTGCGCCGTAGTTGAAGCCGATGATCGGCTGGCTTCCCTGCGAGATCCCCACAATGACGCCAACCAGAAGCGCGTTTGTCTTGATGACAATGCCGCAGCTGGCCAGGGGGATATCGCTGCCGTAGATGCTCATAGCGCCGTAGTACGTCAGCGAGTTGTTCAAAACGATCTGCACGAAGGTCATGGCAAGCTGGTTGAGGCTGTTGCTCATGCCGAGCGAAGCGATCCGCAGCGCCTCCCGGGGCGGGATGCGGAAGTTTTTCCGTGTGAGCCGGATATGCTGAAAGCGCGGCAGATATGAGCAGGCCATGGCGCACGAGGCGATCTGGCCGATCACCGTGGCCCAGGCCGCGCCGGCGATCCCCCATTGGAAAGCGAAGATAAAGAGCGGATCCAGGATGGTGTTGATTACCGCGCCGAGCAGCATGCAGCCCATGGAAAAGCGCGGGCTGCCGTCCGCGCGGGCCAGATTGCTCATGCCGTTTGTGAGGATCAGGAAGGGCATGCCGATCGCTGTGATCCGCGTGTAGCTTTCCGCATACGGCAGCACCTCGCCGGTTGCGCCGAAGGCTACCATGAGCGGTGTGAGAAAAACCTCGATCAGAATGGCGTACAGCACGCCGCCCGCGGCCAGCATCGTGACCGCCGTTCCCGCCGCGCGCTCCGCCGCCTGTTCGTCCCCGGCTCCGAGTGAGAGCGAGAACCGCGACGCGCCGCCGATGCCGATCAGCAGGGCGATGGATAAGCAGATCGTCGTCAGCGGATAGGCCACGTTGGTTGCGGCATTGCCGAGATAGCCGACGCCCTGGCCGATGAAAATCTGATCGACGATGTTATAAAGGGAGCTGACCACCATGGCGATGATGCTCGGGATGGCGTACCGCTGGAGCAGCACCGGGATTTTCTCATATCCCAGCGGGTTTCTCCCTTCTTCCTTTGCGATTGTTTGACTCATTCTTCCGTCTCCTTTCCTTGCCGACCGCCGCACAAGGCGGCCGCGCGCCGGGCTGTTTCGCCCAGATACCACAGAAAACGCTCCCTCTCCTCCGGGGGAACAGGCTGCAAAATCGCTTCCTGCCAGCACGCCGTCATTTCGCGGATCTGGCCCGCGGCTTCGATGGCGCGCCGTGTGGGATACAGGCGGCAGGTTCGCTTGTCTGTTTCGTTTTCCTCCCGCCGCAGGAAGCCCGCCTTTTCCAGCGCCGCGATCGCCCGCGTTACATTGCTGGGATGCAGATAGAAGAAGGTCAGAAAGCGATCCTGCGTCACGCCTGGGTTGGCGCACACGCGGAGAATATACATATGCTGGCTGCTGTTGAGCCCCAGCGGGGCAAGCTCGCGGTCGAGCAGGGCGCGGATATGCCGGTCCCCCACGCTCAGCCATTTCACCAGCGGGAAAAACTCCGGACCACCGCTCTCCACTGTGTAGAGCAGATGGGGCTTCCGCATCCCGCCCCAGCCGGAGAGGAATTCCCGCTCCACTGTCATTCCCAGGCTTTCGGCCACCTTCCGGGAGGGAAAATTATCCTGCTTCACGATGCAGTGGACGCGCGGCGCCCCCATCTGATCAAAAGCATACCGCAGGCATCCCGCCGCGGCTTCGTGCGCGTAGCCGTGCCCGCGGAAGGACGGGCGCAGAAGATAGCCAATCTCGAGCACATCGCGCCCCTCGCAGTTTTGCAGCGTCAGGCCCGCCATGCCGGCGGCTTCCTCGCTGTCCCGCGGAACAATGGCCCACAGGCCAAAGCCGTATCTTTCATACCGGCGCTGCTGGCGCTCCAGCCAGTCCCGCGCTTCTTCGTCCGTGAACGCGTGCTCATAGACGCGCTCCACTTCGCTGTTTTGCAGCGTGTCCCGCACGGCGGGCAGATCCTCCGCCGTCAGTTCCCGCAGGATCAGGCGCTGGGTTTCCAAAATCATCTTTGTTTCCATCCTCTCCGACCATTTCCGCGCACGCGCGCGGCTTTTTATTAGTATACAATAATTTGCGTGCGCACGCAATAGACGCAGAGCAAGATGAAAAAACAGGCGGAATATCTGTCCGGATGGAAGAAAAAAGGGAATATGGGCGAATTTTGTTATTCTTTTAACAAAATTGCGCTTTGCTTTTTTGGCGTGAGCAAGGGGTGGACAGGCGAAGAAAAAAGAAACGACCGGCAAAGCGGGTAATTTTGTAAAAACGGGGAAAGCTATTCTGTCACTTCTTCTGAAAAAGTGCGGAAGGGCGCTTTCCTTCTTGACAAAAAGGCATTTTCGTTAAATAATTATCAATAGAAAAGTCTCCGTATCCGGCAGGACTGTGAACCAATCCCCTGCCGGCGGAGGGAGAAAAAACGATCAGAGATGTACGCAATGGGCAGACGCCCGGGAAGGAGCAAACCGTACCATGAGAGGAATCTACACTTCCGTGACCGACATTCGCCGCAAGGTGTTCACCGAGGTGGCGCGGCTGGCCTATGAGGGAGGGGATTACAGCCGGATTGAGCAGCTTCCGTATAAGATTGTGCCCGGCGAGGAGGCTCGCTATCGCGAGTCGATTTTCCTGGAGAGAGCGATCGTGGGCGAGCGCCTGCGTCTGGCCATGGGCCTGCCGCTGCGCCCGATTTCGGAGCATTCGGAGCTGTCCCAGGGCGTGGACGAGAGCGCCATCAGCGAAAAGTATTACGATCCGCCGCTGGTGAACATCATCAAGTTTGCCTGCAACGCCTGCCCCACGAAGCAGTATAAGGTTTCCGAGGGCTGCCAGGGCTGCCTGGCGCATCCGTGCTCGGAGGTCTGCCCGAAGAAGGCGATCACCATCCGTCACGGCAAGTCTCATATCGATCAGGACAAGTGCATCAAGTGCGGCCGCTGCAAGGACATCTGCCCCTACGGCGCGATCCTCAAGCTGGATCGTCCCTGCGCCGTCGCGTGCGGCATGGACGCCATCGGCAGCGACAGCATGGGCCGCGCGGAAATTGATTACGACAAGTGCGTTTCCTGCGGCATGTGCATTGTGAACTGCCCGTTCGGCGCGATCTCCGACAAGGGCCAGATCTTCCAGCTCATCCACGCGATGAAGGACGGCCATCGCGTTGTCGCGATTGTCGCCCCGGCGTTTGTCGGCCAGTTCGGCCCGAACGTCAGCCCGGAGAAGCTGTGGTCCGCTCTGCGCCAGCTGGGCTTCGCGGATGTCAAGGAGGTTGCCGTGGGCGCCGACCTGTGCGCCGTTGAGGAGGCCAAGGACTTCATGCGTGCCGTGCCGGAGGAGCAGCCCTTCATGGCGACCTCCTGCTGCCCGTCCTGGTCTGTCATGGCGAAGAAGCTGTTCCCCGATCTCGCGCCGTACATCTCCATGGCCCTGACGCCGATGGTGCTGACGGCCCGCCTGATCAAGCAGAAGGACAAGGACTGCAAGATCGCCTTCATCGGTCCGTGCTCCGCGAAAAAGCTGGAGGCCAGCCGCCGCACGATCCGCAGCAACGTTGACTTTGTGCTCACCTTTGAGGAGGTCATGGGCATGTTCGCGGCCAAGAGCATCGACCTCTCGAAGCTGGAGGCCGATCATCCGCTCAACGAGGGCACCGCGGGCGGCCGTGGCTTCGCCGTTTCCGGCGGCGTGGCACAGGCGGTCACGGACGTGATCAAGAAGCTGGATCCGGATCGCGAGGTCAAGACCGTGGCTGTGCAGGGCCTGCGCGACTGCCGCAAGCTGCTCATGGCGGCGAAGGCGGGCAAATACGACGGCTACCTGCTTGAGGGCATGGCCTGCCCGGGCGGCTGCGTCGCGGGTATGGGTACGCTCCAGCCGGTCAACAAGTCCACCGCCACCGTCAACAAGTACAAGAGCGAGGCCGAGCTTCAGAACTCCGCCGATACGCCGTACGAAATCAACCTCAGCTTCCTTGAGTAATCCCGAAGATGTACCGCGCCGCTTCCCTGCCGGGGAGCGGCGCTTTTTTGTTTGGCCCGGTTGACAAAGGACGGGCGGGCATAGTAGACTGCAAGAAGAGGGCGCCGCGGCAAAGCGGTGCGAACGGGACCCTTGAAAGGAGGGCGTGCGATGAAGGAAACCATCCTGATTGCGGAGGATGATGCGGACATCCGCGATCTGCTGCGGCTGTATCTGGAAAGCGAGGGCTTTTCGGTGGTCGAAGCGCGCGACGGCGAGGAGGCCATGCGAAAGGCAAACAGCACCGCGCCGGATTTGGCGATCCTGGATGTGATGATGCCGCGCATGAATGGTCTGGAGCTGACGAAGGCACTGCGGCGCGTGAGTGCGATTCCGATCCTGATTCTCTCGGCCAGAAGCACAGACAACGACAAAATCCTCGGCCTGAACCTCGGTGCGGACGACTATATCGCCAAGCCCTTCAACCCGATGGAGGTGGTTGCCCGCGTCAAAGCGCAGCTGCGCCGGGCGGGGCGCGGCGGGGATCTGCTCACGGTGGGCGATCTGACGCTTGATGTCGCGCGCTGTGAGCTGCGCCGGGGCGGCGAGCCGATCCCTCTCACACCGACGGAGTATAAAATCCTCGCCCTGCTCATGCGATCGCCCGGGCGCATCTTCACAAAGGCACAGCTTTATGAAGGCGTTTCCGGGGAATACTTTGAGAGCAGCGACAACACGATGATGGTACATATCTCCAAGCTCCGGGAGAAGCTGGAGGAGGATCCCAGGAACCCGCGCCATATCATCACGATCCGCGGGCTGGGATATAAAATTGAAGCGTAGGGAGCGCGGGCTGTCCGCTCTGCTGGGGAAAAGCTTCCTGCTGTTCGCCCTGACGCTGGCCGTCGCGGCGGGGGGCGTGTATTGGCTGTGGAGCTCCTGCATTGACCGGATCTACAGCATCACGGACTGGGAACAGCTGCTTGCGGACAGCCGGCTAAAGCAGGGGAACTATAATGCTCTGCGCGCCTATCTCGGCAATGAGGACGGTTTCGCCGTGCTCACGCCGGATGGCGAAAGCATCTGGAGTTCGGAGGAAGCCCTCGGCTCGCTGACACAGGGGGAGCTTTCCTGCGTCAGCGACTACAGCTCCGGCTCCTATGTGGAAGCTTACCCCATCCAGGGCGGGGACGGCCCGGCGCGGTACCGTGTCACCCGCTACACGGAGGATGGCGGCAGCGAAGAGATGGAGCTGGACAGCAGCCTGCGCGTGGTTTCCGGCGGCCTGGGGGACGGGCGGGAACAATATACCCGGCGCGAATACGCCATCCTGGCCGGGATGTGGCCCGCGCGCGCTTCTCTCTCCCAATTCTCCTTTAAAAATACGGATGGGGAGGCGCGCGTCCTTCTCATGAGCACCGCCTTTCCGGATGAACAGACCACCTATCAGGCTTATCAGGCTTCATGGCGCGTGTGGCTGCTGCTCCTGCCTGTCTCCGTGCTGGCGGGGGCGTTCTTCGCCGGGCGGATCCGCCGCGCGATCCGCCTTCCGCTGGATCGATTGCACGACGCGATGCTGGCGCAGGTGGAGGGACGATCCGTGCGCGTGGGGAACTGCACGGATGTGCGCGAGCTGAGGCGCATCGGAGAAACCTTCGACATGCTCTCCGACCGGCTTGCGGAGAGCGAGCGGGAACGGGAACGGCTTGACCGCGACCGCCAGCGCATGATTGCCGATATCTCTCACGACATCAAAACGCCCGTCACGGTGATCGCGGGCTATGCGGACGCGCTCGCCGCCGGAAAAATCCCGCCCGAGGATCAGCCGCGCTGCCTGGAAGCCATCCGCAGCCGCACACAGGCGCTCACCGGGCTGGTCAACGCCTTCCATGAATACGCGAAGGTGGAGCATCCGGCGTTTGTACTGCACACGGAGCGCACCGATCTGTGCGAATTCCTGCGCGTCTATCTGGCCGGAAAATACGGGGAGATTGATCTGGCGGGCTTTACGCTGGAGGTGTCCATCCCGGAAACGCCGCTGTTCTGCGCGCTCGATCCGTTCCAGTTCACCCGTGTGCTCGATAACCTTCTCTCCAACTCCCTGCGCCACAACCGTCTGGGAACGCTTCTGGCCGTCAGCCTGCGCGGCGGCGGCAAAACGGCTGTCGTCACTGTGGCGGACAACGGCAGCGGGATCCCGCCCAAGCAGATGCAGACCATTTTTGAGCCCTTTGTTGTCGGCAGCGACGCGCGCAGCAGCGGCGGCAGCGGGCTGGGATTGTCCATCACACGGCGGATTGTCGCGCTGCACGGCGGTACGATCGCACTCTCCGCGCACCCGGCGCTTGGATGCGGCACAGAGTTTGTGCTGACACTTCCGCTCCTCTGATCAAAAAACCGGCCCTCCCGCGAAGGAGGGCCGGTTTTTTGCTTGAAGTTTTCGCCCGCCTTTTACAAAAGGCGGCGGGGGTTGAGGGGGCAGAGCCCCCCTTTTAAGAAGCCGCGCGAAGCACCAAAAAGCCAGGAAAAACAGCGGAGCGATTTTTTCCGAACGGTTCGCATCGGGCGTCTGGTCACGCTCGCTTATTATCCCTTGACAGAAGCAGCCAGAGCGTCCGCGAAAGCGTCAAGGTCGCAGGCGCGCTCGGCGGGCAGCGAGGAAGTGAGCGTCAGCTTGTCCGGCAGGACGGTCATGTTCTTCATGCCCTCGAGCTCCTTCTGCATGAGCTCGCCGGACTTGATCGCCCAGGTGCCGTTTTCGATCAGGCCTACGGTGCGGTTTTGCAGGTTCAGGGCCTTCATGTCGGAGATAAAGTTGTGCATCACCGGATAAATGCCGAGATTGTACGTCACGGAAGCCAGCACGATGTGGCTCAGGCGGAACGCGTCCGCAATGAGATAGGAAACATGGCTGTTGGAGACGTCGTGCACCACAACGTTTTTCACGCCGCGCTCATACAGGCGGGTGGCAAGGCCCTGTGCCGCCTCCTCGGTGTTGCCGTACATGGAAGCGTAGGCGATCAGCACACCGCGATCCTCGGGCTCATAGCGGCTCCAAAGGTCGTGCTTCTCCACGAAATAGGAGAGATTCTCTCTCCACACGGGACCATGCAGCGGGCAGATAAATTTGATCTGATCCAGCAGGCCGGAAGCCTTCTTCAGCAGGGCCTGCACCTGCGGGCCGTACTTGCCCACAATATTGGTATAGTAGCGGCGGGCATCGTCGATCCAGTCGCGGTCAAAGTTCACCTCGTCGGCAAAGAGGGCGCCGTCCAGCGCGCCGAAGGAGCCGAAGGCGTCCGCGGAGAAGAGCGCGCCGTTTGTGGTGTCGAGGGAAACAAGAACCTCCGGCCAGTGCACCATCGGGGCGGAGAGGAAGGTGAGGGAATGCTTCCCGAAGCTCAGGGTCGAGCCTTCCTTGACCTCGACGCACTCATGGTCGCCGGTGGAGAAGCCGAACTGCTTCATCATCGTGAAGGCCTTCGCGGAGGAAATCACCTTCACCTGCGGATAGCGCAGCAGGATTTCCTGGATGGAAGCGCCGTGATCCGGCTCCATGTGGTGGATCACCAGATAGTCGAGCGGACGGCCCGCGAGGACGTGATCGAGATTTTCCAGCAGCTGGCGGCAGGCGGACCAGTCCACCGTATCGAACAGGACAGTTTGTTCATCCGTCAGCACATAAGCGTTGTACGAGACCCCACGCGGAATAGGGTGGATGTTTTCAAAGAGGTGGAGACGGTGATCGTTCGCGCCAACCCAGAAGAGATCCTCTGTAACCTTGCGTACATTGTACATGGTAAGCAAAACCTCCTTAGCATGTTCCGGCAGGCGGTGTGCCTGCTCATTTCTGAAACGGGGAAGGTCCCCCGGCTTGTCCTGAAAAGCGTTATTATTTTAACATACTCCTTTTAAAATGTAAAGGTGATCCGCATGACGCGGGCGTGGAAAAGACCGCTCCCTTTTCCTTATTATATATAGATTATCACGAGAGTTTACAAGGCGGATTCCGTTTGTAACAATTCAAGGGAAAAAGGGGGCGTGCAGGAGGAAAATCCAAGAACTTTTCGACAGATTTCCTGTATACAGGGGTTTTAAAAAAATCCAGGATTCATGCGGGTTTCGGGGATTATACACTGGAAAAAACAGGAAGTTGAAACCGCTTTGTTACGAAGGTTACAACGGTGTAATCTTTAGTTTCTTGCAAACTGCACAGAAAACGGACGTTCTTTTTCCGCAGGAACGCGGAGAATTTGGCTTGATTATTCCTTAAAAGAAAAATAGAAAAGGAAGATTTCGTCATAATGGTCAAAAAACGGGGGTGTTGAATTTTTGACAGTCTGCGGGTTGTCGCATATAATAGGCCACATCAGCGCAACTCCCGATTGGGCGCGGCGGCGGTGACGTTCGGTTCCGGGCGTCAAATTTTAACCGGCGCGGCAAAAAAGGTGAAGCAATGAGAAATTGGAACAAAGCTGCTCTGCGAAGAACACTTGGCAGAGCCTGGGGAAAAACCCCCGTCAAAAAGCTGACGGCACTCGCGGTGATGATTGTCATCACGGTCAGTTCCGTCACCACCGTCATGGCGGCTGCCCGCAAGGTTACGGTGTATTACAACGGGGAAACCTACACGGGAAGCCTGACCGGCTCTCTGGAGACGATTCAGGACACCCGCGCGCAGCTCATCTCGATGGGCCTTGCGGTGGATGAGGCGGATCGCATTTCCGTCGCAGCCAACAACACCACAGGCGAGCTTTCCATCCACCTGACAAGCGCACACACCGTCACGGTTGTGGCCGATGGGATGGCAAAGTCCACCGTCGTGTATGAGGGCCAGACGATTGCCGACGCGCTCAAGGCGTGCGGCGTCACCGTGGATGCCAACGACAAGCTGACGGCTCCCGCCACGAAGCAGGTTTCCGCGGACATGGTGATTGAGGTGACACGGCAGCATGCCGTGAAGTTCACCGCCGACGGCGAGACAAAGGACCTGCTTGTGGAGGACACCACCGTGTCCGCTCTGCTCGCGGAGCAGGGGATCAAGCTTGGCAAGGATGACGTGGTCACGCCGGAGCTCACCACGAAGATCACCGCCGATACGGATGTAACCGTTCAGCGTGTGAAGTATGAAGAGGTTACCGCTGAGGAAGCGATTCCCTTCACCGAGACGGTGACGAACGATTCCTCCCTGCCGCGCGGCGTAACCCGCGTGGACGTGCAGGGGCAGGACGGTGTGCAGGAGGTAACGCGCCGCAACAAGATTGTGGATGGCGTGGTGACGGAGAGCACCGTGCTTTCCTCCACCGTGCTCAAGGAGGCTGTCAACCAGGTCAGCCGCGTGGGCACAAAGGATCCGAACGGCTACGCGACGATCGAGAGCGACGGCACCGTTTATGACCAGAACGGCAACCAGGTGAACTACACCAAGCTGCTCACCGGCAAATGCTCCGCTTACACGGGCGGCGGCATCACGGCCACGGGTGCTCCGGCGGCGTTTGGCCGCGTGGCGGTCAACCCGAACATCATTCCTTACGGCACGAAGCTGTTCATCTGCTCCCCGGACGGAAAAGTGGTTTACGGCTACGCTGTGGCTGCCGATACAGGCGGAGCGTGCATGCGCAACACCATCATCGCGGATCTGTATTATGATACGCTGGGCGAGTGCTATCAGATTGGCGTGCGCAACATGAATGTGTATATTCTTGGGTGATTTTCCCAATAGAACAGAAAAAAGGGCTCCGCAGGAAGCGGAGCCCTCAGCTTGTAGAAAAACCTGCTCCGGCAATCAAGCCAGAGCAGTTTTTTGGTTTGTAAACAAGAACCCAAAGGGAAAAAGGAGCGAAATGTCAGGCGTATTTTCGCG
>NZ_NFJU01000046.1 GCF_002160025.1 Anaeromassilibacillus sp. An200
TGAACCTGAAGCGGTTGATATGGAACACGAAATGACGCCAGTGAGCGTCTTTTTTTCTGCTCAAATTCCCATTGCTGATTTTCAGAGGCCACTTTGTCAACAGCTCCAACTTGGGCCGAAGTTAAATCCGTTCTGGAACCTTGGTGCTTCATGGCCTCCAGCTTCATCTTGTAGGCAAAAGCCCTTTCGCTGGGGAGCAGGCTTTCCCGCTGGAGGTTACTGTCCACCATGATGATGGTGGCGGCATCATCATCCAAATCCCGGACAATGACCGGCATGGTCTCTTTCCCGGCAAGCTCACTGGCTCGGTGCCGCCTGTGTCCGGCTACCAGCTCATAGCCGCCCTCCGGGTCAGGTCGGGCAATCGCCGGAACTAGCACACCGTACTGCCGCACACTGTCTGCGGTCTCCATCATGGCCTCGTCATCCTTGACTTTGAAGGGGTGATCCTTAAACGGGTGCAGCTCGGACAGTGGAATTTCCAGCACCTTTTCCCGCTGGGCATCGGCACGGCTTTCTTCGGTGGAGAACAGATCATCTACCGAGGCCAGCTCTACTTTTTTCGCGCTGCTTTTCAAGTTTCATCACCTCCTGGGTCAGATTTTTGTACCCCTCGGCCACCTTGCCTTTGGGGTCGTGGGCAAAGATGCTCTTGCCCTCAGCACTGGCTTCCTTTGCCTTGACAGACGGGGGAATCTCGGTGCCGAAAACTTTGATTTTACTGCCGTAGGTGTCCCGCAGCAGGGTGGCAATCTCTTTGGCAAAGTTGGTGCGATTGTCCACCATGGTCAGCAGGATACCGTCAATCTGGAGCTTGGGGTTGATCTGCCGCTTCACCTTATTTACGGTCTGGAGCAGCTGTTCCAGACCCTTTGCGGGCAGATACTCCGCCTGGACGGGGATTATAACCCTGTTGGCGGCTGCCAGGGCATTGACCGTGAGCATACCCAGGGAGGGCTGACAGTCAATCAGGATGTGGGAGTATTGTCCCTTGAGTGTGTCCAGGTATTGCCGCAAGATGGTCTCGCGGCTCATGGCATTCACCAGGGAGACCTCCATGCCGGAGAGCTGGATGTCGGCGGGCATCAGGTCAACCCCCTCCGGGTGGTGCAGGATGCCCTCGCCAGGACGCAGCGGCTCGTCCATCAGGATACGGCCCATCGCGTCAGACAGGGTAAAGGGCAGCTTGTCCGGCCGAGGGTTTCCCAGGCTGATGGTCAGGCTGCCTTGCGGGTCCCCATCAATCAGCAGCACTTTCTTCCCAGCTTGCGCCAGCCCAATCCCCAAATTGGCACAGGTCGTTGTTTTGCCAACGCCGCCTTTCTGGTTGGCGATGGCGATAATTTGCGTGTTCATAACAGTCACCTCCGTTCTGATTGGCGTTGTCATGTGCTTGCACAGAAGCTCAAGAAATGACAAAAGCCGCCACTTGAAAAAGTGACGGCTCCGCCTAAATCAAATATTCTGTTGTTTGTGGAATCAAAAGGTTTTGAACAGCTTTCTGCTATTCATTTGTCGTTAATGTAACACCCCCTATAATTCGACTTTTTTCAGCATGACTTTTAGGTGTGGAAAAGGATTAAAAAATCAAACTGAAAACCTCAAAACCCTTGGTTTAACAGTGATAAGGAAGTAAATGACTTATCATCTGTTAGCTGACGGATTTCGGGTGCATACGAAACTCCCGTCTGGTTCCACCGTGGAAATCAGACGGGAGTTTTTGTGTGGTTACAAGATGTACAAGTTCAGGATACCTTGCGATGCAATGTATGATGTCCATCGCCTGTCGGTGATTTACAACAATTTTTGGCCTTTGGCTGTAACGCTACGCTCTGCACTGCACGCTGGTACTTCATTGTAAGAAGATTTCCTGCCGCTGGTTGATAGGTACAGGCAACGATGTCCACATTGTAATATTTTTCCACCGTTTGGATACGCTGATAAAGGTCGGGATAATTTTTCAACAACACTTTGGTCGTTTTGCCGTGATTGATGATTAAAACTTCCATATTCTCTTTCATAGTATTCCCTCCATGTTTAATTCGTTTTTCGTGCGAATAGAAGTATAGCATAACTCATTTTAACAAACAGACAACTGTATGTCGTATTGATATATGAGTATATCAAAGTGAAAATAGTAATGTTTTGTGGTATGTTGGCAGAAAATATCTTCACTTCCGTTTCTTTCTGTTCCGTCCACATTCATACCAAACCATGATGATCGCCAAACCGCACACCAGATGCCATAGCGTCATAATGACTGCCTGTCGTCTGTTTTTCACCTGCTGATAATTGACACCCAGTAAGAGCAGTAAAATAATCCCAGCCACTGCTATGCCAGGAAGTGCTTCCCACACAGAATCTGCATCAAACAGCAGTATCCAAATGAATGTATCTACTGTCCCTACAATCATACGACCTGGTGTAAACGCCGAGACACCGTAGTGTTCTTTCAGCCACCCATTGTAGCAAAAAATGAAAGCAAATACTGCAATAATCAAACACAGCCCTAACAAATCCCACATATAAAACCCTCCGTTCTGATTGCTTGGCATATTGTTTATGCAGATAGTATAACACACAGAAATCACACACATGGACATACAGTTTGTCATAGTGAAATTTCTTGTATCTTGTCGAGTAAAACGGTATAATAAAATAGAAAATTTTTACTGTGAGAAGTGAAAGGAGTTCATAGCATGGACAAACTGAAAGAACTGTCTGCTTTTGAAAATCTGGTTGTAGCACACACAATTCAGGATTTTTACACACCCAACATCAAGGCAGAGGTTATTCTTGATATGCTCCTGACCCCGTATATTCCGGCGATCATCGAGGCTGCAACAGGACAGAAAGCAACGCTGATTACAAAAGAGATGTCCATCGGATACGCAAAAGGAAATGAAATACAAGAAGATAACAACCGTGGAAAAAAGGTAGACTATGTGGTAATGACGAAGGAAAATGTACTGTTTGTGGAACTGAAAACCACGCAGGGAAGCCTTGAATCAGCGCAAATTGAAACATATAGAAAGTGGATTGATAAAGATAACCCTAAAAAGGGCACCGACTTGTTGCATCTACTCTGTAGAATCTTAAAGATCAAATACATGCCAGAAAAGGAACATCCCTATACCGTTTTGAAGAGCTATCTCAGTGAGAAGCTGACAAAAAACAGCATACACCGTAAAGCTGTCTGTACAGAGGTCGTTCGAGATAGACTTGTGGAAGACACGCACGCATATCAAAAGAAAAACTATATTCATGGAACTGAAAAATATTTCCACACCATTGCGTGTATCCTTCAGAACACAAATCCAGAGGACTGGGAAAAGGCCATTAAAATCATCTACATTTCCCCGTCCGGTGCTAATACGGCAGATATTCAAGATATCACATTTAAATGGATTATCCAGAATATTGATTGCCCTGTGCTGAAGGATCTGAAGGAATCTGTTTGTTACAACCATATTCTTGTGCCACTCTTTTCACAAGATTTGCAGGGAGACACGGAATGACAAAAATCACTACCTATCACGCAGACCAGATTGGCGGGAACGTGGTTGTCATCGAAACAGCGCACAGCAGAATTGCCATTGATTTTGGAGAAAATCTTCCAGGCAGTGAGCATGAGCCGATTGAGATTGAAGGACTTTCCAGAGGAACGCCCTGTTTTGATGGAGTGTTCTTCACCCATTATCACGGCGACCATGTGGGCAGAATGCACCGCATTCTGCCCAATGTCCCGCTCTATCTGGGCAGTATCGCCAAGAAAATCCTGTTGAATATTCACCAAACCCTGGATCATCAGAATATGGCGGCACTTCTGCATGGAGAAACACTCCATGAACTACAGGATGGGGTCAGTGTGACTGTCACACACGACATTCGGGTCACACCATATCGTGTCGACCACTCCGCCTATGAGGCATTCATGTTTCTGATTGAAACCGATGACACAACCATTTTGCATACCGGAGATTTCCGTGGACACGGTCATTCCATGCAAAATAAAGCTGGAGATCCGCTTACTACCATTCGTGAGCGGATATGTCAGAATGGACAAAGAAAAATAGACACCCTTATCATCGAGGGTACTATGCTCAGTCGAATGAACGAACGCATTTTTACCGAACAAGAGCTTCAAAGCTGGGCTACCATATTTTTCAAAAAACGCCGTCACATTTTCCTGCTCTGCTCTTCCACAAATCTGGACACACTGGCCAGCTTTTATCATGCTGCAAAGGCAAACAGAATAAAGATGTTTGCTAACCACTATGTTGTTTCTCAGCTCAAGACCTTTTCGGAAACAGCGGGTGTGGAGGATGATTTTTACCGCTTTAGCACTGTGTGGCCCATTCAGTTTGGTAAAGAGCTGAATAAAAATGGATTTCGCGGAACACAAGAAGACTATATGCGGAAATTTGGTTTTCTTTGTATTATAAAAGAGCGGGAGGGATATGAAGTATGGTTGAAAAAGTTTCAGGATTGCAACCCGGTTCTGCTCTACTCTATGTGGGAGGGGTATCTTGACCCGAAACGCTCGGCATATAACCCCCAACTGGCTGCATTTTGCCACAAATACCACGCTGTTTGTAAGCACACCAGTGGTCACGCCACAGCAGAATTGATTGCTGATATTATCACAGAAGTCAATCCAACAAAGCAAATTATCCCCATTCACACTGAAAATGCAGAAATGTTAAAGAAATTGCCGATAAGCGAGGCGTTGAAGGCAAAAATTGTAGTTCCTTCTATCCAGAACGGACACACTGGATATATGCTTTGATTTTTGAAACTTCCCCTGAGCGATTAAAAAACAGAAGATTATAACATATCCCGGCAGAGGTGTAGATTGCTCTGCCGGGATATGTTATAAATCCAAAATAATGTCATTATAGTTCCTGCATGGTACTCAATGAGAAGCAGTCCGGTCTGTCTGACAGATACCGTCCAGGTGGGTGCTCTTCCCCGCTGTCATACCCCAGCACCAAAAGATCCCGTTCATAGCGAATTTCAAAGTCCAGCTTGTTCAGCTCTGCAAAATCCCGCTGCATAGTGCGGTTGGACACTTCAGGGAAGGCACTTCGATACCAGAGGTCGCAATCCTCCTCTGGCATTTCCTGTAGTGCACGAAGCAAACGGTGCAATTTTTGAATCTGCCTTGCCTGTGCCTTGTTTTCCACACATACAGGTGCCTTCAATGTCTTATCCTCCATCACATAGGCTTTTCTAACTCGATCAAAGCGAACACTGACCGCACCTGCTTGACAAATCAGTGCAATGTCTCGCTGTATAGTCTTTTTACAGTGAGACAGGGGGGCAAACTCCTGCCAGGACACTTCTTCGCATTGAAGCAGTAAGTAATAGACAGAAAGAATCCGACTCACCTTTGAAATGCTACGTTTACTCATTTCTCTCAACCTCCTGGCAGATATGCTGTGTCCCGCTGATGATTTTTCTTTGTGCTGTCTCTATATCTATTTTTCGTGGATATTCCATGAACTGTCCGTGGGCTTGCAGTACCGCTTGACCATATCCAGTAAGGTTTTTGTAAAATCGCTGGCAAACAGCATCCCCACCACCTTTGAGTGCAAGGGCCAGGTCGTGTAAATCCATCCCTTCGCCCAATACCAGTGCATTACACACGACATCAAAAATGGCCTGCGGGAGTGTCAGAAAGGCATCAAACTCCAAAATCAGGGACTGTTCTCGTTTTTGAGGTTTTGCCATCCTGATATAAAATTGCTCTATTTCACTGTGATAGAATGGAAGGAAGTCCATACCAAACCACCCTTGCAGTCGTGCAATCAATTCCTTGGAAGAAATCCCCTCACAAAGTGCAGGCAGTCCACATACAATCAGAAGATTTTTCAAAAAGTCTTTTCCGTAATAATCACCTGAAATCAGGCTGGCATACAGTATACTTTCCAGGTGTTCTGTATGGGCTGTTGCGGTGTGCATTGCAGCACTCAGGAACGAGTCATCCACCACATCTGCAAACTCACTCATAGCCATCACCCCCTCTTTACGGACGAGTTGGTTGAGTGTCCATAACTGTTTGACGGTTTCCATACACTCCAGCTTCGCTTCCTGACTGCATAACAGCCGTGATGATAAATACCCTGCATCCAGTGTAATTTGCATAACCATAACGCTCCTTTTTTCACTAACGAATGTGTTTGACTGTATCGTAGCATATATACAATCAACAATAAAGACAACAGTATGTCGTTTTAATATTCATAAGCACCCCAGACTATTTGCATCGCAGAAGTCGTGCAAATTACCATGACAAACTATTGTCGTTATTCCAGATATTCGGATGCTATACTGACTATAGCCAACCATCAGTGAACCGTATGAGTAACGGAAAGGAGTTTTTTATGGATTACAACGATAAAATCAGAAACGAGGCTATGTGCCGATTGGAGCTTTTACACGGTCAGGGACTTGATCCAGCCGTTGTGGAAGGCTACAAAACCGGAAAACGATACTTTGCTCGCAAAGTGGCAGACAACGCAGTACTGCATTACGAAATCAGTCAGGAGGCAAAGGTAAGCCGTGCCGTTGAGAAAATCGAAGCGGAATACCACGCTCATGTCTACTACGCTGTCTACAATGAAACAGTTTGGGGACTGCTTGTAACCATGTTGGCTGTAGATATGGACTATCCAGAGGAGTGGGAGGACGAAAGAGCACAAATGGGCGAACAGTGGGCTACCGGTTACGCCTATGATGTCAGCCACGATTTTTCCGAGGTCGGCAGTATGCCCTATCAGATTTTGGATCACGCTCTGATTCGCAAAGGGTAATCAAGGCGGCATGGCTTCATCCCACCTTTTGCTTTTATCGTGTAATGCGGAGTTCTGAGCTTGTCATAGGCTGCACTTTCAGAGGAGGTATTCTTTTTATGTGCTGCAATCATCAAATTTCTTTAGGGAACGAGCGGGCTGTTTCCCATGTTCCTCAATTTGACCAGCTGGCAGGATTTTCAAAACCATATGCCGCAATACTGTTTTCTCAAATCCAAGATGAAACACTGGCTTTGGCGTTAACAGGGGCAAGCTCAGCTGTAAAAGAACGCATTTTACAGCTGGTGACACCGGAGCGAGTACAGACACTCCAAGCGATGTGCAGCCAATTTTCCGGTTCTGCTAACACAAAGGATATAGAGATGGCACAAAGAACCATTTTGCAGCAGCGCAAACAGGTGCTTATAGAACGGGGATGGATTACGCCAGTATAGGATGGTATCATGTCCGGACATACGAAAGGAAGGTCTGATCAATGCAGATATTTATCTATGAAAAAAGTATGCGGGATCGGTATCGAGGCTGTCTCGTAGGAGGGGCTGCTGGGGATGCGCTTGGCTATACGGTGGAATTTCTGACGTTGGAGGAAATCCGGGCACGCTATGGCGCAGATGGTATTCGAGATTATGAATGTACAGATGGGATGGCATTGATTTCCGACGACACCCAAATGACACTGTTCACTGCCGAGGGTTTACTGCGTACATGCCAGCAGAGTGACCCTATTTTATCCTGCCCATCGTGTATTTCCGCCAGTTATCAGGACTGGTTGATTACCCAAACGAAACCATTTTCACCAAATAAGATTCACACATCCCAGCTTCTTTCTTTGCCGGAACTGTACCAAAGACGGGCACCGGGTAACACCTGCCTGGATGCCCTTGAATCCGGGCGGGTTGGTTCTATTACTAACGCCATCAATCAAAGCAAGGGTTGTGGCGGAGTGATGCGTGTGGCACCCATTGGTCTTTTCTTTGCCAAGCCTGATACAGCCGGAACACTGGCTGCAACTGTTGCCGCACAAACGCATGGTCATGTTCTGGGGTATCTTCCGGCGGGAATTTTAGCCTGGTGCATTTCGAGGCTATCTCATGGCGAAAAAACAGAGCTGGTCGAGACAATTCGTAGTGGACTGGTGTGGGCAAAAAAGAAATTTTCCTTTGCGCCACAAGAATATGCAGTGTTGGAGGAACTGGTAGAGCGGGCAATTTTGCTTGCAAACGAAAAAATTGACGATACAATCGCCATAGCTTCTTTGGGTGAGGGTTGGGTGGCAGAAGAAACGCTGGCCATTGCGGTCTACTGCGCCATCCGCTATCGGTACAACTTCGGAAAAGCACTCTGTGCAGCGGTCAACCACAACGGAGATAGCGATTCCACCGGTGCAGTGACAGGAAATTTGCTGGGAGCCTCCCTTGGACTGAAGCAGTTGCCCAATCAGTACCTGCAATCATTGGAGTTAAAAGAAACCATTCTGGAGTTTGCTGACCAACTCTATCGCAATACGCAGCTGGAGAAATCACCTGGTAAAAATAGTAACTTGTAAGTACACACCGATCCCATCAAGAAATCACAACCGTATTGTCGTTTACAAATGAAACTTTTTTTGGAGAAAGCAGAGATTGGATGATTTCCTTTGCAAATTTCTTGCTTACCGTTGTATCCCATTCCGCCAGTCGCACAATCTCTGCGATGTTGGCTTCAAAATCAAACGAAATCTCGCCCCACTCGCCGTCGTTGTCCACCTGATACAGGTAGACAGCGGCGGCGATTTTCTTTTTGCGTTTGGTCTGAGATTTGCGTTTCAGCCGGATCATGTGAAGCACTCCGGCTTCTGTCAGCAGACAGGCCAAATGCTCCACGGCTTTACGATAGGCCCGTTCTGCACCACTGGCTGTGCTGCCCTCAAAGAGGACTGCCAGTTCTTCAAAGGTCAACCGGGTGCTGATGGGACTGACCCTACCACAGGTCATACAGATGGCGTTTCTCTTTTCCAAAAGTATCTGCTCCCGGTAATTCAGCTTTTCAAACGCTTCTCGGACAGCTTCCGCCTGGATGCCGTTCCATAGAATCTCCGCATAGTCCCAATGGTCATCCCGGCTGACATCCTCGCCGGTTTCTTCGCTGTCCTCATCCTGAATGGTCTGATAAAACGGAACACGGCTGCGATTTTGCTTGGCCAATGCCAAAAACTTTGCTGCGGTTTCCTCGGCACAGCCGTTTTTCTGGGCATATTTTTGGATCGCCGCCTGTTCAGACTGACCGGATTGATTATAGAGCCAAGCAATCCCGCGCACAGCTTTGTACTCATCCACATTTTCAAAGGAACCGGCCTCTTCCTGCATCCGGCAGGTCAAAAGGGCGTTCCCGATAAAATGGTAGGCATAGGTCAGGAAATCTGCCCCTTGTGCGGGATCGTATTCCCGGAGACAGTCCAACATGGCAAGCACACATTCCATTTTGTAGTCCAAAAAGTGTTCCGGGTCATAGCGATCCAGCCCTTCCCGCAGCAGGAAACGGCGAACACGACTATTAAGCCGATTTTCATAGTGGTGCAGGAAAAAGGAAAACCAGCGCAAATTACGGCTCTGCACAGCCTTAATGATATAATCATTCAGATTTTCATGGACAGGCGGTTCGGGGTCAAGCTGAAAGATGCGTTCCACTTCCCGCATGGTCAAGCCCTTGGGTTCCGTCAGAAAGCTGTATTTGGCACAGTAGCCGGACAGCTCCCATGTCCACGCTGTATCCATTTTCCCTCACCACCTTTCTGATATTTTGCTACTTATTTCTTTTGTACGGCCTTCAAAAGTGCATCTTGGGTCATTTCCTGCTCATAGACAGTGCTGGCATAGCGCTGATCAGAGAGTGCACGGAGCATCTTATCTTTTGCCAGCTTTTTCATAGCTGCTGCCGTTTCTTCATCCAGCTTTCCACGGCGGGTGCTTTGCAGGATGGTGTTCATCCGGCGGGTATAAATGGCCTTGATGGGGTGATCGTCTGCAAGCTCCCGCTGCTCCCGGCCTCTCAGATTGCCGATTTGTCGGCAAGTCCGTCCCCGCTGGTCGCCGGGGGCCAGACCACCGCAGTATTTGGTATGCCGTGCATCAATGGTAAGAAACCATCTACCGCAGATGGGGCATTTCTTAGGTGCATGGCCCACACAAAGCCCCTCAAACAGATCGGAACGGAACATTCCCACAAAGGAGACATAGTGCATCCGCTTGACCAACTGTGGCTCCGTCTTTCCAGGCCGAACGGCGGATACATACTGCACCGAAGCATTGGTTAGGGTCATCCAGGCCGGGTTATCCAGCGACAGAGTTGGCTCACCTTTGAAGAACTGTCCGAATATTGCAGCATAACCGTCCGGAGTACGGTCATAATCTGGCTCATTCAAGCGCTCTGCAAATTTCGTCAGAGCCTCCTTGTATTGCCCCAGAGAATAGCTCAAATGCCCCAGCACCTGCGCTATTCGGACGAGCATGGTTGCCTTGCTATGCTGACCAGTCAATGCACAAATCAGCTGCTCCTGCTGCGTAAGCTGCAAATAGGCTTTTGCGTCCTCCATATATTCTTCGGAAAAGATGGCTGCAAGTTTTTGTTCAAAATAGCTCCGATTCAGGCGGGAGAACGGTGGTGTCGCCTGCAAAAAGGAGATGATCTCGCCAGCGGCCTGCTGCACCTGCGGCAGCAGCTCCATATCCACGGAACCGGTGTTCATCCCCTGAAGCAGCTGGTTCAGCACATTGCAGGGAGTATCCAGTTTTTCAATGGTACTGTCCGGGATGTTCAGCACCTCGCAACCAATGGTTCCTGTGGGCATGGTACACCCCTCATAGTTCACGGTGTCCTGCCAGAAATCCAGCGACAAAACCGCATGGTTGATGATCTGATCCATCTTCTCCCTCCTGTCATGTTTTTTTATTTTTATAATAGCACACAATTAAATTCTTGTCATGTTTTTTGAAAATGCCTTGTCATGCCATTAGCCTGTTTTTTTCGGTTTTCCCCATAACCTATACAGAGGGGTGAGAAAACTGCCCCATCAAAAAGGAAATGGAGGGAATATGTATGAATCTGTTTGAAGTAGTGAAAGCCAATATTAACACACAGGAAGCAGCGCAAACGTATGGAATTGACGTCAATCACTATGGTATGGCACTGTGTCCGTTCCATAATGACCGTCATCCGAGCCTGTATATATCGGATGACCACTACCACTGTTTTGCCTGTGGGGAGCATGGGGATGTGATCGACCTGACCGCCAAACTGTTTGACCTTCGGCTGTATGATGCGGCCCGAAAACTGGCATCGGACTTTCACCTTGCACTGGACAAGCCCTTGCCGGAAGCAATTCGCCAAAAATTAAAGCACAAAACCAAAGCACAGCAGCTTCGTGAGAACGAGCAGCTGTGCTTTTCTGTTTTGAACCAGTATCGGCGGTTGCTCCTGGATTGGGAAAGGCAATATGCACCGCAAGCGCCGGAAGATGTGTTGGACGAGCGGTTTGTGGAAGCCTGCCACCGTCTGCCCTGGGCAGAGTATCAGCTGGACATTCTGCTGCAAGGCGATTCCTATGAACGAGGCGAAGTCGTGAGTGAACTAACGGCAAACGGATACATCTGCAAATTACAGACCCGCCTGAGAGAGGAGCGATACCATGAATAACCCTGTTTGGATTGATGATAAGGGGAAAATCGTCGAACCGGAATACTGCCGGGATTTCCTGTCCCAGCATTCCATGCGCTGTATCAACGACCGCTTTTATACTGTGGATGGCCCATTGCCCGATGAGAGCAAATTGAAGCGCACGATTTATGAGGAAATCTCGCCCTGGCTTCATGCCAAGGTTGCACAGACGGTGGAGCAGATAATCAAAGCGTTGAAGCTGGCGGCATATGCAGACCCTCTGCCCCTGCAATGTGACCGTATCCATGTGGCTAATGGCACTTATTTTCTGGACGGTACATTCACAGAGGAAAAAGAGTATTGCGGTAACCGCCTGCCGGTGTCTTATCGGGCAGATGCTCCTGCACCGGAACACTGGCTGCACTTCCTTTCAGAACTGTTGGAACCGGAGGATATTCCCGCCTTGCAGGAGTATCTGGGCTATTGTCTAATCCCCTCCACCAAGGGCCAGAAAATGCTCATGCTGATCGGCAAGGGAGGCGAGGGCAAAAGCCGGATCGGTGTGGTGATGAACGCCATTTTCGGGCTCAACATGAACACCACTTCCATTCAGAAGGTAGAAACTAATCGGTTTGCCAGAGCCGATCTGGAGGGTAAGCTGCTGATGGTGGACGATGATCTGGACATGAACGCCTTGACCAAAACCAACTATGTCAAATCTATCGTGACCGCAGAACTGCGGATGGATTTGGAACGGAAGAAAGAGCAGAGCTATCAAGGGCTGCTTTATGTACGCTTCCTATGCTTCGGCAACGGGGCATTGACTGCACTTCACGACCGCAGCGACGGTTTCTTTCGCCGCCAGATCATTCTGACCACCAAAGACAAGCCTGCGGATCGGTTCGATGACCCGTTTCTTGCTGAAAAACTGATTGCCGAAAAAGAGGGAATCTTCCTCTGGATGCTGGAGGGGCTGCGGCGGCTGATCGCCAATCGCTATCACTTTACCATCAGCCAGAGAGCCAAGGACAATATCACTTCCGCTGTTCGGGATGCCAATAACATTCTGGACTTTCTCGATTCTGAGGGTTATGTGGCATTCAAGGCCGATTATGAAGCCAGCACCAAAAATCTGTATGCAGCCTATAAGCGGTGGTGTGAGGACAACGCAGAAAACCCACTATCCCCAAAGAGCTTCGCAAACCAGCTTAGCCAGAATGCTGAACGCTACCATTTGGAGCCGGTCAGCAATCTACACATCGGCGGCGGAAAACGGTGCCGGGGATATATGGGCATTTATATTCTGCTCTCGCCTATGGAGTTGTAATGAAACTTCAAAACCTTCTGTTCGTGCGTTCATGCGTTCCTAATCGGGTGCAGCCTGTGGAACGAAGGAACACACGAACGCAAAAAATAGAAGTTCATTTTTTATTGTTCGGCTCAGAGGGCGCTCTAAAATCCGCACTTCCCAATCAATGGTTGTGCAAACAGTGAAAAACACTACCATAATCAGAACACAAATCATTATTCGGTGATTTACAGAATGGTGATGGTGGTATGCGGGAAGGTGGCTATTTTCACGGTTTCGTTTGCAAGCCCACCTAATGGCAAAGTCGATGGGGTACTGTTGCGGACAGTTCTTCACAAACGCAGTTCTGAGCGATTTTTGAGAAGTAATTAAGATTAACTGTACCGTGCAGCGTGTGTTCTCCACGGCAAACTAACTTTACGAAAGAATGAGGTATTTTTTATGAAATCCAATTTGCGAAATGAAGTCAAGTCGTACATTGTGCGTTCCGGCTACACGATGCAGGAAGTCGTTGACCGGCTTTCCGAGGATTACGGCTGGAGCGACAGCGTTTCAAACCTGTCCAACAAGCTCCAGCGGGAGTCTCTGCGGTATGTAGAGGCGGTACAGCTTGCCGATGCCCTTGGCTATGACCTCGTATGGCAGAAGCGGAGGGACAAATGATGTCCGCCGTTCCTGTTATCCGTATCTCCCGTCCCCATGGCAATACCGCAGTATTGCTGTGGACAGGTGGCGAAAACATTCGATTTTTCGCTGCCGCCGGATGGCTGATGTTTCGCAAAACATCGGCTGTCCAGGCTGAACAACAGGAAGCGATGCAGACGGTTTCCGGGCAGTTCAGCAGCGGTCATCGCAATGACCGCAATTCCCCCTCGGAGAGCCCACGGCACTTTGCAGCCCTTCGGGATGAAAGTGTCATAGTGGGTTATTACACTTCCCGCAGGAAGTGCATCCCCGTCCCCCAGCCGTCTGCCGCACAACAGAAAGGAGCTGATTTGTATGGCCAGAAACGACGGAATCGACCGCACCTTTGCCCGTAACCAGGACTTGCCCACCCTTGGTGATGTGGCGAAGGTGCAGGAGCATAACGAACGGGAAAAGGACAGCTACTCCAACCAGGATATTGATACTACCCAAACCTACCGGAATATCCACTTCAAGGCTCCCACCGACAGCTATGCCGCTATGTTCGATCAGATGATTGCCGATGGTGTCATTTCCACCCGTGGTCTGAAAGCCGATGCGGTGAAATATGGGGAACTGATTTTTGATGTGAACTCCGCTTACTTTCACAATCACGGCGGATATGAATATGCCAAGCAATTCTACACCGACGCATACAAAGCTGCCGTAGAGATCGTGGGCGGTGAGCAGTATATCCTCTCTGCCGTCATGCATGCCGATGAGCGCAACCGAGCCATGTCGGAAGCTCTGGGGCAGGATGTGTATCACTACCACCTTCATGTGGTCTATGTCCCGGTGGTGGAAAAACAGATTCTCTGGTCGAAGCGGTGCAAGGATAAGTCCCTTGTAGGTACAGTCAAGGAGACCATTATGCAGGTCAGCCGCAGTAAAAAGTGGGAATCCAAAGTTGCTCTGGATGAACAGGGCAATCCGCTTCTGACCTCCAAGGGCAAGAAAGTTCTGCGGACATCGTACAGTGTCCTGCAAGACGATTTCTTCAACTATATGAAAGCTGCCGGATATACCGATGTGGAGCGTGGAGAGCGTGGCAGCACTGAAGAACATCTGACTGTGACCCAGTTCAAGGTGGCACAGGAGCAGCAGCGGCTGGAAGATGTGACCGCCCAAATCGCTCAGACGGAGCAGGCACTGGACACCGCACAGGCTGCTGTTGAGAAAAAGCAGAAGGAGCTGCAATCCCTGCAAAAGCAAACAAAAGAACAGCGCACTGCCGCCATGACCGTACAGGAAATCCGCTCCCTGGGGAAAAAGACGATTACCGGCAATATCACTCTGACCCCATCCGAGTGCAGTATGCTCAAGGATTATGCGGTCAATGGGATTCTTGCCAAGGCGGAAAACAGCCGTTTGGAAGAAAAACTGCAAAGCGCACAAAAAAGTGCCGCTGTCTGGAAACAGCGATATGAGTCGCTGAAAGAACAGGCACAGCCCTATCTGGAAGCTATCAAGCTCGCACCCGAAAAGGTGCGGGCTTTTATTGACGCCATTTTAACCCGGACCCGGCAAACAAGGCAGCACGATCAACCTTCCCGCCGCAAATCGCAAGATATGGAACTTTAACAGAAAGGAATTTTTGCTTATGACCAATCTGACAACAAAACTCAATAAGCTGATGCTCGATGATTCTCCTTCGGAAAAGCTGATTAACGCTTGTGCTGAAATCGATATTGAATCCTGCTTTGACCCGATTTTTGAACCGCCGATTGATTTTCTGGAAGAATGCC
Source organism: Anaeromassilibacillus sp. An200 (assembly GCF_002160025.1). Taxonomy (GTDB): domain Bacteria; phylum Bacillota; class Clostridia; order Oscillospirales; family Acutalibacteraceae; genus Caccousia; species Caccousia stercoris. The sequence goes on from NZ_NFJU01000046.1 coordinate 15,186, forward strand.
GGAAACGCTGGGAAAACCTAATGAATCCTTTTACAGGTACGGTAGAACGAAAAATCGGAAATACCTGGTATCTGCTGGAGACTGTATGTGACGGAAATGAGCCGCTTACCCACAAGGTAAAACGGCTCATTTTCTCGGATAAGGAGGCGCTTTGTTCATGACACAGACTCAAATTCATGCTACAATATCACCATGCACACCGATTCTGTCAGCTGACCCAACCGTAAAGGAGGACGCTATGTTGGATCAGCAGAAAATCACCATCCTGTACTGCCGCCTCAGCAATGAGGATGCACTGGATGGAGAATCAAATTCGATACAGAATCAAAAAGAGTTTTTAACCCGGTACGCAGCCGAGCATGGCTACACCAACCTGAAAATTCTGGTGGATGACGGATATACGGGAACCAATTTTGACCGCCCCGGCGTGCAGGAAGGCTTTGCACTGGTTAAGCAGGGGCTTGTCGGTTGCTGGCTGGTCAAGGATCTTAGTAGGTTTGGCCGAGATTACCTGACCGTTGGACAGTACACGGACATCATTTTTCCCAGCTACGATGTGCGTTTTATCGCCGTCAATGATGGTGTGGACAGTGAGCGGGGCGACAGCGACGGCTTTGCCGCTATCCGTAATTTGTTCAACGAATGGTATCCACGGGACACCAGCAAAAAAGTCCGAGTCGTATTCCGGCAGAAAGGCACCAGCGGAAAGCATCTGGGAAAACCGCCCTATGGTTATCGCACTGACCCTGCCGATAAAGACCATTGGATCATTGACGAGGATGCCGCCCCAGTAGTCAAGCGCATCTTTGACTTGGCCATTGACGGCAAGGGGCCGGAACAGATTGCCCGTATACTGGAGAAGGATAAGGTGTTGACTACCAAGGCGCTGTATGCCAAACAGTCGGAAGACCATCCTGACCCAAAAAAGCGTAAGAAAATGCCGGAGCGCCCTTACCATTGGATTGGTCAATCGGTTGCGGGTATTCTGGAACGGATGGAGTACACCGGCTGTACCTGCAATTTCAAGACCTATTCCAAGTCCTATAAGCTGAAGAAGCGGATTCCCAATGCCATCGAAGATATGTGTATCTTCCCTGATACGCAGGAAGCAATCGTTTCTCAGGCTCAGTGGGACAGGGTGCAGGAGTTGCGAAAAAACAAACGCCGTCCCACAAAAGCGGAACGGCAGGGATTGTTTTCTGGGCTTCTGTTCTGTCCTGATTGCGGGAATAAGCTGCACTTTGCTACCTGCAAGAGCTTTGACGGCAAGCAAGACCATTATGTATGCTCCAGCTACAAAAGCGGCCGAGGCACCTGTTCTGCACACTATATCCGGGAAGATGTACTTCGAGAACTGGTGTTGGAACGCATCCGTGCGGTCAATGCCTATATCCGGCAGGATGTGGAAGATTTTCAGGAAGAATGGCTGCAATGCCGCCGTTCCGATCAGGAACGCAGCATCCGTGAAGATCGGAAGCGAGTGGAGCAGGCCAGGAAGCGGCTGACTGACCTGGATGTTCTTCTGTCCCGACTCTATGAGGATTTCGTCCTGGGCGATCTGAGTAAGGAGCGGTACAAGAAAATGACCGCCGATTACGAGGCAGAACAGGAGCGGTTAAAACTCGAAATCGAAGTGACAGAAGAATGGCTGGAAACACAGGAAACCATGAGTGCAGATGTGGATGCCTTTGTAGCCTTGACACAGAAGTATGTGGATGTGCCGGAATTGACACCTACGATAGTCAATGAGTATATCAAGAAAATTGAGGTGTTTCCACCGGACAAATCCAGCGGCAAGCGGGTACAGAAGGTAAAAATCTATTTCAACTTCGTGGATGATGTAGAGATTCCTGTGATTTCCGAGCCTGTTGTTGCGAAATCTACCCCTGGACGCAGAAAAACGGCGTGACCATTGCGGTCACACCGTTCTCTGCCCCTCGCAAAGCTAAATAGTACCTTATCACTATTAAGCCTTGATTTTACGGGGCTTTTCCGGTTTGTCGTAATTATACCGTAAGGGCACAGCTGCGCCAGCCTGCTTTACGCAAATGGCGTCAGCTTGAAGGAAATCCAGGAATGGCTGGGGCACAGTGATATTGGAACGACTTCCAACATCTACACCCATCTGGATTACAGCAGCAAGGTTTCTTCTGCGAATGCGATCCTGGCGTTCTACCCGGAGAACACGGGAGTACAGACCATTGGGCAATAGAAAAGCCCTGAACCGTGAAGCTCAGGGCTGAAAATTCTGGTACGAATGGCGATACAGAACTTTTCAAAAAATCCCGTAATATCAACAGTTTCCGGGCTTGCCGGATAGCAAATAACTTGTATTAGACCCCCTTTTGGGCGGCTGTTTTTTAACAGCCGCCCTTTTTCTATCCCCAAAATCCAGTGTGTGTTTTAGGGTGGGAAATCCCCTGTTTTTTCGCCTGTGGGTGGCACAAACGCAGCCGCCCATATCCTTTCCCTCATGGGAGGCCGGGCGGCGATATGGGGGCGCAAACCCGCCGAAACGAACACTTTTCAAAATCAACGGAAGGAGGTATCCAACATGGCGGTATTCCGCATTGAGAAAACCCGCGATTACACGGTGATGTCCAACCATCACCTGCGGGACAAGTCGCTCTCGTTGAAAGCGAAGGGCCTTCTCTCCCTCATGCTCTCCCTGCCGGAGGAGTGGGACTATACCACCAAGG
>NZ_NFJU01000047.1 GCF_002160025.1 Anaeromassilibacillus sp. An200
TTGAACCTGAAGCGGTTGATATGGAACACGAAATGACGCCAGTGAGCGTCTTTTTTTCTGCTCAAATTCCCATTGCTGATTTTCAGAGGCCACTTTGTCAACAGCTCCAGTATCGAGATGGAGAACAATCCGAAAAAGCGGTATCGGCTGTATGAAGCTGCCGTCGGACTGTATTCCGGGAATCTTCTGCCACGGTTGTCCGATAATATTTATTTTATCCCGAGTATTACATACTATCAGGGCCTGTATTTCCGGCTCGCCGGCCGGTATATAGAACGCTAGACCGAGTGTGGCGAGTATGTCTATGCGCACAAGGCGGCCAAAGCCGCACTGGCCTTTGACCCGTTTAACAGTAGCCTGAATATGCACTTGACCATACTGCTCTACCAGCAATCGGGAGCAGGAACTGCAAATGCCTTTTATACAGGAATCAAGCGGCATCTCACGGAGGCGCATATCCAGAGGATAAAACAAACATGTCCGAATATGATTATCTGACAGCCGGAGGTGAGCCTGAAATGAGACGCGGATGAGGCCAAAAATATGTTGCAGATGAGTCGCAGACGAGTCACGAGCTGAGACGCCCGCCTGTTAGTATAGATTTCCGTAGGTTAAAAACGCCGGAAATACAGCGCAGGCGGGTGGCTGTCCATGTATGCGAACCATACAACGCAAGCCGCCTTCCGACCGGGAGGGCGGCGTTTTTTCTTATCAGGCTTACGATCAGACCTTACAGGATTTTTGCGGCCATTTTATGCCACCCCACCGAACCGCTGCGATTCAAACCGCCCCATAGTGCCGCTTTGCGCCTACAGCAATCTTGCTGTGGGCGCTTTTGCGTATCATGGCGGATTTCATTGCCGAAGTCCACCGGTCAATCGTTTTGATTCACTCAAAAACGATTGATTGGAGGACAAAGAGATGGATGACAGGCATCCAAAGAGAAGAAAGGACAAGTATAACCCCTATACCCTGTCGATGATCGACGGGAAATGTTATCTATCTTTCAGGGACGGCCAGGGCGTACCACACAGGCTGGAACTGGATGTGAAGCTCTATGCCGTGTTTGACCGGTTTGAGTTGGACGATCTCTCCTTCCTTAACGAGCAGGAGAGGCACCTTGACTGGACCGAGCTGAACGAAGAGCTGCTGAGCCGTCGTTCGGCACAGGAGCCGGCCCCGGTGGAGGACGCCGTCTATGAATCCATGCAGACGCAGGCGCTCCGGGAGGGCGTCAACCAGCTGCCGGAAGTCCAGAAAAGAAGGCTGCAGATGTATTTCTTTGACGGGCTTACCTATGAGGAGATTGCGGTGCGGGAAGGGTGCAGCTATCAGGCGGTACAGAAGTCCATAGCGGCAGCTCTGAAAAAAATCCGGAAATTTCTGAAATAGAGGGTTGAGTTTTGTGTGGAAGGGGAAAGCGAACAAATGAAGCCAAACCCGAGGCTCCCTCTCGTTTGAAAAACGAATATAAATAAACCGGGCGTTCCCTGCTTACGCGGCCTTAGCTGCATACAAGCAAGGAACACCCGGCTTTTTCGATCTGCCTTTTTACTCCATCGCTTCCCTGTATTCCGGATATGTTTCCTGAATTTTCCGCGCCAGATCCCAGATCTCCTCGTCGCCGGAAAGCACATAGGATGTTCCGCCGGCGCCATGGAACCGGTTTTCATCAAACCAGAAGAGGCAGGTATCCCCATCCGCTGTCTCAAACTCCAGGATCCGGCTGTCTGTAGAGCCGCTGAAAGCTTTGGATACAATGGTCGTTTCCCGTAATGCCTGCAGGATTTCGGAGATGATTTCTTCATCCGTCGTTTCGTAGCGTCCCAGGATGTTATCGTTGTGATGATAGGTAAGCGCGACCGGCAGCTCTTCCAGCGACTGATCCAGAAATTCCTGCTGGCTTTCGGTGCAATAGGCCCGAAGCGATGTGTCTTTTGGGGAACACCCCGCCAGTACGCACAATAAAATCAGCAAAACGGTAATTTTAATCCTCTTCATCCGAATCCCTTTCTGACTGTCATAGCCTGCGCTGTTTTTCTATGTAGAGCTGGTACAATCCCATGCGTGATTTTACACCCGCTTTCTCATAGATCGCCGCGATATGCCGCTGACAGGTTCGCCGGGATAGATACAGTCCATCTGCGATCTCCTGAATACTTTCCTCTGAATTGACCAGCTTGTCAAATACTTCGGTTTCCTTGGGCGTAAGGATAAACAGCTCCGACAAAAGACGGAACGCTTCCTGAGGGTCCAGGTCTGTCGGGATATCCTTGGGGGTGCCGGATGAAACCGGCATCCAGGCTGTATAAAGATAGATGACTACGCTGACGGCCACAAACAGGACCAGTGCCAGAATGATGGATGCCATGCCATTGCTGTCAGAAACAAGCAACGCTACAGAGGCGTTGGTAAGCAAAGCGGCGCTCACGTTATTCATGGCGCGCCCCATACCGGCCCACAGCGCTGGCGTGGGCATATGGCGGGCAAAATCCAGAAAGCTGGTGGTGAAGAATACCACAAAAAATCCAGCCGAAAGATAAAATACGATCAGGCCGATCAAAAACGGGCCGCCCAGCTTGAGTACTACCACACAGATGACGGACATCAGCATGACGCAGTACATCATCATGGCCATAAATTTCCGCTTTCGGATATCAAAAAGAAAGCCGGCAGAAAGGCCGCTTACCGCCAGCAAAAGCCGCGGCCATTGCCCGATGTCAGTGCCTGCTGCATGATGCATGGTGACCGCGTTGTCCAGCGCACTGAAGATACATGCCATCAGGATGACAAGCAGTGCAAGGAGTCCGCCGGCGGCGATCTTCTTTCGGGTTCCCTTCCCATCATCCTCTATGGCGGGGGACTGGAGTTCTTCCGCTTCTGCGTTTTCCTGGCGGCAAAGCCTTTCTGCCTTCAGCAACAGCGCTAACGCTACAAGGGCAAAGAGTGAAAGTATCAAGGCTTCCGCAGTTTCCAGATCCACAAGATTGTTATTTAGAAACTGCAGGAAGATCCCAAGGGCATAGGAGACACCAACCATACGCGCCAGATGGGTGCGATCCCTCGCCAGTTTGAAAAACAGGTAGTGGGCCGCGCTTCCCAATATCCCCAGAAACAGGAACAATGCCATTCCGGAGAGCAGAGTGGACGAATAAGAAACATGTTTTTGAACCAAAAAATTGCATACTGACGCTGCTAGTGCAAGGATAAAAAGTCCAACGATTTGTACCCGCCTTTTCAAAAGGCGATGAAACAGCGGATAGAGCAAAAAACCGACAGCGCTTATTCCTAACGCGTAGTTTTGCGTAATCACCGTTTTTTCTTCCCCTGCCGTAAGCGAGATCATGTTTACATATAGGTACTCGGCTCCAAGAAATAGAAAAGTAAAAACACTAAGCAGCAGAATCGCATAAATGGATTTTGGATTTGTGAAGCTTTTCTTTATTACCATACGTCCCATTCCACCCCCTTTCTCCGCAATGGTACAGTTATAGACTATTATACTATAAACGGCATGGATTTTCAACGATTTCGGTCGGTTAGAGACTTTTTTTCGCTGACGTTTTTGCGGAATATACAATCCTTCCTGTTTGACCTAAACCAGGGATTCTCCTGGATAAAACCGTATATTTTTGGAGCTGCGTTCCGCATCCGGGAACTACCGGTTTTTTGCGCCCGCACATGCCGTTTTACCGCAGCCACACGGTGCAGCCGCGGTAAACAAGGAAATATCCTGAATGAGAGAAGCTGTCTAGTAGGTGATATTGTGGACGTAAAAATAAATCAGCAGGCCACCCAGCCCAGCGCCGCTTATCAGGCTTGCCCACGTCCAGAATAAAGACAGCAGAAGCCCCAGGAAAATAAACACGCAGAACACCACGACAAAAGCGTCTCTCTGGAAGAGCATGATGAATTTGATACAGGCGATCACAACCCCTGCCATCATAACGAGAGCCCCAAGAAGAGCCAGAACAAAAACGTACACCCCCGCCATCTGGAGAATTGAGATCAGGACATTAAAACCAAGACCTATCCCCGCGATCAGGCTGCCTACTTTGATGAGGCTGTCACGGGAAGCGCTGAACGCGCCAAAGAAATAAGTTGCGATTAACCCGTTGGAGCCAATGAGCAGCATGTTTACAATAATGACCCATTCCGCGCTTATGTAGTACGATGTGGAAACTGCCAAGCTGATAATAGCGGTGAGAACAGTGAGGAACCCCCCGATGGCGCCAATGAGATGGTACGGCCTTAACCTTGCATACATACGATATATCCCCTTTCTGATCCTGCGTTCCGAAAAGGCCAGCTGAAGCTTTTTGGACATTCTGTGTCTTGGCCGACCTTCCATCATGCGAACTTTTCGTTTTTTATCATAGCAGGAAGCCGGTGTTTTTGATAGGCCGCTTTAGCGCCAAACTAAAAAAACACTGTGGCGCACCTGCGCCATTTTGAGAAACGAAGCTTTGGAGCCGGAAAATTGAGGCCATCCACCCTGTATAGAGTGTAACACTTCTTAAGTTTACAGGATGTAACAGGCCGCTGTCATGATCGGCAATCCCTTTTGCACAATCAAGGTGTTTTTGAATTTTCACACAAAAAATAGATTGGCGCAGGTGCGCCATGCGTTTTTTGATAAATTGGCGCGAAAGCGGCCTGCACAGATCCTTAAAAAAACGATACAGTAAAACCATAAAAGGACAAAAAAGAGTTTGGATCGCCTTTGGCGTTACAGGCCGAGCAGCAAAGCGATTCATGAGACCAGGACAGAAGAAAGGAGGCACGAATGAAAAAAAGAGGGGCAGCGGCACTTCTGGCAGCCATCTGTTTGCTGGCGGGGTGTGCAGCATCAGATCCTGCGCTTCCGGCAGAGACTCCGACCCCGACAGAGACTTCGTCCCCGGCATACCAAGGGGACTCCCTTTTTGCTTACTGTACCGAAAGGCAGCGGGAGCTTTTGGAGCTGCCCCATGAGGAACTGCCGGTGGAACTGATCTTTCACCATTGGACGGAGACGGCGGCGGACTACGAGACAAGGGACGAAACGGTGATCGCCGGGGTCTTGCAGGCGCTGCGGGATGTGTCGGTGGAATCCGAGTCATCCATCGTCTCTACAGATAACCGGGGGCTTACATTTGTGACGGCGCAAGGGGATACCTACAGTTTCTGGTTTGATAAACGCCGGTTCGAAGGGGTGGATGGCAGGTGCTATGTCCTTTCCGAAGATGAAAAGCTTTGGGAATTGGTGTGGGGGATTCGGGCGGCAGACCCAGACTATCAGGATCTGATGAGATAAGCGGTATTTCCCCATGATTTCTGCGAAAAATGCGGATTGGCGCAGGTGCGCCACATAATTTTTGGGAAATTGGCGCTAAAGCGACCTGCACAAATCCCGAAAAAGGCGCTACAGTAAGAACAGCAAAAAACCAGGGATGGTTTTGGATAATCCTTAAGATTTCTTTATCAGGAGGAAAACAATTATGAGACAGTGTGACAATGGCCATTTTTACGATGAATCCAGATTCGATAGCTGCCCCTACTGCCAGGAGGGCGCCGGGGTCGGCAAGACGGTTGCGGCCGGAACGGTAGGGAAGACCGTGGCTGCTGTGCCGGGCGGCGCTGCGCCGGAAGCAGACAGAGGCAAGACGGTGGGCATTATTAAAAAGAAGATCGGTATTGATCCTGCAGTAGGATTCTTGGTCTGTGTTTCCGGTCCCCATCGCGGCGCAGATTATAAGCTGGTAGCAGGCAGAAACTTCATAGGAAGGGCGGCGGCGATGGACGTGGCCCTGGCGGATGACGATACTGTATCCAGAGAAAGCCATGCATTGGTTACATATGACGCCAAGCATAACAGCTTTTCCCTTTCTCCCGGCCAGGGCAGGGGCATCACTTACTGCAACGACGAGCAGGTGGAAATGGTACGCCCCTTAAAAGCCTACGATGTGATCGAGGTGGGAAAGAGCCAGCTTCTCTTCCTGCCCCTGTGCGGCGAGCAATTCCAGTGGAATGAGGAGTAAAGGATGGAGCGTGTACTTTCATGGTTAAACCAGCCGCTGTTTCCGGATACCGTCATCCGCGTCTGGATGGCGGTTGCGGCGGGCGCAGCGCTTCTATTGGCGCTGATTCTCGCCTTTTTCCTGATACGGCGGAAGAAGAAAAAGAAGCGGGGGGATCAGGCGGTGGAAGAACCGATTACGGAACGTCCGGAACCGCTGCCGGAACTGGAGCTTGCCAACCTACAGGGCGTTGGCAGCCGGGAAGAACAGCAGGACGCTTTCGGCATCTCCCGCATGGATCGTTATGAGGAAGACGGGCTGCTCGCTGTGCTGTGCGACGGCATGGGCGGTATGGCGGAGGGCGGCATGATCGCTGCGGAAACTGCCTCCCAGTTGGTGGGGATCTTTCCTTGGGCAGATGACAGCGATGTGCCCGGCTGGGTATACCAGCGAAGCGCCAGAGTCTACCAGCAGTTTCGCGGGCACGGGGGGACTACCCTGGTGGCGGCCCTGCTCAAAGAGAATCGCCTCTCCTTCTGGTGCGTAGGCGACAGCGATTTGTTCCTGCTCAGGGAAAACAAACTCTATGGGTTAAATGCCCGGCAGGAATTTAAGAACGATTTGATTTTGAGGGCACTGGACGGGGCGTTCCCCGTGGAGGAAGCGTTTCAAGATCCTCAGGCGGGAGCTCTTTCGGAGTACATAGGAAAAGAAGAAGTGACATGCGACTATACCCGTATGTCCTTTCTTCTCCAGCCGGAGGACGCGCTGCTGCTCTGCTCGGACGGGGTGAGCGATACACTGACCTTGAAGCAGATTCGGGAAGCCATGGCGCTCTCTTCCCAGGCGTGCTGCGACAAGCTGGAGGAGGAAATCCTGGCCGCCGGAAAGCCGGGCCAGGATAACTATACGGCCATCGCATTGAAATACCATGGAAAAAATGAGGAGGAATCATAATGGAAGCGAAAAAGTCATCGGGCAAGCAGGTTGTTGCTATCCTGCTGCTGGTTATTGGCCTGGCCGCCGGTGTGTTCGGCGTATTGGGCCTGGTAGGCGGGGGCGGTATGGATCCCTATGAGGTGCGCAACGGCATCGTCATGGTGCGGGGCACCATCTCCGACACCCAGGGCAACTCCCAGTACGGCTGGGGCACCGGTTGGGCCATTGGCAAGCCGGGAGAGCCGGTGGAGTACTTTGTCACCAACGGTCATGTGGTGGCAGAGGCCTATGAGTATCCCAAGCTCTACCCCGGCCAGATCTTCGGCAAGGTGCAGGTCTTTTACTCCGAGGCGGAAAACGACTACGTCCAGGCCCAGGTGGTGTACTACTCCCCCGGGACGGAGAAGGACATCGCCATCGTCAAGATCCCCTCTCCCACCGACAAACGGGTGGCCCTCACCCTGCGGGACTCTGACACGGTGGAGATGGGCATGACGGCCTATGCCCTGGGCTTCCCCGGGGATTCCTCCAACCGCCAGACCTTCCCCACCTTCGGCATGGACGACGTGACTATCACCCGGGGCATCATCAGCAACCAGGTGATCCCCGCCTGGGCCACCCACGAGGCCTTCCAGATGGATGTGTCCATTGCCGGCGGCAACTCCGGCGGCCCCCTGGTGGATGAGAGGGGCCGTGTCATCGGCATCAACACCTCCGCCGCAACGGATCCCCAGACCGGCGTGCCCCTGGGCATGAACTACGCAATTGTCATAGACGAATTGACCAAGATCCTGGACGGGGAGCAGATCGAATACACCATGGCAGGCGGCGGACTCTCCTGGACCCAGCCCTGGTTTGCCTATGTGTTCCTGCCCATCGGCGTGCTGGCGCTCATCGGCGGCATCATCCTGCTGGTAACGTCCCAGAAGGGCGTACAGGGGGCTCCGGCACCTGCCGCGGCGGGCGCGGGAACCGGAAAAGCGCCTGCAAGAGGCGGCCGCGGTCCTGTGGAAAAACGGGCTGTGCTGCGTGGCGTGACAGGAAAATACTCTGGCCAGAGCTTTGACCTGTTAAAGGGCAAGGTGGTCATCGGCCGAGACCCGGCAACCTGTAACATCGTATTCGATAAAAACACGCCGGGTATCAGCGGGCGGCACTGCCAGGTAGTCTACGACCCGAATGAAGACTGCTTTATCATCACCGATCTGGGATCGTCCTACGGCACGTTCCTGGGCAACGGCAAAAAGCTGACGGCGAATGTGGCGGAAAAATTGTCGACCGGGGACACCTTCTACCTGTGCGACAACGCCAACCGGTTTGTGGTGAGCAAGGAGTAACCCGTTATGGCAGGGTATTGTTTAAAAAACGGAAGAATCCAGGAAGCGTGGGGAGAGGACGCCGCCGGCCGGGAACTGGCGGCTGTCTTCCACCTGACTGCAGACGGTGAAATGAAAGAACTCCACGAGTTCCCGGCGCTGTCGGAAGGTGAAGGGGCGCTGGCGTATGCAGGTGAGTTCTACATTGAACCCCTGGAAGTACAGATTGAATTTCTAAAAGCGGCCAATGCAGAAAAATGGCTGGAGGCGCTGCTCTTGCGGCATGTCGACCGGGTGCGGCAGGTATCGGAGGAACTCTTTGTCATAGCTGAGATAAAATCGTTTGGAGCATGAATGCAACGGACGCGATGGGGGATATTTTGTTCTTTGCCCTTGGAGTATGTTTGTTTCTCTTCGGAATCATTTTGGCATTCTGTCGGACTGTACGGTCAAAGCGTCGCTGCCGGAGAAGAGTGAACGCCGTCATCTGCGATGTGGACGTCAGCTGGACAGACGACGATTTCACCGATTTCTTCATTATCAACTATAAATACCATCCGGTCTACCAGTACACATTGGATGGACAGGAGTATCGGGTAGTATCCCGGGTAGAGTATTCCAAAAAGGACGAAATCAAAGTCGGTAGTTATGAGGTGCTCTTTGTGGATGAAAAGAATCCCCGGTACTTTTCCTGCCCCTCTGAGAATAGGGAACGTGTAATCAGCGCCCTTATCTGGTCTGTGCTGGGAGTTGCCTTTGCACTTTTTCCTTTAGTGGGCTGAGGCGGGTGGATCGGGTTTCTGGTGGCGCTGGGATTGCTCCTGCTGGGTGATCTGTGTTACGATGCCTGGTCCAAAAATCGGAAGGAGTGACTGTATTTTGCTATCAAAATACATCGTTTTATACTTAAAATACATTGCTTGAGGAGGTGGGAGAATGAATCCGGAACGTGTTTGTTATGGCTGTTTCACGGAAAAAGAACCGGGGATTCCATGCCCCCGATGCGGATTTAATGAGAACGACGAGCAGCCCTATCTTGCGCTGCCCCTGGGTACGATCCTAAACGGGAGATATCTGGTAGGAAAGGTGCTTGGCATTGGCGGGTTCGGTATCACCTATCTGGGATACGACCTGACACTGGAGATCAAGGTTGCGATTAAAGAATATATGCCCTCCGCCCTGGCCACAAGGCATCCGGACCACTATAGTGTGGCGCTGACCGGACGGGTGGAGGAGGATTACCAGTACGGTATGGAGCGCTTTTTGGATGAAGCGAAGATCCTTGCCAAGCTGCAAAACACCCCGCATATCGTATCGGTGCAGAACTATTTCAAAGAGAACGGCACCGCATACTTTGTGATGGAGTACATAGACGGTATGAGCCTGAAAGCCTACCTGGCAAAAAACGGGGATAAGATCCCCTATAACCAGGCGATTGCCATTCTGCAGCCGATCATGGAAGCGCTGGTTCAGGTGCATGCGCTGAACCTCCTGCACCGGGACATCAGCCCGGACAATATCTATATCACATCCAAAGGCGAAAGCCGTCTGCTGGATTTCGGCGCGGCGCGGTTCGCACTGGGGGACGGCAAGAGCGTGTCGGTCATCTTAAAACATGGCTACGCGCCGGAGGAACAGTATTCCAGCCACGGCAATCAGGGACCGTGGACGGATGTTTACGCCATGGGCGCTACCCTGTACCGCTGCATTACCGGGCAGCTTCCGCCAGATTCGGTGGAACGGATCCATGGGGATACCATGAAAAGGCCGTCGGAGCTGGGGTTCCGTATTCCGGCTCATGTGGAAAACGCCATCATGAAAGCGTTGGCGGTAAAAACCGAGGATCGTTTCCCCAATATGGAGGCATTCATCGTGGCACTGAACGGGCGCGTTTCCGTACAGGATCAGGTGGCGGCCAGTATCAGCCAGCGCACCCAGGCTACCGCTTACAGGCAGGAAGGCTACGGGCAGATTGCCTATCAGCAGCCCGCCTATAACGGCGGGGGTGCTGCGGCAGGAAAGCCCTCTGCGTTCTCCCGGTTCCTTTCCTATATGAAAGCCAATCCGGTGGTTGCCTGGGTTTCCGGCGGTGGGCTGCTGGCGGTGATCGCCCTTTGTATTATCCTTCCTATCGCGCTTTCTGGCGGAGGGGAAAAAAGGCCGACAGGAGGGGGCGGCGGTGGGAATACGCCTGTCATCAGCCAACCTACGCCTGTCATCAGCCAACCGCAGACGAGTAATCCGGAACCGACAACAGACCCAGAGCCTACTAAAGAACCTCCAGCGGAAATGGTGGCGCAGGATCTTGGCATCCTCAACGCTACGATTGAGATCCCGTCGGATTATACGAGGGTTGAGGAGGAGGCGATTTTTATCAATGAGGCTAAAGCCTGCGGTATGATGATGGATTATCTTTGGAACATTGACGGACCCATCTACTCCCTTGCCGATGTGGAATCCCAGAGAGAAGCTATTGCCGCCATCCTGATGCAGAACCTGTTTGCAGTTTCGGATTATCAGATCCTTGCTGCCGGACCCGATCAGGTGGGAAGCGCAGGCGCCTATCAAATCTATCTTGAAGGCACCGACAGCGAAGGCGTCTCCAACGAAGTGGTCATTATGGCGGTGGAGGGGTATGATTTCGGCTGTTATTTCATCATCACGAGCTATCCCAAGGGGGACAAAGCCGCCGAAGCGGAAATCCATTCCATTATCCAGTCCTTTAAGAGCAACGGTGCGCCGAAGACAACGTACAAGATGTACTATGGCTCTAAGAGCGGCGTCAAGGTGATTGTGGACGATGCCGTGGCAGCAGGACGCGTGATGGACACGACTGTTAACCTGGGAGAGGCCGGAACGGCGGCCGAATTGGTTATTTACCCAACGGACGCGGCAATGGAAGCCGGCTTTGGGAGCACTACGCCGGACAGCGGGATTGTGGAAATAGGGAATGCCGGCCAGCTGGGAATGAGCAGCCCGGAGGAGGTCTTGCAGTTTCAGAGAGACGTGGCGTCTAGCGTGGGCGTTTCCGTAGGTGAAACATACACGTCGCAGTCGGGCGGTGTGGAATGGCTGTGCATGGATTGGACCATGAATGGATTTACGTTCAGTGCTGCCTCCGCCATGATCGACGGCAAGTGTTACGTTGTTAGCTGCATGTTCAACAGCTCCAATAAAGATGCGGTTGTCGCTTTGCATCAACAGGCCATGGCGTCCGTCCGTGCATGGGAGGGATAACCAGCATGGAAGATCTTATTCTAAGGCAACACCGCCTGGGATTATGCGGTGTTGCCTTAGAGTTATAGATTGCGACGATCCAAGACGCTGGGGCCGTATTCTGTTCGGTTTGTCTGGAGGAAAGGGAGAAACAGCCCTTGATTGAGGAGATGATGAATGTCTTTCCGTTCATTCTGGAAGAGCTGGGTATGATCGCGTTGATGGAAGTGGTTTTTCTGCTGTTGCGGGTGAAAGGCCGGGGCGCAAGTACAAAGAAGAGGAGTGAAACATGAACTTGGAAGATATCTGCTATGGCTGCTTTCAGGAAAAGCCGGACGATTCCCCTGTCTGCCCCCACTGCGGGTTTAATGCGGAGGAGGAGCAGCCGTTTTTGGCGCTGCCCATGGGCGCACTGCTGAACGGCCGCTACATGACCGGAAAGGTCCTGGGCGTGGGCGGGTTCGGCATCACCTATCTGGGCTATGACCTGACGCTGGAGATTAAGGTAGCCGTCAAGGAATATATGCCCTCCGGTCTTGCTACCCGGCATTCCGATAAGTACAGCGTGGCACTGACCGGACGGGGCCAGGAGGATTATCAAAACGGCATGGAGCGCTTTTTAGAGGAAGCGCGGATCCTTGCCAAACTGCAGAATACGCCGAACATCGTGTCGGTGCAGAATTATTTTAAGGAAAACAACACGGCCTATTTCGTGATGGAATATATCGACGGCATGAGCCTGAAGGCATACGTTGCATCCCAGGGCGGGAAGATTCCCTATGACCAGGCGCTGACCATCCTGATGCCGGTGATGCAGGCGTTGACGCAGGTTCATGCCCTGAATCTGACCCACCGGGATATCAGCCCGGACAACATCTCCATTACCTCCAAGGGGGAGAGCAAGCTGCTGGATTTCGGCGCGGCCCGGTTTTCTATTGGGGATGAAAAAAGCGTGCCGGTCATCCTGAAACATGGCTACGCGCCGGAGGAGCAGTATTCCAGTAAGGGAAACCAGGGGCCCTGGACGGATGTGTACGCCATGGGCGCCACCCTGTACCGCTGCGTGACCGGGGAGCTGCCGCCGGATTCCATCATGCGGGTCCATAACGATACGCTGAAAAAGCCCTCGGAGCTGGGCGTTCCCCTGCCTCCGCAGGTGGAACAGGCGATCATGAAGGCGCTCGCGGTAAAAGCGGAGGACCGTTTCCCCACCATGGAGGCCTTTATTGAAGGGATCACCGGGAAAACCCCGGTGTCTTTCCATCACCGTACCATGGCTGTGCCATCCGGTCAAACGGCTGCAGGTTCCGATGGAAAGCCGGGGCTTTGGACCAGATTCCGGCGGAGCCATATCGGGGTACAGATCACGGCGCTGGTGCTGTGCGTTGCTGTGCTGGGTCTGGGCGTCTGGGGAGCAGTAGCGGGGATCGGTGCGCTGACCGGCGGGAAAGCAGAGCCGGGTTCTTCTGACGGGCCATCCGGCACTCCTTTCGATATAACAGTGCAGGAGCCCGAGGGCGTAGACGATGTCGCCTTGCAGGACTACGCTCAGGAGTATCTGAATATCACCATGGGGATCCCCCAGGGGTATGCAGAAACAGAGTCCGGCAGCGGAGCTTTTGCTTCATCGGATGGGAGCGCTACCCTGCAGGTGGGATTTTACGATAAGGCCGCCGGTTTTCCGGTGTATACCCTTTCTGATGTGGAGGAGAACGCGGAGAAATATGTCCAGTATTATATCGGCCTGCTGGAGAGCACCAATATCACAAAGCATGAGATCCTCAGCCGGGGTTACCGGGAGATCGATTCTTTGAATGCCTACCTGATCCAGTTTTCCGCTACCGAAAGCGGCGGCACGACCATGGAATTTTTGGCGGCGTTCATCGAATGCCAAAACGGATTTGGCTGCTACAATCTTATCGGCTCCTATCCTCAGGGGGACGAGAAGGCGCAGGCGGAAATCTTTGCGGCCATAGATTCTTTCCAAAGCAGCGGTCCGGCGGGCACAATTTACCAGCGATTTTATGATGAAAATCTCCCGTTTCAATTCCTCTATTGGGAGGGTGAGAGCGAGATTCAGTTTACTGTGCTCGGAGAAAGCCGGCTAAGGATGGAGAAAAGTACGGCTGCGGTTGGTGTGGAAGTGCAAAGTCAGCAGATAAGCGATACTTTCAATAAGGAAATCTGGATGGATGGTATTGCGGAAGAATTTGTAAAACAATCTTTTCAACCGCGAAAAGAACGTTGGCAATACAAGAACGGCGGAATTGACTGGATTGTTGATGAGTACACCTATACTGAAGATGACACCTATCTCAGCGTTTACGGCGGCGAGTACGGCGGCTTGGCGTTTGTGATTCTTATCAGTGCAGCAACAGAAGACGAGCTTTTCGACGGAATGCTGTTGGATGTGACCAATACGATTCGACCTGTGAAATAGATGACAGCCCCGTTTCCGGGGGAAAGGAGAAAAAAGTGCTGAGTCTAAAAAGAAATGTCAACTGTCCCCGCCGCATGGCTGTGTACGCCGTCTTTGACGTGCTGGACCGGATGGGCTGCCAATACAAGCAGGCGCTGGTCGGCGATATCAAGGCGGAGGCGAAGGTGCTGGGGCATACCAGTGAGTACGCCTTTGCCGTGACGGAACAGACCATCAACACATCGATCCTCCATGTTTCCATGCTCCGTCCGGCAAGCGGCCTGAGTGAGGAGGAAAAACAGCTGGCAGTACGTTATCTGGCAGACAGCGTACTGCAGCATATCGATGAGGTACAGGCTTTAGAATGAGGAGGAAGACGAGATGGCAAATGAATCGAGAGTATTCCGGCTGCCTGCCGGCATGAGTACCCAGGTGGTGGCAAACGCGGTGGAGGCGTTCCTTTCATCCGCTAAGGGGATGGAGGTACAGAGTGCCGAAACCACAGAAGGCTATGTGGTGCAGGGCCGTCAGGAAAAAGACGGCTGGAAGACCATTGCCGGCATGAGGATGGCTACGACGGTGCAGATGATCCGGATGGATGACAACTTAAACGTCACCGTGGGTCAGGGCGAATGGTCGGATAAGATCGGCGCCGGCGCGCTGGGATGGTTTATCGCATGGCCGCTGGCGGTGACTGCCGGTGTGGGCGCCTACAAGCAGAAAAAGCTGCCGGAAGAGATTTTCCAGGTGATTGAGCAGTGCATCGTCTCCGGCGGCCGCTCGGTGGTGGTGCGAAACGCCGGGGCGGAACTGAACGCGGGTATGGTGGTTTGCCCCGCCTGCAAAACCCAGTGTGCGGCCGGCGCCAAATTCTGCAACAACTGCGGGGCGAAGCTGGAAAACAAATGCCCCCAGTGCGGGGCGGAGATACCGCCCGGAAGCCGCTTCTGCGGAGCATGCGGAGCACCGCTTTCCTCGCAGGGCGCTCCGGTGCGATAAAGGGAGGAGATTGCGTATGCGCAGGGAAAAAACCGCCGGGGCGGCAAAAAGGCGCATGGCTTTTCAGTATGCTGCTGGCGGTATGCCTGATGATCGCGGCCCTTCCCCTGTCCGTTTCGGCGGCGGGGGAATATGTGCCAGGGAACCCCCGCTGGTCGGGCTACCAAAACCAGGTGCAGTGGGGCCGGCCGGCAGGAGCGGCCTCCGGCGATAGCTTTGAATACGAGGCACAGCTGCTGCTGGGCGACGATGTGGTCGAGTCCAAGGCAGTGGAAATCGACACCTATTTGTTTTTCACAAACGATGTGGTGACGCGGCCGCAGGAGGAGTACACCATACGGGTGCGTGCCAGATGGATCATGATCGTGGGCGACCCGGACGGCCAGTATATGGTGGCGGACGTCGGAGAAGCCGAACCGCCCCATGAGCACAGCTATACCCAAAAGCACGACGCGGCACAGCACTGGCAGGAATGCTCCTGCGGCGAAAGGCTGAATGTGGCAAACCATATCTACGGCGATTGGAGAGAGACGAAGCCGGCCACCGAAACCGAGGCTGGTTCCAGAGAGCGTGACTGCACGGTCTGCGACTATGTGCAGACCGAAACCATTCCAATGCTTGAACATGAGCACAGCTACGGCGACTGGCAGAAGGATGAAACCCAGCACTGGAAGGAATGCCGCTGCGGCGAGAAAACTGAAGTGGGCAACCATACTTTCGATGATTGGACGATAACAAAGGAGCCTACCACAACCGAAACAGGTTCCAGAGAACGTACCTGCTCCATCTGCAAATATACGCAGGAAGAGACGATTCCGGTTCATGAACACAGCATCCATGATGAAGCATGGAAATATGACGATACCGAGCACTGGCAGGAATGCTCCTGCGGCGAAAGGCTGAATGTGGCAAACCATATCTACGGCGATTGGAAAGTAACCAAAGAGGCCACCGAGACCGAAGAAGGTTCCAGAGAGCGCGGCTGTGCGGTCTGTGAATATGTGCAGACTGAAGCCATCCCTGCAGCGGGAACCGGAGAGCCAACCGATTCGACTGATCCGACCGATTCATCCGATTCGCAGGGTCAGCAGGATCCTTCCGGCGACACCGGCATCCCCCAGACTGGGGACAGCAGCGATATGGCGCTGTGGATCAGCCTGATGCTGGCCTCCTGCGGCGGCGTGCTGGGGATGCTGTTCTACAGGCGGAAAAAGACAGCGGTCGGGAAATAAGGCTGAGTAATAAACAAAAACCGGCAAAAGCGCCTGCAGGCGGGGCTTCATGCAAATCCCGCAGCCCGCCCCGGCGCAGCCGGTATCCTTTTCAAGAAGGAATATCCCTTCTATCCTTTGGTATGCACCAAAGGATAAGCAATCTTATTTGACAAGGAGGAGAAACCAAATGCAAGCAAAAAGGAAACTGGCGGCGTTGCTGCTTTCCCTGTGTATGGTGTTGGGAGTGCTGCCAATGACCGCTTTTGCGGCGGGTGTACCGGCTGCGCCAACAAATCTGAAGCTGGAACTGACAGAAACCGGCTTAAAAGCCAGCTGGGATAAGCCGGAAACCACCGGCGAGCTGGATATCTTTGAGTATGAAGTGACCCTTTACGGACACTTTGACGGCACTGCCGGAGGAAAGACAAAGGTAGAGACAAAGACGGTTCAGCGGGAGACCACCTGCACCTTTACAAACACAGGAAATGCAGAAGGCGTTATCAATCCTACCTACGAGGTAGAGGTAAAAGCGAGAGAGGGCGTCTCCGGCACCGGCGACCCGGACAATCTATCGGGCTACTATGTGACGGAGTGGACTGGCTGGAGCAGTTCGAGCTCAGCATCGTATAAAACGAGCGATTTCTCCGTTAAAACGTCCACCAATAGGTATTATACGGGAGTGGTCGATGTGGGGCTGCCAGGCAGCGAGAATAAG
Source organism: Anaeromassilibacillus sp. An200 (assembly GCF_002160025.1). Taxonomy (GTDB): domain Bacteria; phylum Bacillota; class Clostridia; order Oscillospirales; family Acutalibacteraceae; genus Caccousia; species Caccousia stercoris. Next base: position 16,818 of record NZ_NFJU01000047.1, read on the forward strand.
CTGTACCAGGAGGGCATAACGGCCACAGGGAATCCGGATGTCACACAGCCTGATGGTACCACGAGTGGGAATGAGAAACAGGCAGTAACGGAACTGCTCTATCAGTATTTCGAGGAGAATAAGGAAACGGTTCCTGAGCTGGCAGATGTCACCAGGGATAACCTGATGGTCAAAACGGTGCTTGAGCGCATTGATGTATCGAGAACAGTTGATCCCAATAGCTACCAGATAGTCTATGAGGTGATAGATAAGGACTACACGCTCTATCTGGAATTCAATCCGGAAACGGAAATCGTACAGCCGGATACAAGGGAGATCGTGAATGCCGTCAATCTGGTGAACGTCAGCTGGAATGTGGGAATGGGACTGACGCCTGCATTCACAGCGACGGTGGACGAGGCGGATCAGGACAAATACGAGGTTTATCTGGAGCAGTGGATCGGCAGCGACGGCAAGAGTATCACCAGCGAGGAGTCTTTCAACAGCGAGATATCGGAAGATGAGAAAATCACGACTTTTGAAGACCTGCTAAAAAAAGTCAAGTAAAATTTTCGAGAGAATGAGCAAAAAAACGAGCGCACAAATCTAAGCCGCTGAGCATCTCAAAATCGAAATGGCGGCCGGCCA
>NZ_NFJU01000048.1 GCF_002160025.1 Anaeromassilibacillus sp. An200
TCAAAAATAGCACCTTTCAGAAGCTGCGGGTTTCGAATGACGCTTCTTAGACTGATTTTGCAATTTGATACTTCATGCGATTGCCGTATTTTGCAGACCGAAGCAACCCAAGTTTCTCAAACTTGAGTACAAATCCACGGATGGTTGCATAGGCCGCATTGCCAAAGTCTTTTTCCAGCTGTTTGGTGGAGAACTGACTCTCCCCATAAGCGGTGAGGACAAACTGCCACAGGGCCTGTTCCTTTTCTGTGACATTGCCCCGGGCCAAAGCATTCTGGAATGTTTCTGTGGTGTTGGGATCCGGCAAAGCTGATACCAGCTTGTGGTACACATTCTCGATGAAATAAACCAGGAAGGGTGTCACATCCATGACACCGCTGATCTGCGCATTCTGCTCTGTCAATTTGTAGGCGTTGTAGTAACCCCGGCGGCTCTTTTCCACATACTCAGACAGTGGCACAAACAGAGCAGCGGAATACCGCTGCTGCACCAGATACCACAGGTGTATCAATCGCGCCATTCTGCCGTTGCCGTCAAACCAGGGATGCAGGTAGGCAATGTAGAAGTGGATGAGCGCCGCTTTCAGCAGATCGTTCATGGCGAATTCCTGGTGGATAAACTCGACCAGCCCGTCCATATACTCCGGCAGCATCTGCCAGGGGAGGCCGGTGTGCTCCACTTTGTCACCCACAATATACACGCTGTCATGGCGGTATTTATGGCCGGGCAAGAGCTGATCCTCCTGTGGTAAAAATGCCCCAATGGTAAGCGCATAGAGCTGGTGGATGTTCTCCTCGCTGATTGTGTGCTGAGGATCACTGATAAACTCCAGGCCTTTCTTCATGCCGTAAATACGATTCTCACTCTCGCTGGTGGGGGCGTAGCCAGACAAAATCTTGCGGACGCTGTCCCGAGAGGTGTCGATCTGCTCGATAGAGAAGGTGGAGAGAATTTCGTCCTCCATAGCTTTCCTGCCATAGATCTGGCTGCTGCTCTGGGGTGTCAACAGTACCTTGGCCGCTGACAGCTGCACTTGGGCAACAGAATCCAAATAGACCAGATTCTTACCATTGAAATCCTTCAGCAACAGGGGTTTATATAGGCCGCTGCCAAGCAGTGCCACAAATTCTTTCAGATCAGCCTGAGGGTATTTGTAGCCAAGTTTTTTCAGGTCGATGATGCTTTTGTCGGAGAGCATCTTGGCAAACAAGCTGGCATCCATTGCGTTCACCTCTGATATAACATGATATCAATTAGTATCAGTATAACAGAGGATCCCCACATGTGCAAGCATTTATACAAACGGTGTGCCGCTAAATCATCTCTTAGAACGGGAAACCTCTCTGATAACAGAGCTGGAGCTGTCTGCCACACCCGAATCAGAGCCAATCCCGGAGATAGAGGTTAACCCTGTCAATTGAAATCATGCCGGCTGCCGCCGCCGGAACCCAGTTCCTCAAAAGTACAGACGATCTCCTCAATTTGTTGAAAGCATTCGCTGTCTTCCAATGCGTCATTCTCAATGATGGCTTTCACTTTAGCCAGGGCCTTGTAGCACTCCAGCTCCACAATCCTTGTCACATCCGTATGGATGAGTTCCGGGAAGTAAACCTGAATTTTTTCGTTTGCAAATACATGGCAAAGAATCTCCTGATACAGTTCCATGCAGCCACCTCCTTAGTACTTATAAGTTCTACGATCAACATTGTAATAAAAATCTGCGGTATCGTCAATAGTATCAATCAGTACTAAAGGCGGTGGGCGGTATGTTATTTCAACGATTGAGAGATTTGCGGGAGGACCGGGACCTGCGGCAGGAGGATGTAGCGGAAATTTTAGGGATTAGCCAGACAGTGTATTCCCGCTACGAGCGTGGGTTTCAGACAATTCCGGTGATTCATCTTCTGAAATTGGCGGATTACTATAAGGTGTCTACCGATTATATCCTCGGGCGGACCAACAACAGTAAGCCGTATGATGTGAAATAGAGTATTTTAATCAAGAAATTGATAAAAAGAAGGAAAATGGGCTGAGTGGAGAGACTCGCACTTCCGACATCTTGCTCCCCAAAAATGTGTCCGTACTTTCAAATAGGACTTTTGTACCCCGTTTAACGCTTTGCTATGCTCCGCCAGTTCCTCTTTAGAACTCTTCTGCCCTGCTTGTTTCAAGGAATCCTTGAAATACCTTGGGCTGTGGGCTTTGACAACACGGAATAATTTTCTTGTCGGATGAATAGATTTTGACAAGAATGACAAGTATGATTATAATGACAACTAAGAAAAGGAGGCGCTGTGTATGGCATTTGTTGAAAGTGAAGTTGTCGAACTAAAAGCACAGGTTGTGGTAGATATCTGCAAAGAAGTCATTGCCTTTGCTAACACAAAAGGCGGTACGCTATATATGGCGTCAGCAACGATGGAAATGTCTTGGGGATCAAAAACGCTGACCAAGTCATTTTGCAGCTCAACAATATGATTTGAGATTCCATTAAGCCTGATGTGACAATGTTTGTGGGCTACGAACCCCAACATATCGGCGACAAGGATATCATTGCTGTGACCATTCAAAAAGGAACCGATCGGCCCTATTATCTGGGCAGTAAGGGATTGAAACCCAGTGGAGTTTATGTCAGAAACGGCACATCCTCTGACCCGGCTACAGATACTGCGATCCGAAGAATGATCAAAGAAACCGATGGCGACAGCTTCGAATCCATGCGTTCGCTGGAACAGAACCTCAGCTTTGAAGCGGCAAAGAAACAATTCGAAAAGCAGAATATACCATTTGATGCTGCAAAAATGCAGACCCTTGGGATGATGGTGTCTTTTTTACAGCGTAAGAGCACAAAGCTTTTACAGCCGGACTTCTGGAGGAATTGAAATGAAAAGAATTCTTCTTTTGCTGTTCTCTCTGCTGTTGCTGCTGGCCGGATGCAGCGGAAATACGGCAGACAGCTCTTACCAGCAGATCACTCAGGAAGAAGCCAAAGAGATGATGGATACCCAGAACGTCGTGATTCTGGATGTTCGTGAACAGAACGAATACGACGGCGGACATATCCCCGGCGCTGTTTTGCTGCCGGTGGGTACCATCGACGAAGCTGCTGCTGCCGAGGTGATCCCCGACAAAGATTCCACTGTTCTGGTCTACTGCCGCAGCGGAAACCGTAGTAAAACGGCATCCTCCAAATTGGTTGAGTTGGGTTACACCAACATCTACGAATTTGGCGGCATCAACACTTGGCCCTATGAGACAGAACCGTAAAAAGATTGGATCGGTTTTTGTGGTGGGTGTCATCTTGACAGACCGCAGCAGCATGGTAAGATAAGAAAAAGTACCTGCTGAAGCAGGAGCGGCTTTGGAATGAAATTTCAAGGCTTGGAAGGAGGAGTTTCCATGCGGTATCGGGCACTGGGGAATACGGGACTGATGGTCAGCGAAATTGGCTTGGGGGCGGAGTGGCTGGAACGTCACAACGCGGAAGAAGTCAAAGCGGTGATTGACTGTTGTGAGGCCCAGGGAATCAATATTTTAGACTGCTGGATGTCGGAACCCAATGTGCGTTCCAACATCGGAGCAGCCATTGCCGGGAAGCGGGAGCGCTGGATCATCCAGGGACACTTCGGCTCCACCTGGCAGAACGGTCAGTATGTCCGCACCCGGGAGATGGACAAGGTACAGCCGGCCTTCGAGGATCTGCTGAACCGGCTGGGCACTGACTATATCGATCTTGGCATGATCCATTTCGTGGATGAGGAGGCCGAATTCCACCGGATTATGGAGGGAGAATTTCTGGCCTATGTGAAGGAGCAGAAAGCAAGGGGCGTTATCCGTCACATCGGCCTGAGCACCCACAACCCAAAGGTGGGAATTCTGGCTGCCCTGAGCGGTGAGATTGAGATGATCCTGTTCAGCGTCAACCCCGCGTTTGATTTGCTCCCTGCCAGCGAGGATATGAACCAATATTTTTCACCAGAATATTACAAGGAAGGGCTGAGCGGCATCCACCCGGATCGCGCGGAGCTCTACAAGATCTGCGAACAAAAGGGCGTGGGAATCACCGTGATGAAGGGATATGCCGGTGGACGGCTGTTTTCTGCGGGCACGTCCCCCTTTGGCGTGGCGCTGACGCCGGTTCAGTGCATCCACTACGCTTTGACCAGACCGGCAGTGGCCAGCATCCTGGCAGGCTACGACAGCCCGGAACATGTGCTGGCGGCGGTGGCCTATGAGACAGCTTCCGAGGAGGAACGGGACTACGCCAGCACGCTAGCCGGGGCACCTCTTCACGCCTACTCCGGGCAGTGCACCTACTGCGGCCACTGTGCTCCCTGTCCCAAGGGCATCGACATTGCCATGGTCAACAAGCTGTACGATCTGGCGGTGATGCAGCCTCAGGTTCCGGAGTCCATCCGGGCCCACTACCAGGCCCTCAGCGCCGGGGCGGAGGACTGCATCGCCTGCGGAAGCTGTGAGAAACGGTGTCCTTTTGGCGTTCCGGTGATCGCGCGGATGGAGAAGATCAAGGAGCTTCATTTGCTCTGAACCACGTGGTGTTTTTCAGCTTTTGAATTGGTAAAAGAAGATTTATACGGCTATACGGTCCAAATAAAGCAAGGGCTCTTCTGACCAGATGGGGCGGTTGATACCGCGCAAGGTCAGAAGAGCCCTTTTCTGTCTGCTTTACATCAATAAATAGGTTCGAAGCTTTCAGACACAATGAAAGACAGCGTTTTAAAAAGCCATTGCTGGGGAGCAAATGTATTTCAGGTGTATTACAATCTGTATGATTATAAGAAAGATTTTGGCAAAGCATCACGTTTTTTCTCGTATAAAATGGCGGTAGAAAGCGATTTTCTGGGGATATGGCAGTGTTTTTGTTTCCGAGCAGTACTGTTTGGAAAATAAAATGTGTGTTCTTTTGCAAAGACTGTCCGAAGCTCTTGTTATTTCCGATGAGCCATGTAATCCCAGATAGCATGATCCAGAAGTCGAACCGTCACATTTGGATATTCGACACGGAGAGATTGGATTGTGCCTATGAACAACTCCCGTACCTCTTCAACGAGATTATCCTGCTATTCTTCCCCAATGTTCCAAACCGTCAGCCCTTGTTCCCGTGCATAGCGCAGTGTGTATGCTGAGCCACCGGTAGTGCGGGTACAATAACCAATGCAGTATGCCGATCCGTTTACAAGATGACGGTCGCGGTACAAAAAGGCGTTTCGAGAGGGTGTATCGCTGCAGTAGACGATTTTATCGGCTCTTGCTTGTATTTTGGCAGCACGGATCTGTTGTGCAGGAGTCCATCGGTTTTGATAGCTTCGAAAGGGGAGCACCAAAATGACTTTGATAGGAGAAATAATGTCGCGCAGTTCCAGAAGTCTTTCCGCAATCAGGGTGTCAAATCCCAAGACTCCGCCTACGCCAAAATATCGCACTCCCTGTGTGAGAAGGGGCTGCAAGTGAGCGTACGTTTTGGTCCAGAGTTCGTCCTCCATGTCGCGAGGTAAGATGCGGTGTCCAGTGAAGCAGCAGGTTTGCTGTCGTTTGTCCATTGCTTTTCCTCTTTGGTTACAAATTATACTACATATTTGTAGTATATAAATAATACACCATTGTGCACCATAATAACTACAGAAATATGAAAGAGAGGTGCAGCATGGCGCAGGAGGACAAGTTTATTGTGACGCAGCGCAAGCCCGCCGTGGGAAAATCCTCGGTCACGTCGGTGCGTCTTCCGGATACTACGATTGAACAGCTGGAGACAATTGCAGCCAGAACAGGCCGTACCCGCAACGAATTGATTCAGATGTGTATTGATTTTGCGTTGGCACGGTTGGAGATTGCGGACGAATAAACAAAGAACGCCGGCCCGAAGGAAGATTTCCTCCGGGCCGGCGTTTTGCTGTTGCCTATTTCGCCCACCGTGCTGCCGCGTCCCGCAGAAAGCGGGCACAGCCGGGGACTGTTTTGTCGTAATAGCGAGTGAATCGTTCATCGAGAACATACAGCTCGGCAATCCCTTTTTGCTTCGCAGCTGTCAGCTTTTTATCCGTTACAGACAGCCAGCGGCGATGTAGTTCGCAGATTTCCCGCCCTTCTGCACTGTCTGGCGAGAGCCCCATCTCCACAGCCTGTTCCAGCCGCTGGCGCAGCGTGTAGTCAAGCTCGTTCCAGGCAGCATATTCTTCGCAACTAAGCCCCATGAGGGCGGCGTTTGTTTCGTCTGCTGCGGCGTCACCGTATCGTTCCCGTACTTCCTGACCGTAGGTGGCTTCGTTGTTTTCAATTGCCTGCTGTTTGAAAGCGGAAAATTTAGCTTCATCGTTCATGGATTCGTTCCTTTCCTCACAGTCGATGGTCTCCTCCACCGACCGGATCAGCGTTTCCAATCGTGTTTTTTCCGCCTGCAGCGCGGCTAGATGATGGTGCAGCGCAGCCAAGCGGTTGAAGGAGGGCGAGTCAAGACACTCCCGAATGCGGGCCAACTCCACCCCGAGAGCCCGATAAAAGAGAATGTCCTGCAATCGATCAACCTGCTTTGCACCGTAATAGCGGTAACCACTGTCCGCAACCCGGCTGGGTTTGAGCAGGCCGATCTTGTCGTACCAGCGCAGAGTACGGGTGGTTACCCCGGACAGGCGCGACAACTCGTGAATTGAATATTCCATTTCGGTTTCCTCCCTCCATTTATAGTGTAGCAGTTGACGCGACGGCAAAGTCAATAGGAAAAAGAAAATAATTTGCGGTTGGCTTGCGGGGGAAAAGAATCCCACTTATACTGGAAAAAGAACTTATATGAAGGAGGTCCTCCCATGCCAACCGTTCTGATCGACGCCGATGGCTGCCCAGTCGTCGACCTGACCATCCACATCTGCTGTGCTCACAGCGTTCCGGTTTTGATTTTGTGCGATACTGCCCATCGCATTGAGCGGGACGGAGCCGAGACCATGGTCTTCGACAAGGGCGCGGACAGCGTAGACTTTGCCCTTGTCAACCGCGTGCGTCCCGGGGACGTTGTCATCACGCAGGATTACGGACTCGCTGCCATGTGCTTGTCCCGCCGTGCGCGTGTCCTCAATCAGAACGGTCTGGAATACACGGCGGACAACATTGACGGATTGCTCGAACAGCGTCATCACAGTAAAAAGCTCCTTCGTGCCGGCAAGCATTTGAAAGGGCCTGCCAAGCGGACGAAGGAGCAGGATGAGGCATTTGGGGAGACGCTGGAGAGAATGCTGAGGACGGAATGAAGTAAACTTTTCATCGATGCGATTTCCTTATGGAACCAAGTCAACCAGAAAAAATCATGAAAAATAAAATGCATTTGGTACAGTAATATCGAATGTCTGCTTTGCCATTCGGACCATCGCCTTTGCATGAATGCGATCATGCCAAAGAAAGCGTCGCAGAACCTTTCGCAGAGACCACTCTTCCCCGTAACTCCCTATAAAAACAGTGTTGTTCAGGAAATGGGATTGACACTCCAACAGAAGAAAACCTCGCTGACGGCAGTCGAAAATGGAGCCTGCATGATCGCTCTCAACTCCGATTTCGCCGAAGTAGTAGTCGTTTACATTTTTTGTATGTTCATACATTTCATATGCTGTGCGGGGAATGGAACCATAAAAGGTTTTTCTTTCGGGCAAACAGCTTTTGTTTCTGTCAGGAATAGCCTCATACAGCGCCAGAAAATCCTGCGCAGACTTTAGTGCTAACGCTTTAAGAGCTCCGTACTCTTCAACAGTGAGCGGCTTTCGTTCTGCCTCAAAAAGGACGTCACTGTCTGCGTCAGAGATACAGAGATCGGATTCTTTCTCCTGAACAATAAGCGGCTCAAGAAGATCGGGAACTTCCTCACCTTTCCATTGAAGATAAGAGGCAATTTCAAACGGCATTTTTTGTATGGCAATTTCGCATGTTTCACCACGTGAAAATGCTCCAATAAAGTTTTCAGAATGAAGAAGAGTGTCATTTCCATGATGTTCCCATACGCATCGTATTTGCAATGTTCATCACCTCAAATCGTTCTGTTTTGATATCGTAATACATCTATTCGATGTATCTGACGCAAGTGCTGTGGTGATTTCCTTTTCAAAACCATATCCGACTATCTGTTGCTCAAAAAAACTTTACTCCTCCGGCCATCTGATCTTCCACTCAAAATACTGCTCTCTTGACAGTTCCCCATCCCGTAGCGCTCTCTGCACCTTGGCCCAATCGCGCAGGAAATCATCCAGAATCGTAAAGTCAAACCACATGGCGACAGGTGGGCGTGCGGGCCAATCGTCGTTGTCGTCATATTGCAGAGAAAATCCTGAATTTGTGTTGTAGCCGGCGGTGCTTCGGGAAGTTTCTGCCAGCTTGATGATGCCGGGCATCTCCTCGTCAAGCCAGAAAAGCTGCTCCAGCATGGCGACAGCCATCCCGTTTTCCTCCAGGAGACATTCCCGTGATACGTTGAACGCTTCTACCATCTTCTCCAGCAGTGTCGCTTTCGGCACGCGATATCCCATCTCATACTGGGCGATGCGATTGGCAGTCAGGCCGACCGCGTCGCCCAGTTCTTTTTGCGTCATGCCGCGGTGCTGACGGATGCGCTTGATTTTTTCTCCTGTGGTCATGGCAGGCTCCCCTCCTCAGCTTTCTGTCCTTATTGTACCCAAATCAGGTCGAAATGTAAAGAAATAATTAACTTTTATGCGAACTATCTTGACATTCGCTTTTTTGTGAACTATTCTATAATTAACGTTTTTGCGAAATAAAAGTCATGAAAGAGGGAAGGAGGGATTTCGCCTGAACTGACTGGCGACCATTCCAGAGAACAACCACCATGAACAGCCCGAAAAGGAGGGATCATCGACAACAGACGGGAAATCACAGAGAAGGAAATCAAATCCATGTATCCCCTGATTTTTTCCGACTATCCCGACATTGTGACCGTGCGGGACCTGCAGAAAAAGCTCGGCATCAGCCGCCACGCGGTGTACGATTTGCTGGCGGAGGGGGAGCTGGGAGGCATTCGGCTGGGGAACGCCTATCGTATACCAAAGCTGAATGTGGTGCGATATGTGCTGACAAAAAGCGCAGGACGTCCAAATGGACATCTGGAATGAGAGAAAATCGGCTGCTGGGCGTCCAACAGGACGTCCAGCCTTTTGTTCCCGCTTCTGCGGCCACAGGACGGCGCTATCCACGAAGGAGGAGGTTTCCCCCGAAAGCCTCCCAAAGTCCCGTGTGTGCGCCATACAGAGGGAGTTGTGCGGGAGAAAACCGACAATAACAATGCAAGGAGGAAATTGTGCAGACAAACGAACCGATTGATGCAGAAGCCCTGCTGGCTACCCCAATGCCGCCGGTGCGGTGGATTATTCCTGATCTGCTTCCCGCAGGGCTTTCCCTGCTTGCGGGAGCCAGCAAGACAGGGAAAAGCTGGTTGTGCCTGTGGCTCTGTCTGCAGCTTGCGCGGGGCGGAGAGGTGTGGGGACGATCCACGGAGCCGCAAACTGTTCTATATCTTTGTCTGGAGGATACATATGCCCGTATCCAGGCGAGGCTGTTCCATTTGACGGACGATGTTGTTCCCAGCCGGTTATATTTCCAGACCGGATGTGGAGCGATTGGAGAAGGACTGGAGCTTCAGCTGGAAAAATTCCTCAGACAGCATCCGGATACGGCTCTGATAGTGATTGATACGCTGCAAAAGGTACGGGCCGCCGATCCGTCCAGCGGAGCCTACGCGAGCGACTATCAGGATATGAGCGCGCTGAAATCTCTGGCAGATCGCCACCGCATCGGAATGCTTCTGGTGCACCATCTTCGCAAGCAGGGAGCCGCCGATCCTTTTCATCAGATATCCGGTTCCAACGGCCTGATGGGCGCGGCAGATACCATCTGGCTGCTGCAGCGTCAACGCATGAGTACCGCGGCACGACTGCTGGTGACAGGTCGGGATATGGACAGCCGTACGCTGCATGTGCAGGCAGAGGACTGCGTGTGGCAGCTGATTGACGAGGAGACGGCGGGAGAGCAGGCCGAACAGGCAGTTCCTGTATGGCTGTGGAAGATTGCGGATTTTCTGCAGGCTGCCGGATCCTGGGAGGGGACCGCGAGCGATCTGCTGGCTGCTGCGGGACTTTCCGAGCCGCAACCCAATCTGCTCACGCGCAGGCTTGTGGAGCATTACTACACGGTGTTCGCTCCGCGTGGGATCCATTATGAGAGTCACCGCACAGCCAGAGCCAGGTGGATGATCTTCCGGTGTGACGGTTGTGACGGGAATGACGATGAAACAGAGAGTCCCTCCTGCGCTGCGGGTACCGCTGAAGCATCGTCACCTGCGTCATTATCGTCATTGGAAGAAACGTCATCTGGTGAAAACCAAGTGTCGCAAGCATAGCGTTTGGATATCCAAACGCGTTTCGGGGGCAGTCCCCCGTCCCCCCTTGTCCTGATCCACAGCACAGAAAAGCCCGCGCCGGAACAAGTTCTGACGCGGGCGATTCTATCGATTTGTACCCAATGAACGGAAAATCCCTTATGCAGTTTCGTGATAGCTTTCTTCCCCGTGTGGAGGTATTCTTGTGGTGGACCCGGAGGAAGAAAATGAGAAGTCAAAAAGAAAAGGAGAGATGCCAATGGTAGCAGGCCGACTGCAGGAGAAAAACGGATTTTACTATATGGTGCTCAGTTATACGGACGCAAACGGAAAGCGGAAACAGCCTTGGGTTTCCACGGGACTGCCGGTGAAGGGCAATAAGAAAAGGGCGGAGGAAATGCTCAGCGAGCTGCGCCAAAGCTTCGCGCCGCCCAAAGTGGTAAAGACAGGAGAGCTCAGTCCCAACATGCTGTTCAGCGATTATATGCTCCACTGGCTGAAAATCATTCGCTCAGCGGTGCAGGAAACCACATGGTCCTCCTATTGCTTCAATGTGAAGGATCACATCGTTCCCTACTTTGAGGCGACCGAAATCACGCTGGGAGAGCTTCGGGCGAGTCATATCCAGAGTTTTTACCTGCACGAGCTGGAAACGCTCAAAGCCACAAGCGTTCTGCGTTTCCATGCAAATCTGCACAAGGCGCTGAAATATGCGGTTAAGCTGGATTTGATTCCGGGCAATCCGGTGGACAAGGTGGAACGTCCCAAGGCGGAGAAATATCTGGCGTCCTATTACACGGCTGAGGAGCTGGAGCAGCTGTTTGAGGCGGCGCGCGGACATAAGCTGGAGCTCATCATTCAATTCGCGGCCTTTTATGGGCTGCGCCGAGGGGAAGTGCTGGGCCTGCGGTGGGAAGCGGTGGATTTTGAAGCCGGTACGCTGACCATCCGCCATATCGTGACGAACGTCAGCATTGACGGGAAACGCGTCCTGGTGGAGGCCGACCGTGCCAAAACAAAATCCAGTCTGCGCACGCTGCCGCTTGTCCCCGGATTCGCCGATCGCCTGCGGGAGCTTAAAGCGCAGCAGGCCGCCTACGAGAAGCTCTGCGGCAACAGCTACAACCGGAAATTTAAAGGATATCTGTTCGTGGATGAGATGGGAAACCTCATTCTGCCGAATTATGTGACCGGGGCATTTGCAAAGCTTTTGGAAAGCCATGGCCTGCGGAAGATCCGCTTCCATGATCTTCGTCACAGCTGCGCGAGCCTGCTGCTCAAGCAGGGTGTGCCGATGAAGCAGATTCAGGAGTGGCTCGGACACAGTGATATTTCCACTACCGCCAACATCTATGCTCATCTGGACTCGCAGTCCAAGCAGCTGAGCGCGGAAACCATGGAAAGGACGCTGGCGCTGCCGGGCGAATCATCTGTGTCACAGGAAAACCGGAAAAATAGGTTCCGCTGAAAGTGTTGTTCCTGCTTTTTACTGAGTAGAAATGGAATTGCCATTTTTCTGGTGGAAGCACAGCCCTTGTGAGTTATAAAAACGGGACTGGAAATTCCAGTCCCGCACCGCGATCCCTTACTGCTTTCGTTTCAGAAGTTCCTTCACCAGTGTATCCACATCCACTTCGCCGTTCAACAGTCGACGACAGTTGCGCACTACGTCCGGCGAAACCGAAAACCCTTCCATGGCGGAGGAGGCCAATGCATTTTTAAGTGCTTCCTCCTTCGTGACCTGCGTCAAATCCGTCCGTCCCCTTTCCTTGATAAAAAGGGTGGCAAGGACAATTCCGTCCTTGCCACCTCATCTGGCGGAAGCGGTGGGATTCGAACCCACGAGCCCTTGCGGACTACCTGATTTCGAGTCAGGCCCGTTATGACCACTTCGATACGCTTCCGTATTTAATTTTTCAAGCGCGGGTTCCCGGAGCAAAAGAAAAATGCGAGAACGGCACGCAAGATAACAAAGGAAAAAAGAAACTCAAACCCGGGAAAAAGCCCGGTGTTATGCGAAAGTGAACGGACGAAACGGCCAGAGGGAGACAAACTTTCGAGTCAGGCCCGTTATGACCACTTCGATACGCTTCCATATTCAAATTTTGGAAAGCGGATTCCCGCAGCGAAACTGCCTGCATGAATCCGGTAACCATTATTCTATAGAATTTCCGGGAAAAAGTCAAGAGGAATTTCAGCGGAAGGGTGGGAGGGTACGAAACGGAAAATGGGATGGAAACGGCGAATTTCTGGCATTAACGGAGTTAATTTTGACCTTGTCGGAGTTTCGCCCGGCATTTATACTATAAAGCAAAAAGTATCAGTCCGCAAAGAGCGGAAAAGGGAGGAGTTTACTTATGAAACAGATCGAAATCGGAGTATGTGTACCGGGAAACAGGACGGATGTATGGCTGGAGCCTTTGGTGAACGCGGGCTATGAGTGTGTGGCGCTGAATTTCCATATGTCGCTTGACGATGTGGATCTGCGCAAGCTCGCGGATCGCGTGATGCCGTTTTTACGCGAAAAGGGTGTGCGTGTGGCGACGATAGGATTTTACTGCAATCCCATTGAGAGTGCGGAGCATCGACGGATTCTCGGTGAAGTTCTCGATGCCGCTCCACTGTTCGGTGCGCCCATGGTCTCCACGTTTGCGGGAGCGTATGAGGGAGAGTCTGTGGAGAAAGCGGTACCGAAGTTTGGAGAGGTGTTCCGTGAGCTGGCAAAGCATGCGAAAGACAATGGTCTGAAGCTTGTCATTGAAAACTGTCCGATGGGTGGAAACTGGCAGCGTGCCACCTGCAATATTGGGTTCCATCCGAAGGCTTGGGAAATGATGTTTCATGAGGTGCCGGATGAGAACATTGGCCTGGAATGGGAACCGGGACATCAGAGCATTCAGCTGATCGATCCGGTTGCACAGCTTCGCGAATGGATTGGCACGGGACGGATTCTGCATATGCATGGAAAGGACTGCACCACAGACTGGGATAAGGTGCGGCGCGGCGGTGTGTTTGGAGCAGAAGAGTTTGCCCAGCAGCGCACACCGGGCTTTGGGGATACCGACTGGCGTCAGATTTTCTCCATTCTGCGCGCGGGCGGCTATGAATCGGATATCTGCGTGGAAGGATTCCATGATCCGGTGTACAGGGGAGAATGGGAAATGACTGGTTTGACACACGCTCTGCGCTATCTGAACTGGTGCCGCGGCGGCAATTTTGTTGCCGGTCCTGAAACTGTGTAAGAAGTTTTTTCAGCCTTCCCGCCGTAAGATCGTTTGTTTCGTGCTAAAACTGTGGTATAATGTCCGCAGGCAGGCTGAGCCTGCACGCAGCGGCCCGCGCGTTGGCGTGGTGCTGAAACGCAAGCCTGGCGGCGCGGGACAGTCTGAACATGCTCCCGTGTTGTTCTCAGGCAACAGCGCGGGATATGCGGCATATAGACCCACGCACAGCCGGGACGGCGGAGCCGTCTTGCGCGAAGTGCTCACCGCAGGTGTGGGCTGAAATTGTTTAACACAGAGCAGAAAGGGCTGGCATACATGTTTCATTCCATAAATCCACAATATCGGGATCCGGTTGGAGCTGTTGAAGAGGGAACACAGATCCATTTCCGTATCACCGTATCGCGCGATCAGCGTTGTTCCGGCGCTCGTCTTGTCGTTTTCTTCGACAGCGGGGAAACTGAAACATTGAATATGTTTTGGTGCGGAATGAACGGGGAAGCGTATGAGTGGTGGGAATGTCATTATACACCGCCTCGGGCAGGACTTTATTTTTATGAATTTTACATTGATACCTGGCACGGCTGCCTGCGGCTGGGACGCGGCTTCGGTGGGGAGGATACATTGGATCCCAAAGCGCCGAAGTGGCAGCTTACCGTTTATGGAAAAGGCTTCCGCACCCCGGACTGGCTGGCAGGCGGTGTGATGTACCAGATTTTTCCCGACCGTTTTTACGGCTCCGGGGTGAAAAAAGAAAATGTTCCAGCCGATCGCACTCTGCGGAACGATTGGGAGGGCGAACCTGTCTGGAGACCGAATGAGAAAGGGGAAGTCACCAACTCCGACTACTTCTGCGGCGATCTGCGTGGAGTGGAGGAGAAGCTGCCGTATCTCAAGAGTCTGGGAGTTACCTGCGTTTACCTCAATCCTATTTTTGAAGCACATTCCAATCATCGGTATAATACGGCGGATTATTCCCGCATTGACCCGCTGCTGGGCACGCGGGAGGATTTTGAATCGCTGTGCCGTGCGGCGAAACGGCACGGGATCCGGATCCTGCTCGACGGCGTGTTCAGCCATACGGGCAGCGACAGCATTTATTTCAACCGGGAAGGCCGGTATCCCAATCCGGGCGCATACCAGTCCAAGGAATCTCCCTATTATCCGTGGTATTCCTTCCAGAATTGGCCGCAGCAGTATGAAAGCTGGTGGGGCTTTATCACGCTCCCGAACGTGAAGGAAAATAACCCGGAGTATAACCGTTATATTAACGGAGAGGACGGCATTGTGAGAAGCTGGATCCGCAGAGGCTCTTCGGGCTGGCGCCTCGATGTGGCCGATGAGCTGCCGGATGAATTTTTGGATAACCTGCGCGCGGCTGTGAAGGGAGAGGACCCGGACGCGATGGTTCTGGGTGAAGTATGGGAGGATGCCTCCACAAAATCAGCTTATGGACAGCGCAGAAAATATCTGCTCGGCACACAGCTGGACAGCGTGATGAACTATCCGTTCCGCGACGCAATTCTTGGTTTTCTGACCGGTGCGGACGCGGCCTGCATGATGGATCGGATTCTTTCTATCGTGGAAAACTATCCGTCGCAGGTGGTACGGCTTCTGATGAATCATATCGGTACGCACGATACGGAGCGCGCTTTGACCGTGCTGGGGGGCGAACCCACAGGAAACCGCGGCCGCGAATGGCAGAGCACCGCCTGCCTTTCTCCGGAGCATCGCCAGCGGGGACTGCGCCTGCTGCGTTTGGCCGCCGTACTGCAATTTACTCTGCCGGGTGTTCCGTGTGTGTACTACGGCGACGAGGCGGGAATGGAAGGGTACAAGGATCCGTTTAACCGCCGCTGCTATCCATGGGGAAAGGAAAATAAAGAGCTGATCGAATGGTATCGCCGTTTGGGTGCGATGCGGGCTTTTTGTCCCTGCTTGCGGGAGGGATCGCTTGAGCCGTTCCATGTGGGGGATCATATCCTTTCCTATTTCCGTTATGGAGATGGGGACGCGCTTTTCTGTGCCGTCAACCGGGGAGAGCATCCCAAAATGCTGTATCTTCCGCATGATTGGCGGGGAGCGCGTGTGCTGTTTGGTACGGGAGCCGATGAGGATGGAGGTGTTTTCCTTCCTCCCTATGGCTGTGCGATTTTGTATCTGGCTCCGCCGGAGCCGCAGCCGGAACCCGAACCGGAGCAAGGGGAAAAGGAGATGCCTGAGCCGCAGGAAACCGTGCAGGAAGCGGATGTAAGCTCTCTGACAGCATCGGAACTTGCTTCCCGGGGGCCGGTTTCAAAAAGAATTTAAAATAACATGCAAAAAAAGCTTGCATTTTCTCACAGGATATGCTATTATACTCTAGCAGCTTACAAAAGTTGCCAGATGCGCTCGTAGCTCAGCTGGATAGAGTGTCTGACTACGAATCAGAAGGTCAGGGGTTCGAGTCCCTTCGGGCGCGCCAAGCAAAAACCGCATCAGATAGCCGTTTATCGGTTGTCTGTGCGGTTTTTCTTTTTGTCTCAAATTGGAATTTGTTAGTAACGTGTTAGTAACCGGATTTTTCTGATTCAAAATATACTTTCAGTCTTTCCCGGCGAAGATGAAAAAATCTCAGCATTTTTTGACACTATCCCAGCAACCGGATTGCTTTTGTAAGCTGCTCCGCATTGGCATGATTGTAGATGTTGGCCGTCACGCTGTAATCTGCATGTCCCATGATTTTTTGTAAATCCTCTGGTCTTGCTCCGGCCTCGACCATCATGCTTGCGAACGTGTGCCGGGTGGTGTGAAGCGTCCGCTTCGGCAGCTCCAGGCGTTCCAAGAGGGGATAGTATTCCCGCTCCCGGAAGTTGTGATAGCTCTTTTTCCCGCCCTGTGTGTTGCTTACAAGATACTCGCCCGGCTCCTGCATAAGCGCCTTCACATGCACCAGAATAGGCACGGCAATGGGAATCATCCGATCCCGTCCGGCTTCCGTTTTCTCTCCGCCTATCATGTGCGGGGTCTGGCTGTCCAGATGCACGTCGGCCTTGCGGATGGAAAACAGTTCGTTGATCCGCATCCCAGAGTATATGAGGATCATCACGATGCGGGCCACCGGATCAGTTTTGGCCGCAGTCTCTATGATCTTCCTTTCCTCCGCCGTGAAAATTTGCTTTTCTTTCGTGGTTGACTTCC
>NZ_NFJU01000049.1 GCF_002160025.1 Anaeromassilibacillus sp. An200
CAAACTTTCCTTTATACGGTTCCAGCACCTGAGCGCACACCTGTGCTTCCTGCCTGGCTTCCTCCGGGGACGTGGCATAGCTGAACCAATACGCGCCGACATGCAAGCCGGCACCCAGCGCCCCGAAAGCGTTCTGCTCAAAGCGTGGGTCGATCTGAGTTATGTATTTTCCCAGCCCGGCCCGTAAGATTGCAAAATCAATTCCTGCCGCCTTGACTTTTTCCCAGTAGATCAGTTCCTGATACTTTGATACGTCGATTCCTTTCATGCAAACGCCCTCCCTTTACTTTGCCGTTCCGCCATATTCCTCCGGAACCAGCTCCGGAATGCCGCTGTCGATCAGCACCTCAGCGCACCCAGCCTTGAGCGCCGCCGGAACATCCGCAAAAGCCGTCTTACCAAGGATCACTCTCTGTGCAAAAAACATAGCCATCATTTGTACCATCCTTTCAAAACTGAAAATGATTTTTCTGAAAAACCGCTGAATTGCGGCCATCATACTGCATATACCTGCATCGCCATTTCTGCGATGCAGTCCTCCAAGAAATCCTGTCGATCGGTTGCCGCTTGAAGTTGTGCCTTCAAAATCTTGTTTTCTGCTTCCAGCTCAGAGTTGGTGGGCGGGATAACAGGCTTCGGCATTGCATCTCTGTCCGCCTGTATTTCTTCTTCTGTGCGCGCCTGAGCTGCGTTTTCAACAAGCTTATAGCGCAGAATTCCGTCCTCTGTATACAGCCCATCAACGAAGTAGTGGGACTGGCAAAGATTATATCTATCCCCATTTCCTTTGTCGATAAGTGTCCACCCGGTAAAATTTTTTATATTGCCGAGAGTATACCCGCCTTCACATCGAAGGATTCTTTTTTGATTATCTGTGTAAACGTATACACTGCTTTTATTTTCTTCCATAACTTACCTCACAGATCTGCCTCCAATAGAATTTGCGCATCTGGTGCAGTTGACCAAAGCTGATAAGTGGTTCCAGCTGTAAGACCAGAAGATGTAATATTTAAAGTTATACCGTTAGAGGTATATGATGTTACTGTCATGCTACTAACCGTAAGATCGCTTGTGCTTACTGCACCTTGCTCATATAAAACAAATGTTCCAGAAAAAGAAACGACGGGTGTTTTTCTGATGGACACAGGAGTAGAAACAAAAACAAAACAGTTGGTTGCGTTAGACGCTTTACCTAATCCGACACAAATACGACTTCCAGTGTGATCGCTGCGTAGAACTAACGAATACCTCTGACACTTTGCCAGCTCCTGCTGGAAATTTGGCGGAGGGTCGTTTAGCACCCATTCCCCATCAACAAGGCGAGCAAGAGTAGAACGGGAACCGAGTTCCAGTTTAGCGGCGATTAGGCTAACAGAGTTTGGATTGACACTTATCCATCTTACTGTAAAGAAACCACCTTCTTTATCCGAAGTTTTCATTCGTATATCGATATTGCTTGAGTTTGGAAGCTGCTTAGAAAATGAAAACTCAGAAGAAGAAAAATCCAAATTTCCCGAAACGGCATATAAATTTTCGGGAGTCAAAACGCTAAAAGTATATGCGCCATTTTGCATCCCTGTGAGGGGGATCCTTTGTTGCAATTCTCCAGACGTTGTGCCTGTATGAGATACTTCAATGTATTGATCGGAAATTAACACCGATATGCCGCTACCAGCAGCCAGCCATCGATCGACCCCATAACCAGCACTTGTATAGCTCGTCTGTCCTTTCTGATTAACAGGGAGCTGTCCTCCACCCTGCTGAGAGCCGCCGCCGACGAAATAAGCGTTGTCAAGGAGGCTTTCGTTCTGGGTAAGGATCCACGCCGGACGGCCCGGATCAAAGTCGTACAGATCCAGCCTGAGCTGTTCGATCGCTTCATCCTGCCCCTGCGCAAGGTCGGCGGCGAGGGTAGACGTTGTGCCAAGTTCCAGCTTTGCCGCTTCTAGAGTGGCCGCAGAGGACACGCTGATAACGACGGCAAAGGCGGACAGGCTGGAAATGTTCCAAATTGCGATATCGCCCCAGGGCGTGGCCTGCGCGGCGATCTGCGAGTCTGTTCCCTGCGCCGAATTTGGCATCGTCGCTGTCACGGTGTAGATTGCATCCATGTCTTTGGCGGAGAAAGTCGCCTGCTTCCCGAAAAGCTGTTCGTACTGCTGGATCGGCTGTGCGACTGCAATCGCGTTTGTGACCGTCACGCCGCCGGGGAGAGTGATCGTCGCGGAGCCAGAGGGCGAAAACCATCCGTCTACCGTCCACGCCTGCGCGGCGTAGGACTGTTGATTGCGGCCGTTGTAGGCGAATCGGGAGTTCACGAGGAAGTTAAAGCCCGGCTGTGCGCCAAGATTCAGAAGCGCTTCTGCGGCTGTTTTTCCTCCCGTGCCGCCGTCAGAAACCTGGACGGTATCTCCTTTGCCGTAAAGATTCGGAAATTGTGCCCCGATGGTGTTTACCGCTTTCTGCGCGTCGTTGATCTGCTTAGACTGGTAATTGTATCCATACTGCTCCGAAAGCCCTACGTCGGAACCTTCCGGCGCTACGGTCTGCCCTGTCTGCCAGTTTTCCGGCAAATCTGCCGGAAGTGGCGTTGAAATAGGGTTAATTGCCACTATTGATCGCCTCCTGTACCGGGATTATGTGCTCGAGAATAACGGGATCGGCAACTGGAATGTATACCGGGGCGGATGTAAGCGTTTCGCTTTTTGCGTTGAGCAGTTCAAGCTGTGTGATAAGCGTTGTTTCTGCCGCTGTGACGCTGTACTGCACTTTTACGACATTGCTAGTGGTAGTTTTCGTCAAATTGGATATAATTGTGTCTTCGTTGATTCTTGCAGATACAATATTGGAGCCGACAAATGCGGCTGTATCGTTCAAGAACTGCTGCTGTACTGTTTTCTGAGACGGAATAACGATCGCCCCCTGACTATCCGCTGATGCAAACGGGAGAATCCCAAGGCCCCACGCGCCCAGCTTGTAATGGTAAATTGTTTTTGTGAGATTTACGGTTTCATCCAGCGCCAAGCCTTCTGCCAAAAACGGCTGATTGATATACACAATGTGAGCAGGTTTGATACGGTTGACGGTATAAGACACCTCGATAGCATAAGACTGATCGATTGCAGAACTTTTAATGTACAATGTGTAATTTGCGTAATCCACGTTGACTTCCCATTGCCCCGGCCCGATCAGCTCGTCTAATTTCTGATACAGAAATGTGAGTGTGAACGGGGGGCGGGTAGAAAGCCGATTGATCAGCCTTGCGCGGCGGAATTCCAGCGTTTCCGTTTGCGGATTGGCCAGAATCCCGAGCGATTGCTCCCACTGCTGCACGGAAGAAACGTCCATTGCAGGGAAAAACCAGCTATCCGCAACGGCGTTAAAATCGTCCGAAAGTGTATCAAAATCAATAGATTGAACACGGCACACTTCTTGGAAGTCTTTGATCCGTCGGTACCACTCCGGAAGAAATTGACAACTGGGAAGGTCAAACCTATACACTAAGCGTCACCGTCCCCAACTGCGGTATTTGCTGCAAAGCGCTTGTTTCCGTGAGCGTGATGTCGACATCTGCGCCATTAAGCTGCACGCTTGTAGCGTTGATCGCTCCGGTAACGGTAAGGATCGCGGAAATAACACGGGCGACGTACACGCTGAGACTGTACCCGGTAGGCTGGCCAGGGATCGGTGTTCCCCACGCCTGAGAGATTTCGGAAATATACGCCCCGATCGCCGTTTCAATTGGCCCTTGCACCTGCCCGATGTCATATCCTTGCGCCAGTGTAAGCTGTGCGGATACGTTGATGGTAAGCGCCGTTGCTGTGGAGATTGTTACCTGTGCGCCGATCGGAGCTGTGCCATATCCAAGCCCCTGATTCGGGGGAGGATCTACGGCATTCTGAACTTCCTTGATCAGCTCTGGAGACGCGGGGGAAAAGTCCGCGCCGAGAATGGAGCATTTTACCGTTCCGCCGCCGTCCCAAGTCGGATAGACTTGCACCGCGCCCACGCCGTCAAGGGCAAGAATCTTTGTCTTGTAATCCGCGATATTTCCGCCGAAGGGCGTATCGTTCAGCCCATCGAGAATCCTTGTTCTCAGACTCTCGTCTGTTTCTTCATCCTGTCCGGGAATGAGAATATCGGTAATCTGCGCTGATGTAAGTCCTTGAATAGTGGTGATCGGAAGAATTTCTCCGGTGTAGTCGTTTCCCGCGCTTCCGGACGTGTCGCATGTGAGCTGAAACTGTCCTGCATCAATCTTTTCCGTGGCGGTGAAATCCAGCGCATTGTCAGGGGTTGAAAAACGGGAACCGATTGGCACGTCGATGTTAAAAACACCCAAACGCACGGCGGAAGTTGCGGATTTGCGTGTGATTCCAGCAATAATTGCCCAATTGTCAAGATATTCTCCGCCAGCCGTCGCGATAAAAGTCTGCTGTTGTTCCAGAGCTAGCGCGATGTAAAATTGCTCGAGCGCATAAGCCCCGGCAGACAGAGACGTATAGATCAGAGAGCCTTCGCGCTTGTCAAGCGTATTTGACACATTTTGCAGCTCTTCTTGCAAAATTTTCTGGTGTGTCTTATCTGAGATGTTGATCACTGTAAATTCACCTCCACCTGCGCCTGTGTGTTGCCGTAAACTGTGGAAACAATGACGTTGGCTGTCAAAACTTCTTCCGAAACCGTATATGAAAAACTTTCCACGCCAATCACACGATCATCAACGCTTAAAGCATCCTCAATTCTCCGCTGTAGCTCAGAAGCCACATATCCGGAATCCTGCCCGATAAGGCCGGATGTCTCAAAGCCAAAAGCAGGCGTAAAAATCTGCCAGAAAAAGCGCTCCACGCTGAGCATCGCTTCCACAGACTGAGAAACCGCCGTTAAGCCGTCAGTTTTTCCGTCAAGCTGATTAGTTTCCGGGTTGATTTTCCATGTGAGGGACGGCTGATTTTCTTCTTGGATTTTCATTCCTGCGGCGATTTCTCCGCCGCCGGGCAATATGTTCACAGCGTTCCCTCCTTAATAGATTTTTGACAATACAATAAATTTTTGCCCGTTTTGCACCCGCAAAAGCAAAACTTTATCCCCTACGGAAAGCGCGGGATTGAGCGTTACTTTTGCGCCGTATACCGGCTGCGGTTGCCCGTTGACATAGCACACAACGGGCGATGTATCTCCAGGATACTGCAGGTATTTTTCGACTACAGAATCCGTGAGATACAGCACGGAAGATTGAAGCGCTTGCATCGTGTTGCGTGTGGTGATTTCCAGAGGGGATGCGCTTGTCACCGTGCCGATCGTCAAATCGGTAAGAGCCATTCCTTTGATCGCTTTCTGAGTGATCATCTGTAAGACTTCGTGTAATTCCATGGCGCCCTCCTCAGAAAAGATTGAGCGTCTGAATTTCCATCGTGTGCAAACCTTGCTGGAAAGTGTGGGTTACGGAGTCCAACATTACAAGCTGTTGCGCTTGCAAGCCGTCCACATTCGGGATCATCATTAACACGATTTGCCCGGCCCGAAGCCCTACCACGCCGAGAGACGAAAGACTCAGTGTTTTCCGCTCCTGGTCGTAGTAAGCTAGTGTCTGTTGCGCTTGCTGCTGCACTTGCGCGTCGTTCAAATTCTCGTCCACCGTTGCGTAGTATTGGAGCAAACCCCACTTTGCGATTGTTCCCGTGTCCTGCGCGATAAAAGTATCAGCGCGGCCTGTGGTTTCGTTTGGGCGAGCCAGTTTCACAGAGTTGTATGTCTGGGAATCGATATCGCGTTTGTATGAAAATTCGCCCACAAGGGAATTTTGCCCGAGCGCTGTGCTCGATAGCATATTCCGCGCTTCCCGCAGGCACAGGCCGTTTCCGTCGTCAAAAAAGATATACATCTTTGCCGTATTGAGAAGCGTCTGCTGTACGGCTTCGGAGATGATGTCAAGGCACGTCTTTTCTTCCATAATAAGGGAAGGGAGAGCGTAACCCGTATCTTCGATTGTCGAAAGAGTAAGCCCGAAATCTGCGGCAATCTGTTGAATGATTTGCCCGGCGGTTTTGCCGTAAAACGCATAAGATGCGGACGCTTTGAGATACCGCAAGCGGTCGTAAGCAACGATCTCCACTTGTCCCCACCGGTCAAAGGATGCGGTAAAAACCCATCCAGAGAAAAGCGTGGTTCCATCTGCCACAAACCGCACCGGATCGCCAGGAGCAAAAGCCAAGTCGCCGGATTTGTGTACCTTAAACGACAGTTTTCCGGGGCTTCCGGTTCGCTGAGATTCCAGCTCAACGGATTCTGTGGCGTTGGTCAAGTCCCATGTTTTGGACTTTTCGACGCTCTGATATAGGAGTTGTGTCGCCATTACGTCACCACCTGCACCTGAGATTTTGCTACCCACCCGCGCCCGCCGCCGCTTTCTGTTACGATGAGCACCGGGCAGGCCCGAGACGGGTCGTTTGTAACAATTTTTGCCACCTTGCCCCGAAAGTTGGAAAATGTCCCATGTGGTTCATCTTTGTACGATGAATAATAGTAATTCCCGTTGCAGATAACAATAGAGCCTACTGCCAACTGTGCCGGGGGTGTTTCTCGCGCGGGCTGAGTCTCGACTTTTGCGGGCTGCTGTGGCTCTGCCGGTTTCGGCGGGTCTGGAAGTTTGATCTGCACAACAGCAGGGGCGTAATTTCGGTATTCTGTCAACTCAACGGAATAGAACACGTCCCCGGTCATGCCGCCTTTTTCCGAAATTTCAAATTTCGAGACAAGGCACTGGATGTTGGTATCGAAAAGCGGAGTGCCGTCCTCCATGTAGCGGTTTGCGACAAAACGAAGAATCTGACCGCCAATCATTGCGTTCCGAAAAAAACCGGATATAGTGGTCAGGAGTCCAGAAAGCGCCTGTATTAAGCGCAAGCGGATCGTCCCGAGAAACAGGGAAATACGACTCCCACGAAATTACCCTCAGTTTGGGAATGCGGGGGATCGTGATTTCTCCGATCCCCATCACATCGTAAGTGTCGTTGTTCCCGTCCATTTGAATTGGGTATTCCTGCGGATTAACGGGAATGCGCACTACCTGCGTGCCCTTGGCAATGTACAATCCGTATTTCGTCTGCATGTGCGCACCCCCTTAAAATGCAAAGGAATAGGTCTTGTCTGTGCTGGCAGAGGATTCCTGCAGCAAAATGTCCCTGATCTTGTTTGCTAGGGCTTTCCCGTCAATCGGTTGGCTGCTGGCAGATGTGGCGTTGACGGTGATCTGCGGCGCGTTGGTTTGCAAATTGATGTTGTTGATATACTCGCGCTGCGCCATATCCACAAGCATCTTGACATCCTCCTGAGCAAGAGACACGTCTTTTTTCAGGCTGGCTGTATTCCCGGCGATGTCGCTTAAAAGACTGTTTGCTTCTGGATCGGTGTAAGTAGGGGAATATTGCCCCGTGTCATCTCCCAAAGCGTTAGCGGCTCCAATATCAATTCCTTCTTTGATTGCGCTTTCCACGTCGGAAAAGATAGATTTAAACGTATCGGAAAAACGGAAGGCACCGGCAGAATCCTTGAAAGAATTTAGTGCTTCTTGATACTTGTCCTGATCAATTGGCTTCAGCTCTTGCGCATTCTCGATGATACTCTGGTGCGCGTCAAGGCCATTCAAAATTGTGCTGCGCTGAGACTCTGCAAAAGATGTTGCGGCATCTACCGCCGATATTGCACCGCTAATATCGATTTTCGGCAATCCAAGATTTTCGGCAAAAGAATTGTAAGCGTTTGCAAGTCCGCTC
The DNA here is from genome assembly GCF_002160025.1 of Anaeromassilibacillus sp. An200. GTDB lineage: Bacteria > Bacillota > Clostridia > Oscillospirales > Acutalibacteraceae > Caccousia > Caccousia stercoris. The sequence continues at coordinate 7,776 of NZ_NFJU01000049.1, forward strand.
AATCCTTTCAAAGCGTTTGAAACGCTTTTTGTGATTCCTGTTGACATGTCATAATAAATATTTGTGACGTTTTTTGCAAAATCAATGATTCCCGGAATCATGTTCTTTTGTGCGTTTAGCCATCCGTTATAAAGCGGTACAATGGCGTTGTTATACAGCCACACCATACTGCCTGACACGTCCTCTACTGCGCCGATCCACATATCCCTGAACCATTTGCAGTTGTCCCACAAAAGAATGATTGTAGCGATAAGAGCAACAATTAAGAGAATGATCCATGTGATAGGTGTAGTCCACAGTGCCGCACTAAAAGCGTCCGTCGCTATGGTTGCGAGCGTCGTAGCAACTTTGAAGGCTACTAACGCCCCGACGATTGTTCCAATTTGATCCGCAAAAGGTTCTGTCGTTTGTTTGATCCAAAGCAAAGAATCGATCAGCCAGTTGGCGGCCTTGGCTGCGGCGTTCATGGCATCTTCAATTCCGTTCAGAAAATCCTCCATGTCATCGGAATTCGCAATGTCTGAAAGCTTGTCAAAAAGCGGCTGAAACGCTTCGAGCGCGTCGTTTTGCACCCGATCCCACACTTGTGCCCATGTGCGCGGCATGTTCTCAAACTCTTCGTTAATCTCGTCGGTCGCGGCCAGCATGGCATTTTTTACGACTTCCGACGTGATCTTTCCTTCGGAAGCCATTTCCCGGATCTCTCCGACAGAAACACCAAGATAATCCGCGATATTTTGCACGATGTTTGGGGCTTGCTCAAAAACGGAATTGAGTTCTTCTCCGCGCAGTACACCGGATGACATGGCCTGCGTAAGCTGGAGCATAGCAGCATCTATGCCCTCTGCGCTGGTTCCGGCAATCACAAACTGCTTGTTGACAGCTTCCATAAATCCGATCAGCTCAGCACTTCCGGAGAAAGCGTCTCCGGCCATTACACCCATCTTGCTGATCGAGTTGGCTGTATCAAGATAGTTTGCCCGCGAACGGTTCGCGGAAGCCATGATTGCTGCTTGTAGCCCTTCTACAGATTCCCCAGGCCCGGCAACCATGGACAATCTCGCGTTGACGTTTGCCACCTGGTCAGAGATGTTTAACAGGCTTTTGACGGCGGCAACAGAAATCAAGGTTTTCAAGGCAGAAGTGAAAGCATTTGCTCCGCTTGCTGCATCCCGAAATTTGTTTCCTACGTCCGTTGCCTGCCGCCCTTGGGATTGCATTGCTTTTTTATCACAATAGGTCTGCCATCAAAGCAGCCATAATCATCCGCCGTAACGATCAACCGATAGAAAACAACCTCTTCGAACCAGGTCAAAGCATCAATTTGTGGACTACACTTAATCGATTCCTTTATTACTCGGTTTGGCATGGGTCGTCCTCCAATATTTAAAACGGAAGATCATCGTCGCTGGGAACCTCGGCGAAATCTTCCGGGGTTCCGCTTTCATACCCAACATCCGCAGCCGATACAGGGCTCCTCGTCTTGCCGGCCGGTTCATACCCTTCAATCCGGCTCGGTTCCTGCGCTGCCGTGTCGGCCTTCTCTCCGGTGAAACTCACCTTGTCGGCTACTATCTCTACAACCTTTCGGTTGTTCCCGTCCTTGTCGGTGTATGTACGGGTCTGGATGCGGCCTACAACGGCAATCATCCGGCCCTTACGAAAATACTTGTCGATAAACTCCGCAGTCTTTCCCCAAGCGACAACGCTGATAAAATCTGCCTGTTTCTCGCCGCTCTGCTGAAAGTCTCTGTCAACCGCCAGCGAAAAAGAAACAACGCTTTTGCCCGTCTGTGTAGTTCTCAGCTCTGGGTCTGCGGTCAAGCGGCCCATCAGAATGCACGCGTTATGTCATGTAAAGGCCCAGCGATTACAAACAACACTGTCAAACTGCTGAAATACATTCACCGGCATCAAAACTGCACCTTTTCCGACCTGCAACGCAAATTCAAAGATTTAGATTTTATGGAATTGGTGAACCTGTGTCTGACTGAATATATGATATGTACAAAGCCAGACAACCGAATGACTGTTTTTCGGGACGGCAATTTTTCTGTCGGTGAAAACGATCGTTTTTGGGTTTCTCCAAAAACAGAACAGTTTTTGCAAGAACGCCGCCGCGCATGGCTTCAATGGGTTATTCCCACGGCAATATCGGGGGTTGCCCTAATATTAAGCATTCTTGCTTTCATCATGTCGCTAATGCCAAAAGTGACAGAAGTAAGGATACTGCCGTAAGCGCGTAGCAGATATATGTGCGCCGTCTGTTGCTGTCAATCAAGCTCATAAGAACTGTCATTTGCTCCATTGTCCATTTGGCAGAAAACACGTCGGTGTCATCTACCTTGACAATGATTTTTGGTTCTTTCTCCATCCCCTCACCCCGCTTTCTCTGGTACATTATTTACCTTGTGTTAAATTAGAAATAGGAAGTCGATTAAAATGATGAAAACCTGCAAAACAGTTCTTCGTACGGCACAAAAAATGAGAGACAACGGAAATTGGTATCCTACTTTTTATGAACTGGCAACAGATTCAAAATTACATCCTCATGATGTAATAGAAGCCTGCAAACTTTTGGAAAAAGATAAATATATAGGATATCTTTACCCTTCTGATCATCCAGAAGATAAACGCATTCCAAATGGGATATCCCTTACTTTGAAAGGTTACAAACCAAAAGAGTATGCAATCAGTCAATTTCGAAAATACCTAAAAAACAACTGGATTTCTCTTGTTGCCCTCATCATTTCTATTTGCGCCTTAATCATCAGCATATCGTCTGCTATCTTTCCTGGGATTGTCAGAGTAATATTGCTAAAATGATTGCCACCACGGCTAAAACAATAGCTGCAACGGATAAGATTTCTGCTCTTCCTACAAATTTTGCGAGGTCATCAACGTGTTTCACAAATACATCAGCGAGGAAATACCCTTTCCCATTTTCCAAAATCATTCTTTTTTCTTCTTCCATTTTTCTCACCCCGCTTTCTCCACCCTCAGGCCCAAAAGATAATCCACAGAGCAATGAAAAAGAGTAGCCATCTTCACAAGCACGTCAGACGGAATGGGTGTGTTCCCTCTAATGTAATGAAGATAAGTTTTAGAGCTGATTCCCAGCTCTTTAGAAATTTCTTCCTTGGTAAGCTGCAATCTTCCTCTTTCTGCTTCAATGTTTACTCTCATTACTTTTTCACCTCCAAAATCGAGAATCTCGAAGTACAATAATATAATAATCTAATTTATCGAATATGTCAAGCGATTTTAGAAACAAAATTCTATTTTCTCGAATTTTGTTCTTGACCAAAAGAAAACAAAGTGTTACAATAGCGATAAAGAAAGGAGGGAAATCATGAAGTTCCAAATAAAAGAAGCGCGTGAATATGCCGGGCTTTCACAAAAGGAATTAGCGGAAAGGATTGGCGTAGCTCCCAATACTTTTCATGGGTATGAGAGTGGAAAGCATGATCCAAAATCTGAACTATTGGTGGATATCGCGCGCGTGTGTGGCGTTTCTGTAGATTTCCTTTTAGGCATAACAAAAGAAAAAGCCCCCACACCGTCAAACGACGATGCAGAGGCAAAAGTAGACCCGGAGAAACTGTATGAAGCTTTGATACAGCTGGGATTTTTTAAAGATGGAGAAGATCTATCCGACTCCGATCTTCGGTTTCTGCTTTCTGTTGGAGAAATTCTCCGGGCTTGGTTTGCAGAACGTAAGCAGTAAGCACATAAACCGCTGGGGATTTTCTTGGCGGTTTATGTAATCGGAAAGCTTTTGAACATTTGAAGGTATCAAACTTTTTTGCATCCTTTACACTCTCTTTCTTTGCTTTCGATGGAAACAGTATAGAACAGATGTTCGATTAAAGCAAGGGGCAAATTTTCCAAGATTTAACGGGATATTTCTCTATAAAAATCAAAGCAAAGTCCTGACTATTGGACGGAGATGGGGAAATGAAAAATTTATTAAACCAATTTTTCTCTTTGTTTTCAAAAGAAAAAGCGATAAACCGAGATAGAAACGAAATTGTTTCAGACGTTAATGATTTAGGGTCTTTCGTGACTGTATCCCATGAATCTAACGATCCAGATGAAAATGTTCCTACTCCTGCAAACGCTAAAATTTCGTTTTTGGATGCACAAGCTTTGAAATTTTGGAATAAAAAAACAACAGATTATGAAGTCCCCGCATATTATGCAGAATCTGCTTTTGGAAGAAATGTTCTTTTTGCCAAAGAAAGATTATTAGAAGATGGTTTTTTAGCCGTTGGAGATTTGCGAGAAAACATTTCTTTAAAAACAATCCCTGATTTAAAAGCTGTTCTTGCGGAAAGAGAATTAAAAACAACTGGGAAAAAAGCAGAATTAGTTCAACGTTTGCTTGATTATGTGCCGGAAGATGAACTACAAGAAATTTTTCCGGTTGGAAAATTTTATATTACTGATTTAGGCACGGAAGCTATTGAGCCTTACAGTATAATTCAGGATAGTATTGATCACAGTCTTGGTTTTTCTTATTATCGTCTTCTACAAGAAAAAGAAAAAACTCCTCAGGAAAGCAATAATATTATTTTAACTAGATTGTTAAGCGAAGATATTCAAAAATGTTATCGAACAAATAATAAAAGCGAATATCAAAGAGTTATAACAAACACCGCAAGATTTATGATGGAAATTGGGGAATATGAAAACGCACTTAATGCATATATATTATCTTTTGCTGTGTGGATTAAGGAAGCGCAATCGCTGCAAATGTTTGACTTATCTTCTCAAAGCTTTTATTTGGCAAAAAATATTGAATCATGTGCTCAGCATTTGAATTTTGAATTAAAAGACCTTTTAAAACACATGTCGGAAGTCATTAAAAAATCCCATCCTTTTGGAATTGGAACCGAAAAAGATATTCAAAAGACAATAAAAATATTTACAGATTCCTTGTCAATTCATTTATAAAAAATCCGCCTTTAGTTTTTCGTTAACCACTAATCGGAAAATATAAACATTTGAAAACATCGAGGTGAGATTTGAATGCTTATTGGTCAAAGGATCAAATACTTTCGGAAAGGCGCAAAAATTACACAAGAGGAACTTGCAAAATCATGCGGAATCTCTTTGGCGTCTTTGAAAAACTATGAATCAGGAAAAAGGGAAGCGCCTTTGGAGACACTCAGAAAGATCTCTCGTATTTTTGGAGTTCCTATAGCGACTTTGATTGATTCAAACAAGGCAGAGGAGGAGCCAGCGCGCCTGAAAGCCCTTTACCTAATCGGACAGAAAGCAAAAGAAAAAACTGATGGAAATTTTTCAGACCAAGCAAAAATACCGGAGATTTTCGCGCATGTGGGAAGTATTACTTTTTCGCCGATTGACTATGAGATTATAGAGGAGGTACACAAGCTAAACGCGAAAGGACAAAAAACAGCTCTCGAACGAATCCGAGAGCTAGCGGAAATTAAAAAATATGTAAAATGAAAAATCCGCCCCTCCTGTTGGCGCAGGAAAGGCGGACGTGAGACAAGCTTACCCTTGCGGATAATCATGCCCGATCATCATGATTATACCACGTCTTGGGTAGGCTTTTCAAGCTATACCTTGGAGGTGGTATTTTTGATCTGCATCAGATGCAAAGAGCCGCTGCCGGACGGCGCTCTATACTGTCCAGCGTGCGGGAAGAAGCAGGCGCAGACGGCCAGCACGACGAAAGCGCGGAAGCGCGCGAACGGGATGGGGACAGTGTACAAACTGAAAGGCAAGCGAAAAAGGCCATGGGTGGCCGCGAGAAAAGGCGTTATCGTTGGGTATTACTCTACCAAGACAGAGGCATTGGAGGCTCTTGCGGCCATACAGGGCGAGAGATTGTCGGACTGGTATAACATCACTCTGGAGGAAGTTTTCGAGCACTGGAAGGCGCAGGCATGGCCGGAGCTGGCCGAAAAGTCGCAGGAAATGTATAGCGGCGCATGGAAAAAGCTTTCCCCGCTTGCGAGCCGGAAAATGCGGGAAATCAGAACGGCGGACTACCAAGAAATCATTGACGGGCTTGACGGCAAATCACGGAGCCTGAAAAATCAGGTACGCGTGATATGTTCTCAGCTTTGTAAATGGGCGCAGGCAAATGATATCATCCCCCGAAACTACGCGGAAGGGCTGAACGTCGGGAAGTCAACCACGAAAGAAAAGCAAATTTTCACGGCGGAGGAAAGGAAGATCATAGAGACTGCGGCCAAAACTGATCCGGTGGCCCGCATCGTGATGATCCTCATATATTCCGGGATGCGGATCAACGAGTTGTTTTCTGTCCGCAAGACTGACGTGCATCTGGACAGACAAACGCCGCACATGATAGGCGGCGAGAAAACGGATGCAGGGCGAGACAGGACGATCCCCATCGCATTACCTATACTGGCTCATGTGCGTGCGTTGATGCAGGAGCCGGGTGAGTATCTTGTGAGTAACACGCAAGGAGGAAAAAAGAGCTATCATAATTTTAGAGAGCGGGAGTATTACCCTCTCTTGGAACGCTTGGAGCTGCCGAAGCGGACATTGCACACCACTCGACATACCTTTGCAAGCATGATGGTGGAAGCCGGAGCCAGACCGGAGGATTTACAAAAAATCATGGGACATGCTGATTACAGCGTAACGGCAAATATCTATAATCACGCCAATGCGGAGCAGTTGACGCGGGCGATCCGGCTACTGGGATAGTGTCAAAAAATGCTAAGATATTTTTATCTTTGCCGGGAAAGATTGAAAGTATATTTTGAATCAGAAAAATCCGGTTACTAACACGTTACTAACAAATTCCAATTTAAGACAAAAAGAAAAACCGCACAGAGAACCGAAAAACGGCTATCTGATGCGGTTTTTGCTTGGTGAACCATCGGGGATTCGAACCCCGGACACCCTGATTAAAAGTTATGAGATCCTTACATGTAAAAGAGTTTCGACAGAAACTCTTTTTTTTATTCATTTTTTCAAAGAGCAGCCAAAAGAAATTGGGATATATATTACTTTACTGAATCTACGGTTATAAGTCAAGCTGCTATATTTTGGATAAAACAAAGGGGCTGAAACGGCGCAAGCCGTGGCACATAAATTTCTATATATAAGGAGAGACAATCATGAGAAAGACAAAAATCGCAATCACCTATGAAAAGGGCGGCGTGGGAAAAACCACAACCGCCGTCAACCTGGCCGCTATCCTGGCCGAAAAGGGTTTCCGTGTCCTGTTGGTCGATCTTGATCCGCAGAGCTACGCGACCGCCTATTTTGACCTGTACAACGATCTCCTGCCCAGCATTACGGGTGTGATGATGGGCAAGAACGATGTGAAGGAAGCCATCCGGCCCACAAGGATCGAAAACCTGGACATTCTCCCCGGCTCCTACGATTTCAAGGATATTGAAACATATTTGATGATGAAAACCAGACGTCAGGAATACACGCTGCGGGAAACGATGACGGATGTTTCCGATCTGTACGACTTTATCCTGATGGACTGCCCGCCCAGCGGAAACCGGATCAAGACAAACGCTCTGGCCTATGCCGACTATGTGCTGCTGCCCACCATCCCGGATGATTATGCCATTCACGGCCTGCTGTGCATGGCGAATGAACTAGTAGAGATCCGACAGGGTGTGAACCCATCGTTGGACGTGTTGGGGGTGCTCGTAACCATCTACGAACGCACGGCCAACAAAAGAGCCTATACGGAAGCCTTACAGGGGCAAGATATTTTCCCCTGTTTCCATACGCTGATCCGAAAGAACTCCGCTCTTTCAGCAGCAATCAACGCGCACAAGCCCATCAACCTCTACGCACGGCGCAGCAACGGCTGTACGGACTACACGGCGCTGGCAGATGAAATCATTCAGCGCCTGGAGGGAGGGGACACCAGTGGCGAAAATTGATTTAGCGGCCATCACCAAAGGACTGCAAAAGGTACAGGATAAGGCGACGGCAATGGAAACCGTCGCCCATGACGAGCTGGTGGACGCCGACCTCATTCATTTCGCAGAGAATAATCCCTATGCGGAGCAGGATACACCGGAGGAGCTGGCCGCTCTGGCCGAAGATATCAAGGTTAACGGCTTAATCCATCCTCTTGTAGTGCATCGGGAAAGCCCCGAGCACTACACTTTAATTTCAGGGGAAAAGCGGTACAAATCCATTCGGGATTATCTGAAATGGCAGCGCATCCCCTGCCGTGTGTACAGCGGACTTTCCCCCGACCGTGCGCAGCTCATGTTGCACAGCGCGAATCTGAGTACGAGGGAATACACAATGGAACAGAAGCTTCGCTTTTACTTGGACGCGGACGCGCTGCTGCGCCGGATGCAGGAGTCCGGCGAGTACAGCGGCCCCCTGCAAAAAGGGCTGGCGGCTCTGCTCAACGTCAGCGACCGCCAGGTTCGGCGGTACAAAAGTATCACGGAGAAACTTACACCGGAGCAGAAAGCGGAAGTCGCTTCCGGTGACATGAGTATGAGAGGTGCGCTGGAGTTAATCTCCAGCACAAAACAGCAATCGCAGCCGAAAACACAGCAGGAGCCGGAGCAGCCGGTGACTCCCATCGTTCTTCCGTGGGATAGCACGGAAGAAACGGATTCTTCACAGGTCGAGTCTGCGGAAGAACCAGAAGAACCGATCCGAGAGGAAGAACCAGAGGAGAGTGACGAGGAGCTATATGGGAAAAATGGAGAACGCCTTTTGACAGATAAGGAACTG
>NZ_NFJU01000005.1 GCF_002160025.1 Anaeromassilibacillus sp. An200
CGGGATCCGGATCCACGCTGTTAAAGGACGCACTCACAACCACCGACTCCGCAGGCATTTCGAAATGATAGGTCTTATCCTTTTCCTCTTCTGTAACCTGCTGCTCTTCGCCGCTGGCTCCCACTACATACAGGCTATCCGCTTGGAACTCGTATCCATTCTTTGCCTGAACGGTAATGGTCACCGTGTCACCGGCACTCGCCTGTGAAGGAGAAACCTTCACAGTACCTCCGGTAATTCCTTCTTCCACCGTGACGGAATACACTTCCGATTCAGAATCAGACTCAAAGAACGCACGCAGAACAACGGGCTGGTTTGGCATCTCAAACGAGAAGGTGCCTTCCTTTCCAGGCTTCAGTTCCAACAACATCCCGTCTTCTCCAACGGCCTCCAGAGAACCTTCTTGAAGGATATAGCCGGTAAAAGCTCTTGCTTCAACTGTTACCTTATCGCCTTCCTTGGCACGCAGGGTAGAGGGAACCAGGACGCCTCCCTCACCGGGTTCCAGCTGAATCTTATAGTCCGCCTTGCTAAAAGTTACCTGAACGGTCATATCCTGCTGGATATTCACAAGCACTAACCGGCCGTCAGCGGGAATGGTTCTGGCCACGCCGTTGACTACCACTCGTTCCACCTGATAGCCTACATCGGGCTCGAGCTGGAGAACCGCGCTTCCACCGGCTGGCACTGTGCTCTCGGTGAGCGGCCATACTGTGCCATTCTCACTTTCTTCTATCTGGATCTTGAAAGCACCGATGGCGTCTTCTTCCCAGAGCCGCTCCACAACCGCATAGTCAATACGGCTGTAACCGCCGGTTACTGTCACGGTAAGCTTATGCTGTGCGTTTTGTGAATTATCCGTCGCCTTGATAGCCCACATACGGGCCGATACCTTTCCGTTGTTACCAAGGCTGCTGGTTTCCAGCTTCTGAGGTTCTACCACCTCACCATCCAATTCAAAGGTCAAATCTCCGTAATTGTCGCTTCCATTGGCATCTCCCATAGGAGTGACGCCGGCATAAAGCTGGACTCCTGTACCATAGAAGTTGAAGGTATACGATGCGCCATCCGTCTTGGTTCGGGTGAAGCCCAGGTTATGGTTCTGAGCATTCTGCACATGCTCTACCCATCCGTTCTCCTCATCCGGATCCGCATTAAATCCGGAATTATCATTTCCCATCTCTTTGGATTGGAAGCTGGGTTCATAGATAAAATAATTCTCTTCTTCGGAATCGGTAACGCGCTGATCCACATACACCTGTACGGCGTCTGCTTCTTTGCTGTTTTCTTGGACCAGATTTTCAGGCAGCGAACCGGTATAAGTCACCTTGGCTCCGTCAATACCTGCCTGCTGGTTATTCTTCTTCCGAATGGTCAGGGTATACACACCCTGTTCCAAATCCTCGAACACCAGGCTCCGGCCGCTGCCGGTTTTCCATTCGGACTGCTGGCCTTCGCTGTTGGTAACAGCCGCTTCAATATTTGCCGCCTGATTGGCCCGCAGCAGCAGCTCTACCCTGGTTCCATAGAAGGTAAAGGTCGCTTCGGCGTCAGCCCAGTTGGAGAAGTGGCCGTCGTATTCCAGAGGATAATCCCCCGATACGGCGCTCCCATTGCTTTCTGTTTCGCGGTAGGACCAAAGGTCGTCATAAGCGAAGCGGAACAGTCCGGTACCCATGGTATTGTCGTTCACTTCGACAGTAGTAGAGGCATCCGCGCCTGTTTCCGTACGTACTGTGTACACATCATAGATCGCGGGCAGACCGTCGGTCTTTGTGATGGTCAGGCGGATTCCCTTGGCTGTTTGGATATCTGCGGCACAGGACCAAATTCCTTCCGTTGCCTGCATCTCTCCATAGGTTTGCCAGTCACCGTTTTCATCCTGATACTCCACAGTGATGCTTTCAATGCCCTGTCCCTTTTCCACCACTGTCACCTGATCCAGGCTGCTTGCGGCAAAGGTGTTTTTCAGGATGTAAGTGGAGCTGGCTTCTTCCGGCTGCCAATAGGTCTCCGTGTGGCCGTCAAAGGCAAAGGAGGCATAAGCGCCTTCCGACTGGGAGCTGGCGGAAGCGGTGGTGTTGGTATTCCAGAAATACAGGTTTGCCTCGCCGCCGCCCAGAGTAATCGTAAAGCTTCCGTTTTCGTCGAGTTCTACTTCACGCAGCTCTCCGTTGTTGTCCTTCTGCACCTCATACAGGGTGTAAGATGCGGCAAAATCAGGATCTGTCGTGATGGTAATTTCCTGACGGGTATTATCGGAGGAACCCTCTTCCCGCTCGGCAATGTGGAACTCATTGTAGCGTTCTGCGGTACCTGCCACCAGACCGTTCATCACCATGAACGCCTTGGGAGCCGTGGCATCCGCGAAGTATTCTCTGATTTCACTCTCATACAGGCCGGGCAGGGTGTTGAAATACCCAAGCACTACGTCGCCTGTTTTCCCGCTATGGGTTTCGGACAGGCTGACCATCTCTACAGCAGACAAGCCAAATTCCTTATTTTTCGCCTCGCTGTCGGGATTGTCAAAATTACCCCGCCGGAATCCTTCCGCGGAAGCAGCGGACTCATCACCCATATCTCCAATCTTGAACATAATCCAATCGTTGTTCAGACGGGTCAGCTGATCGTCCACCGCATGCACGCGGTCAATGAGCTCGCCCCACTCCAGCAGGCCGCGGGTCGGGGTACCGTCCTCATCCCACAGATAGGAGCGGTCAAACTGGTACTCTACCCGGAAGAAGTTCAGCCACTTCATACCGGACAGCAGCGAGAAATTGACCACCAGATTTTTATTCGACTGAGAATGGTTGAAAGCAAACGCATCCAGATACTGCCCAAACATAATAGGCTTGGTACCGGTTCCGTCGATACCGCCGTAGGCCAGCTCACGATAAAGATCCCAGGTGGGAAGATTGATCAGCTTGCGGGCCGCATTTTTCTGCACGTTTTCTGTGGACAGATCGATACTGGAGGGATTGGCCCATGTACGATCTCCATAATAGTCGTCCCAGGTGAGCATGTCGGGCTGGGCGATGCGCAGATACTCCCTCAGCTGACTCTCACTCCACTGGCTGGGGAACTGGTTGGAGTGCAGAATCACGCCGGGATAATGCTGGCGGGTCCATGCAAACCATTCGCCAAACGCCTTTGCCTCGCTGGTGCTGTATCCTCCCTCGTCACCGAAGCAGAAGCTGATGGCGTTATAAATATAATCCTCCATAGACTCCGGAATGAAATCCCTCGGCGTTCCGGCACTGCCCATATTGTTGCCGCCAAAGGGCGCCTTGGCAATTCCCCAAACAGAATCCGGATTATAGAGCATATAATCCGCGTTTTCAAAATCCGGGTCATAAAACAGAGGGCCGTCATAGCCAAACTGTTCCGCTTCCTCCACGGTGGGAGTGCCTCGGCCATACCCTCCGCTGGGGGTCCAGCCCAGCATCGGCAGGCCGCGCTCCGTCACAGTTGCCTGGCCGCTGGAGAGATACTGATGGCTCTCCTCATGCTGGTAGGGGACTCCTCCCCCTTCCGGCGCGGGCTGCTTCTCCGGCACATCGCCCGAGTCGACAAAAATCATAAACTGATACAGGCGCAGATCGTTATTGGGATACTGCCAATGTGTAACCTCAAACCGAATATAACGGGCTTGGTACGAAACGCCAAGCTCATATCGGGTGACGTTCTGATGCCACTGTGTGCCTGTATTCATGTTGCCCTTGGTGATGGGAGTTTCCCAGGTCTCTCCATCCGTACTCACGGAGATACGGGCTTTATTGCTTCCCAACCCCAGGTTGGAGGGGCCAAAGGCTGCCCGAATACGGCTGACACTGTATTCCGCACCCAGATCCACGGTGAACAAGGTAACCGGTTCCTTGGTGCCCTGCGCATCCGGCAGCTTACTGCCCGGCACGCTCCAGTAGCTTTCCGTGGTCGTTACATAGCTGCCGTCTGATTTGCTGCTCTCCGGCAGCACCACCATATGGTCCTTGGTCAGGATCTCCATCAGTTTTTCCTTGCCTTCCAGGCTTGTCTCAACCGACAGCTTATCGACCATATCCGGAGAGCTGACAACCGGTACACGTCCCCGGTAGTCCGCATTGGTCTTTTCCACTGTTACCGTGTAGGTACTGCTCTCTCCATTGTCGGAAACCTTCACTTCCACAGGATAGGTCCCCACTTCCGGGAACTCTACTTCCACATATCCGGACCCATTGAGTTTTTTTCCATTCACGGTTACAGTTGCCGTGTCCGATGCCGCAAACGGATACACCTGAACTGTGTCCACCGAGGCGTAGGCAGTTGCCTTATACTCGGTTACCTCAGGAGCAAACCCGATATCATTGGGCTCGACCCCCTCAGGATACCCATTGACAGCCTCCATCTCATATACCTTGTCAAAAATGAGATTGCTCAGCTGAGACTGCTCTCCCTGAGCATGGACCGGCACGGAAAACATGGGCACCAGCATGGTCAGAATACATGCCAGGCTCAACATCCTCCTGCCTATGCCCCTGCGCATCAGACCTTTCGTTCCGCGTTGTTTTTCGTTCACTTGATCGCCTCCTCGTTCCATATTTACTGCATTGCCCTACATGTAAATCATGGAAATATCTGTATCTTTATGATACACAAAGTTTGGAAGCTGTCATAGTGTTATTTTCTTCTTTTATGTGTCATTTTTTCATAAGAAAATTTTATATGTGAAAAAAATTTGTAATAGATAACAGGGAAAAGCTGGCAGGAGGGTTCAATAACTTTCCTATCATGATTGCAGATACGGACTGTCAAGGCTGTAAACCAAATCTATAAAGTATTTGGCGGTTTCCTCCTGAACTTCGATGACATGAAGCATTTCTTCCTTGCCGTCGTAATACCGAAAGAAATACATCTTGCCGTCTATAATGAAAAACTTGTCCCCCTTGAAGGTCACAAAGGCGCCATCATCGCTCTCGAGATAAAAGGTCAGATAATAGAATTCCGTAAGGCCGGGCTTATAAATCGGATCCGCTTCCAATTTTTCTCCCAGTATTCGTTCCATCCCATCAAACGGATCGTTGCGCACACCCTTCGCCCGGTTCAAAAGGGCCTGGAACATCTCTGGATCCATCCCGTCGATCTTGTGGATATCCGCCCGCTCTGTTTCCGTGATCCGATCGGGGCTGATTTCACAGTAATAGTCAAAATTTTCAGGATTCGTATAATGCTCTCTCGCCTGATCCCACTGGGAATCGAGACAATACAGCACCCCTTCCGATTTTTCGCCTATGTTGGCATGCAGACAGTCAAATCCTCCCACTGTCACCCGATGAAAACTGATGCCATTGATGTCATATCTCTCGTCGCTGCAATCCAGATTATGCGGCCACAGATCCTCCGAATAGAAAGCGGTCCGGTATGTCTCTCCCTTCAGCTCTACCGTCTCGGGTACCAGAGCAGAACGGGGAAAAGACAGACGATGGATGATGGAACCACATCCCGTCAGCTGCAAAAGCAAAACAAATGCCAGCATAAACAGTCCTGTCCTGCGCAGCATGCCGCCTTTCGTTTTCCGTATTTTTTTCATCTGAAAAAAAGCCTCCTGCACAGCAAAAAGCACCCCACTCATTATGCAGTACATCATACTGTCTAACAAATGGGGTGCCGTTGCTATTCTTGCTTTATATAGCCCCCCTCAAACAAAAGCCTTTTTTCGGCCAGGGGACTTCTCCGATCGAAAGGAAACTCAGATCAGCTCGATGATGGACATCTCAGCAGCGTCACCGCGGCGAGGGCCAATCTTCGTGATGCGGCAGTAACCGCCGTTGCGATCGGCATACTTCGGGGCAATCTCGTTGAAGAGCTTGCTCACAACATCCTCTTTCGTCACAAAAGCCAGCACAAGGCGGCGGTTGTGGAGGTTGTCAACCTTCGCAATGGTGATCATTTTCTCGGTCAGGGAGCGGACTTCCTTGGCGCGAGTATCTGTGGTTTCGATTTTGCCGTTCTCAAGCAGGAAAGTAACCAGCGCGCGGAGCATAGCCGTTCTGTGGCTGGTGGTTCTTCCCAGTTTTCTGGTTCCTGGCATCGAATATCACTCCTTTACCTCGTTTTTGCGTTATTCGTCTTCTTTGCGGAGACTGAAGCCGAGGGAGGCCAGCTTCCAAATGACCTCCTCGAGGGATTTGCGGCCGAGGTTGCGGACCTTCATCATGTCCTCCTCAGACTTGTTGAGCAAATCCTCCACAGTGTTGATGCCGGCGCGCTTGAGACAGTTGAAGGAGCGCACGGAAAGATCCAGCTCCTCGATCGTCATCTCCAGCACCTTTTCCTTGCCCTTGTCGTCCTTCTCCACCATGATCTCCGTGCTGCTGCCCTTATCAGACAGATCCACAAAGAGGTTCAGGTGCTCGGTCAGGACCTTCGCGGCCAGGGAAACGGCTTCCTGAGCGCCGATCACACCGTTCGTCCACACCTCGAGGGTGAGCTTGTCAAAGTTCAGGCTCTGCCCGACGCGGGTGGGCTCCACGTTATAATTCACCTTGTAAACAGGGGTGTAGATGGAATCTACCGGAAGCTCGCCGATGACGGCGTTGTTATTGTTCATGTTCTGCTTATTCCGCTCGGCGGGCACATAGCCGCGGCCCTTGTCGAGCGTCAGCTCCATGTACAGCTTCGCGCCTTCGCCCAGAGTCGCAATGTGCATCTCGGGGTTGAGGATTTCGACCTCGCTGTCGCACTTAATGGCGTCCGCAGTCACAATGCAGGGACCTTCCGCGCAGATTTCCACGGTCTTGGGGCCGTCGCAATGCAGCTTTGCCGTCAACCCCTTGATGTTCAGGACGATCTCGGTCACGTCCTCTTTCACACCAGGGATCGTCGAAAACTCGTGCAGGACGCCGTCAATCTTGATGCTGGTGACAGCGACGCCCGGCAGAGAGGAAAGCAGCACACGGCGCAGGCTGTTGCCAAGCGTATTGCCGAATCCGCGCTCAAGGGGTTCTACCACAAACCTGCCATACCTTCCATCGCTGGAAAGCTCTTCCGTCTCAATCTTGGGCTTCTCTATCTCGATCATTAGCGAACCTCCTTCTCATACATGAGCAAATTTCTTGCCATGATGTCATCATGCGGCCTCAGGGCAGGCAGAAAGGGCGAAACCGCCCCTGCCGCCATAAGGATCAGCATTACTTGGAGTACAACTCAACGATCAGGTGCTCAGCGACCTCGTAGTCGATGTCGTCACGGGCCGGCAGAGCGATAATCTTGCCCTCAAAACCGTCGTTGGCCTTCTCCATCCACTTCGGGCAAGCCTTTTTGGCCTGCTCCTCGAGGATGGTCTTAATTCTCACGCTGCTGCGGGACTTCTCGCAGATCGCGATGACGTCGCCCAGCTTCACCTGGAAGGAGGGGATGTTGACGCGCTTGCCGTTCACGGTGAAATGGCCGTGGTTGACGAGCTGTCTGGCCTCACGGCGGGTGCTGGCAAAGCCAAGACGGTACACCACGTTGTCGAGGCGGCGCTCCAGCTGCTGCAGGAGGTTCTCACCGGTCACGCCCTGACGGCGGGCAGCTTCCTCGTAGTAGGCACGGAACTGCTTCTCGAGAACGCCGTAGATGAACTTCACCTTCTGCTTCTCGTTGAGCTGCATCGCGTACTCAGACTGCTTGCGGCGGAACTGCTGCTTCGGGTTGCGGCGGGTCTCCTTGGAATAGCCGAGCACGGCCGGGGAAAGGCCCAGCGTCTTGCAACGCTTCAGGACAGGCTGCATATTCTTAGCCATAATTTGTTTCCTCCTTCAATTATACTCTTCTTCTCTTCGGAGGACGGCATCCATTGTGCGGAATCGGCGTGACGTCCTTGATCATGGTTACGTCCAGACCCGTGGTCTGCAGAGCGCGGATCGCAGCTTCACGGCCGGCGCCGGGGCCCTTGACATAAACCTCAACCGACTTCATGCCGTGCTCCATCGCCACCTTGGCAGCGGTTTCGGCTGCGGTCTGAGCGGCGAAGGGGGTGGACTTTCTGGAGCCTCTGAACCCAAGCTCACCGGAGCTCGCCCAGGAAACAGCGTTGCCCTGGGTGTCGGTGATGGTAACAATCGTATTGTTGAACGTGGACTGGATATGGGCAGCACCACGGTCGATATTCTTGCGCTCGCGGCGGCGGCGGACGGTAGCCGCTTTCTTCGCACCTTTCTGCTGTGCCATCTTATTCCCTCCCTACTTACTTCTTCTTGTTGGCCATGGTCTTGCGGGGACCCTTGCGGGTGCGGGCGTTGGTCTTGGAACGCTGTCCTCTGACCGGCAGCCCCTTGCGGTGACGCAGGCCACGGTAGGAACCGATTTCAATCAGTCTCTTGATATCGAACGCCACGTCGCGGCGCAGGTCGCCTTCCACGCGGCAGTTGTGATCGATATATTCTCTGAGCTTGGCAGCGTCGTCCTCGCTCAGGTCGCGCACTCTGACGTCCGGATTCACGCCGGTCGCGGCGCAGATGTCAGTGGCGGTCTTACGGCCAATGCCGTAAATATAGGTAAGAGCGATTTCGATACGCTTGTCTCTGGGCAGGTCGATACCGGATATACGCGCCATTCTGGTTGCACCTCCAAATCGTGTCTATGCGCCTTAACCCTGGCGCTGCTTGTGCTTGGGATTCTCACAGATGACCATGACTTTTCCCTTGCGCTTAATAATCTTGCACTTTTCGCAAATCTTCTTTACAGAAGGTCTTACTTTCATTTGTGCGCCCTCCTTAGGAACAATATTGTCAGCCTGAAAGCCGGAAAACCGGCTCCAACATGTTTATTTGGAACGCCAGGTAATGCGCCCGCGGGTAAGATCATAAGGAGAAAGCTCAATCGTTACCTTGTCTCCGGGCAGGATGCGGATGAAGTTCATACGCAGCTTGCCGGAAATGTGGGCCAGAATCTGGTGCTTGTTCGGAAGCTCCACCATAAACATGGCGTTCGGCAGGGCCTCCACGACGGTCCCCTCAGTCTCAATTACGTCCTGTTTTGACATTCAAAAGCCTCCTTAAGTCGGAGAAGCCTCGCCGGAAACGGCGGAAAGGGCTTTCCTTATCTCTCGGTTTGTCTGCAATGAACCTTCGCCCAGCACGACGGCGGTGGGAAAAAGGTGTTTCTGGTTTTTCCGCTTCGGGTGCGAAAGGCTGCGGCGCTTGCCGTCACAGATGACGGCGTAGCCGTTTTCAGCCGAAAGGACGGTAAAAAAGCCGCCCTCGTCGCGCCCTGCCGCCGCACGAACCACAAGTCCTCTCACAAATTCCATGCGCAGCCCTCTCAATCCGGCAGCGTCAGAATGACGGGGCCGTCCGGGGTGACTGCGACGGTGTGTTCAAAGTGAGCGGAGAGCTTGCCGTCCGCCGTTACAGTGGTCCACCCGTCTTTCAGGGTTTCCACCTCTTTCACGCCCTCGTTGATCATCGGCTCAATGGCGATGGTCATGCCCGGCAACAGGCGCACGCCCCTTCCGGGGGTGCCGTAATTCGGGACCGCAGGGTCCTCATGCATCTTCGCGCCTACCCCGTGGCCGACAAAGCTTCGTACCACAGAGTAACCGCGAGCTTCGACATACCGCTGCACCGCGCTGCCGATATCGCCGATGCGGTTTCCCGCTTTGGCGGCGGCGATTCCCTCAAACAGGGCCTCGCGCGTTGCGTCCATCAGCGACTGCGCCTCTTTGGAGACGTCTCCGCAGGGGAACGTCCAGGCATTGTCGCCCACAAATCCCTCAAACGTGGCGCCAATGTCAATGCTGACAATGTCGCCCTGCTTGAGAAGGATTTTCTTTCCCGGTATGCCATGGATCACCACGTTGTTCACGGAAATACAGCTGCTTGCGGGGAACCCGCCGTACCCGAGGAAAGTAGGGATTGCACCCTGTTCCTCGATGTAGCGGCGAACGATGCGGTCGATCTCCCAGGTGGAAACACCGGGCTCAACCGCCTCCCCTGCCAAGCGGAGCGCGCGGGAGGAAATTTTGCCGGCCGCTCTCATTGCGGAGAGCTCACGGCTTGTTTTGAGAACAATCATCGCCTTACGCCTTCAATGCTTCCAGCGTGAGACGGGACGTATCCGCCACATCCTCCTGACCGGTCACGATGGAGAGCTTGCCCTGCTTCTCATAGTAAGCCTTGAGAGGCTCGGTCTGCTCATGGTAAACCTTCAGGCGCTCCTTGACTGTATCCGGGTGGTCATCCTTGCGCTGAACGAGGGTGCCGCCGCACTTGCAGACGCCCTCCTTCTCCGGCTTCTTGTAAAGCAGGTGATAGGAGGCGCCGCAGGCTTCGCAGACACGGCGTCCGGACATACGCTCGACGATTTTCTCGTCCGGGACCTCAATGTCAATGACCTTGTCAATGACGATGCCCATGTTGTCCAGAGCCTCGGCCTGAGGGATGGTGCGCGGGAAGCCGTCGAGGATGAAACCGTTCTTGCAGTCATCCTGCTGAAGCCGCTCCTTGATGATGCCGATCACGACCTCATCGGGAACAAGCTTGCCTTCCTCCATAAAGGACTTGGCGCGCAGACCCATCTCCGTGCCGTTCTTCAGCGCTTCGCGGATCATGTTACCGGTCGAAACGGCCGGAATGTGAAGATGTTCGCAGATAACCTCTGCCTGTGTGCCTTTACCGGCGCCGGGAGCGCCGAGCAGAATCAAATTCATACCGATTCCTCCTTAATCAAGGAACCCCTTATAATGACGCATCATCATCTGGGATTCCAGCTGCTTCGCGGTATCCAGGGCAACGCCGACCATAATCAGGATGGAGGTGCCGCCGAACGACAGGCCATGCATGGCCGTCGCATTCGAGTAGATGATGGGCAGGAGCGCAATCGCTGCAAGGAACAGCGCTCCGATGAGCGTGATCTTGGAAAGAATTTTGGAAATGAAGTCCGCAGTCGGCTTGCCGGGACGGATGCCCGGGATGGTGCCGTTGTTCTGACGGAGGTTATTGGCCATCTCTATCGGATTGTACTGAATCGTCAGATAGAAATAGGCGAACATGATAATCAGGAAGAAATACAGGACGCCATAGAGCAGACCTGTCGGGGAAAGGGCGGAGAAGAACGCGCCCCAGAAGCCTTCCTTGGCGTTTTCGCCCAGGAACATCTCGATGGTGCTCGGGATGGACAGGATGGAGCTTGCGAAGATGATGGGCATCACGCCGGACATCGCAACCTTAATCGGAATATGCGTGCTCTGGCCGCCGTACATCTTACGCCCCACAACGCGCTTGGCGTACTGCACGGGTATGCGGCGCTCGGAATTGTTCATGAAAACAATGACCCAAATCACCGCGAGGAACAGGACGATGAAGAACGGTGCAAAGAAGAAATACTGTCCATACTCCGCAGGAGCCTGCATCGCCTGATTGAAATAGATATACAGGGTGTTGAAGGTGGTGGGAAGACGGGAGACGATACCGGCAAACAGCAGGATCGAGATACCGTTTCCAACGCCCTTGTCGTTGATCTGCTCGCCCAGCCACATCATCAGCGCCGTGCCGGCGGTGAAAACCATGATGATGATGATGGCGGTAAACACCTGCTCCCAGCCGCTCGTGTACATGGCAATCGTCTTGATGGTGCCGTCTGTCATGGCGACGGTGGTGTTGCGCAGATAGAAATAGTACGCTGTGCCCTGGATAAGGCCCAGCAGAACGGTCACATAGCGGGTGATGGTCGCAATCTTCTTGCGGCCCTCCTCGCCTTCCTTCGCCATCCGCTCCAGAGGAGGAATCGCGACGGTCAGCAGCTGCATGATAATGGAGCTGTTGATATAGGGGCTTACGCCCATGGCGAACAGCGTTGCGTTGGAGAACGCGCCGCCGGTCAGCATGTCAAGGTAACTCAGGGCGGTACCGCCCTCCGCAACCTTGGACATCACCTGCTGAAGAGCGTCCGTGTTCAGAAACGGCACCGGAATCACGGCGCCGAGACGGAACACAATGACAATCAAAATGGTAAACAGAATCTTCTTGCGCAGTTCGGGAATACTCCAGGCGTTCTTAATTGTTTTGAACAATTCAGATCACCTCTGCCTTCCCACCTGCGGCTTCGATCTTCTGCTTTGCAGCTTCGGAATAGGCATTGACTTTCACAGTCAGCTTCTTGTCAAGCTTGCCGTTGGCGAGGATTTTCACCCCGTCGCAGCAAACCTTTACGATGCCGGCGTCAATCAGAGCCTGCGTGTCAACGACAGCGCCGTCCTCAAACTTGTTGAGGGTACCAACGTTAACCGCCACGATGGTCTTGGCAAAAATGTTGTTAAAGCCTCTCTTCGGGACTCTTCTCTGCAGAGGCATCTGGCCGCCTTCAAAGCCGGGACGCATGCCGTGGCCCGCTCTGGCCTTCTGGCCCTTGTGGCCCTTGCCGGCGGTCTTGCCCTGTCCGGAGCCCTGTCCTCTGCCGATTCTCTTGCGCTCCTGGACAGAACCGGGAGCCGCAGTCAGATCATGCAACTTCATTGGTGTTCGCACCTCCTTGTTTACGCATTGTTCACTTCGATGAGGTGGATAATCTTGGCCACCTTGCCTTTGGTCTGCTCGTTGTTCGGCTGCGTGGTAACGTCGCCGATCTTGCGCAGGCCAAGTGCATGGGCGGTTGCAATCTGGTCTTTCTTGGAGCCGATCAGGCTCTTTACCAGCTTAATGGTAATCTGTTCCATCTTGCGCCCTCCCTCTTACAGAATGTCCTTCACGGACTTACCGCGGATGGCGGCAACCTCTTCAACGTTGCGCAGCTGAGCCATGCCGGCCAGCGTC
Organism: Anaeromassilibacillus sp. An200; assembly: GCF_002160025.1. Classification (GTDB taxonomy): domain Bacteria; phylum Bacillota; class Clostridia; order Oscillospirales; family Acutalibacteraceae; genus Caccousia; species Caccousia stercoris. Next base: position 12,771 of record NZ_NFJU01000005.1, read on the forward strand.
GCGCGCACCACGTTGCAGGGGTTGTTGGAGCGCAGCGCCTTGGTACGGATATCGCGGATGCCGACTGCCTCGACAACAGCACGAACCGGGCCGCCGGCGATCACGCCGGTACCGGGGGCGGCGGGCTTCATGAGCACCTTGCCGGCGCCGAACTCGCCGATGATCTCGTGCGGGATGGTGGTGCCGCGCAGGGAAATCTTAATGAGGTTCTTCTTCGCATCCTCGATGCCCTTGCGGATAGCGTCCGGAACTTCGCCGGCCTTGCCGATGCCGAAGCCCACGGTGCCGTTGCCGTCGCCGACAACAACGAGGGCCGCGAACTTGAAGATACGGCCGCCCTTCACCGTCTTGGACACGCGGTTGATTGCAACTACATGCTCCTTCATCTCGTCCTGCTGAGAACGGGGCGCATCAAATCTAGCCAAATGAATTCCTCCTTACTTAGAACTTGAGGCCGCCCTCACGGGCGCCATCGGCCAGTTCCTTGACGCGGCCGTGGAAAATATAGCCGCCGCGGTCAAAAACGACCTCTTCGATTCCCTTTTCAGCAGCACGCTTTGCGATCATCTCGCCGACCTTGCGCGCGGCGTCCTTGTTTCCGCCATTGCCAGCAAAATCCTTGTCCAGGGTGGAAGCTGCTGCAAGAGTAACTCCCTTGACATCGTCAATGATCTGGGCGTAGATGTTTTTGCTGGAGCGAAATACGTTCAGGCGGGGGCACTCGGAAGTGCCCGAAACCTTGCCGCGCACACGGCGGTGGCGGTTCAGTCTGGCTTTATTGGTATCAGCCTTTTTCACCATTTGCTCTTCACTCCTTCTTACTTCTTAGCGCCCTTACCGGCCTTGCCTTCCTTATGACGGACAACCTCGCCAGTATAGCGGATACCCTTGCCCTTGTACGGCTCGGGCGGACGCTTCTCGCGGACTTCCGCGGCAAACTGGCCGACGGCCTGCTTGTCAGAGCCGGAAATGACGATCTTGTTCGCGGTCGGGCACTCGATGGTGATACCGTCGATGGACGGAACGATCACCTGATGGGAGTAGCCCAGGTTCATCACAAGGTTCTTGCCCTGCATCTGCACACGGTAGCCGACACCGTTGACGTCGAGCTCCTTCTTGAAGCCCTCGGTCACGCCGACCACCATATTGTGGACCAGCGTGCGGGTCAGGCCGTGCAGTGCACGGTTCTCCTTCTCGTCGTTCGGACGGGTGACAAGGATCTCATTGCCCTCCGCCTTGATGTTCATGTTCGGATGGAAAGCCTGGGTCAGCGTGCCCTTGGGGCCTTTCACCGTAACAACGTTGGCGTCGATCGTGACGGTCACGCCAGCGGGAATATTTATGGGTTTTCTTCCAATTCGCGACATGTCTGCACCCCCTTGATTACCAGATGAAAGCCAGGACCTCGCCGCCGAGGTTCTGCTTGCGAGCCTCGCGGTCGGTCATCACGCCGCGGCTCGTGGAAATGATAGCGATGCCGAGGCCCTTCATGACCTTCGGCAGCTCTGCGGCATTGGAGTAAATGCGCAGGCCGGGCTTGCTCACACGGCGCAGGCCCTGGATGACGGGGGCCTTGCCCTCGCCGTACTTCAGCGTCACCTTGATGACGCCCTGCTTGCCGTCCTCGGTGACGGTGTAGTTCTTTACATAACCCTCGTCCACCAGAATCTGGCAGATGGCCTTCTTCATGTTGGAAGCGGGGATCTCAACCGAGTCATGCTTGGCCGAGCTCGCATTGCGAATGCGGGTCAGCAAATCAGCAATGGTATCTGTAATCTGCATGCCGTTACCTCCTTACCAGCTGGCCTTTTTCACGCCCGGAATCTCGCCCTTGTAAGCGAGCTCCCGGAAGCAAATGCGGCAGATTCCGAACTTGCGAAGATAGGCATGCGGCCGGCCGCAGATCTTGCAGCGGTTGTACTCGCGGGACGAGAACTTCGCAGGTCTCTTCTGCTTGATTTTCATAGAAGTCTTGGCCACAATAATCCCTCCTTATTTCGCGAAGGGAGCGCCCATGAGCGTCAGCAGCTCGCGGGACTCCTCGTCGGTCGTGGCGGTCGTGACAAAGCAAATGTCCATGCCGCGGACCTTATCGATCTTGTCGTACTCGATTTCCGGGAAAATCAACTGCTCTTTGATGCCCATGTTGTAGTTGCCACGGCCGTCGAAGGAGTTCGGGTTGATTCCGCGGAAGTCTCTGACGCGGGGGAGGGCCACGTTAAAGAGGCGATCCATGAACTCGTACATTCTGTCGCCGCGAAGGGTAACCTTCACGCCGATGTTCATGCCTTCGCGAAGCTTGAAGTTCGCGACGGACTTCTTCGCCTTACAGACCATCGGACGCTGGCCGGTGATCTTCATCAGGTCCGCCATGATGGCGTCGATGGCCTTGGCATTCTCCTTGGCCTCGCCGGCGCCGACGTTGATGACGATCTTATCGAGCTTCGGGATCTGCATGACGCTCTTGTAAGAGAATTTCTTCATAAGGGCGGGCGCAACGTCCGCCTTGTAATAATCTTTCAGTCTGGCCATGTTTTCCCTCCTCAAAGCGCTTCTTTGCATTTCGCGCAGATGCGCTCAGAAACGCGCTTCTGCTTGCCTTCGACCTCTTCGAAATGCACCTTGTGCTGCGCGCGGGTCGGCTTGTTGCAGTGCGGGCAGACGAGCTGCACCTTGCAGGCATACATGGCGCCCTCGGCCTTCACGATGCCGCCCTGCTCGCCCATACGGCGGGGCTTAACATGCTTCGTGACCATGTTGCGGCCTTCGATGATGACCTTGCCCTCCTCGGGGCTGACGGCCAGCACCTTGCCCTGCTTGCCGCGCTCGCGGCCGCTCATAATGATAACGGTGTCACCGGTCTTGACATGAACCTTCTTATTCATCTAGTGAGCACCTCCCATCAAAGCACTTCGGGGGCAAGGCTCAGGATCTTCAGGTAATCCTTATCGCGCAGCTCTCTGGCGACAGGCCCAAAGATACGGGTGCCCCTCGGGTTCTTATCTTCCTTGATGATGACGGCTGCATTCTCGTCAAAACGAATGTAGGTGCCGTCGTCACGGCGAATGGCGGAAGCGGTGCGGACAATAACCGCCTTCACAACATCGCCCTTTTTCACCTGGCCGCCGGGTGCCGCTTTCTTCACGGAAGCAACCACCACGTCGCCAATATTGGCATACCTTCTGCCGGTACCGCCGAGAACGCGGATGCACATAAGCTCCTTCGCGCCGGTGTTGTCGGCAACTTTCAGGTAGGTCTGCTGTTGAATCACAGTGCGTTCCTCCTAACTTGCTGAATTACGAAATAACGAATCTTATTTCGCCTTCTCAATCACTTCGACGAGACGCCATCTCTTTTCCTTGGAAAGGGGGCGGGTCTCCATCACACGCACGCGGTCACCGATTGTGCATTCATTGTTCTCGTCATGTGCCTTCAGCTTAACGGTACGTTTGATAATCTTCTTGTAAAGCGGATGCTTGACGCTGTCCTCAACGGCGACGACGATCGTCTTGTCCATCTTGTTGCTGACGACGCGGCCGACATTGGTCTTTCTCATGTTTCTCTCGCTCACAGCTTACCCCTCCTTCCGTTTACGCGTTCGCGCCGTCTCTGAGCTCGTTCTCGCGCAGAACAGTCTTCACGCGGGCGATATCCTTCTTGACGGCGGAAATGCGCATCGGGTTATCGAGCTGATTGATAGCAAGCTGGAAACGCAGATTGAAAAGCTCGGCCTTGAGGTCCTTAAGCTTCGTCTCGAGCTCCGCGGTGGTCAAATCTCTGACTTCTGAGGCCTTCATTACTGCTCAACCCCCGTTTCTTCCTTCGTTACGATCTTGCACTTAACCGGCAGCTTGTGGGAGGCCAGGCGGAGAGCCTCGCGGGCCATCTCCTCGGAAACGCCTCCGATTTCAAACATCACTCTGCCGGGCTTCACGACAGCCACCCAGTACTCCGGAGAACCTTTACCGGAACCCATTCGGGTTTCAGCCGGCTTCTCGGTGATGGGCTTGTCGGGGAAAATCTTAATCCAGACCTTACCGAATCTCTTGCAGTAACGGGTCATGGCGACACGAGCCGCCTCGATCTGGTTGGAGGTGATCCATGCCGGCTCGAGAGCCTGAAGGCCAAAATCACCGTAGGAAACCTTGCTTCCGCGGTACGCTTTGCCGGTCAGACGGCCGCGATGTACTCTGCGGTATTTAACGCGCTTGGGCAAAAGCATTATTTATTGCCTCCTTCCCTGCGGGGCTGCTTGTTCGCCTGATGGAGAACCTCGCCCTTGTAGAGCCAAACCTTCACGCCGATGCGGCCGTAGGTGGTCGCAGCCTCGGCAAAGCCGTAGTCAATGTCGGCGCGCAGCGTCTGCAGCGGGATGGTGCCGTCATGATACTGCTCGGTACGGGCAATCTCGGCGCCGCCGAGACGGCCGGAAACCTGGGTCTTGATACCCTTGGCGCCCAGCTTCATGGAGCGGCCGATGCACTGCTTCATGGCGCGGCGGAAGGAAATTCTGCGCTCGAGCTGGTCGGCGATGTTCTCGGCGACCAGCTGGGCGTTCAGGTCGGGGGACTTGACCTCAACAATGTTGATGGCGACGTCCTTGCCGAGGATCTTCTCGCACTGCAGGCGCAGCTTCTCAATCTCAGCGCCGCCCTTGCCGATGACCATGCCCGGCTTCGCGCAGTGGATGTGAACGCGAACCTTGGAAGCGGTGCGCTCGATCTCAATCTTCGGGACGCCGGCCGCCTTGAGCTGCTTCTTCAGCGTCTTGCGCAGGTTGTAATCCTCCACAAGCGTATCGCCGAAATCGGCTTTCTTTGCAAACCAGCGGGAGTCCCAGTCTTTAATTACGCCCACACGGAGACCGTGCGGATTCACTTTCTGGCCCATAGTTTACCTCCTCTGCTTATTCTTTCTCTTTGAGCACCAGGGTGACGTTGGAAGTCTTCTTCTCGATGCGATACGCGCGGCCCTGTGCTCTCGGACGAATGCGCTTGAGGGTGGGACCCTGGGACACGGAGCATTCCGCAACGTAGAGTTTGGAAACATCCATGTTATGATTATTCTCGGCGTTCGCGATAGCCGACTTCAAAAGCTTCTCCAGGGATTCGCAGGCGGCCTTCGGCGTGTGCTTGAGGATAGCCATTGCGACGTCCGCAGGCTTGTTGCGAATCAAGTCCAGAACGATGGACACCTTGCGGGGAGAAATGCGGGCGTATCTCAACTGTGCCCTTGCTTCCATGCTATACACTCCTTTCAGACCTTACTTGGACCCTGTGGTTTTGGCGCCGGCATGGCCCTTGAAGGTTCTGGTGGGGGCAAACTCGCCGAGCTTGTGGCCGACCATGTCCTCCGTGACATACACCGGAACATGCTTGCGGCCGTCGTGGACCGCGATGGTGTGGCCGACAAAATCCGGGAAGATCATGGAAGCTCTGCTCCAGGTCTTGACGATTTTCTTCTCGCCGGCCGCGTTCATTTCCTGAATCCTCTTGAGCAGCACAGGCTGTACATAAGGACCCTTTTTCAAGCTTCTGCTCATAATTCGTAAGCTCCTTTCTGCACGCCTTATTTGCCGTTTCTGCGCTTCACGATAAACTTATCGGAGCGGTTGTGGTGGGCGCGGGTCTTGTAGCCGAGAGCCGGCTTGCCCCACGGAGTCAGCGGGCCGGGATGGCCGATCGGGCTCTTGCCCTCGCCGCCGCCGTGCGGGTGGTCGTTCGGGTTCATGACGGAGCCGCGGACGGTGGGTCTCCAGCCCATGTGACGCTTACGGCCGGCCTTGCCGATCTTCACGTTCTCATGGTCGATGTTGCTGACCTGACCGATGGTGGCCATGCAGGTAACGCTGACGTTGCGCAGCTCGCCGGAGGGCAGTCTGAGCAGAGCCAGGCCGTTCTCCTTCGCCATGAGCTGAGCCATGTTGCCGGCGGCGCGGGCAAGCTGGGCGCCCTTGCCGGGATACAGCTCCACGTTGTGGATGAAGGTACCGACCGGGATGTTGCTCAGCGGCAGAGCGTTGCCGGGCTTGATGTCGGCATCAGCGCCGGAGACGATAACGTCGCCGACCTTCAGGCCGTTCGGAGCGATGATATAACGCTTCTCGCCGTCCTCATACTGCACGAGAGCGATGAAAGCGGAGCGGTTCGGATCGTACTCGATCGTCTGCACGGTCGCCTTCACGCCGTCCTTCTGGCGCTTGAAGTCGATGATGCGGTACTTTCTGCGGTTTCCGCCGCCGCGATGACGGACGGTGATGCGGCCGTAGCTGTTGCGGCCGGATTTATGATTCAGCGGAGCCAGCAGGCTCTTCTCGGGGGCAACCTTGCTCAGTTCGGAATAATCCGTAACCGACATGTTGCGTCTGCCTGCCGTGTTCGGCTTGAAATTGATAATAGGCATTCGGTTTCACACTCCTCATGATGGCTTTGCGGGGGAATGCCGGTCCCCCATCCATGCCTTTGGCACAGGCAGGGCCCGCGCCAAACTAAGCTTTGTATTCCAGGGATTTCCCGGCTTACATCATGCCTTCAAAGAACTCGATGGTCTTGCTGTCCTCGGTCAGGGTGACAATGGCCTTCTTCCAGGCGGAGGTGTAACCCTCGCTGCGGCCCTGGCGGCGGAAATGTCCGCGCACGTTCATGGTGTTGACCTTTGCAACCTTCACGCCGAAGAGCTCTTCCACGGCTCTGGCAACATCAACCTTGGTGGCGTTCTTGGCAACCTCGAAGGTGTACTTCTTCATGCCAATGCCGGTCATGCTTTTCTCGGTGATAATGGGGCGCACGATGATATCCTGAGCTGCCATTATGCATACACCTCCTCGATCTTAGCGACGGCGTCCTTCGCGACGATGAACATGTCGGCGTTGAGGATGTCGTACACGTTTAAGGTGTTGACCTGAGCGGTCTTGACGCCGGGGATGTTCGCGGCGGAGGCGATGACCTTCTCGTTCACCTCGGGGAGAACGATGAGGGCCTTCTTCTCGGCTCCGACAGCCTTGAGCATCGCGGCGATCGTCTTGGTTTTGTACTCGTCCATCGTGATGGCGTCGATAACGACCATCTCGTTCCCGGCCACCTTGGCGGAGAACGCGGACTTCATGGCCAGGCGTCTGACCTTCTTGTTCACGGTGTAGCTGTAGTCGCGCGGCTTCGGCGCAAACACGATGCCGCCGTGCGTCCACTGCGGCGCGCGGGTGGAACCCTGACGCGCATGGCCCGTGCCCTTCTGACGCCACGGCTTCTTGCCGCCGCCGGAAACCTCCGCGCGGGTCAGAGCGGACTGGGTGCCCTGGCGCTGGTTGGCCAGGTAATTCTTTACCATATGGAGCATGACGCTCTTGTTGGGCTCAATTCCGAATACGGCCTCGGACAGGTCGATGCTTCCGACCTCTTTGCCGGCCATATCAAGTACTGCTACCTTAGGCATTCAAATTCCTCCTTCCCTTACGCTTTGACGCTGTCATGGATGACAACATATCCGCCGTTGGGGCCGGGGACGGCGCCCTTAATCGCAATCAGATTGTTTTCGGCATCCACTTTGACAACAGTCAGATTCTGGACGGTAACCTTCTCTGCGCCCAGGTGTCCGGGAAGTCTCTTTCCCTTGAACACGCGGGAAGGATCGGAAACCGGGCCGTTGGAACCGGCATGGCGCGCCACAGGACCGGTACCGTGGCTCTCACGGAGACGGTGCTGGTTCCAGCGCTTGATGGCGCCGGCGTAGCCCTTACCTTTGCTGGTGCCCTGCACGTCCACCTTGTCGCCGGCGGCGAACACGTCGGCCTTTACCAGGTCGCCCACGTTCATGCCGCTGATGTCAGCGAAGCGGAACTCCTGCAGCTTCTTCTTCGGGGCGACATCGCCCTTATCGAAGTGGCCCTTGAGGGGCTTCGTCACACGGTTGGCCTTCTGGTCGCCGTAGCCGAGCTGAACGGCGTCGTAGCCGTCGTTCTCAACGGTCTTCTTCTGCGTCACGACGCAGGGACCGGCTTCGATGACGGTGACGGGAACCACATTTCCCTTTTCGTCGAAGATCTGCGTCATGCCGATCTTCTTACCGATGATACCTTTTTGCATTGTTTTACCTCCTATGCAGGTTATTGGTTGGCTTTTGCCAACATGACCCCAGCCGCCGGTAGGTTGACGTTACGCTTTGATCTCGACGTCAACGCCTGCGGGGAGCTCCAGACCCATCAGAGCATCCACGGTCTTGTTCGAGGGCCGGAGGATGTCAATCAGTCTCTTGTGGGTACGCATCTCAAACTGCTCACGGCTGTCCTTATACTTATGCACAGCACGCAGAATGGTGATGATCTGCTTCTCGGTCGGCAGCGGAACAGGGCCGCTCACGCGGGCGCCGGTGCGCTTCGCCGTCTGCACGATCTTCTCCGCGGACTGATCCACGAGCTGATGGTCATACCCCTTGATTCTGATTCTGATTTTCTCCTTGACTGCCACTTAGAATCGCCTCCTTGTTGTAGTTGGCGGGCGGCGTTTTTATTTCCTCACACAGCTCCGGGTGTTTCGCGCCCGGGCATTAAAAAACCGGATTTGACTTTTGCAAGCTAAACCCGGCAGGTGGCATAAAAACGTCTGGACCCGGCACGGCGCGGCAACCCTTCCAGCGGCCGTCCCTGAAATCCACAATATCTGTCGCCCGGTTTAAAATCGGACATACTCCACGGAAAAACCGGCTGTTTTCAGCCGCAACCTCCCGCTTCAACGCATATCTGTCGCAGTCTCGACCTGATTATGATACCATAGGTCTCTGAAAAACGCAAGAGAAATTTTCTCTTTTTTGGCAGAATATTTGAAAAATATTTTGTCCATTTTGACAATGGATCCTGCCAGTCATTTTTCCGTTTCCATCACGGCACTCCGCATGAAAAAACCGGGCGGCCAGCCGCCCGGTTCAGGAAATTCCAATCGCTTCCCACAATACGCTGTCGCTGCGGTATGCAGCGGCCACATTCAGAGGAATCGTAATCGTCAGCGTACCGCCGGCCGCACGCGGCACGGGATAGCCAAACTCCGCGAAACCGCTGCCGAAGGCCACCGGCACACCCGGAAGCCCGGCACGCAGCCGATCCTTCGTCAAATAAGTCAGCAGGGAATCCTCCACGCCATCCTGCTCCAACTGCTCGCGCAGAGCCCCCGAAAGCCCGTCCAAATCCGCAAACAGGTCAGCGCAGGTCACTTCCTCGCCGGTACGCAGATCACAGTTGAAGGTATACCATTCCTTGGATGGGGCCTGCTGCGCGGAGTCATTGATATCCATCGTAAAGGCCACGCTGAAAAAATCGTCGGTGGGCAGATAGCATTGGCTTCCGCCTATCAGCAGAACTGTCCTTTGCTCCCGCGGAGCGGAAGAAGCCTCCGCGGAGGAAACGTCCGCCGAAGACGCCTCCGGCGCCGAAACGGGAGTCTGCTCCTGCTCCAGCAGCTCCGCCGTTTGCAGAGCCCGTTCCCGCAGAAGAGTGTTCAGCTCCTCGCGGCCCTCCCCCTCAATCTGGGGATAGGACACGGTGATTTCCAGCGATTCCCCGGAAAGATGGTATTCCTCCATGCGGTAGCTGATCGCTGGGTTCCCTATGCCCTCCTGCACCGTCTCCGCCGGAAGAGCGTCTCCGCCGGCCGCCTGAAGCATGGCCTCCGGCGCCGAAGAAACAGCCGCAGATGAAACCGGAGAGGCCGCCTGCGACACCGCCGCCTGCGGCATTGCTTCACAGGAGGGCGAAAAAAGCAAGACCGCTGCCGTCAGGACAGCCGCCGTAAAGCGTAAGCCTTTTCCTTTTTTCCCGCCTTTCATACTCCTGTGCTCCCTCTTCCGGGAAGCGTGCCCCCTCTGAGCACGGCAATATTCCCTACCTTTATACTATTCTGTCGAAATCGGAAATACAAGTGGTAATACAATACAAAAAATTGGACTCTTCTTTTACGTTTCCTTCCTGCGCGGCAGAGCCAGCCACACGACGGGAGGAATCGCGGTGAAAAAGGCGTACAGATAGCGCAGCTCACAGTAGGTGGGGGCTGCAATCATGGTCGTGGCCCACAGCGCGAGCAGAGGAATCAGCAGCAGCACACTTTTTCCCTCTCTGCGCGCAAGCAGGAGCGCGCAGGCAAAGAACGCCAGCCACACCATAGACGCAATATTATAGAAGGGCCCGGTGAATTCTCCCTTTTGGAGATCCTCCACCTTTTCCTGAATCACGGGCTGCCAGTCCTTTCCCAAAAAGCGCTCAGAGAGATTGGCAGGCTCAATCCCATAGGTATCCCCATAGCCGACAATCCCGTCCGCGACAATCCAGTTTGTGGTTCCCAGCCGCCAATAGCCCGCTGTCTCCATCAAAAAGGCAATGCAGTATTCCTTGAAATTCGGGAACAGCATCCCGAACCAGGTGGAGAAGAACGCTCCTTTATTCTCCTCCAGAAAGGCATTGTCAAATTCCGTATGGAACTTGATGCGGTCCGCCGTGAAGGCCCAGTACGCCTCCTTTGTTTTCTCCAGAGGCAGAAGCTGATCCAGATATTCCGCCTGTTCCTCGGAAATCACCCCGTCCCGGTTCACCACGCGGGCCATCTGCTGCAAGGGGATTCCAAGCGACTCCGCAAAGGGGCTCTGCGCATATCCCAGAGCGCGGTATCCAGGCCCCTGCACCGCCCAGATTCCCACCAGCAGGGCAAGGAAAAGAGGGACGCACCGTTTCCAGTGCTTCCGCAGCTGCACGCCTGCCACCAGGAAAACGCAGACGAGCAGATACAGGCCATTGTTGCGCAGAAAGGCAGCAGCCAGACAAAGCAGAGAGAAATGGATCATTCCCTGCCAGCGCAGAAGATTCTGCCCTCCCGTGCGCACTACATCGGCCAGGAAGAGAGTCAGCAGGAGCAGCACGCCGCCAAAGAGAACATCCTTCCACACCGTGACGGCATACATGCCGTGCAGCGGGTTCACGCCAAACCACAGCACCAGCAGCCACAAAACCCAGCGCGGACAGCCGCGACGGCGCATCCAGTACAGCGTATAGCCGAAAATGGACGCCATGCAGAGCAGCTGGAAGAGGACGAAGAACGCAATCCCGGCGTTGGGATCGTCAAAGAGGTTGCCCAGCGCGAGAAAAACCGCCATCACAAGCTGATACACCACCGGCTGCTGGTTGGAGATTGGCGCAATTCCGGCGGCGCGTACATAGCAGGCGAAGGAATCCCCTGTCATCAGGCCAGGGAAAAAGACAAAGTAATAAAACAAAAAGCACAGCGCAATCAGTCCCGACCATGACGCCCAGCTCATAATCCGGGAAACCACCGGCTCCTCCTGCGTTTCCGTCAGCGCGGACAGAGGATGCGCCCGCAGCCACTGGGAAACAGTTACACCCAGCGCAGCAAAAAACAATGAAAAGCAAACCCAGTACACCAGGTCGGACGCGGTCAGCCCAAGGAATTCCACGGCCTCCTCGTCCACACGCCTCCCGACAACCACAGCGGCGGAGAACAGCGCGCTAAACACGGAGAGCACCGCCCAGCTGCGCTTATCCCGGCAGCGCAGAGAGGCGCGCAGAGACAAAAAGGAAGCACCGGAAGCGAGCACGTAGAGCAGCAGGTTCCAGGTCAGCGAAAAAAAGCGGAAGAACAGAAAAACACAGCCGAGAGAAAACAGCAGGCATACCGCCTGCGTCAGAACATCCTTACGGTCAGCGATCCATTTCACCAGCTTCATGGCGTGCCTCCTCCTCAAACATCGTCAGCATCAGCTCAAACAGCTGCCGGTGTTTTTTTACCACCACATCGAGAATCATACCCGCGACAAAGGAAAGCAATGCACAGAGCCCAAACGTGGCGGAAACGATCAGCGTCGGAAAACGCGGCACCAAACCGGTGCGCAGGAATTCCAGGCCCACAGGGAGGAAAAGCAGTACAGCCACAAGCAGGAAGATCAGAGCCGCGGCTCCGAAAAACGCAAAGGGCTTATAATCCTTATACAGCCGGAAAATGGTGCACAGCACCTTGGCACCGTCGGAATAGGTATTCAGCTTGGATACGCTGCCCTGCGGGCGATCGCGGTAATCCACCGGAATCTCGCGGATCAGAAAGTTCTTGTCCACCGCATGGATGGTCATTTCCGTCTCTATTTCAAAGCCGCGCGAGAGGACGGGGAAGGTTTTCACAAAGCCGCGGCTGAACGCCCGGTAGCCCGTCATGATGTCGCGCACGTCAGCGTGAAACAGATGGTTGATCAGCCCCCGCACCAGACGGTTTCCCGTGTTGTGAAAGGGGCGCTTGTTCTCCGTGAAATAGGTGGAGGAAAGACGGTCGCCGTTTACCATATCGGCCTCCCCATCGAGAATCATCCGCACCATTTCCGGGGCGTATTCCGCCGGGTAGGTATCGTCGCCGTCGATCATCAGATAGCAGTCCGCGTCGATCTGGCGGAACATGGATCGGATCACGTTGCCCTTTCCCTGCCGGTATTCCCGGCGCACGATCGCCCCCGCCTGCGCGGCCAGCTCCGCCGTCTTATCTGTGGAATTGTTGTCGTATACATAAATCTCCGCCTGCGGCAGAGCGCGGCGGTAATCCTCCACCACCTTCTGCACCGTTTTTTCCTCGTTGTAGCACGGGATCAGCACGGCTACCTTTTTCATTCCTTGTTCCCTCCGCTTTCCGTTCGGACGCCCTCGCGGCGTATGGTTTCTTTCTAAGGATTTCCCATTTTTTTCGGTTCATCCTGTAAAAAAAGTCCCGCCGGACGCCCGGCGGGACTCTCTGTGTCCTTTTTCTTATTATCCCCGTTTCAACTCTGCTTGTCAAGGCCGGATTATCCGGCTGCGCTCTCAACTCCTGAACTTATTTGCCACTCCTCACTCAAAATTCGGGAAAAATCACTGTCATACAGACTTTGGGGAATTTCGTACCGATACACGAAATCCACAATCAAAGCGCCGTCTGTGGAAAAAAGGAGCCAGTGCGCGGCGCTGCCGTCCGCATCCAGCAGCGTGATGCGCAGCCCCGTCTCCGACAGAGAACTGAACCGCCCCTCGAACCCCCAATCCTGATCCCGCAGGATTGCCAGCAGTTCTTCCCCGCGTTCCGGGTAAAAAGCGAAACCGTCGCCTGTTTCCACGAAAATCTGATCATATTCGGAAGAATCCAGCACACCTTCCAGCGGGGATTCCTCTGTCAGCAAAACGGGCAGACCCTCCATCTCATACGAGAGGAGGGTATCATCCAGTCCATAAAATGAGCGGTACTCCTGAATGGCACGATCCAAATCATTCCAGTACGGCGCGCCGCCAAGATCAACCACCCAGTGGTACATATGCGCTGCAATCTGCTCATCCCCCTGCGCAAGGGACAAATACATTTCTTCATCCGGAAACTCCGAAAGGCTTGGATCCAGATATTCTTCGACGGCTTGCAGCTCATAGGTACCGTCCTCGTTCTCTTCCAGCAGCAGCCGCGCGCCCAAAAATGCTTTTTCCTCCTCGCACAGCGCCGTCCCATCCAGGCGGAACCGGACACAGAGACCGAACGTAACACAGCTAACCTGCCGGGAATCCGAAACAGGAGTGGCGGAATAAAGCCAAACAGCGGGAACCGCCACCTCCACGCTGCTCTCACTCCGTATCCCTGTCATATCCAGGAACGCTTCCTCCACCGCCCGCTGGATTTCCGTCCGTTCCGCGCTTTCATAGGGCGGCAGATAGACGGAGGAAAGACGATCCTTCATCTCGTCGCTGAGAAGAAAATCCTTCACCTTTGCCCGCAGGGAGGGCAGGTCATCGAGCATCATTTCCCATCCTTCGCCGTCGTATGCTCCGTCGGTATGCATGGTGTCGTCGGGAAAAGCGGTGCAGTCAAAGCGATAGGAGAGCAGGGAAGCGATTGATTTTTCCTCCACAGGCTCCGACAGCGTGGATTCCAAAGCGCCCGCAAGAAGCTCCTGAATCCCGGCGGGGGTTCTATCGGCGTCCGACCCTTCCCAGAGAGATTCCGCCAGGGCTACACGCCTGCCGCTGCGGCTGGTCAGCTGATTCTCTCCATCTGCGGAGAACCGCAGGAACCAGACGGCTTCCTGCCCGTCAAGGTGGTAGGAACCGGCGGTATAGTTCGTCTCGACGCCGCGCAGATCCAGATTGCACCCGTTCAAATACGCCGCTTCGTCCTCCAGCAGATAAACGGACGCTCCTCCCTCCATGTTAATGTAGGATGCCAAAGCGTCATAGGAAAACACAACGGCTCCATCGACCGAAATATCCAACATGGTTTCGACCTCTGTCTCAAACAGCTCCGCTCCGCCAAGGCGGTACAGCTCCCCAACCGCAACAGCACCCGCGCTCTCCGAGTTCACCACACAGGAGCTGCTCAGAAACATGCAGGCCACCCGTTCCCCCAAAGGATCGGCTGTGACAACCGCCACCGCGTCCAGATACATACCGTCGTTCGCAATGCCGATCAGAACCGATTGGGTCAGGGAAGCCTCCACCTCATCGCCCTGCTCCACGCTCAGGGAAGGCGTATCGTTCGCCTGCGCTCCGGGTCCCGTCACCGGCTCCACGGACACAGTCAGCAAGCTTGGCAAAAGGATCGCGACGGCAAGTACCGCCAGACACGCGGCTCCCACCAGGGAAAAGCGCCGCACAGCCGGACGGCCCCGGCTGCTCCCATTTGCTCCGGACAGCACCTTGTCCCGCAGAGAACTTTCCGGACGCAGCTTCCCCACCGCACCGCGCAGCAAATCCTCTCTCGATTTCATGGCTGAATCCCCCTTTCCTCCAGATTCAATCGCAGAAGTTCACGTCCCCGGTGAAGCTGCACCTTCACCGTGCTCTCCTTTCGTCCGAGCATTTCCGCAATCTCCGCAATCCGGTAGCCTTCGATATAGTGCAGGTGAATCACTTCACGGTACTTTCCGGGAAGCCGCATCAGCTCCTCCAGCACCCCAAGCTCCTCCGGCGTTTCCTCCGTCAGATCCACACCGTTCCAATCAGCCCGCCTTCTCCAAAATGGGGTGCGCCTCAAATCGTGGCATTTATTGGTTGCCACCCGCAGAAACCATGCCTTTTCATGTTCCGCGTCCGTGAATTCCGGACGATGGCGAAGATAGGCAAAAAATGTCTCCTGCACGGCATCCTCCGCATCCTGCCGGCTGCAAAGCATGACGAAGCACAGGCGGTACAGCATGGCCCCATACCGATCGTATCGTTCCGCAAGCTCCTTCTCTTCTTCCACCCGGTGCTCCCTCCTCCCTTTCTGCCTTTAACACGGCCAACCCCGCCCAAGGGTTACAGTACGGCACAAAATTTCTCACGCAAAAAGATCCGCAAGGGTGGGAAGCAGCCATCACGCTGCCCCGTCCTTGCGGATCTTTGAACAAAAGAAGGGGTTATTCCATACCCGCTTCCACCTCTGCCAAAAGAGGGATGGAGTCTGCGGCTCCCGGACGGCTCACAGCAATCGCCGCCGCGCGGGATGCACGCTCCAAAACCACCGGAAATTCTTCGCCTTTCAGCCACCCTGCCAGAAAATACCCGGTAAAAGTATCTCCGGCGGCTGTCGTATCCACCGCCTTGGCCTTGCAGACAGGCTGATGGAAGGCTTTCCCGTCCGCCGCGCAGATGGATCCCTTCTCTCCCAGTGTCAGCACGATCACCGCATGAGGATAGGTTTCGCACAGGCGGTTCAAAACCCTCTGGGGATCCTGCTCCCCCGTCAGCCATGCCCCCTCCGTTTCATTGAGCAAAAAGCAGTCCACCTGATCCAGCGGATACGAGGAAAGCATCTCATTCGCGGGGGATGGATTCAAAATAACCTTCATTCCCCGTTGCTTGGCCCGGCGCATGATCTCCGCCGTGTTGTCCAGTTCGTTTTGCAGCAGGATAAAGTCTCCCGGCTCAAAGGAAGCCAGCACCTGATCGATGTACGAAGGCGTCACCCGAAGACCCTCGTCCGCGTAGAACAAAATACAGTTCTGCCCGCTGCGATCCACCTGAATCACCGTGTGCGAGGATGGTCCCGGCACTTCCCGAATCAGCGAGGTATTCACCCCGTTCTTTTCGAGCACGGCGCGCAGCTCGTCCCCATCGTTTCCTATCAGCCCGGCATGCCATACCGGCGCACCGGCTTTTGCCAGCGCAATGGATTGGTTCAGCCCCTTTCCTCCGCAGAAAATCCGGCGTGAATGAGCCCGGATGGTTTCCCCGGCACGGACAATCTCTTCCACCGCGTACACATAATCCAAATTCATTGAACCAAAATTTAAAATACGCATTTCCATCACTCCTGTCCAAAAATTCTTCTATTCACAGATACGGCAGGCCAGCGGCCGCTTTCATCAGCGGATGGCCTTTCCGCGCCAACGGTTGCTCATAAAGCGCCAGAGGAACAGAGCAGACCGCACAAACCAGTCAATAAACATGGCAAACCATACGCCCATCAAGCCCATATGGAACGCCTGTGCCAGCAGATAGCTGAAGCCGATGCGGAAAATCCACATCGAAAGCACCGAGATTCCCATGGTAAAGCGCGCATCGCCCGCCGCGCGCAGACCGTTCGGCAGCGTAAAGCTTGCGGGCCAGATCAGGATGGTAAACACCCCATTGCAGAGGATGACCTCCACCGCCATCTGCGTCGCCTCCGGGGACAGGCTGAACAGACCGGTCAAAAGGTGTGCTCCGGCCATTTCCAGCAGTGACAGCACTGTAATGCACACATAGGAAAGCAAAGTCAGCCAGCGGGTATATTTTTTCGCCTGCTCATACTCCCCGGCTCCCACGCACTGGCCCACCACCGTAACCATCGCCAGACCAATGGCAATCGATGGGATCTGCGGGAGGGAAGCCACGGAGTTTGCCGCCGCGTTGGCTGCAATCGCAGCGGTGCCAAAGGTGGCAATGAGCCCCTGCACCAGAATCTTTCCAATCTGGAACATCCCGTTTTCCAGTCCGTTTGGGATGCCAATATTGAGAATCTTGCGGATCATGGACCAGTTGGGCCGGAAAATATTCAGCGTTTCCAGATGGATTTTATCGTTCTGGTGCGGCTTGGAATGGAGCAGCCAAACCATCACGAAGGCTCCCAGCGCACGGGAAACCAGCGTGGAAATCGCCGCGCCCGCCACACCGAGCTGAAAGACATAAATCAGCAGCGCGTTGCCGCAGACATTGAGCACATTCATGATAATCGAAGTGTGCATGGAAACCTTGGAATTTCCCATCGCACGGAAGAGCGCCGCGCCGCCGTTATAAATTCCCAAAAATGGATAAGAAATCACAGACCAGAAAAAATAGGTATAGCTGTTCTGCATCACGTCGGCTTCCGCGCTGCCGAAAAGAAGATCCAAAAGGGTTTGGTTCCCCACCAGCGCCAGCAAAGCCAGCAGTGTGGACAAAAAGCCCACAGAGAGCAGGAGCTGTTTGGCTGCCAGATTTGCATTC
Source organism: Anaeromassilibacillus sp. An200 (assembly GCF_002160025.1). GTDB lineage: Bacteria > Bacillota > Clostridia > Oscillospirales > Acutalibacteraceae > Caccousia > Caccousia stercoris. Next base: position 30,205 of record NZ_NFJU01000005.1, read on the forward strand.
TCGCGATCCTCCCGCCCCAGATACTGTGAGGCAACAATCGCACCGCCTGTTGCAAGAGCGGAAAAAATATTGATCAACAGGATATTGATGGAATCCACCAGCGAAACACCGGACACCGCCGCCTCGCCGCAGCTTGCCACCATCACGGTGTCCGCCATGCCGATGGTCACAGCAAGCAGCTGTTCTACCACAAGCGGCCAGATCAGACGCCTGAGCGCACGGTTTGAAAACATCATCGAACCCATCCTCCCACTCCTTCCAAAGGCCGCCATGCGGCGATTGGGAAATTATCTTTTAACCTTACGCCTTTCCAAAAGGATTGTCAAGTTTCCACAAGACTCTCGCAAATCTCTCTGCGAATTCAAGCTTTTCTTTTTGTACAAAACGTGATACCATCTTATTCAGAAAAGGAAACCGCCCAAAAGGGCCATCAAAGTGAAAAGTGATAGGAAGTGTTTTTGTGAAAAAAAAGCGTATTGTATCAGACCTGACCCTGATCTCCCTGTTCTACGTTGCGCTTGGTGTAATCCTGCTCGGCTGGCCCGAGCTTTCCTCGCGCATTATCTGCTATGCGTTCGGCGGCGTGCTCACCGTCTCCGGCATCCTGCGGATCGTCCGCTACTTCCTGCGCGATCAGTATGACGGCATGATCCGCAAGGACTTCTCCTTTGGGCTGGTGCTGGCCGCCGGCGGCCTCTTCCTAATCTTTCGGCCGGATACCGTCGTTTCCTTCCTTCCCTTTGTGTTCGGCCTGCTGCTGGTGGCGGGCTGTGCGGAAAAGCTTCAGACCGCGGCGGATCTGCGGCGGATTGGGATACCGCTGTGGTATGTCCCGCTGATTATGGGCGGCGTTTCCCTGGTGCTGGGCATCATCCTGCTCTGCCAGCCCTTTGGCAGCGCGATGATCCTCACCCGCTTCATCGGCGTTGCGATCATTGTGGAGGGTGTGGAGAACCTGGCCGCGCTTCCCATTTTTGAACGCAAGCTTCAGGATCACTACAGCGACCGCATGTGACGGTCCCGGACAGGAGGCATCTTCCATGGAATTCCGTCCGGCACGCGCGGATGAATTGTCCTGCCTGTGCGAAATGCTTGAGAACGCAAAGGAACGGCTTCGCCTGCTTGGCCTGACCCAGTGGCAGTCCGGCATCCCCAACCGCGAGATGCTTGCCGCCGATATCACAGCGGGGCGCTCCTTCGTGCTCGCGGAGCAGGGAAAGCTTCTCGCTTCCGCCGCCATCTGCTTCGGGGAGGACGAAAGCTACCGTGACATAGACGGCGCATGGCCGAATGAGGAGCCATACGCCGCGATCCACCGTGTATTTACCGCGCAGGATGCTTTGCGGAAGGGATGCGGCGCTCTTCTGCTGCAAAACGCGGAAACGCTTTGCCTTGGCCGCGGCGTGCGCAACCTGCGGGCCGACACACACCGGGGAAACCTTCCCATGCAGGCCCTTCTCCGCCGGTGCGGCTTTTCTTTGTGCGGCGTCATTATTCTGCAAAACACGCCGGAAATCGATCCGGAGCGCCTGGCCTACCACAAAACCCTGACCGCAAAGGAGGAATCCTGATGAACTCCCTGTTCCGCGAGCTTGACCGGCTTCTCGAAGCCGCCCGGCGGGAGGAAAGCCTTCGCCGCCGCCTGCTTGACACACGCACCGCGGCGGACCCGATGGACGCATTCTGCTCTCTGGCCCAGTCCCTGGGGTATGAAATCTATCTGGGGGATCTCTTCGCCGCCGGTCAGGAATACAGCGACAACCAGTGCAAGAGCACCAACGGCGGCAACCCCCGCCCCTATGACTCCTTCAACGACACTCTGGAATTTTTCCTCGCGGAGCTGGAACAGGCGGCCCCCCTCTCCGAATAATATGGGAACGGAGGTGATACCGCCGTGGAAATGAAGGTCTACCACTGCACGGACCCGAAAGAAAATCCCGTCCCCGGTTGGCTGCGGGGCGCGGCTCCCGCCGAGCCTCAGCAGGAAAAGACGCTGGTGGAGCGGTTCAAGGAAAATCCCGACTCCTTTTTCCCCGAATTTGTCCGGCAGGGAAGCCGCCCGCCCAAGCGGCGCGGCCATCCATAAGAAACAGCAGGGAGGACGCCCGAAAGCGTCCTCCCTGTTTTCTTTTTCCTCATTGCATCGCGTCCAGAGCGGCGGAAAGCCAGCTTTTGTATTCCTGCGCGGTATTCTGCGGGGACAACAGCTGCGCCTTTTCCCCAAATCCGGCCAGCCAGCCGAAAAACTGCGGGCTGACAGCTGCGGGCACCGTCACACGGAAATGATCCTCTCCGTCCCGGGACACCGTGAGCGCTTTTCCAAACCGATCGACGACAGCACCAATCAGCGAATTGACAAAGCGAAGCTCCACATAGCGCACCTCGCCGCCGTACATGCCGAATACAGACTGTGTATAGCGTGCCAGATCCACGCCCGCAAATGAATCCTGCCCGGCACGTGGACGATTTTTGACCTCCAGCCGTTCCATTTTGTCCACACGGTAATGCTTGATCTTTTTGGCCTTTGCGTCATAAGCCACCAGATAATAATTCTGGTTATCCCACATCAGCGCCCACGGGCTGACGCAGTAGCGTTCCCCGCCGTGGCGGTACTGCTTGCGGCACGCTTCCTGCTTGTCAAAGTCCACCACCCACTCAAAATACACAAAGGAAACGCACTTTTCCTCCGAAATCGCCGCGTGGATGGTGTCAATGTTATAATATATGCTCTCGTTCATCGTCTTGATGCGATCCGCGACATGCACCTGACGGCGGAGCGCCCCCGCCTGCCAGCGGCTCGTCATCGATTCCATCTTGCCAATCAGCGCCCGCGATTTCCTGCCGGTCAGAAAGCGCGACGACTGCACCGCGTCCACCAGAAGCTTGAGCTCCGCCAGCTCGAACTCCCGCTCGCCCAGAAAATACCCGCGCACGGGCGTGCCGACCTTCACAATGTCATAGCCGAAATCGCGCAGTGTCTCCAAATCGTCATACACGCTCTTACGCTCTGCGCTGATTCCAGCGCGCTCCAGCTCCGTGAGAAGCTGCTGCATCGTGACGGGGTGCTGCTCGTCGCTCTCCCGGCGCAGAAAGCGCAGCAGGACAAGCAGCTTGATCTTCTGATTTTTCCCGCGCGGCACGGCTCATTCCTCCTCCCACGGCGTGACGGCCCATTTCAAACATCCGTCCTCCCGGTTCTCAAAGACGCGGTAGCCTTCCAGAATCCGGTTGAGCGGCGCCTTGTGCGTGATCAGGAAGCTGGCATCCAGTCTCCCCGCTTCCATCAGACGCATCAGCTCGGAGGAATGGACGGCATCCACGCCGCCCGTCTTGAAAATGAGGTTCTTTCCATACATGGACGGAAGCGGAAGCGTCTGGTTTTCCTCATACATGGCGACAAGAGCGACACACGCATTCGGCCTTGCAATCCGCCAGGCCGTTTCCAGGCTGTCCGCGCCGCCCGCTGCTTCCACCACGCCGTCGGCGCCGCGTCCCTCTGTGAGTCCGCGCACCGCGCGTTCCGCATCCTGCTCCCGCGGATTCACGGTGAAGTCGGCCAGCCCCAGCTTCGCCGCCCGCTCCAGCCGGAACGGGTCCACGTCGAGGGCGATCACGCGGGCCGCGCCAAACAGCCGGGCGCACGCCATCGCGCACAGGCCCACCGGCCCGGCCCCCACCACCGCGACGCTGTCGCCGGGGCACAGCTCGCACAGCTCCGCCCCAAAATAGCCGCTCGCGAGGATGTCCCCAAGAAACAGAGCGCTTTCATCCGTCACGGAATCCGGGATCTTCGTCAGCCCTGTGTCCGCGAAAGGGACGCGCACATATTCCGCCTGGCAGCCGTCGATCCGGCAGCCAAGCTCCCAGCCGCCATGCTCACAGTTGTTGATGAAGCCGCGCCGGCAAAACCAGCAGTCTCCGCAGAAGGTGATGCAGTTTGCCGCCACACGATCCCCGGGGCGCAAGCCGTGCACCGCTTCCCCAACCTCCTCCACCACGCCGACAAACTCGTGGCCGAGGACGATGTCCGGGTTCGCCCGGGGAACGGCTCCCCGCAGAATGTGCAGATCGCTGGTGCAGATGGTCGAGAGCGTCACGCGCACGATCGCGTCGCGCGGCTCCTGAAGCTGGGGAACGGGACGTTCCGTCAGCGCCGCGCGCCCGTCCGCCCGGCGCACCAGGGCTTTCATCCATGCCTTTTCCATGTCATTCCACCTCCGCGCCAAACGGCATGAGCGCAAGCTTTGCCAGCTTGAAGCACTGCAGGCCGAACGGGATCCCGATGATAGTGGCACAGAACAGAAGCCCGTTCACCGCCGCTACAATCGCCAGCGGAATCCCGCTGACCAGCAGCCAGATCAGGTTGAGCAGAAACGAACCCACGCCGCCGCCATATCGCACTTCCTTTCCGAAGGGGAAGAAGGAAAGCCCGGCGATTTTGAAGCACTGCATCCCCACCGGAATCCCAATGATGGTAATGCACCACAGCACCCCCGCCGCTCCCCAGCAAAGCCCCTGCCAGAACCCTCCGCAGAGAAACCAGATCGCGTTTCCAAAACAGCCCATGCAAAGCCCTCCCGCCTGATCTTTTTTCTCAGTATGGCGTTCCCCCGCCCGTTTGTCAAGGGTATTTCCCCCGCACACAGTTATTTTACAATTCCGGCAGGCCGCAGCACAAACCGTTCTATGGCTTCTCCGGCGCCGCCCTCTTCATTCGACAGACTCGATACATAGCGGGCGCGCGCCTTGGTCTGCGCAAGTCCGTTGCACATCGCTACGGAAACACCTGCCCAATCCATCAGCTCAAAATCGTTGTCCCCATCGCCCAGAGCCATAACCTCCGCCGAAGGGACGCCCAGGCGATCGCACAGGCGGGAAAGTCCTTCCCCCTTGTTCACGCCCTTCTCGTTGAGCTCCATATAACTGTCGATCGAAGAGGATACCGCCAGCGAAGAGGATGCGTCCACAGCTTCCAAAAGACACTCCTTGTCTCCTGGCCGCATGCCGCCCACCGTGATCTTTTCCACCTCATGTCCCTTGAGTGCTTCCTTGAGATCGGCGGCGAGATGCGTGGCAGAAGCGAAGTCCAGCCAGAAGGGGCTCTCCTTTGCGCGCGCTTCCAGAATTGGACGATCCTTTTCCGGCACCCAGGATTCCCCATCCGCATAAATTTCCAGCATCACATGCGGAAAGTCTTCCAGGATGTCGAGGATCCGATGCAGCTTCTGCTCCGGAAACGGCCGGGAAAAGAGCCGCTCTCCCGTGTGCAGATCCACGGCAGCGGCTCCGTTGGAAATCACCGCGTAGCGCACCTGCGGCACCTGACGGAACACCGGCAGAAGGATTCCCGTCGTGCGCCCGCTGGCGATCGCTGTCAGAATCCCATGCTCCGACGCCAGGCGCAAAGCCTCCTTTGAGCGTTCCGGCACGGTGCGGTGATCGTCCGCCAACAGTGTGCCGTCCAAATCCGTTGCAATTAATTGTATCTTCATGCGCCTTCCTCCTGCTCCTGTCCGGTCAAAATAACCGGTATTCCTCTCACATTCCAGGGCCTGTATAAATCAGCACAGGTCCGATGGATTCTGGATTCAGTATAGCGGAGGAAAGCTGTTTAATATTCTTTTCGAGAATATTAAACACAAATCTCCCGCCCGCGAAAAAAGCACACGGCAGGAGGAAATTTTTTAGGCAGGATGCTCCGGGATACAACAGAAAAATACCCGCTCTCAAACACAAATGTCAGAGAGCGGGCGTTGATTTTCATGATTTCAACGTTTTTACGCACACGGCGACGCGGAAGCTGTAACAGCAGCGGAAGCAACCGTTCCTTTCTGTGTGCGCAGGCGGCGCTTGCGGAGCGTTTGCAGGCGGAAACGGTTGTAGCGCTGAATAGCGGCAAACGGAAGATTGCCGAGCAGATTCAGAAAAGCAAACAGCAATCCAAACCCGATGGGATTGATCACCAGCAGCAGCACGGCGCACAGCGCGCCGGAGAGATGCATCCACTCTCCGCGGCAGGTTTCCATAATGAATTCATTGATATAATCAATGGTCAAGTCATCCGGGCGCTCCAGATGCTCCTTGGAAAAGCCATTGCGTGCCGCATACTGCGGAATGCGATCCTTCCAGGCATTGATGCGCAGCGTATCCTTATACCACCGGCCGCCTCGCTCCCAATCGCGGGCGCGGAACCTTGGCTTCGTCTCGTCGAAGTAGCTGGCGGGAAGCTTTACACAGGCGATAAACACCGTCACATGCCAAATTGCGACGATCACCATATTCCACACCAGAATCTGAATACCGGACAGGCCTCTCAGCACGAAGCTCTTCCCCCTTTCCTGCAATATCAACCGTTTGCAAGCTTTCTCTGGATTATCGTTTCCAAATGTGATAAGATCAATCTATGCAAGCGGTGAACAAATCTTACCATTTTGTCACATTTATTATTTTTATTATAATACAAAAAAAGGGAGCGTGCAAGAGAATGAAAGCTTTATTTTTGGGAGGCACCGGCACCATCAGCTCCGCCTGCACAGCGCTGGCACAGCGGCAGGGGTGGGAGATCACCCTGCTGAACCGCGGCAGCCATCCCGCACCGGCGGGAATGGAGCAGCTCACCGCGGACTGCACCGATCCGGACGCCATGAAGGCGGCCCTTGGCGACCGCACCTTTGACGTTGTGGCCGATTTCATCGCCTACCGCCCGCTGGACGTACAGCGCGACATTGAGCTGTTCCGCGATCGCTGTTCGCAGTATATTTTCATCAGCTCGGCATCCGCGTACCAGAAGCCGCTCTCCGATTATCTGATCACGGAAAGCACCCCGCTCTCCAACCCGTACTGGCAGTATTCCCGCGATAAAATCGCGTGCGAGGAGGTGCTGATGGAAGCTTACCGCTCCTTCGGTTTCCCTGTTACCATCGTGCGCCCCAGCCACACCTACTGCGAGCGCTCCATCCCCATGGGCGTGCACGGGGACGGCGGAAGCTGGCAGATCATCCGCCGGATGCGGGAGGGAAAGCCCGTCATCGTGCATGGGGACGGCTCCTCACTCTGGACGTTCACCTTCAACACCGACTTTGCCAAGGGCTTCTGCGGCCTGATGGGCAACCCCCACGCACTGGGGCAGGCGGTGCACATCACCAGCGACGAGAGCCTGACCTGGGATCAGGCCTATGAGATTGTCGGACATGCTCTGGGCGTCAAGCCGAATCTCGTCCATATTTCCAGCGACTTTCTCTCCGCCTGCCGCCCGGACCTGCTCGGCCCGCTGCTGGGAGACAAAGCCCGTTCCGTCGTGTTCGACAATTCCAAGCTGAAACGCCTTGTGCCCGGCTTTTACGCGGGAATCCGCTACGATCAGGGCGTGCGGATCTGCCTGTCCTACATTGAGGCACACCCGGAGCTGCAAACAGAGGACCCGAAGTTCGACGCCTGGTGCGACCGCGTGATCGCCGCGTATTTCTCCACCCTGCGCACGCTGGATCAGAACTGAACAGGGAAATTTCCCGCACCCGGCAGAAGCACCCGCACAAACTGCCGGACAGCAAAAGCCCCCATGGAACGCTAAGCGCTCCATGGGGGCTTTTTATGGTGTGACCAGCCCTGTAAGCCGAGTTCTGTCATGAACGACCATCTATCTTGACCGTGCGTTGCCGCTCCGGTTCCTGCCACCTCCACGGGACGCGCCGGGCCGGCGCATACTGTCCCTCCGCGGTGTTGCTCCGAATAGGGTTTGCAGAGCCGCGCGGTCTCCCGCGCGCTGGTGAGCTCTTACCTCGCCTTTCCACCCTTGCCGCCCAAAGAGCGGCGGTATCTCTCTGTTGCACTTTCCCTGGGGTCGCCCCCGGCGGCCGTTAGCCGTTATTCTTGCCCTGTGGAGCTCGGACTTTCCTCAGACGGGCCCTTTCGGGCTTCGCCCGCGGCCGCTCAGGCTGCTCACAAAAACATTGTACCGGATTTTGTCCGCCTTGTCAATTCGTGATGTGTTCCTCAAGCAGACGGTTCTTGATCTTCCACAGCTCGGGGGAGAGGTCGACATAATACTGGTGCGGGTTCTCAAAACGCTTGACCTCGTCCCAGAGCGTTTCCACCTGCGCGGCACAGTAGGACTGGATCTCCCGCAGGTCGCGCTCCTTCGCCAGGCAGCGGCCTCCCTCGAAGATCTTTTCCTGAAGCCGGACCGCGCGGAAGTTGGTGAGCGTCTTGCGCTTCCAGACATGGTCGGGATCGAAAATCTCATACGGCTTCGTGTCGTCGATCGTCTCCTCATGCAGGGTGATCACGTCGGCCAGCGCCTTCCCCGTCTCGCGGTCAAACAAGCGCCACAGGCCCTTGAAGCACGGGGTGGTGATTTTCGCGACATTCTCGCTGACCTTGATCTTCGGTGTCACGCTGCCGTCGGGATTCTCCACACCGCTGAGCTTATACACGCCGCCGAATACCGGCTCGGGGGCGGCGGTGATCAGCCGTTCGCCCACGCCGAAGCTGTCCACACACGCACCTTGCACGAGCATATCGCGTATAATGGTTTCATCAAGGGAATTCGAGGCGCAGATCTTACAGTCGGGGAATCCGGCCTCGTCGAGCATCTTTCTGGCCTTGCGGGACAGGTAGGTGATGTCTCCGCTGTCGATGCGGATTCCGGCGGGACGGAACCCGCGCGGCACGACCACCTCGTTGAAAACCTTGATGGCGTTGGGAACGCCCGACTTGAGCGCATTGTAGGTGTCGACCAGAAGTGTACAGGAGGACGGATACTGCTCCGCGTAGGCGCGGAAAGCATCCAGCTCACTGTCAAACAGCTGCACCCAGGAATGCGCCATGGTGCCGAGTGCCGGGATGGCAAAATCACGGTCGCAGATGGTGCAGGCGGTGCCGCAGCAGCCGCCGATGAAGGCCGCGCGCGCGCCGTAGATCGCGCCGTCCGGCCCCTGGGCACGGCGGGAACCGAACTCCATCACCGCCCGGCCCTGCGCGGCGCGGACGATCCGGTTTGCCTTTGTCGCAATCAGGCTCTGGTGGTTGATGGTCAGGAGCAGCATGGTTTCAATGAGCTGCGCCTGAATGACAGGCCCGCGCACCGTGACGATCGGCTCGCCCGGGAAAATCGGCGTGCCCTCGGGAATCGCCCAGATATCGCAGCAGAATTTGAAATCGGAAAGATAGGCGAGAAATTCCTCATTGAAGATCCCCGTCGAGCGCAGGTACGCGATATCCTCCGGGGTGAACACAAGCTGGTTGAGATATTCGACAAGCTGCTGCACACCGGCCATGATCGCAAAGCCGCCGCTGTTCGGCACACGGCGGAAGAACATGTCGAAATAGGCGATGGTATCCCGGTAGCCGTTTGCCAGATAGCCGTTCGCCATGGTCATTTCGTAAAAATCGGTGAGCATCGTCAGGTTCTTGCCTGTGGGCATCTTTTCTGTCATAGGTCGCATCTCCAAACGATAAAATTGAGCCGCGCGTCCCGGCGCCGCCGCTCTGTATTTCTTTTTATTATACCAAATCACCATTCAAATCACAAATCCTTTTTCCCGTTTTCTCTCGAAAACCGGGCCTCTGCCGGTGGGAAACGCCCCTTCAGGGAAAATTTTGTTTGGAAATCTTCTAAAAATATTCAGGACAGTTTCTTGTGTTTTGGTGAAAAAGCATTTATAATAAACGTAACCGAACAAGCTGAAAACCGTTTCCCGTCCGCACATCCCCGGTCCGCGCCGGAAAGGCGGGGCGCGTTTGAGGAAAACGGCTGTTTTGCCGTACAGGCATGAGTTATCTTCTGGGGAGTGATACACTTTGAGATTACGCAAGCAGGCTCTGGGCAACCGCAATCTGGTCGGCGCCCGCGTGGAGCAGGCGCGCAAGGAGCTTGGCATGAAGCAGAAGGAGCTTCTGGCCCAGCTTCAGGTCAATGGCGTCGACATGAACGCCTCCGCCCTTTCCAAACTGGAGGGGCAGGTGCGCTGCGTCAACGATTTTGAGCTCGTCGCGCTTGCCAACATCCTGAACGTCTCCGTGGACTGGCTGTTGGGCCGCGCTTAATCATACCGATCAAGAAACAGGGACCTTCGCCGGGAAACTTCCCGCGCAAAGGTCCCTGTTTTTTATTCCTGCTTGATGGCGGTGAGAGCACTGATCTTGACGGCGCGGTTCGCGGGCAGGATCCCGCTGAGCACGCCCACTCCCACGGCGAACACCACAGACCCGGCAGCCAGCCACGGCGGGATCACCGAGATCGGCGTACCGGTGGACATCATGCCGAGCATCCCGCCGAGAACGTTTCCGTCACCGGAGGAAGCAAAATAATTGATGACGGCGGACGCGGCATAGCTGATCACCAGACCCACCAGACCGCCCATCAGGCCGATCATGCCGGCCTCCATGAGAAACATCACGCGGATATTTCCCACCACACAGCCGAGCACCTTCATCACACCGATCTCGCGCGTGCGCTCGTAGATGGACATGATCATCGTGTTGATGATTCCCAGCGCCGCGACGATGAGCGACACCGCTCCAATACCGCCAAGCACCAGCTGAATCATATTCATCATTTCCTCCACGGGCCCGCGCACATTTTCCATGCTGTAGGTATCCGTGAAGCCCATATCATGGATGGCTGTCTCCAGCTCCTGCACATACTCCACACTCTCCGCCTTGATAACCGCCTGCGAATAATTGAGCCCCTTGTTCTGCGGATCGGTCCGGACCTTGTTCGCCTTGTTATACTGCTCCGTCAGCTCTTTGGCCAGCGAGATATCGATAAATGCGGAATAGCTCGTGGGCGGGTTGCGGGAATAATCGGAGGTCAGAAGGGCCGTGCTTTGCAGGCGGATTGGCCTGCCGTACAGCTCCCCTTCATTTGTAAGGACCTGGACCTCCAGCTTGTCGGAAAGCGGATCCACATAGGGATCCGGGATATTTCCGTTCGCGTCCGGATACTGGTTGACCCGGTTGTTGGACTTCTTCTTCGTGTTATAGAAGGAATAGAGTGATTCCCGGCTGAACAGGATGGTATTGCCCACCTGTGATTCATCCGGGAAGGCGCCATCATCGAGCGTGTATCCCATCTTTTCCAGAGCAGTGAGATCCAGACCGTACACCATGCCGTCATAGCGGTATTTGCCGCTGGAAATGGCGCAGGCGCCCCAGGGGAGATCGTAGATCGGTGTCACGGCTGTGACATGCTCCAGCGAACGGATCGACTCAATCGCCGCGTCGTCCAGCTTCGTCCCCTCCGCGCTCTGGTTATAGTTGTAGATCTGAATCATGGTGATATCGCCCATCTGCTGAAGCGACTGGTTCATGCCCTCCGTCAGGCCAAGGCCGATGGAAAGCATCACCACGATGGCGCAGGTGCCAATCAGCACGCCCGCCACCGTCAGGCAGGTGCGCACCTTTCGCTTGAGCAGGTTTTTCAAGCTCATCGCCATCATGTCCTTGATTTTCATGGCTGAGATTCCTCCTGATTTCCGGACTCTTCTCCGGGAAGGGCGGGCGAAGAGGAAGTCGTATCCACCGGCTGGGGCAGCACGAACTCACCGTCGCCGTCATCCTCCAGCTCTTCCAGCAGATGCATCCTCTTGGCCCGGCGTTTCTTCAGAACCACCACAACAATCAGCGCGATCACACCCGCGCCCGCCACGGCAATCAGCACGATCCCCCATACAGGGAAACCGCCCTCTCCGGCCATACTGGGATCCATGCCCGGGTCCATGCCGGGATCCATACCGGGGTCCATGCCGGGATCCACGTACATATTTTCCATAACCTCACAGGTAAAGGTCTGCTCCTGCGTTTTTTGCACGCCGGTGGAATCCTCATAGGTAAAGATGATCTTTCCCTCCATGGTGCCCACTTCATTGGGGGAAAGCGTTATGTCGATGTAATCGCCCGTGCCGGACTCCACGTTTCCAATATAGGAGGTGGAGCCTTCCATGGCGGTGAAATTCCCCTCCACCGAAGCGGAAAGGTTATAGATGGTGCTCTTGCCCTGGTTGACATAGTTGGCGGAGAGATACACACTGTCCCCGAGCATGACCGGGCCGTAAATCTCTCCCAGCGTGACGGTGAAGCGGTCCTCCTGCGTAATCGGGATGGAGAAGGTCACGGTATCCGTGGCAGAGGTGTGATCCTTGCCGTAGACATAGTCGAAAGCCACCTGCATGCTGTAGGAATTCGGTTCCGCGTCTACCTTGGGCAGAAGGGTAATCTTTTCCTGCACCGACTGCCCGGGAGCAATGCTCTCGATGTAGAAGGTGCTGGAAGAGTTTGCCGGGGTAAAGGCCGCGCCCGCGCCCGCGTCATTGGTGACGGACGACACCTTGATCACGGCGTTTTCGATCGTTTGGTTGCGGCTGGTGTTTTTGAAATTCATGGTCAGCTCAAATTCCTTGCCGCCGAGCACCGCCTGCCCGCCGTAATCGTAGCTTTCCAGAATGATGACCGGCTTCATCTCCGTGGGCTGCTCAGAGGAGGGGGACTCGCTTTCCGTGCCTGCCGTTCCGGTGACATAAACGAAAGCGTTTGTCGTCTTTTCCGCCACCTCATCGGAGGATACGGCAATCGGGATGCTGACATTGCCCGTCGTCATGGAAGCCGCGCAGATCATCGGGAAGGTCACCGTGGCTGTAGCGCCCGCCGCAAGCGAATCTATCACCTGTGCGTTCAGCTTTCCGTTGACTGTAATCTGCTCAAGCGTCGGCAGGACGACGGCAACATTGTTGCACGCCGTCTGGCCGTTGTTTTTAATGGTAATGGCCAGATCAAAGGTGTTGCCCTCTCGCAGATCCTGCTTATTGACGGAGTAATTCTCCACCATCAGCCCGGACTTTTCCTCGGGAGATTCGGAGGAAGTTCCCTCCTCGACCACACATTCCGTGATCGTTTTCTGCCCATAGGCGCGGTAGCTGCTTCCATCTGATCTCTCCCAAGTAACAGTAAATTTCAGTGTCGCAGGCGAACGGCCTGTGTTGGTCATATACTGCTCTGGAATATAAATGGAAAATTTATCCTCGCCTCCATTTTCCTCATCGCCAGTAGTAGAAGATAAGGTGAAAGTTTTCTGCGAAAGAGCAACACCAGATGCGCTAACTGTTACCTTGTCTCCATCCGAAGGTACATATTCACCTGTATTGGAAAAATCAAAATAAAAGGTTGCACCGAATGGCATCCCCTTTGCAACGGAAGTAACACCGTCCAGCTGGTAGCTGATCTTCATTCCCTCTACATTGGTGTATGCCGCCTCTACCGGGAACTGAGGGAACAGTCCCAGCGTCAAAAGCAGAGCGAGAGCAAGCGCCAGCGCTCCCCCCGCAAATTTTCTCTTTTTCATGCCTGCGCCTTCCTTTCCTCCTCATTTGCCGCGCCCCCCGCGGGCTGCGGCGCCAAACGGCTGTCGTAACGGACAAGACCGTCATGGATCTCAATCAGCCGATCGCCGAACCGGGCGATCTCCCGGTCATGCGTGACGACGATGAGCGTTTCGTGATAACGGCGGGCCAGCCCCACCATGATCCCCATTACCTCGCGGCTTGTTTTGCTGTCAAGGTTTCCTGTGGGCTCGTCGGCAAAGATGATCTTCGGATGTGAGACAAACGCGCGGGCAATTCCCACACGCTGCTGCTGGCCGCCGGACATCTGCGTCGGTTTATGGGACATTCTCGTTCCCAGGCCCACGGCCTTGAGCATCTTGGTCGCCTCCTGCATGCGCTTGCCCTTCCCTGTGCCGCGAAACACCAGGGGCATCGCGACGTTTTCAAGCGCCGTCAGCGTTGGCAGCAGATTATACGACTGGAACACAAAGCCGATGTTCTTTTGGCGGAACAGCGCCCACTGCTTTTCCGAGAAGCCGGTGACGTCCGAACCCGCAATCACAATTTTTCCCCGGCTGGGCTTTTCCAGCCCCGCCATGATGTTGAGCAGCGTGGATTTTCCGGAACCGGAGGTGCCGAGGATACAGCAGATTTCCCCTTCCTCGATCGCGAGGGAAACTCCTCCCAATGCCACAATACGCTCCCTGTCTACCCGGTATACCTTGCGCACGCCCTGCACACTGATCAGGCTCATTTTTTCGCCTGCCTTTCTTCCTCTGTTCCTCAGTCCCGCACCAATTTGCGGTTCACCCCGATTCTAGCATATTCCTCCAAAAAAAGCTTTACAAATGAACGAATTGTAACTATTCTATTTTTTTCCTACTCCCACTATTCCAAAACAAACGGTGCGCGGAGCGTTTTGGTATCATAATCAGCGGTTTCCCGAAAATCCGAAAAATCCTTGCATACGCGATATTCTCCAGTGGAAAGCTCCCCGTAGATCCACTCCCAGTTCACTGTTTTTTCCACTGTTTCCCCCATGGGAACAAGATACCCCTCCGCCGTCCAGGCAATGTTGGACGCAACATAGGGCACGGCTTCCCATTCTCCGTCCTCCAGACGTTCCAGAAAAAAATCGCTGCCTGTTTCCAGCTCTCCTGTGGGAGAACCGCCGCTCTGCTCCCAAATCAGCGTAGCTCCGGTGGGAGTGGCGTCGCGCACGGTAAAGGTCAGGCCCCATTCGGAAACGGTCCCCTCGTCTCCGCTGTCCAGGTCCATCTGTTCCTCCTGCATGGACAGAACAGGCTGGGAAACCGCGCCGTCCGCCGCAGGCGTTTCTTCCTTTCTCATGCAGCCGCAAATACAGCCGCAAAGCGCCAATAAACAGCATGCCGCCAACAAAAGCTTTTTCATGATTTCTCCTCTCCCTCCATCCTGCCCGCCGCACAGCCAAGCAGCCGCAAAAATAATCATAGATTCTGTATAGAATAGACGCGCCACAACGGGAAAAAGTTACAGATTTTAGGAAAAAAACAAATTATTTTTCTCGTGGATCGGACGCACCCCCTTTCCGCTTTCACGAAAAGGGGGTGCGTCAACCGTATTTCTTCCGTTTTACTGTTCTCTGAGCTCCCGCCGGAGACGGCTGAGCGTCACGGGAGTCATGTTGAGAAAAGAAGCAACATATTTCCCGCCCACCAGATCAATCAGGCCCGGATGTGTTTCACAGAACCACTGATACCGCTGCATGGCTGTATATTGATACAGCATGGTTTTCATTTTCCAGTGATAGCGCAGGGAATCGACCAAAAAGCGGTTATAAAGCTCCAACAGCTCAGGGTATTGCTTGAACAGAGACAGCAGCTCCGCGATGGGAACCGACAGACACACGCCTCCGCTCAGTGCCATTACACTGATGCAGGAAACCTCATCAAACCCAAGGCAGGTCATCAGCGGCGTACCGCTCCGATAGGACAGGCAGTCGGTAATTTCCTTTCCATTGGCATCGAGGAAATAGCCCCGAAAGACACCGCTCACAAGAAAGAAGGCATCGTAAACCGGATCCCCCTCCCTCACCAGAAGCTCTCCACGCTTTACTGTAAAGATCTTTGCACATGCACACAGCGCCGCAATAAGCTCGTTTCCCTGCAAGCCATATACATTTGTAAAAAATTCCCGAATTTCCAAGCTGACACCCCTTGGCGCACAGCCGCTCCCGGATCCGCGGCTCGCCGCCCGGTTTTTTGCTGCATCGCTTTTTATTCTATTATAGCACATTCCGTAAGTACAAAATAGAAAATGGTGAATTTTGGGGAATCATACAAATCTTTTCCCTGTTCTCAGCTTATGACAGGCATAATTTCTGTTTCCGTGCACATTTGCCTGAAAAGAGACGAAAACGCTGGCTCAGGAAAGAGAAAAATCAATCTTTTGTCCGCCGCGGTAATACTCGTTGTCCCGTTCGGTAATTTCACGCAGAACACGGCACGGAACGCCGACCGCCACCACATTGGCCGGGATATCGTGCGTCACCACGCTGCCCGCACCGATCACGCTGTTCTCCCCAATGGTTACACCGGGAAGAATAATTGACCCCGCTCCGATCCACACATTGTCCTTGATATGCACCGGCAGATTGTATTGTACCGCGTGGCGGCGCAGTTCGGGGGAAATCGGATGCGTGCCTGTATCGATCGTCACATTCGGCCCAATCATTACACAGTTTCCAATGTATACATGGGTATCATCGACCAGAGTAAGGTTGAAATTTGCATAGACATTGTTGCCCAGATGCGTAAATTTCCCCCAGTTGGCGTGAAGCGGCGGTTCAATGTAACAGCCCTCGCCCACTTCAGCAAACAGCTTTTTCATCAGCGCCTCACGGGCCGCCCCCTGCGACGGCCGCGTCGCGTTGAAATCATAAAGGATTTCCAAACATTTCGTCTGATCCGCTATCAGGGAAGCGTCCTGCGTATCATACAGCTCTCCCGTATGCATTCTTTCCCGGTTGTTCATCTGCGTTCCTTCCTTTCACATATTTGGATTCCAAGCCGCCGGGCTTTTTCCCCATTATAATGCCTTCTTTCCCCGAACACAAGCGGGAATATGGAAGCGGACGCAGCGGACAGCCGCCATTGCCCAAACAAAGCAAAATCCGTTCAAAACAGGCAAATTCCGCCGTTGCACCGCAGGGGGCGTTTCGCTATAATGATGCTCAAGATCCCACACAGAAGCATCCGGAACACCGCGCGGGCGGCTGTGAGGGAAAGCAGATGGAGAATGACATTAGAGGAGAAAAGCAATGAAAAATCTGAAAAAAATTATCATCCCGGTTCTTGTGGCCGCAGCTGTGCTCATTGTGGGCGCAAGCTCTCTGCACGCCGTACCGGCGGGACACAGCGGCGTTGTCACGCGCTTCGGCGCTGTGGACGATGTGGTGCTGAGCGAGGGCCTGCATGTGGTCGTCCCCTTCGTCACCCGCGTCATCGACATGAACAATCAGGTAACAAAGGCTGAGGTCGTTTCCGCGAGCGCTTCGAAGGATTTGCAGACAGTCAACAGCACTGTCGCGCTCAACTACCGCATCGACGGCATGAGCGCTGCGAGCGTCTATAAAAACATCGGCACGAATTACGAAAACGTCGTAGTCATCCCGGCCATTCAGGAAGCCGTCAAATCCGTGATGGCACAGTACACCGCTGAGGAACTGATCACCATGCGCCAGACCGTCGGCTCCGAAATGCAGCAGGAGATCTCCGACAAACTTGCGCCCTATGGGTTTTCCACACAGAGCGTAAATATTGTGGATTTCCAATTCTCCGAGGAGTTCAACGCCGCCATTGAGGCGAAGCAGACAGCCCAGCAGAACGCCCTGAAGGCGGAGCAGGATCTGGCCCGCGTCAAGGTGGAGGCTGAGCAGAAAATTACCGAAGCCGAGGCTGAGGCCGAGAGTTACCGCCTGAAATCGCAGGAACTCACCGACGAAATGATCAAGATGGAATTCATCGACAAGTGGGATGGCAAGCTTCCCGTCGTGGTATCGGACGGCCAGTCGCTGTTCAATCTGGACTCCCTGCTGGACAGCCAGAGCACCGGTTCCGCTTCGTCCGGCACTTCCACCGCCCAGGAATAAATCATAGCAGAAAAAGGCGTTCCCTTCCGGCACCAGGCCTGGAGAGGGAACGCCTTCTCTTTGCGCGTGTTTACTCACTCATTTCTTCCCCGGTTGTCTCACCGCTGCCCGGATCCCTGCGGGAAAGGACGCCGCCGGAAAGATAAAACGGGTTGTGCAGCATGTCGTCCGGCTCCCTGCCGCGCTTTTCCTTCAGATATTCACTTGGGGAAATCCCAAAGGATTTTTTAAAGCTGCGGTAAAAGGTGCGCATACTCTCAAAGCCGGAATTCATGGCGGCGCTCGTCAGGGACGCGGATTCCTGTGTGAGCAGCAGCGCTGCGCTGCGGCAGCGCAGAGTGTTGATATATTCCGGAATCCCGCAGCCGAAATACGCATGGAAAAGATGGGAAAACCGGCTTTTGCTGTAACCAAATCTGGCCGCCAGCGTTTCCAGCGTCACATCAAAGCGGTAATGCTGATCGAGGTATTGCAGGATATCGCGCGCCAGAAACGCATCGGTCCCTTCCTCGTTTTCCGTCAGCCCCAGGCAGTCTGTGAGAATCCCCAGCACCGTATAAAGATACCCCTTTGTGAGAAGCTCCGGCGGATTCCCGCCCTTCATGGTGCACAGCCCTGTCAGCTTCTCCAGGCTGTGCAGCAGCTCGCTCTGCGGATCCGGATCGTCCCAGATCAGGCGGCAGAACGTCCTGCGGGCAATCAGCTTGCGGAAGGAGGGAACATAGTCGAGCGGCACGGTCAGGACGATGGAGCCCGAGCTTTTCGGGGTGCTGAAATAGTGCACAGTATAGCTTGGAGCAACGATCACCTGTCCCGCCCGCGCTGTCCCGCCGTGGCCGTTGAGCACATAGTCCAAGCTCCCCTCCGTCACATAGGTGATTTCCACACAGCTGTGGAAATGAGGGAAGCAGGTATTGTTCACCGAACGCCAGCAGGAGGGGGTTTTTTCCACATCCCTGGAATGTTCATAGTAGCCGTCCATATTGTCACCTTCCGCCGGACACCTCCCCGCCGGAAGGTGATAGCAATTTTTGTCACAAAAACATATCACATTGACACGACAAATTCGTTCCTCTTTATTATAATGCAGGTGTATGGTAAGTCAACAGCCTTCGGGAAAAAGAGGGCTGTCAAAAGCGTGCCGGGCCATGCGGGAAATCCCGTCACAGAGCCTGGGCATCATAAAGCTTCCAATGGTGAAAGGAGTTGTCTTTGTCATGAAATTAGGTGTGATGACAGTTCTGCTGGGAGATTTGTCCCTGGACGAAACCCTGAAATATCTCAAATCCCTCGGTGTGCAGGAAGTAGAGATCGGCTGCGGCGGCACGCCCGGCACGGCTCACGCCGACGCTGTCAAATTCATGGAGCACCCGGAGCTGATTGAGCAGTTCCAGGAAACCGTCGCAAAATATGGGATCGGTGTGGCGGCTCTCTCCTGCCACGGGAACCCCGTCCACCCGAACAAGGAGATCGCCCGCTCGTATCACGAGCAGTTTGAAGCGGCCATCTGCCTTGCGGAAAAGCTCGGCGTCAAGACGGTCGTGGGCTTCTCCGGCTGCCCCGGCGACTGCGATGATTCCCAGTATCCGAACTGGGTTGTGGCCACCTGGCCGGACGACTTCCAGAAAATCAAGGAATGGCAGTGGAACGAAAAGCTGATCCCCTACTGGAAGAAGGAAGCCAAATTTGCCGAGGAGCACAACGTGCACCAGATCGCTTTTGAGATGCACCCTGGCTTCTGCGTCTACAACCCCGGCACGCTGCTCCGCCTGCGCGAGGCTGTCGGCCCCGTGATCGGCGCGAACTTTGACCCCTCTCACCTGTTCTGGCAGGGAATTGACCCCGTGGCGGCGATCCGCGCGCTCAAAGGGGCCATCTACCACTTCCACGCCAAGGATACGGCGATCGATCGCTACAACTGCGCAGTCAACGGCGTGCTTGACACGACTCCCTTTGACCGCATTCCGGAGCGCTCCTGGAGCTTCCGCACCATCGGCTATGGCCACGGCGAGGACGTTTGGAGAGCGATTTTCAGCGAGCTGCGGCAGACCGGCTATGACGGCATCATTTCCATCGAGCATGAGGACGGCCTGATGACCACCCGTGAGGGCCTGGAAAAGGCCATTGAGGTGCTCAAGCGCACCATTATCTTCGAGGAGCGCCAGGGCGGCATGTACTGGGCCTGATTCCCCTCCAAAGATTTCCCACACAGAGTCAGAAAGGAAGTTTCTTTCATGTATACGATTGCAATCATCGGCTACGGCGGCATGGGCGGCTGGCACGCCAAGCAGCTTCTCTCCCTGCCGGAGGAATTCCGCCTTGCCGGTATTTATGATATCAACTCCGAGCGGATCGAGGCCGCCGAAAAGGACGGCATCCATGGATACCCGACGCTCGACGCGCTGCTCTCCGATCCGGAAATCCGCACCGTTATCCTTGCGGTGCCGAATAATTTCCACAAGCCGCTGTCCATCCAGGCCATGCGGGCGGGCAAGAATGTGATCTGCGAAAAGCCCGTGATGATGAACGCCGCGGAGTTGGAGGAAGTTATCGCCGTTTCCAAGGAGACGGGACGGCAGTTCTCCGTGCACCAGAACCGCCGCTGGGACAAGGATTTCCTGATGGTCAAAAAGCTGATCGAGGACGGCTCCATCGGCAAGCCGTTTTACATCGAATCGCGTGTGCAGGGCAGCAAGGGGATTCCCGGCGACTGGCGCTGTGTACGCGAAGCGGGCGGCGGCATGCTGCTTGACTGGGGCGTACATCTGATTGATCAGCTGATGTATCTGATCGACAGCCCCGTGACCGAGGTTTACGCCCATCTGCTTTCCGTTAAATTCCCCGGTGTGGACGACAATTTCAAGCTGATGATGCGCTTCCACAACGGCCTGTCCGCTCTGGTGGAGGTTGACACCTATACTTTCATCAACCTGCCCCGCTGGCACGTCTCCGGCGACAGCGGCACAGCGCAGATCGACGACTTCTCCTGCACGGGACGCATCGTGCGCGCCCGCACAGAGGAAATGCGCTGGGAGCCCGGCATTGTCTACACGGTGGCAGGCCCCACCCGCACCATGGCCCCCCGCCCGAAGGAGAGCATTGAGGAGCTGCCGCTGCCCGCGCTGGAAAGCGACGCCCGCGATTATTACCGCAATTTCCGCGACGCGGACGAAGGAAAAGCCCCGCTGGCTGTCACGCCGGATCAGGCTCTGCGCGTGATGCGTGTCATCGACGCGGTGTTTGCCTCGGCAGAAAAAGGGACTTCCATCTCTCTGCATATCTGATTTCGTTTTCTGAACAGAAAACAGCATAGATGCTTATATCGATTATTTGGGAAAAGGAGTTGTCAAACATGAAACAGTTCCCCATCGCGCTTCAGCTGTATTCCGTCCGCGAGGATCTGGAACAGGACTTTGAAGGCACGCTCAAAAAGGTCAAAGCACTTGGCTATGACGGCGTGGAGTTTGCCGGCCTGTACGGCAAAGCCCCCGCAGAGATCAAGGCTCTGTGCGAAAAGCACGGGCTCACACCGATCTCTGCGCATGTCCCGTTTGTCGACATGATGGCCGACCCTGACAAGGTGCTGGGCGATTATGCCGCCATCGGCTGCCGCTTTGTTGCGATCCCGTACCTGACGGAGGAATACCGCCCCGGCACGGATGGTTTCCAGAAAACCATCGAGGGCGCGCGCCTGCTGGGCGAGACGGCCAAGAAGCTCGGCATGCAGCTTCTGTACCACAACCACGATTTTGAGTTCGTAAAGATCGACGGCAAATACGCGCTGGACGTGCTTTATGACACCGTTCCCGCTGATCTGCTGCAAACGGAAATTGACACCTGCTGGGTGAACGTCGGCGGTGAGAATCCCGCTGCCTACGTCCGCAAGTACACAGGGCGCGCCCCCATTGTCCATCTGAAGGACTTCTTCCTCTCCGGCAAAAAGCCGGATCAGATGTATGAGCTGATCGGCATCGAATCCGAGAAGAAGGAGGAGGAAGAGAAAACCTTCGAATTCCGCCCGCTCGGCAAGGGATTGCAGGACTTCCCGGCCATTCTGGCCGCTTCCGAGGAAGCCGGAGCACAGTGGGTTGTCGTGGAGCAGGACGCTCCCAGCATGGACAAGACTCCCATGGAGTGCGCCGAAATCAGCATCCAGTATCTGAAAACCCTGATTCGATAATCCAGATTACAGAGACAAGAAAGAGAGGAATCGCACTATGTCTGATACCGTTTTGAACCAGTTCACTCCTCCCACCGAAGAGGAGGCTATCGACACCTCCCGCAAGCTCAAGGTCGGCATCATCGGCACCGGCTGGATTGCGGAATCCCACATGGAAAGCTACAAGCAGATGCCCGACGTGGAGATTGTCGCCGCTGCCGACCTGATCCCCGGCAAGGCAGAAAAATTCTTCCAGCGCTATGGCGTGGAGGGTGTGCGCCTGTATCCCGATCACAAGGCCATGCTTGACGCGGAGGCCGCTAATCTCGACGCTGTCAGCATCTGCACCTACAACGCCACGCATGCGGAATGCACCGTCTATGCGCTGCAAAAGGGCGTGAACGTCCTTCTGGAAAAGCCCATGTGCGTCACGATGGAGGAAGCCGAGGCGATTGTCAAGGCGGAGAAGGAGAGCGGCAAGCTGCTTTCCATCGGCTTCCAGCCCCGCATGGATGACAACATGAAGATGATCAAGAAGATCGTCGAATCCGGCGAGCTCGGTAAGATCTATTACATCCAGACCGGCGGCGGCCGCCGCCGCGGCATCCCGAACAGCACCTTCATCGAGAAGAAAACGGCGGGCATCGGTGCTCTCGGCGATATTGGCTGCTATTCCCTGGACATGGTGCTCAACGCCATCGGCTATCCGAAGCCGCTGACCGTCACGGGCTATACCTCCAGCTTCTTCGGCACCAACCCGATGTACAACAACCCGGCTGACGCCGCCCGCTTCAATGTGGACGACTTTGCTGCCGCGTTCATCCGCCTGGAAGGCGACATTATTCTCGACTTCCGTATTGCGTGGGCCATGCACGTTGACACTCCCGGTGATACCATCATCATGGGCACAAAGGGCGCTCTGCGCATCCCGTCCACGGAGTGCTGGAACGGTACCGTCGGCGGCCCCATGACGCTGTATCGCGACGTGGCAGGCGAGCAGACTCAGACAACCATCCCGCTGTGCCCGGAGGGAGATTCCTTCGGCGGTCTCTTCTACAAGAAGATCCGCTCCTTCCTTGACGCTGTCAAGAACGGCACGGAGGCTCCCGTCCCCACCAGCCAGATTCTTTACAACCAGGCTATCATCTCCGGCATTCAGAAATCCGCTGAGCTTGGCCGTGAGATTACGATCGAGATTCCCGAAGTATAAGAGAAAAGCAGAACCAGAACGGGCCCCAGTCGCATGACCGGGGCCCGTTCTGGTTCTGTTTGTCAGTTTGCCGATTCAATAAAATGGGAGGCCATGGCGCCGTCCGCAACCGCCGTGACGACCTGGCGCAAGGGCTTACGCCGAACGTCACCCACGGCAAAAACGCCGGGGATGTTTGTGCGGGTGGTTTCATCCGCCTCAACATAGCCGTTTTCATCCAGCGTGACGGAATCCGCAAACAAAGCGGTATTCGGAACATTGCCGATTGCCACAAAGATTCCCGAGCAGGGAATATCCTGCGTTTCGCCCGTATTCTTATTCTTGACCCGCAGGCCGGTAACAGCGTTTTCGCCAAGAATCGCCTCGGGAAGCGTATCCCAGAGGATCGTGACATTCTTGCATTCCTGCAGGGGCTTGAGATAAGATTTGGAAGCCCGAAGCGTATCGCGGCGATGGATGATCGTGACCTTCTCGCAAAGCTTGGAGAGGTAAAGCGCATCGGCGGCCGCTGTATTGCCGCCGCCCACCACGACAACCTCCTTGCCGCGGTAAAACATGCCGTCACAGGTGGCGCAGTAGGACACACCGTGTCCCCGCAGCTCACGCTCATGTGCAAGGCCCAGCTCACGGGGAGATGCGCCGGTGGCCAGCACGACCGCCTTGCCCTGATACTCACCGGAGGAGGTTTTCACCGTTTTGACCGGGCCTTCCAGGGAAAGGGAAGTCACACGCTCCAAACGTGTCACCGCACCGAAACGCTCCGCGCTTCTCTGCATCTGCATGGCAAGCTCAAAGCCATTGATTCCTTCCGGAAAACCGGGATAATTATCGATCTGGTCGGTGGTCCCCATCTGCCCGCCCGGAGCTATTTCCTCCAGTACAAGCACCGAGAGAGCCGCCCGTCCACAATAAAGCGCTGCTGTATATCCGCCCGGACCGCCGCCCACAATGATGACGTCCCAAATCTTATGTTCCATGCTGAATTCCGCCTTTCTGCGTCCCATTGGGACTTGGTGGTTTCAGTATAGCAAAAACAAAGGCGGAAAAAAGTGATTTCCTCTCTTGACAGGAAAAATTTACAATTTCTTCACATCTGCCACACAGTTTCCAGACAGATCAAAGGAGCCCCGGCTGTACCGGCCGGGGCTCCCATTTATCTTTTATCTCTGCATGGGTCTCATCCGTTTCCAGTCATTCTTACAAAATCGGAAGAATGTTGCTGTAACTACTTTTAATTCTCCGCTTATGATAATACAAACTTCTCCTTCGAAGCTTTTTCAGTTCACCGCTTGGATTCTTTTGTTTCCGGTCTGCTTTCTGCCGAAAGCCGTTGCCGTAACGATTAAATATCACTGCTGGGAACAACGCTTCTTCTTTGAAGCTTCTATAGATTCAACGCATGGGAGTCTTTGTTTCCGGTCGTTTCCTTTTGGAAAATCGTTGCCGTAACACAATTCGTCACCGCTGGGAGAAAATCCACTCCTTTTCCGGAGCTTCCGTTTTATCATCGCATGGGAATCAGTTTGTTTCCAGTCATTCTTACGAAGAATGTTGCTGTAACGACTTAAATTCTACGCTGGGGAAATATCCTTACTTCCTTACAGAAGCGAAATAATCAGTACATGGGATTCACCTAAGAAAAGATTTCAGAACCTTTTGCGTGCTTGGCTATTTTCCAGAATTACCGCACTCTTTTTGTCTGCGAAACTCACAAATGGTTTCATGCTTTTCCAAAAGCAACAACTGGGTTTTTGAAAATAGATCACGCTATTCTGCAAACCTTTGATTTTTTGAGACCATTCTCAGAAACTGCACTGGATTAATGTCCCGTTCCTTTCTGTTATAATGGTTCAATCAAAATCTGCGTTGTACTTTGGACTCATTCCTTATCTCAAAAATTTGGGATTCCTATTTACGGCCTCCCGGTTTTTCCTTTTCCGAATAACCCGCAATACATACCTCTATGCCTTTGCTGCTATTCCTTTGGTATTCACCGTTCCAGCCGCGTTTTTTCGGAAAGCTGTCCTTTTATCTCAGCAGACGCAGCCCGTCAGAGCAACGCCTGCCGGATACTGCTGCGGATTATTGTCCATCGGACTGCACCCCTTTCTTTTTCATATACACAAAAGCGAGTGGTACAATTACAGACACTTCCTCTTTTGCTTCTCCGCCCCAAAAGAACTTTGTTATTGCAAAACCCCTTTGTTTCACTTGGCGAACTTGCTTTTGTCTGTCTCTTCTTGTCTCTCTTTCTTTTCTGTGACTATACTATACTATAGATTTCGCGCCTTGTCAAGAGGTTTTTCTGAAAAAATTCTAAAAAGTGTAAAAAAACTAGTTATTTTTACTTTCTCAGATTTTACAGTTGACTTCGCGGCAAATCGCATGTACAATACATACGAAAGAGTTCTTAGAAAGGAGCTGCCTTTTATGAATGAAGACTTCAGCGCGGATCTGCTCACGCTCGTGGACGAGGACGGTCAGGAGCATGAGTTTGAGATCCTTGACATCATAGAGAACGACGACGGCTGCTTCTATGCCCTGCTCCCCACTTTTGACGACCCGCAGGAGCAGGTGGAATCCGAAGGAACGTATTACATCTTCCAGGCCTTTGAGGAAGACGGCGAGCAGCAGCTTGCTGAGGTGGAGGACGAGGATCTGCTGGATCGTCTGGCCGCCGAGTTCGAGGCCCATTTCGACGAGATGTTCGAGGAAGAGGGTTCCGAAGAATAATGCAGGATTTCCTGCCTGGTTCGCGGACTTGCGTATGATAACCCTACACTTTTAATTCGGGAGCTTAGCTCCGGCGGGGGACTGCAGACCTCCCGGCTTTGCCGGAAGAAGGGAGCGAGAAACCGTTGGGCGGGCACCCACCTGCTTACCGTAGGCAGGTTATTCTCACACATTACGGCCAGGCGGGGTCTCTTTGAACGATTAGGCTCCCCTCCTTCTGGGAGGGGAGCTTTTTCTTCCTCTATTTTCAAACAACCCCCGGAAACGGTGGACAGCATCCGAAAAAAAGGGTATAATAAACAGAAAAGATCCGGCTGTATCCGGCTTTCCTGCCCTTTTCGGACTCCAGCAAAATGAGAGGAGCTTTTTCATGATGGACTATAAAATCATCACGGATTCCAACTGCGACTTTACCCCTGCCCTGATCGATGAGCTTGATGTGCAGGTCATCCCGATGGAGTTTGTCATCGGGGAAAAGGTGTACCGCAATTACCCCGACGAGCGCGATATGAGCGCGAAGGAATTTTACAGCCGCATCCGGAGCGGCGAGGTTTCCACCACCAACCAGATCAACACCGCTACCTTTATCGATGTGTTTACCCCCGTGCTCAACGCGGGGCGCGATATCTTCTATATGGCATTTTCCTCCGGCCTCTCCGGCACCTACAACAGCGCCTGTATGGCGGCGGAGGAGCTGCGCTCGCGCTTTCCGGAGCGCACGGTGATTGTGGTCGACACGCTGGCCGCCTCCATGGGCGAGGGCCTTCTGGTTTACTACGCCGTGCAGCAGAAGCGCGCCGGACTGTCCATGCAGGAGCTTGAGCAGTGGGTGATTGACAACCGGAACCATCTGGCACACTGGTTCACCGTGGACGACCTCAACCACCTCAAGCGCGGTGGGCGCGTCAGCGGCACGGCGGCCTTCTTCGGCACCATGCTCGGCATCAAACCTGTGCTGCACGTGGACAACGAGGGCCATTTAATCCCGGTGGAGAAGGTGCGCGGACGCCGCCAGTCGCTTGACGCTCTTGTGAAGCATATGGGCAAAACAGCCCAGCTGGAAAACGCGAAAACCGTGTTTCTCAGCCACGGAGACGCACAGCAGGACGCCGACTACGTTGCGGCACAGATTCAGGAAAAATTTCCGGGCACCAAGATTTACATCAATATGATCGGCCCTGTGATCGGCGCACATTCCGGCCCGGGAACCATCGCGCTGTTCTTCATGGCAGACAATAAAGATTGAATTGAAATTTCGGGAGAGGAGATCTGCCCTGCTATGGCAAGCTATCAGATTGTCACGGATTCCACCAGCGACCTGACTCCCAAGCTCGTGGAGGAGCTTGGAGTGGAAGTGATCCCTATGGAGTTTATTCTTGGGGATGAGGTGTATCACAATTACCCGGACGCCCGCGAAATGTCCAGCAAGGAATTTTATGCCCGCCTGCGCGCCGGGGAAATGTCCAAGACAAACCAGATCAACACCGTCACCTTTGTGGAAACCTTTGAGCCCTTCCTCCAGCGCGGTCTTGACGTCCTCTATATTGGTTTCTCTTCCTCACTCTCCGGTACCTATGAACGGGCTCTCGAGGCGATTGCCCAGCTCAAGAAAAAGTATCCGCAGCGGCGCGTTGTGCCGGTCGATTCGCTCGCCGTCTCCATGGGCGAGGGCCTTCTGGTCTATTACGCCGCTTTGAAGCAGCAGGCCGGGGCTTCCATCGACGAGGCCGCGGAGTGGGTCAGTGTGCACCGGTACAGCCTTTCCCAGTATTTTACCGTGGACGACCTCAACCATCTCAAGCGCGGCGGGCGTCTCTCCGCTGCCGCGGCTCTTTTCGGCTCCATGCTGGGGATCAAGCCGGTTCTGCGCATCGACGACGAAGGCCATCTGATCCCTGCGATGAAGGTACGCGGACGCCGCCAGTCGCTCGACGCTCTCCTGAATCAGATGGAAAAATCCATCCAGGATCCGGAAAAGCAAACGATCTTTATTGTTCACTGCGATGCCCCCGACGACGCCAAATACCTGTATAAGCAGGCAAAAAGCCGTGTAAAGCCCAAGGAAATCATTGTCAACGATCTCGGACCGATCCTGGGCGCGCACACCGGACCGGGCGGCATTGCGATCTTTTATCTGAGCGGGAACCGCGGCTGAGGAGGCCTTGCATGATTCTTTCCGGAAAAGAAATTGAACGGCATATCGGGGAAAAGATTGTGATCGAGCCCTTTGACCGCCGCCGTCTCAACCCCAACAGCTACAACCTGACGCTGGCTCCGGAGCTGTTGGTCTACGAAAACCAAGTGCTCGACATGAAAACTCCGAACCCCTGCCGCCATCTGGTTATCCCTGCGGAGGGGCTTAAACTGGAACCGAACCGGCTGTATCTGGGCCGGACCAACGAATACACGCGCACAGACGGCTTTGTCCCCATGCTGGAGGGACGCTCCTCCACGGGGCGGCTCGGCCTGTTCATCCATGTGACGGCAGGCTTTGGGGATGTGGGCTTCGCCGGATACTGGACACTGGAAATTTTCTGCGTTCAGCCGATTGTCATTTACCCAAACGTGGAAATCTGCCAAATTTACTATCACGATATTCACGGCGATTACGAGCCGTACCACAGCGGAAAATACCAGGACAACACCGGGATCCAGCCCAGCCTGATGTACCGCGACTTTGAACAGAAATAAGCAAAAAAATTCCCCTCGTGCAGAACGAACTGCACGAGGGGGATTTTTGCTGCCTGCTGATGATTTTAAATCAGGCAATTGTCACAACGGTGACGGGCTTGGGTGACTTGTTGATGTAGAAGCCGCAGGCGTCGCCGGGCTTGCCGGTGGCACGGATGCGGAAGAACCAGTCTTTGCTTTCGTTCTTCACGAATTCCACGGTAAACGAGGGAGATCCCGCCACAAACTCAGGCTTTTCGTTCGCGGTCAGTAACCGTCAAAACCTGCGGCGCATAGACAGGCATGAGAGAATAGTAGTGGGACGAACCGGAAATAGCCGGGAAGTTCCACTACTAAAGTTTCAGCGCAGCGGCGCAGAGGGCAAATGTATCGAAGCAAGGGAACTGATTATCGCCTTGCCCGAAATCTATACGCAATACGAGCCGCAGCAGGTACTCACGGACTTTACAGAGGAGTTCCGCAGGCGGTACGGTGTGGAGTGCGTGTCCGCCCTCCACCACAACAAGCGCAAGACGAATTATCATATCCATCTGATTTTCAGCGAGAGGAAACTGCTCCCCGAACCTGATGTGAAGGTTGCTTCCCGCAGCGTGTTCTTTGACGAGACTGGGAAGCGTGTCCGCACCAAAAAGGAAATCACGGGGGAGGACGGGCAGATACGGAAAGACTGTACCGTCATCAAAAAAGGCGAGGTATACGAAAGCCATCTGTTTACTGCCAAAGATACACGCTTTAAGGGAGAGCCTTTTCTCCGAGAGATAAAGGAAGTGTATACGGAACTTATCAACCGCCATATCTCTGATCCTGAGCAGCACTTAAAGGTATTTGATAAAAACAGCGTCTATCTGCCGACCAAGAAAATCGGCAAGAACAATCCCAAAGAGGACGAAATCAAAGCCGACAATGCCGCAAGGCAGAAATGGAACAGGACAGCGGATATGGCGTTATTATCAGGTATCTCCGAAGCAAAGATTTTAGAAGTCAAGCAGACAGAGATACACGAAAAGGCGAGCCAGTTTATCAAAAGCAAGGGCTGGCTGCCGGGTCTGTTCCGCAGTATCGTCAGCAAGGCAAAGGACTTCCTGCAAAACCTAATCCGTGAACACGATATGCCGCCGAAGCCTGTCCTTGAGATAGATATGGCAGAGTTCCGCACCATGCAAAAGCTGATGATAAAGGCACAGGATAAGGCGAAAGAAATCCGGCATTTGCAGGATACGGTACTTCCGAAGCTGAAACAGCAGCTCGCCGACACAAAGGGGATTTTCAAAGGTAAGGAGCGCAAGGCGCTCACAGAGCAGATACAGCGGACAGAAAAGGAAATCGCTGAAAAGCTGGATAAACTGCCCGATGTTCTGAAAGAGGACGGTTATCCCGATGTGCAGGCGTTCATGGCAACCTACCGCAAGGCGGAGGCTGT
The DNA here is from genome assembly GCF_002160025.1 of Anaeromassilibacillus sp. An200. Lineage (GTDB taxonomy): Bacteria > Bacillota > Clostridia > Oscillospirales > Acutalibacteraceae > Caccousia > Caccousia stercoris. The sequence continues at coordinate 59,866 of NZ_NFJU01000005.1, forward strand.
TGTGGAGCAGCACAACCGTGACCTTGCCGCATGGGAACGACAAGTCAGGGAAAAACAGAAACCCTCCCAAAATGAGCAGACAAAGCCGCCTAAACGGGAGAGCGTATTGAAACGCCTGCGCCAGCTTCAGGCAGAGGGCAGAGAGCGAAACCAGCCGAGACAGAGAAAGAAATCCTTTGACAGAGACAGCCGATAGGAACGAAAAACCGCCGCTATGGTTTACCCATGCGGCGGTGGTACACATCTGTATGCCTCATTAAATATTTCAAAGCGTTTAATGGTAGATACTACGTTTTTTTCTATATCTTTTGTCAATTCTATATTTGGCTCATACCATATATTAGAAACATTTAATTTTTTACATTTTCTGTCATATGTCATTTCTATTCTGCCAATAAATCTTTCTCCATAAAGAATTGGTAATACATAATATCCATATTTGCGTTCTGATGGAGGCGTATATATTTCCCATTTATAATCAAAGTCCCAAATAGCTTTTATCAAATTTCTGTCCCACATCATATTGTCTAAAGGGGCTATAAATTCACAACGCTTCTTTTCATGTTTTTTTCTTTTGATAAAATCAATAATCTTTATATCATCAGTAAGACAATATAATGAATCGTTAACATTTTCCGCTTTAATGGGAACGATACAGGATTCAGATAGAAGTTCAGTGAAAATATTGTTTCGCTCATTTGCTTTCAGACCTGAAATCCCAAGCCAGGCATCAGATGCCCGATTCCACAGTAAGCCTACAGAACCTATCCTTTGCAAAACACGCCATTTCTTATGCTTAAAATCACAGGGATATGGGTCTGCTTCGTTAAGAATATCTTCTGGTATGCACTTCTCAATCAAATCATAATATTTAATGTTTCCCTCCTTATGATGTATTGCCAGTTCCCCACTAAAATACATATGTTCAAGTGCTGCTCGTGAGAGTTTGGTTTTGCTCCAATACCAGTCAACCTTTTGAGAAAAATTTAAATCAGAAGAACAAAGTGGACCATTCTCTGAAATGGCAGCAATTATTTGGTCATGTACCTGCTGAATTTCATTGTAACTTCGTTCCCAATTACGATGACTTTCCCTTTGTCGTCCAAAATACTTCCAGTTCTCTATTGGAATAATGGATAGGTTTTTATCAAAATAATCCAGTAATTTCCTATCGGTATATAATAACTCAAATAGCATTTGTTTTGTAAAGCCACTGATTCTGGATTGCAAAACAATCTCTGCATTCTTTCCACACACATCAATCGGGTCGAATTGAATACATCCTGCCTGTCGGATGAAATCAAGAACGCCGCTTTTTCCGATAAATCTGTAGTCCCCTAATAGCCCCTGCTTGTATAGTATAAATTTTCGGACTTCACCTTTACTAAGATATATTTGATCCATTTTAAATCCCCGATTCTATTCTTGCAGAACATAATAATCAGTATAAATCTTTTTATCATGCCCTATCAATTTTTCCTTAGAAGCAACAAAACCCAACCGTAATATTGCCAATTTTCGTTCGGAGGCAAAGGAAGGAATTTTTATCGCAATTATCTGACATTTAAACAATTTAAATACTGATGGTATGATAAGCGATAGTATCTCAAAAATGTTTTCTTCCTGCTCATAATCGCTTCTCAGATCAAGCCTTAACAAACCACAATTATTAAAATAATCATCTGCTTTCCGATTAAATAATTCAATAGTTCCTATTGCTTTATTAACTGTTTTTGAAACAATAGTCCAACGAACAAACCCCTGTCTGTTATACTCCCAAACCCAATATTCAATCGCTTGTTCCATTCTGCTTTCAGTTGTATAGTGAAAATCATCTCCACCACAATTATCACTATTAAAGAATGGTACGGCTTTCTCATCAGAATATACTTTTAATAAATCTTCTTTGTCCTCTTTTCTTACCATTCTTAACATATAATTTTCATTCTCATATACAGGACATTTTTCATAAGGGTTAATCATAAGGTTACCTCCGTTTTTTATAAACACTATATCATAATATGTATGACAACAGTATGTCATAGTTATTTGTATAAAGAAATAATTTTTGAAGCTGCTTCAAAAAGTCGATTGCGAATCCCCTTTGGTTCAATTACTTCAACATCATCTCCCAAAGACAATAAAGTGCCGAACCAGAACTGCTCATTTTCTACTACCGTAAATTTCATGAATGTATCACCATTCGGCAAATATTCAATTACCATTCCTTTCAAATATTCTTGGACTCGTGATCGTGCCTTCTCTTTACATTTTACAAAAACATCCGTATATTGACGGGAGTCTGTTTTGTCAGATTTTTTCAAAATCATATCTGGGGTATCGTGTTCTTTTGTAAAAGGAGTATCTGTAATTTTTAAATTACTCATCCTTACAAGTTTATATGTACGGTAATCGTTTTTTACTTTAGAATAGGCAAGAAGATACCATGCGTACCACCGATATAGTACTGCAATAGGCTCTACACTGTGTGTGCGAGTTTCATTATTATTATTCGTATATATAAAATCTACCATACGTTTTTTTGCTATGGAAGTTTGTAACGCTTGCAAAGTAACTTGCTCGTCTTCTCGTAAAACAGAAAAATCCAATATAATGTTCATATCATTTTGCTTGTGAATATGAGATATTTTTTCTAATGTATGTTTTGCATTTACATCATTTGTAGCTGAAACCAATCCTTTGAGCGCAGCTAAGATATAAGAATAGTCATTTGAAGTAGCAAGGTGTTTATCAAGCCTAAATTGTGCGGATATTTCATAACCACCTGCCGCTCCGGCAACGGAAACAATCGGAATTCCTGAAAGACATAATGAATCAATATCTCGCTGTATAGTTCGCACGGAGACTTCAAAATGTTTTGCCAATTCATTGGCAGATGTTCTGCCATGATTAAGAAGATACACGGTTATCGCATAAAGACGTTCTATTTTCATTTGTTTGTTCCTTTCCTATAACTGAATTCCATTATACCTTAAAAATTCTTAGTAGTTCAATAAATAGCCGATATAAATAATTAGTAAAGACTTGACCACAAGATCACTACAATATAACCAAACGGCAGAAAACACATTAGTTTCCTGCCGTTAATTGATTAAGTGTAAATGATTTCTCTATCTATAATTTCTGTAGCACAGTTCCTTATGTTATCCATTCTCTGCTTCCATTCTAAGGCATTTTCCGCCTTTAGGTGCTCCGTGATACCCTGCGCCCGTTTCATCTGCTCTGTGAGCCTTTCCATGCGCTCCTGCGCTTGTTTATCTATATCGACAAGATAAGTATTCAGCCTGCCGCTTGTGAGCAGGGTTACGTAGGTGGCTCTGCAGTATTCTTTCAGATACCGCAAATGCCGCTGTCCCCACAAACCGATAGGCTGTTCTTTTTCGGCTGGCAAGATAAGACAAGGGATATAATAATCTCCTTGCAGTTCATACCACAGACCATTTTTATTATCGTAAATGTACTTGTCCATTGAAAAATCCTCCGTTATAATATATTCGCACATACATCACAGTTTTCCGATTGCCACACACTGTTATAACACACTGTTATATCTTGTTATGAGATTTTCTTGCCCTTGCGTTTGCCCTTATGAGCAATGAGGGAAAGAGTAAACTTGTGTGTAACCGTATAAAGAGATAAGGCGAACACATTGCGATAAATCCTTTATTTTCAAGGCTTTTGGAGGATTTTATTAAAGCACTGTAACCTCTGTTGAAAGGTCATAATTTACTGATATTCAAATTACTATTTGGCTTGGTGGAGGAGAAGCCATCCACCGTTACCTGGAGTGTTTCACGGCTCAGGGAAATCTCAATTTCCATGGACTCTCCCGTCACAGGAGCGGGCAGGCCGTCCAGCTTGGGATACTCACCGGATCCGTTGTTCATGAACTGGTAGTACCAGCCGCTGGAAGCATCGTAGCCCACATACAGCCAGTTGCTATCGTCCAGGTAATAGTAGAAGATACCGAAATTCTTGGTTTCGGTAGTCGGGCGGAACTTAAGGCTGAGCTTGTCAGCCTCCTGGATGGTTTTGTTGGGATCGATAACAACAGCGGGACCGTTAGCCTGTCCATAGGAATGTCCGCCGCCCACGCTGTTAAAGGCGATCCATTTTCTTCCGCCTTCCACCGGCGGCTCCGGATCGGTGCCGCTCCCGTCATTGGTAAAGGACAGCTGGCTTACCTCCAGACGGGTATTCTGGCTGAGCAGATAGCCGATTTTGCCGCCTGCAAGTCCCGTAAAGCCGTCAGGCTGCTCAAAAACGGCCTTTTTGCCGTTTATCGTGACAGATGCAATCTGATCCGCCGTATAAGAGACGGACAGCGTGATTTTCTCTGCCGGCTTGGCGGTAATACCGCTCAGCTCTTTGACGGTATTGGTTGTTCCGTTTACCGCCTGCACATACCATTTGCTCCCATCATGGCCGACGGCAGCCCAATGGTTCGCATCGGTATAACGGAACAGCACAGCATATTTCAGAGAATTTTTTCCGGTATCCGCAACGGGAACACGGAAGGTAGTTTCCAGCGTGCCTGCCTTCACGCCCTGCACGGACGGGGCGATGACATAGGCTTTATCCGTTTTGGTATTGCCATTCTCGTTTCCCGCCGCCACAAGACGGTGCTGGAAGGTTCCGCCAACGCTGGCTTTTTCCGCGGTCTGTCCATCGATATCTCGATACCAAACGTGGTCTCCGCTGTAAGGCTGGGCATCAATGGTCAGATCGGAGAAATAGACGGCGGTATACTCTGTGCTATAAGTACCCGCGCCAATACCCATTTTTCCGCTTTGATCCTTCAGGCCTACAAAATTGGGGTCGGTAACGGTGAAGGAGCCGCTTTTTTGGGTGGTTTCATTTTCCACCGTTACATTCAGGCCCTCGCCGCTCCACTCGCCGGAAATCACAACTTCATCGCCGGCGTTGAGAGCGGGAAGCCCGGTCATACCGGGATATCCTGATGCGTCGCCATTCTTGTACTCTGCAAACCAGTTTCCATTGCCTGCCCCATCGTAGGCCAGATAGCTCCAATGGCTGTCATCTGCATACTTGTTGACCACACGCAGGCGCGTCTGAGCCTTTTCGCTTTTCAGAACCAGTCTGACGGAAAACGCCTCATTGGTGTATGCACTATCGGTGAGATAAAAGGCTTCCGGCGTCCCACTGGGATTAAAGTGCCCGTTGCCATTGTTGGGGCCGGCGGTGACAAGCGTCATCTCCCTGCCGCCCTGTTCCAGCAAATCTGTGACAGGTTCTGCGGCAAAAACCGGAGCAGGCAGAGCGGTTGTGATCACGCTGAGGCCAATAGCCGCAGCCAGAAATCCAGACAGAAATCTCTGCAATCTGTGTTTCATGCCATTCTTCCCTTCTTTAAACGAAAATCATTTGCGTTTTCCTCTTTTGTGCCGAACGGGCAAAAATCCTTCCGGCGTATCTCAGCCCCCTTTTCTGTAAAAAACAAAGCTGCACTGGACAGAAGTATGTGGGGAAATAAAAGCAAGATTTCTTAAAATCTGGTATACCTCCCCCCTTTTTCTCCTTGATTTCAAACATGAGCGAGAATAAGCCAAGTGTCTGTTTTTAACAATTTTTACAATTTATTTCCAATCGAAGTATATCACTATCCGTCATCTATTTCAACATATTAAAAAGTGTTGATAATTTTTTGTAAATATGCCTAATTTTTCTTAAAAATTCGTATTACTCCAAAACGGGCAAATTCGATCTTCAAAAGCAAAGAAAGCAATAAATATAAATTTTGTGACAATATCATCATGCTTTTCTCCTGATGAAGAAGCAAAAAAAAGCAAGGAAAATAAAGGAAAAAGCAGGATTTCTTGTCTTTAGAAAATAGTCCGTTTTTTTGATACGATAATCCACCAGCCTTTTGAGGGTAAAAAATAAAATCAGCGCCCTTTGATGCGGTCCCAAAACCACATCAAAGGGCGCCTTACAATTCCTGTTTTCCGCTTTCAAAATATTGAAAGCGTTACGGCTGCCACGGGTCGCGGCGGAGCCATTTGCCGTTTGTAAAATCCGGGATCGCCATAGGCATCCCACCCATTGCGACGCTCTGCTCGCTCAGACAGGTGATGCTCATCCAGGCCGCCGCGTCGTACACATCAATGGGCGCGGGCGCATTGCGGCGCACCGCGTCGAGAAATGCACCTGTCACCAGCCAGTCCATACCGTCATGGCCGCCGCGCACACCCTCCTCCAGATAGCGTTTCCACACCGGATGCTCACAGGTCTCGCGGTATTCCTCGGCGTTGTTCCATTTTTCCTTCCACTTGAAATCAAATTCGTTGTCCTTTTTATCAAGGAACACGCTGTTGTTATCCTCCATGTACATGCCTTTCGTTCCCTGCACATGGAAGCCGCGCGAATAAAAGCGCGGCAGTGTGGTGTCCAGCGTCAGGCAGATCGTTTCTCCCCGCGCGCACTTGATGATCGTCGTCACCACATCGCCCTGTGCAAACGACATGGAGGACGCGTCATAATCCGCTCCCTTTTCCCGCAGAAGATACTCATGCAGCCCAGCCGCTTTGGAAGCTACGGAAACAAGCGTCAGCATCCGGTTGCCGCGGTTGATATCAAGTACATTAGCGATCGGTCCAAGCTCGTGCGTGGGGTAATTTTCGCCGCTGCGCAGGAGGTAATTGAAAAAGCGGTAATGCCGGTTTTCCCGGCCGAAGGATACCTCATCCCGCAGATCATGACGGTAGCCGCCCTGGCAATGGACAATCTCCCCCAGCATCCCCTGGCGCACCATGTTGAGCACCATCAGCTCATCGCGGCCGTAGCAGCAGTTTTCCAGCAGCATGCAATGCACGCCCGTCTGTTCATGCGTGCGCACCAGCTGCCAGCAGTCGTCGATGGAATACGCGCCGCCGACCTCCACGGCCGTATACTTTCCAGCCCGCATGGCATCGCAGGCCAGATTCAGATGGGATTCCCACGATGCCATAATCACCACAGCGTCAATTTCCGGCATGGCGAGGATTTCCCGGTAATCTCCCGTGCACACCGGCGACGGAGATCCCGCCTTCTCCACCATCTCCCGTGCTTTCACACGGCGATCCTCGTAGGTATCGCAGACCGCCGCCACACACACATCCTCACGCGGCAGGAAGCAATGCTCCAGAAGGCTGATTCCTCTGTTTCCCAGGCCGATCACACCCAGCTTCAACTGCTTGTCCATGTTATTCTCCTCCTTTTTCTGTCTCTTGCGCGCTGGAGCTTTTGACACAGCTTCCGTCACGCCAAATTTCCCAAGTATCCTCCCGGGTATTCACACGCACCTCCCAGCCGTTGGAAAAGAGCGTGCGCTGACGGTGCGGGTCCCCGTCCACAAACTCATGCAGAAGCATCTCCGCGAACACCGTTTCCCTTTGCAGATCGGAAACCGTCCGGCAGCGGCGGATCCGCTCCCGCAGCGTCATCTCTTCCCCGCCGCCAAAGGCACCGTCGATGTTCGGATAGGCCGGATCGCGCTCCAGATACGGCGCGCCCGCGTTCAGCAAAGCGTACAGCATATAGTCCCCGCCCTCCGGCGTTTTCTCCATCATCCACGGCTGGATCACACAGTCATGGTAGACAAGATTGAACAGGGGTACGGGCAGACCGGGCTGCGGCGCGCCGGGCGGATTCATCATAAACTCATACGGCGCGTAGTGGCAGAAAATCTGCACGCCCGCCGCCCAGTCGTTGACCTCCTCCGAGCTGGAGAGAATCCCCTGCGAAGCCAGGTAGAAGAAGCTGCGGCAGCGCAGGCGGTAGCTGTCCTCGCGCGTCATGCGGTGGCGCGGGTTGGCGCACTCATCGCCCTCGTTGCAGGTGAACACATCCAGATACGAGCAGTCGGGGTGGATGCCCGCTTCCCCGATGCGGGCAAGATTGCGCCGCAGAAAATAGCCGGCCTGCGTTGTGCACAAATAGTTCTGCGGCCCGCCCGCCCACATGGCGTGGCCGGGAAGAGAGCCGTCCGGATTTTGGCAGGCCAGATCGGGATCGTAGCTGGGAGCGTGATGGTAAAAATCGCGGTACTGGTCGTGCAGGCCGAGCAATCCTCCGCCCTCGTGCACCGCCGCCATCAGATCCAGAAGCCCCTCGGGGCCTCCCGCTTCCCCGCACACAGAACAGGCGTCCGGGTGGCAGTTGTCATACCCTGCCTGCGCCCAGCCGTCCACATGCACATAGAGCGGCCCCGCTCCGGCCTGCGTCAGCTCGCGGACATGCGCCGCGTGATCCGCAAAGGGAGTCAGGTGATCGTTTTTCCCTGGCTGCTCCGGATCGAAAAAACGGGACTGCGGATCCACATGCGTTTTGACGCTCTTGTGCAGGAAAGAGCATCCCGCCAGTGTACGCACGGAGGGAAGGCGCACCGCTTTTTCCTCCAGCGTGACAAGCCGCCCCTCCTCGCGGACAATCCGGCGGTAGGCTTTGCACAGATCGGTATAGGTGCATCCGGAGAAAAGGAGCAGGCGGAAACGCCGTGCCGTCATTTCTCCCAGGCTGCTCTCCAGCCAGATGCCCACACGCGTGGGGCCGCCCTCCCGCTGGAACACTTCATATCCCGCGTTGGCCGGGGTATCGCACACCAGCAGATAGCCCTCCCCCTCCCGGATCTGCCCGAACCAGGGCAGGTAAGCGTCCGCTGTGCCGAAGCGCCCGCCGAACGGGAGCCGTCCCAACGGAGACGGCCAATCATTGGGAATCAAAAGCCCCTGCCGCAGGGGCAGAAGCGTCTGCCAGTCGGCTCTCGCTTCGTCAAACGCCATCGGCCCCGGCCAGCAGATGTGGGCCATGCGTTCCTTCCCCGTAACCGGAAGGAACTCCAGATGCAGAGCTTCCGACGCCTCCTCCAGCCAGATCCTTGTTTCAAACGAGATCTCCTTCTCTCCCGGGAAGCGGCTGTAACGGCTGACGATCTCCTGTCCCAGGCCGGTTTCCCGGCGGATATACTCCTGTTCCAGCGCATCGGAAAAGTGCAGACGGTTTCCCTCCGCGGTGCAAAAGCCCGGTTCATAGTCCGCAGCCCACTCCCACTTCACGCCGCTGTGGGAAATCCGAAGCCTTCCTGTCACCGGATCCAGGCTTACATCGGTTTTCTTTCCGGTGATGTGGATGGATTTTCCGTTTCCTTCCATGGTACACTCCCTTTCTCTCCGGCTTCCCTTGTTCGGAAAACCGGGGGATCTTTGTCTTTTTTTGCAAAATCTTTTGTAAGTTCCCCGAATTTATGCTACTATGATCTTACATCATTTTCTCTTGCTGCGCTTATACTATTGTCCTGAAATCGTATAGTATTTCCGCTATTTTGCTCTGGGAGGGCCGTACATGGGATATGAAAGCACACGTCTCCGGCGGGAATTTCAGATCGATGAGCTGGTGACGATTCATTACTTTGAATATCCGCTGAATTTCGTATTCCACGGCGAATCACACGGCTTTTGGGAATTCCTCTATGTTGATCGCGGCAGCATCCGTGTGACGGCAGGCAATCAGGAACGCACGCTGACAGCGGGACAGGCCATTTTTCACGAGCCATGGGAATTTCATGCCTTCCGTTCCGTGGGGAAGCGTCCGCCTAATCTGGCCGTATTCTCCTTTCTGTGCGATTCCCCCTACCTGGACTTTTTCCGTGGAGCGGTGCTGACGCTTTCCGGCGAGGAGCGAGGGCTGATTTCCAAAATTCTCTCCAATGCGGCGGAGTGCTTCTCTACTCCGCTGCATGTCCCTGCTGTGGAAAAGATGGAGCTTCGCCCGGATGCTCCGGCCGGCTGCGCACAGGCGATTCTGCTCTATCTGGAGCTGTTCCTGCTCACCGTGCGGCGCGCCCGGACACAGACAAATGAAAGCCCGCATATGCTGCCGCCGCTGGAGGAGGTTCCCGAAGATCTGCCTCCCCGGGAGCTTCTGGCACAAGTCCTCTCTTTTCTGGAAATCCATATCAACGACAGGCTTACCCTTCCTGAAATCTGCGCGGCGTTTTCGATCTCCCGCTCTCGTTTGGAACGAATCTTTCACACCGAAAAGGGATGCGGCGTTATTGACTACTTTATTAAAATGAAGATCGACCGTGCCAAGGAGCTGATCCGAAATGGAACCATGAATATCACCGAACTTTCCTACCATCTCTCGTTTACTTCTCCCCAGTATTTTTCTCTCCGCTTCAAGCGCTGCACCGGCATGTCACCCCGTGAATTCCAATCCTCCGTCAAGGATTTGGCTTTGCATTTCCGGTGAAAATCATTTTGCAATTTCCAAATAAATGTAAGAAAAAATTATTTTCGTGATTTTGATCCCTTTATTTTTCTAAAGTCTCGTCGATATATATAAAAGCGGGAATTTGCGAGTCAATAAAGTATAATTTTTGCAGATATGAGAAAATCTGCCATTCGATAATCCTAATAACAGGGAAGAATGAGGAGGAATCAATTATGCGCAAATTTGTCGTCAGACAGCCAATCAAGGACCTCGACGGCGCTACCATCGGATATGAAATACTGTTTAACGTGGACAGCGGTCCCTACAGCGGAGATTACGCCGCTGCTGATACCATCTCTTCCTTCCTGCTGCAAAACAGCGACAAGGTTTTCTCCGATGGTATGACATTCATCACCTTCACGCCCAACCTTCTGTTTAAAAACACTCCCAGAATGTTCAAGCAGGGAGAGGTTGTCATACAGATTGAGGACAGCTTCATCATCCATCCCCTGGCTCAGAAGATGCTCGAAAAATACAAGGCGGACGGATATAAAATCTGCATGACGGATTTTCAGTTCACGCCCCGTTATTTTGCTCTTCTGGAATTCATCGATTTTATCAAGATTGATGTCAAGCTGATTTCCAACATCACCTCCATCGACAACATTCTCAAGCTGAGCAAGGCTTTCCATAAAAAGTGCATTGTCACCGGCATTGACAGCAAAGAGCTTTACGACAAGGCCAAGACAGTTCCCTTTGATTATTTTGAGGGCTCCTATATTGCGGAGGCCATGACCACAAAGGCCGGCAAGACGGCATATCTGCAATCCAACTTCTTCCAGCTGGTAGTGGCTGTAACGAAGGATATGCCGGATATGGACGAGATCGAGGCCATCATCTCAAGAGACGCATCCCTTACATACGCGCTCCTGAAAATGGTCAACTCCGCTTATTTTGCCCTGCGCCACAGAACCTCCTCCATCAAGCAGGCTCTCGTCATCCTTGGTCTGAGCCAGCTCAAGCAGTGGGTTTACCTTCTGAGCTTTGAGCAGAATGAAACCAGCCGCGGCTCCGAAGAGGTGCTGAAGAAATCCTTCCTGCGCGCTAATTTCTGCTCTGAGCTGTATCCGCATATTGATGGGATGCCGATCACGCAGGCTGACGCTTATCTGCTCGGCATGTTCTCCACCCTGGATGTTCTGGTGGATGCTCCTATCGAGGAGGTTATGGCTGAGATTCCGGTGGCCGACGAGGTCCGTACCGCCATTGTCTCCCAGGAGGGCATCTGCGGCAAGCTGTATCAGCTGATGCTGAGCTACGAAAAGGCCGATTGGAAGTCGATCGTAGTCTATGCCAACGAGCTGGGCATGGAAACCGATATCCTCGCGCAGATTTATTTTGACTGCGTGGAAATGGTCAACGAGATCTGGGAGAACTTTGCGAACTCCGACCTTCAAACAAGAATGGAGGAGGAGGTTCCTCACCACAAGAATTCGCACATTCAATAATTTTTCCGGCCGGATCACACGGCTGGATCAGAAAAAAGGCTGCCGCACGCGGGAAAAGCGTGCGGCAGCCTTTTTCTGTTGTATCCGAATCTTGTTTTACATCACCTTGGTGCTGTGGATGATTTTATATCCCGCGGCGGAAATCGCGTCGCGGATTTCCTTGACATGCTGGTGGTTCCGCGTCTCCATCTGAATACTCAGGAAGCATCCGACGATATCGGTATCGAGCCCGCCGTGGTCGTGGCGAACATGGATCACGTTGCCGCCGTGGTCCGCGATGATCGCGGCAATTTCGCGCAGCTGGCCGGGCTTGTCCGCCAGCTCAATCGTCATATCAGCCACGCGGCCCGCTTTGACCAGACCGCGCGTGATGACGCGGGAGAGGATCGTCACATCGATGTTGCCGCCGGAGATCAGGCAGACCGCCTTTTTCCCCTTGATATCCACCTTGTTGAACATGGCAGCAGCCACGGAGACAGCGCCCGCGCCCTCTGCGATCAGCTTCTGCTCCTCAATCAGCGTGAGCACGGCGGTAGCGATCTCATCGTCCGTCACTGTAACAACGTCATCAACGTATTTGCTTGTCAGGTCATACGTCAGCGTGCCGGGACATTTGACGGCAATGCCGTCGGCAAAGGTGGAAACGCGCTCGAGCGCGTCCGGTTTTCCCTCCGCGATTGCGTGCACCATGCCGGGAGCGCCCGCTGCCTGCACACCGTACACCTTGCATTTCGGATTGAGCGACTTCACCGCGAAGGCCACGCCCGCAATCAGGCCGCCGCCGCCCACCGGGACGATGACGGCATCCAGATCGGGGAGCTGATCGAGCAATTCCAGTCCGATCGTTCCCTGCCCGGCGATCACGTCCGGATCGTCAAACGGATGGATAAAGGTGCAGCCGGTTTCCTGCTGCAATTCACAGGCATGGCGATATGCGTCGTCGTACACACCCTTGACCAGCTCCACACGCGCGCCGTAACTCTTGGTATTCTCCACCTTGGAGATCGGCGCGCCGTCCGGGATGCAGATGATCGCCGGGATCCCGCTGTGCTGGGCGGCCAGCGCGACGCCCTGCGCATGGTTGCCCGCTGAGCAGGCGATCACGCCCTTGGCCTTTTCCTCCTCGGAAAGCTGGGAAATCTTATAGTACGCGCCGCGCAGCTTGAACGAACCGGTATTCTGCAAATTTTCCGTTTTCAGGTAAACCTCGGCTTCGCGGTTGATCTTCGGCGCGCGGATCAGATCCGTGGTGCGGATCACATTTTTCAGCACATACGCCGCATGATAAACTTTGTCCAGTGTGAGCATTGTTGTCCCCTCCGCTTTATTTCGGCATCGCCATCGCGCCCGTGCGCAGGATGCGCAGAACATTGTATGGATTATACAGCTCAATGAAGGAATTGATGGTGCCTGCGTCCCCTGTCAGTTCCAGGATCATCGAATCAGGCTCCACATTGAGGATATTGGCATGGAAGATGTTCGCGATCTCAACCAGTTTCTCGCTGGTCTGAAGCGTGCGCTCCACCTTGAGCAGCAGATGCTCGCGTTCCACGATCTTTTCCCGCTCGAGGACGTCCACCTGCACGATATCAATCAGCTTGGAAAGCTGCTTATCCACCTGGCGGACAATGCGGTCGTCACCCGAAACGACGATCAGGATCCGTGAATATTCCGTATCCTCCGTCTGTGCGGCAACGATGCTCAGGATGTTGTAGCAGCGGCGGCTGAACAGTCCCGCGATGCGCAGGAGCACACCCGCACGGTTGCGGGCCAGCACGGAGAGAATATATTCCTTCACCGGGGAAGGATTGCTGTTCGTGTATTCCATGAAGTAAGCCTCCTTTTCCGTCACGCGCTCAGTTGTCCATCTCGAGAATCGGGCTCTCCACGGAAGCGCCCGCCGGGACCATGGGCAGCACATTGATATCCGGGTCAATCCGGCAGTCGATCAGCACCGGTCCGTTCTGGGAAAGTGCCTCACGCAGAACCGGCTCCACCTGATCCGCCGTCTCGATCGTATACGCCTTCAGGCCGAATGCCTCCGCCAGCGCAGGGAAGTTTGTGGTGGGATCCACATCCGTCTGGGAGAAACGATTTTCATAGAACAGCTTCTGCCACTGGCGCACCATGCCAAGTACCTCGTTATTGAGGATCAGCTCCACAATCGGAACATGATAAGCGGCCGCCGTAGCCAACTCTGCGCAGTTCATGTGGAAGCTGCCGTCGCCCGCGATATTGACCACCGTTTTCTGCGGGTTCGCGATCTTCGCGCCGATCGCTGCGCCCAGGCCAAAGCCCATCGTGCCGAGGCCGCCGGAGGAAATAAACGTGCGCGGCTTGCGATAGGTGTAAAACTGCGCCGCCCACATCTGGTTCTGGCCGACCTCCGTACAGATCAGCGCATCGTCATCCGTAAGGCGGTCCAGCGTCTCGATCACCTGCTGGGGCGTCACGCCGTTCGGGGTTTTCGGCTCCTGGCGCAGCGGGAATTCCTTTTTCCACGCGTCCACCTGCTCCATCCACTGGGGATGGCTCTGCTGCGGGAGGAGTCTGTTAAAGCGCTCCAAAACCTCCTTGGCGTCGCCCTTCACCTTGAGCTGCACTTCAATGTTCTTGTTGAACTCCGCCGTGTCAATCTCGATCTGGATGATCGGGCAGTGGCGGGCAAACAAGCCCGCGTTGCACAGCACGCGGTCGGAAAAGCGCGTGCCGACGGCCACAAACAGATCACAGTTTTTAATGGCAAGCGCCGCCGTATTCGTGCCGTGCATGCCGAGCATGCCCATATAGCGCGGATCGGCCTGATCAAAGCCGCCCTGGCACATCAGCGAGCAGGCCACGGGGGCGTCGAGCCGTTTGGCAAAGACCCGCAGCTCCTCCTCCGCTTCGGAGGAAATCACACCACCGCCGCAGTAGAGGAAGGGACGCTCCGCGCGGGCAATCATTTCCAGCGCCTGACGGAAACGGTCCTCGATCGGAAAATCATGCGGCAGGGGCGGCAGGGGCATTTTCCTCTCATATTCACAGGTCTGCGCCGTGATATCCTTCGGAATATCCACCAGGACCGGCCCCTTGCGTCCGCTGCCCGCAATCTGGAAGGCCTCGCGCAGCGTGTCGGCCAGATCGTTGATGTCCTTGACGATATAGTTGTGCTTGGTGATCGGCATGGTGATGCCTGTGATGTCGACCTCCTGGAAGCTGTCGAGCCCCAGCAGGTTCAGGTTCACGTTGCCGGTGATGGCCACCAGCGGCACGCTGTCCATGTAAGCGGTGGCAATACCGGTGACCAGGTTTGTCGCGCCGGGGCCGGAGGTGGCGATGCAGACACCCGTTTTCCCGGTGGAACGGGCATAACCGTCGGCGGCGTGGGACGCGCCCTGCTCATGCGCCGTGCGGACATGATTGATTCTGTCGCGGTATTCGTACAATGCGTCGTAAATGTTCAGCACCGCTCCTCCCGGATAGCCGAACACCGTGTCCACTCCCTGCTCCAGCAGACACTCCATCACAATCTGTGCTCCTGTCAGTAACATGAAATACCCTCCCTTTCAAAAAAACAAGCCCGCCCCTATCCTTCGATAGAGACGGGCATTTTCTTACCATGCTCGCGGTACCACTCTAACTTCCCCCGATGGGGGCGCTCTGTGCGCATCTGTCAATGCGCTCCCCGGTAACGGAGGGGATCTCCGTGCGCGCTTACTGAGCCTTTCGGGCGGTTCGGCCGCATGCTCCGGGGTGATTTCAGCACAGGTCCCTCACCGCCTCGCAGCACCCGGCGGCTCTCTGAAAAGGGATTTTCCGGCTTCCTTCCCCATCCCAGCATCTGATTTTGGAATGTTAAGCTTTACTATACTACAGAATCAAAATCTTGTCAAGTCCTTGCGTCCTTCTCATGGCCTTATACCAGATTCTGTATGAGATACAACCGCTGATCCGGCGTGTGCCACAACAAAATCATTTCGCAATAATCCTTTGTGATACAGCAATACCGGCAATCTCCGTCGGGAATCTCCCACTCTGCCGGGACGTCCAGCCGCTCCAGGCACTCTGCGGCCGCTTGTGTCTCGCTGTCCGCATACCGTGTGGGAAGCTGCTCCTCCCGCCAGTCTACCAGATCCTCCAAAGCGGAATCGTCCTCGTATTCCAGAACATCATACCGGACACCGTCGCCGTGAAAGCTTGCTCCGGTATCTGTCTCATACAGGATGGTGTAGCCGGACGGAATGGTGAGATCCCAATTAGCCTTCAGGGTTTCCGCAAAGCTGATCCGGCGCATGCATCCACTGAAAAGGAAAAGCAGAACGACAGCGCAGAGCAGCATCACATTTCGCTGTTTTTTCATGGAAAACACTCCTCTCTGTTGCAGCGTAAGAGTATCGAAAGCGCGGCGTTTTGCCGTACTTCCACCGATGCCTTCATTGTAGCAGCGCCGCCCTTTTGCTGCAAGAACAGTCCTGTCACATTCCCGCCGGCAAACGAACAGTTTTGTAACGTTCCGCGCGGCAAACCGGTATTTGTGATAGAAGGAAAGAAGCGCGTCGGCAAGGGAGGAAAAAGCATGAAAAAAATAATGTTGTCCGCGCTGCTGGGCATACTTCTTCTGGCGGGCTGCACCCAACAGGAGGAGCGTGTCTCGATGCAGGGGCTTTGCTTTGTGGAGGAAAACGGAACCGTCCTGCTGATCGAGGAGGAACATCACGAACCGATTGTGCTGAGCAACCAAAGCGGGCAGGAGGAGCTCTTTGCAGGGCTTTCGTGCGGCGATCGGATTGAGGTGCTTACCGACGGCATGATCCGGGAAACGTACCCCGCACAGATGGACGCTTACGGCTGCACGCTGCTGGAGGAGGGAACTCTGGAAGATCTGCCGCGGGAAACGCTGGACACGCTGGCCTCCATGGACTGGCTGCCGCGCGGCGATACAAATTTTTAATTCTTTTTGTACGCGAAACGCATATTCCAAAGCAAACCGTCCACAATAACCAACGTCCTCGTTTTCCAAAGCAAATAAAGAGAGGATGAACTGGTATGATCATCGACAAAATTGCGCTTCTGCTTTTGATTATCGGCGGTATCAACTGGGGCGCCATCGGCATTTTCCAGCTTGATCTCGTGGCATGGATCTTCGGCGGCCAGGCCGCCATCCTCAGCCGCGTCATCTATACGCTGGTTGCGATCTCCGCCCTGTGGTGCATTTCGCTTCTGTTCCGCGACACCAGCGAAACAGCGCACACCGTCATGTAGAAACGCAG
Organism: Anaeromassilibacillus sp. An200; assembly: GCF_002160025.1. GTDB lineage: Bacteria > Bacillota > Clostridia > Oscillospirales > Acutalibacteraceae > Caccousia > Caccousia stercoris. The sequence continues at coordinate 76,856 of NZ_NFJU01000005.1, forward strand.
ACAGGAAACGGGCCGCGCTCCCTTTTCGGGGAACGCGGCCCGTTTTTCCTCAGCAGGGGCTTCCCTGCTCCTCTGCCGCAAAATCAAACGAGCGGATCCGCTCATACTCCTCATCCGTGATCTTCAAAATCGTGCCGTGCTTAAAGCCGTACGGGAAGGAAAACTCTGCGTCCGCGCGGCGGAAATTGGCCTCGCGCAGGCTGTCCGCCACAAACGGGACATAGCCCTGTCCCGCACCGCGCACACCATAATAGTCAAGGAACAGACACCAGCGCCCATCCTCCGTGCGCACTGCCGTCGGCGCTTCGTAGAGGCCGTTCTGTACCTCCCTCATCGCCTCGTCAAATGCTTCCACGCGCGTGAAGGGACCGGTCGGCGCATCGGCTCGCAGAAGGATCACACCGGAAGGCTTTTCCCCGCTCTTGACGAAAAGATAGTAGACGCCGTCCTCCTCATACATAGCGGAATCAATGATATCGGCGTCCGGCTTTTCATAAAGCTGCTCCGCCTCGCTGAAATTGGCAAAATCGCGCGTCCGGCGGCAGAAAATACGTTTCTTGGCGTAATCGTCGTCAACAACGGGGGACGACCAATGCAGCAGGAAAGAGCCGTCCTTCTCCGCCAGAATATCCGGCGCCCAGCAGCAGCCAAGCCGTTCCGTCCCCACGGGAATCAGCCGCTGCTCTGTCCAGTGCACCAGATCCTCCGACTCCCACAGGGACAAAAAATGGCTTCCCTTGCGGCCAATCTCATCCCAGGAGCCGTGATATTGGCTTCTCATGCCATAGCACAGGGAAAGATCCGTCGAGAGAATATAGAACTTTTTGCCATCGGCGGATCGCGTTACCGTATGATCGCGCACCCCCTTATCCCCGTAATACGCCCAGAGCACCGGACGGCCTCCATTCACCTGCTCCCAGTGAAAGGCGTCGCGGCTCAGTCCAAAATACACCTGCTCCCCGTCCGGAGTGGCTTTTTCTCTGAAATGAACAAACAAATACGGCATCGGTATGAATGCTCCCCTTTCCATTACCCGCCCCATTGGCGGGCTGTTTTTTTCAGTATACCGTCGCCGTAAAAAAAGCACAATGATTTATTCTCCGAAAGGATTGACTTATCCCCTGATCCCCCTGGGCTTCCTTGCAATCCCTTTTCCCCTATGCTACAATCGTTGCATGAGGAAGGACAGAGGAGGACGCGGCATGAAGGCAAAAGGAATCTGGCTGACGGTGATGGGGGCGGTGTTTGCGGCAGCGCTCCTGCTTCTCAGCATGTACACACTGGGGGCGGAGGTGTTTCCGCTCGATACGTTTTTAACCACCCTCCAGCGGGCGGGATATGAGGTGCGCACCGATATGGCGTCCTCTGAATTTCTGCGCGGACGCGCCACACAAATCACCCTTTCCGGCGATCCGGAGCAGACGATCCTGCTCTACCAGTATCCCAGCCCGGACAAGGCCGAGCAGGACGCCTCCTGCATCGACCCTTCCGGCCGTCTGTTCACCTACCCGGGGGAAAACGGCACGAGCCGTTCCGTCACCGTAGAGTGGGTGGCTCCGCCGCATTTTTATCTGCGGCACAACGCAATCATCCAATATGTGGGAAGCGACGAAAAGCTTCTGCCGCTGCTGGAAAGCCTGTGCGGTCCTCCCATTGCGGGAGACGGAAGCGGTAAAACGTCCCGTTCCCGCGAGCTGACTTTGGAATAAAGGGGGAAACCGTATGAAGCAGGAAACCAACCGTCTCAAGGGGCTTCCCTCCCTCGCGCAGGCCGAGGAGCTGCTGCAGGAGGCCGTGAACTCCAACCCCGGTCCATGGGAGGACCACAGCCGCACGGCAGCCTTTTGTGCCGAAACCATCGGCGCGCGGTGCGGCATGGATCCCCAGGCCTGCCGTGTGCTCGGCCTGCTGCACGACATTGGGCGCGGCGGCGGTGTTTACGATTTTCTTCATGTATGGAACGGGTGGTCACGGATGAACGCGCTCGGATTCCCGGCGGCGGCACGCATCTGCCTGACACACTCGTTCCCCATCCAGGAGCTGGACTGCTATGCGGGAAACACGGAAGACTGCACACCGGAACAGCGGGAGATTTTAATGCGGGAGCTGAAAAGCATTTCCTACAATGCCTACGACCGCCTGATCCAGCTGTGTGACGCACTTTCCCTCCCGGACGGGCCCACCATCCTTGAAAAGCGGTTGGTGGACGTTTCCCTGCGGCACGGTTTCAGCCGCCTGACACTGGACAGATGGCGCGCCTTTCAAAAGCTGAAGCAGGAATTTGAGCAGGCATGCGGCCAGCCGCTTTATCCCCTGCTGGGCGTCTCCCCCGACCGGCTGTAGTCCTCCTGCACAGCGTCCCGGCGGTATTCGGAGGGCGTGCAGCCGATCCGTTCACGGAAACGCCGCGCGTAATAGCTCAGATCGTTGAAGCCGCAGGAGAGCGCGATCCGGCTCACGGGCAGATCGCTGTTTTTCAGATACTGGCAGCTTTTCTGGATCCGCACCTGCTGCAAATAGGAAAACGGCGTCATATGCGTGACAGCGGAAAAGCTGCGGCAAAAATGGCTCTCGCTCATGTGCGCCGCCGCGGCGAGATCGGCCAGCGTCAGATGGGAGGCGTACTCCCGATCGATCAGCTCCATCACCCCACGCAGCTCGTCCAGCTTTCCGCCCTCCTCGTGCACACGTTCCCCATGGGCGCACAGAACAGCCCACAAATGGAACAGGCGGGATTTCATTTCCAGCTCCGCGCAGTCCCCGCTCTTTCCGCGCAAGGCGTACAGCTCTCCCGCGGTGCGAAGGGCCTCCCCCTGCCAACCGTCCCCGCCCGTGCAGACGGAGGGCAGACGCAAAGCACGCCGGATCACCGGCTCCACATATTTTTCCGTCACGGCGTCGTTGTGCAGGGAACCAAAGATCCGGGGGGAAAAGACGATGGCGTAAAACGACACCGGTTCGGTTCCGTCCGGAATCCCCAGATGGATGCTCTGCGCGTTGACAAAGGCGCCGTCGCCCTGCGCCAGCCGGTGGGACACGCCATCTACGCAGAGGATCCCGCTGCCCCGCGCCATGACCAGAAACTCAAACTCCGCGTGCAGATGCGGGTATAAATGAAAGCCAATTGGAGCCTGCGTCTCATGCACCTCCAGAGGAAAATCCGGCGTACCATGCCGGATGGTTTCATAAACAGCCATTCTCTCCCTCCTGATTTGGTAAGGAAAAAGCAAAATAATCATAATTTCTGCTAAAATAATCCTAGTAAAACTATTCTGCCGCCAATATAATTTGGATCAGAGTAAAACGGCAGCCGCCCTGCTTCTCAGGATAACGCGCCGCCGCAGAAAAGGCAAGGTGGAATTTATGAGTTTCAGCATCAAGGACAACAAAATTTTCTTTGTGCGGGCGGGAGAAGCCGCCTGCCTCTCCGCCTGCGGGAAGGACTGCATCCGCTTCCAGGCTGCCCCCTCCGGCAAGCTGATTGAGCAGAACTGGACGCTCCTGCCGCAGGAAGCCCCCTCGAAGGCGTGGACTGAGGAAGGCCGCGCCGTGCTGGAGACCGGCACGATGCGCGCCGAGCTGTATGAGAACGGCAAAACCATCTATTACCGCAACGGCAAAAAGATCCTGGAAGAGCTCAGTGAGCTGACGTTCGACGCGCAGTTCCGCAATTACCGCAATAAGGGCAGCGATCTCTGGACCGCCCGCGTCTCCTTCCGCGCGAACGAGGACGAGCATTTCTACGGTCTGGGCCATGAGGCGACGGACTGCTTTGACCTCAAGGGCTGCACCATGGATCTGCGCCATCTCAATTCCAAGTGTGCGATCCCGTTCGTCTATTCCTCCCTCGGCTACGGCTTTTTGTGGAACCAGCCCTCGACAGGCCGCTGCGAGCTGGCACACAACCGCACCCGCTGGGCCAGCGACGCGACCCGCCAGGTCGACTATGTGGTGATCGGCGGCGGCCCGCGCGAGGTGGCGGGCGCTCTGGCGGATCTGACCGGCCACGCCCCGAAGATGCCCGACTGGGGGCTCGGCTTCTGGCAGTGCCGCCTGCGCTACGAAAACCAGGAGCAGCTTCTCTCCGTCGCCCGGCGCTATAAAGAGCTGGGCATTCCGCTTGATGTCATTGTGATCGACTACTTCCACTGGACGGAGCAGGGCGACTACCGCTTCGATCCGAAATACTGGCCCGATCCGAAAGCCATGACGGAAGAGCTGCACAAAATGGGGATCAAGCTCATGGTCTCCATGTGGCCCACGATCAACGAGCACAGCGAAAACTACCGCCACATGCTCGAAAACAACATGCTGATCCGCACCGTCAGCGGCTCCAACCGCGTCTTTGAGTTCTACGGCCCGCAGGCTGAGATCGACGCGACCAACCCGGAGACGCGTGCCTATGTGTGGCAGCGTCTGAAGGAAAATTACATCGACAACGGCGTGGACCTGCTCTGGTTCGACGAGGCGGAGCCGGAGATCCATCCGGAGCATTTTGACAACCTGATCCTCTCCGTCGGAAACGGCAGCGAAACCGCCCTTCTGTTCCCCTACTACTATGCTCAGCTTGTCTACGACGGCATGAAGGAGAGCGGCCGCGAGGATATCCTGACGCTTTCGCGCTGCTCCTACCTCGGTGCGCAGAAGTTCGCCAACCTCATCTGGTCCGGCGATATTCCCTCCACGTTTGAGAGCCTGCGCATGCAGGTGAAATCCGGCCTGAACATGGCGATGTGCGGTATGCCGTGGTGGACCACCGATATCGGCGGCTTTTACGGCGGCAACATTGAGTCCGATTATTTCCGGGAGCTGATTGTGCGCTGGTTCCAGTACGGCCTGTTCTGCCCGGTGATGCGCCTGCACGGCAGCCGCAACGGACACGACAGAACCCGCGATATTCTGGAGCCGACCGGCGGCGACAACGAGATCTGGAGCTTCGGCGACCACGACTTTGGAATCCTGCGCGATCTCATCTTCCTGCGCGAGCGCCTGCGCCCCTACCTGCGCCGTCATATGGATATCGCGTCCGAGACCGGCGTGCCGGTGATGCGTCCGATGTTCTTCGATTATCCGGACGATCCGGTGTGCTACACGCTCGGCGAGCAGTATCTGTTCGGAGACGATATCCTCTTTGCTCCGATTGTGCGCCAGGGCCAGACGAGCCACCGCGTCTATCTGCCGCAGGGCGAATGGGTTTTCGCCCGCGACGGCAAAGAATACAAGGGCGGCGCGTGGTATGAGATCCCGGCAGCCCTGCATGAATTCATCGCCTTTGTGAAGAAGGGAGCAGACGTGCTCTCCGTGTTCACCGCAAAATAAATCACATGAAGGGAGTCAACAGCACGAGCACGCGGAACACCTGAAGCTCAGCAGAAACACAAAAAACCGGCATCCTGCGGGCTGTGCTCCCAAGGATGCCGGTTCTGTTTTTTCTGATTCTTTTCCGCTCTTTCTCAGCGGTAATTTCCCCGATAATAGCGATCGGAAAGCAGGCGGCTCTTGCGGCGGCGCGGACGGTGGTACCGCTTGCGTCCATAGCCTCCGCGCGGCGGACGGCGGTTGCTCAGAAGGATAATGAGCACAATAAGAACACCCGCGGCAATACATGCCCAGGAAAGGATTCCGATCCAGTTGATCTGCCGGTTCCCCTGCCCAGCCTCTCCCGCGGACAGCAGACCGACCCCGCTGACGTCTCCCACACTCGGCAGTTCCAGACGGCTCTCCCCCGCACGGGAGGACGCTTCGCTGCTTGTCCCCGTGCTGCTCTCCCCGGAGGAAACGCCGGATGATTCCTGCCCGCTCACGGCGGATGAAGCCTGTGCGGAAGCCGCCGCCCGGGATGCAGCGGAGGATCGTACCGGAGCCTTGGACGGCGTTTGAACTACCGGCGGCGCACTGCTGGGAGGCGCTTCACTCGGCGGCTCGGCGGAAGGAGGTGTCTCACTCACTTCCGGCGTCTCGCTCATCACCGGGCTCTCACTGGCAGCAGGAGTCTCGCTTGAGGCCGAGGGAGGCGGAAAAAAGGGATCCTCCGACGAAGCAAGCGGCATGGCGGTGCTGCAAAACAACGACGCCGTCAGAACGGCGCATAAAATCCATATCACAGAAAGGAAAGAACGATTCCTTTTTTTTCTCATTCAAAACTCTCCTGCCATCCCATACGGATGGCTTGTCCGCGTCCGAACTGTGCGGACGCGCCGCATCTATGTTATTCCGCCCGCGGCAGCCGGTGTGCAGAAAAGGCCCATCGGCCGCGGGAAACGGATATTTTCTTGAAAAATATTCTTAATGCATATTATAACATAACGTATTCACCACGGCAACTGCCAGTTTTGGCCTGTCAGGCTGTTCAGCAGCGTATTTTCATCCCCGAACCCTACCTGCCTCGAACGGGCATCCACCTCCAGAAACCCTATGCCAAAAGCCAGCACGCACAGGGTGACAACAAAGGCCGTCAGAAAGGCGTGCAGCCTCCTTTTTCCATCCGTCATCTTTTCCATTCCTCTCTTTTCTGTTTACGGTTCCACCAATCCCAGCAGCGTCTGCACCAGCGCTTTCCCGAACAGCTCGCCCGAGTAAAGAACCTCGTCAAGCGTGCTCGCGTCGGTGCCGAATTCAACCAGAATCGATCCGTGTGTCATATGCTCGTTGTATTTTTTCGGACAGAAGCTGAGCGGACGGGCCAGGGAGGGATACAGATCGCTCACCGCCTGCTGGCAGCGCACCGCAAGCCGCAGATTGTATTCCCAGTCCGGGAAGCCGATGGTGCCGTCGTCGTCACAGCCGGAGACGATCATAATCTGCGCTGCCTTTCTGCCGTTGACCATCACGGTCGGCTTGGTGCGGGCATCGGAGGTGCCGAGCGCGTCGCGGTGGATGTCGATGGCCACCTGGATGCCGGGGTATTGCTCCAGATTGCGCTGGATGGTTTCTCCGGATCGATCGTAGGAGCCGTTATAGGAGGGGTAATCATGGCAGGTGGTGTCATGCACCACACCGAAACCTGCCGCCTCCAGCTCCGCCGCAACCTTTTCCCCCACAGCAACCACGTTCCGGCTGTTGTCCTGCGTGCGCGTTTCCCCCTGAAACGCTTCCGTTGTATGCGTATGATACAGAAGGATCTCCACACTGCCGTCGCGCTTGAGGCTGACGTCCGGCTGCTTTTCCAGCTCCGCCGCAATGTCGATGCTGTGATATTTGTTTGTATTTTTCACCCAGACGTTGCCATACTGAATGCCGGTGTTGGAGATGGTCGTCTCATTGATCCCGTTTTCCAGCACCGTTTCCACCGGCCCGTTTTCGGGAAACAGCCCGGCGGCCACGGCTTCCTGCATCTGCTCCGCTTCGCTTTGCGCGGAGGGCACGGAGGAAAGAGGCGCAGCGGAGGAACCCGACAGCGCGGACGACGCCGGATCCGAAGAGGAAACACTCTCATCCGGCATGGAGGAACCCGTTTCCCAGAACAGTTCTCCCTCCCGGACGGCGGCTAAAGCGCCATCCGGCAGAATGAACCCGGCAGCGGCCACGGAAAATCCGCCCTCGTCCAGGGCAGGAAGCGTTTCAAACAGGCAGAACACGCCCGCCGCTCCCAGCACGGCGCACAATGCCGCCGCGCAAAACAGCTTTCCTCCCTTTTCCTCCCGCTTTCTCATCCGGCATCCTCCTGTCCGGCGGAGATCCCGCCATGTCAATCGTATGCGCATCCGGGTCCGCTCATGACACCAGGCGGGCAAAATCCTCCTGGGAAAGATCGGGATTCAGCGCACGGTTGACAGCCATGGCAAGCACACGGGCAGCCCTGTCCACCAAAAGATCGATCTCCCTGGGAGTGACAATCATGGCGGCCCCGCGGGGAGCTACCGCTTCGGATGGAGGATCCCCGCCCATCAGCCCGGCGGCCAGGGCGGCCGCGTCCACCACTGTCGGCACTCCCAGGGCAATCACAGGAGCGCCAAGGCTCTCCCAGCTCAGCGCGGGACGGCGGTTCCCCACGCCTTCTCCGGGGGAAATTCCGGCGTCCGTAAGCTGTACCGTGCACCCCAGCCGCGACAAGCTGCGGGCCGCAAGCGCGTCCACAGCGATCACCGCCGCCGGATGCAGCGCCGCTGTCAGCGCCGCCACGACCTCCCCCGACTCCACGCCCGTGCTTCCCAGCACACCGGGAGCCAGCACGGCCACCGGCCGGAGTCCGTCGAGCCCGGACACCCTTGCCAGCTCTCCGCCAATATGCCGTGTGGCCAGCACACGATCCGCCATGCGGGGACCAAGCGCGTCCGGCGTCACAAACCGGTTTCCCAGCCCCGCGACCAGCACAGGCCCTTCCTCCGGGAGCAGCTTGCGAAGCTCCCCCGCCAAAAGCTCCGCGAGCTCCTCCGCGTCCGCCGCATCCGAAAAAGGCGGCGTTTCTACCGTCACATACCGGCGGCCCGCATGTGTCAGGCGTGTGATGGCATACTCTCCCTGTTCCTCCCGCCGGTGCGTTGATTCCTCTGTGTATTCCACAGCCAGATCGGTGCGGTATTCCATCTGTTCCATCCTTTCCCCGGTTCAGAACTCGTTGGAAGCACCATAAACATCGTCTTTTCTCCATCTTCCACCGAGCCTGACCGGAACACTTTTTGTTCAGTCTGCCGAAAACAGGAAAACCCTGTCTCTATCGCGTGAAATCCTGTGTGTTTCTCTTGCTTTTTCCTTTGGTTGATGGTAAAATATACTCTACGTGAAAAAGAAAAGGAGGTGTACACATGCCGAACATTAAGTCTGCGAAGAAGCGCGTGAGAGTCATCGCCACCAAGACGCTGATCAACAAGGCCGCGAATTCCGAGCTCAAGACCACCATCAAGAAGGCAAACGCCGCGATCGAGAGCAACGACGCGAACAAGGCCGAGGCCGTGCGCGTGGCTGTCAAGAAGATTGACCAGGCTGTCGCCAAGGGGATCCTGCACAAGAACGCCGCCGCGAGAAAGAAGTCTCAGCTGACGAAGAAGGCGAATGCGTAAGCTTCGCGTTCCCAAGCGTTAAAAAAGGCAGAGCGAAAGCTCTGCTTTTTTTATTTTGTTTCTATTCTATGAATTTGCACCCCTGCGTTGCTTTCCAGTTGACATTTCTGCCGGAATTGAGTATCATAGAAAACAGAAAGCAGCGTGTTGATCCGGGAAGGGACAAGGTGCCTGACCCGCGCGATGTTTTACATTGAATTCGTCGGAGGTGCCTGATTTGAAAAAGAGTGGATTCGCCGTACTCGTCACCGTACTTTCCGCAGTCGCCGCTCTGACGGCTGCCGCTATCGCCGTCTTTGTTTTTCTGGAGAAGAAAAAGAAGGACGAGGAGGAGCTGGAGCATTATCTCGACTGCTCCATCCAGTAAGCCTGTGCGATTTTAAGGAGGGGGATCGCCCCCTCCTTTTTTTGTGCGCTGAAAGCGCCGCAGCCTTCTCCAGCTCCACTTGAGCAACGTCCAGAGAAAAAAGCCCAGGATTTTTCCGCTAAGAAAACGAAGCACCCGCCACAGGAGCTTTCCCGTGCGATAGATGGGATTTTGCGTCAGCCTAGCTCTTATCTCGGGATCTTGAAAAGAGGGCGGCTAAGAATCCGAAAAACACCGCGGCCGCAATTCCCGCCGCGGCTGCCGCCACGCCGCCGCTCAAAGCGCCGAACAAGCCGTCCTCCGCCACGGCCTTGCGCACCCCCTCCGCCATCAGATATCCGAAGCCTGTGAGCGGCACGGTCGCCCCCGCCCCTGCCAGCTTCACCAGCGGGGCATACACTCCCACGGCGCTGAGCACAACGCCCGCCGTCACGAAGAGAACCAGAATCCGCGCCGGGGTCAGCTTGGTATAATCGAGCAAAAGCTGGCCCACGGCGCAGATCGCTCCGCCCACCAGAAACGCCCAGAGGAAATCCATCGCTTCATCCCTCCTTTCCGGCCGTGCGACGGCCTCTCGGCTTATCGTTTCCCGCTGTGCACACTCTATGCGTACAGCGGGAATTTTTTATAAAATAAAAATTTATTTTTACTATTGACTTTAATAAAATTAAAGTTTATATTGAATATAGTGAAAGGAGGAGAATATCATGCCAATCCAAACCGTACCGGACTGGATGGCGGAGCTGGATGAGGAGGAGGTTTCCTTTATCCGGAATTTTATGCTGGCCTCGGGTTCGCTCAAGGAGATCGCCCGCGAATACGGCGTGACCTATCCCACCGTGCGCCTGCGCCTGGACCGCCTGATCCAGAAAATACGCCTGAGCGGCGAACGGGCTGCGGATCCCTATGTTTCCCTGATCAAACGCCTGGCTCTCGATGAAAAAATAGATTTCGATACGGCGAAGCTCCTCATTTCGGAGTACCGCCGTCACAAGGAGGAAACACCATGAGTATTTTTCCAAACGTGCTGATTCTAATCGTCTTTCTGTTTCTGGGACTTCTCACGACCGCCGCTGTTGTGGTCGGGATTGTGTTCCTGGTCCGTTATCTGACGCGGGAATCCCGCAAGCGGCAGGAAAAGGAAGCCAACCAGCAGGAGCTGGATCGTATGAAGATTGACGATCTTTGAGGGGCACATCCATGATTCAACCGGTCACGCAAACGAATCTGGCACAGGCCGCCATGGTCCATTCCGAAAGCTGGAAAGATTCCCACAAGGAAATATGTTCCCCCGAATTTCTCGCCATCCATACACCCGAACGCCAAAAGCGCTATCTGGAATCTGAGATCGCAAAGGGGGCGCGCCTTTACCTGCTGACAGAGGAAAGGCCAATCGGTATTGTGTCGGTGCGCGGCAGCTTGATCGAAAATCTGTATGTGCTGCCCAGCGAACAAAACAAAGGATATGGAACGCGGCTGCTTTCCTTCGCCATCGAACAATGCACGGATTGCCCCACACTGTGGATCCTCAGCACCAATACGGGTGCAAAGCGCCTCTATGAACGCAATGGATTCCTGCCGACAGGGAATATGGTGACACACAGCGGCGGGCTTTCTGAACTGGAGCTTCGCCTGGACAAAACCGCACAAAAAAGCTGACACCGCAAAAAGCCGGGGTGCCATAAGAAAGTAATTGTGTTTTAGAGGGAATGGCATGGCCTTTTGGGGGTCATGCCGTTTCCTCTTTCATCAGTTCATTCAGCGGGATAAAGCCCACAAGGTCATAAACGATGCGGATATTCTGCCGCCGCTTGCCGCTGCTCTTGTCCGGGGCCTCAATGTAGATGGCCTTCACCAGCTCCCGCAGGGCGTAGGGGGTCAGCTCCCGCTCACCGGCGTACTTGTGTACCCGCTGGATAAACTGTTCTAAATTTTCAAGCTGTCGTTCCTGTACTTCGATTTCCTTCTCTAAGGTCTGCGCCTCCGCTTGCAGGGCCGCCTGCTCGTCCTCATAGGCCGCGCTCATGGTGGCATACCGCTGGTCGCTCACCTTGCCGCTCACATTGTCCTCATAAAGCCGCATGAACAGCCGGTCAAGCTCCGCCAGCCGCTTTTCGTCCTGCGCCAGCTTCTTCCGCCGTACCCGGATGGCCTCGCCGGTGGACAGCTTCAAGCGTTCCTCCATCACCGCCCGGAAGTGGGCCTCGTAGCGGCTCACATAGGAAATCACCGCCTCCATGTGCTGCCATACCAATTCCTCCAGCACCACCGCCCGGATGAAGTGGGCTGAACAGCTCCCGGTGTTGCTCCGGTAGTTGGCGCATACAAAGTGGTCTTGCCGCTTCTCAAAGTAATTCGTGGTGCAGTAGCGCATTTTTGCCCCGCAGTCGGCGCAGTAGACAAGGCCGGAGAATATACTGCTCTTGCCTGTTTTCGTCCGCCGGTGCCGCTGCTGGCGTATCTCCTGCACCTTGTCAAAGACTTCCGCCTCGATGATGGCCGGGTGGGTGTTGTAGAAGATGGCCTGCCTGTCCTCCGGGCTGTGCCGCTGCTTCTTGTCCCAGATAGAGTTGGTGTAGGTCTTGAAATTGACGGTGCAGCCCGTGTACTCCCGCCGCTCCAAAATGTGGACAACGGTGTTCGGGTGCCAGTAGCAGGGGTCGGCCCCCTCCTTGTTGGGGGTCTTGCGGCCCTGCCGGTGCTTGTAGGCCGTGGGGGTGAGTACCCTCGCCTCCGTCAGCGCCTTGGCGATCTGCATCGGCCCCCGCCCCTCCATGCAGAGGGTGAAGATACGCTTGACCACCTGCGCCGCTTCCTCGTCCACAAGCCAGCCCTTCGGGGTGTCAGGGTCTTTCTTGTAGCCGTAGGGGATGTTCGTTGTCAGCGGCTCCCCGCGCTCCCCCTTGGCCTTGTTCACCGCCCGGATCTTCCGGCTGGTGTCCCGCGCGTAAAACTCGTTGAACCAGTTTTTGATTCCGGCAAAGTCGTTGTCCACGCTGTTGGGGTCGATGGTGTCGTAGTTGTCGTTGATGGCGATAAACCGCACGCCGTACTTGGCAAAGGTGATGTTGGTGTACATCCCCGTCAGGGCGGAATTGCGGCCAAACCGGGACAGGTCTTTGACGATACACACGGCCACATGGCCGGCCTCGATCTCGTCCAGCATTTTCTGAAAGCCGGGCCGCTGGAAGCTCGTCCCGCTGTACCCGTCATCCACGAAAAACACGGGGTTGGGGAAGCGGCGCTCCCTTGCGTACTGCTCCAAAATGCGCTTTTGATTCGATATGGAATTACTCTCGCCCTCGTTGGCGTCCTCCTGTGACAAGCGGCAGTAAAGCGCTGTGATTTTATCAGTTGCCCGTAACATTTCTGTTTCCTCCTTTATGGGGGCAACTGTCCGTACAGGATCGAGTGCCTTTATTATATCAGCTTTTGGGGCGTTTGTCATGCCTGCCCCTCCATTTCTCCGGCGTTTTGCTCCATAATGCGCTTTAATTTTCTGTCCAGCGTTTCCGTCCCCTCATAGCTGCCTGTGACGGAGTAGACGGTGCCGCCGATCTCCCGCTGCAAGGTAAGCTCCGGCAGCCAGAAGGCGGAAAGGTTTTTGACGCGGATATGGCCCTCCGCGTCAAACCAGAAGCGGCGGGGCTGGCCCTCCGGGGCAGGCTCCGGCTTGGCGTAGGGGTCGGGGTTGGAGAAGCGGTATTCGTCCGGGGCGGCGGCCTCCTGTTCGGCATAGGCCCGGATTTCCTCTAATTCCTCCGGGGTAAATTCCTTGTGTTCCTTGTCGTTCATGGTCTTGCGCTCCTTTCATTTTTTGCATGAGAAAGGCGCGGCTTGCTGGCCGCGCCTTGGTGGGTGGTGTTCGGTTGCTATGCCGCCCACTGGAAGGACAAAGTGTCCAGAGGTTGGCGGTAGGCTGGTCGTTGGGCAGGAACAAAACTTTTCAATCATCGCTTTCCACTTCCGGAACTGTCACATTGCAGGAAACACTTTCTGTTTCTGTGGTTGCCGTAATGGTATATGGCATTCGGTAATCAAGCTCGGAAAACGAGGCCTCCCAAGTAAGCGCATCAACTTGCATAAGTACAACTCTTTCTATTTCATTATTTGACGGAAGGGCTGGGGCAGCAGTTACCTCTGCCTCCACACTGGTGACGATCCTGACCGTGTGTGTTTCACCCCTGGACAGGCGTTTCAAATCGTCTTCCTGCGGTTTAATCGTCAGTATTTTCAGGAACGCTCCCGGCTCGTCCCGGCCATCCATCCTATAATCCAAATATAACTCCTTCGGATAGACGGAAATACTGTAAATACCGAGGGATTCTCCTGTGTCGGACAGCATATCTCGGATGCTGCACCGAAAATCCTGATCGTCGGTATGGATCGTCCCCAGCCAATGGCGCATGGTAACATCCATGTCAAACAGTGTCCTTTGCTCCGTTGTCCAGGTATCAAAATCCCAGGAAGTCATTTCCTGTTGCAGAAACGCCGCCATCTTGTCCACCTGTTCCCGCAGGTCATCTGCATTTTCCTGCGAAGGCTGTGAAAACATCTGATACAATCCATCCGCGTCACCCGCAGAGGCGAAGCTTAACAGGGCGTCCATCGGCTGCTCCGCAAATGCTCCACCCTGATAGACGATATAGCAGCCAGTTTCGTGTACCCCCAAATTGTTATAGTCCTCCCGCAAGCTGTCCGGGAAAAGTATCAGGCTGTAAAATCCCACATTATCTGAGACATAAGAGTCCCGTGGAACATCTATAATGCGGCAGCGGTATGTTGTATTGTCCGTGTAGAGTGTGGCGTACATCTCCCTGCGCTCAACGATCATTCCGTGGTCTGCGTCTTTATGATACCGACTGGAACCATCAACCTCATAAGAGGTCATTTCTTCCTGCGCGAATTGAACAAATGCCCCTACCTTCTCCCGCAAATCGGCATTTTCATTTTGGGCAGTTCGAGAAAACACCTGATAGATTCCGTCTATATCGCCTGCCTCAGCCAAATCGAACAATTTTTCAAAGGTTTTTTCTTGAGTTGGGTATGGCCAATACTCTCCATCTTTGATCCAATCCTTCTGTTCACAACCGGCAAGGGAAAACAGGAGCAGGGCGGAAAGGGCGGCGGCTATGATCTTTTTCAAGGGCGTGGTTCTCTTTATTGGCTGCTTGGGTCGCTGCACAAAGTTCTCTCCTTCCTCCAGTAACAGGTCAATCGCTGGCCCGCCCCCGCCTTTGGGACAAAGTGTCCCAGCAGGGGCGGCCCGTCAAAGCTGATTCCATTGTACCATCCCCGGCGGGAAATGGGAAGTCCCTTACCGCTCCATATCCCTGTCCCGGCGCTGGGTGTGGGCCTGCTCCTGCCGCCGCCGGGCGGTGTCCACGGTGGATTTCACTTGGTACAGCTTCATCAGGTCGTCCCGGATGGGCTTGTACTTGGCGTAGTCCTCCTGATACGCCTGTTGCAGCTTCCCCCGCTCCGTCTGCCACTTGGTAAGGGGCAGCTTGCCCTCCGGCGTGAAGTGGGGTTCCAGCTTGCGGCGGGCCATATAAAACTGCCGCAGCTCCCCCTCATGGGCGGCCTTGAATTTCTCCCGCTGGCCCTTGCGGTGAATGGCGTTGAGCTGGGTGTGGATGGGTTTCAGCTCCCGGTAGCGTTCCGCCTGTTCCAGCAGGCCGTCCAGCTCTTTTATCCGCGTTTTCTTCTTGTCCATGCTCTTTTTCAAAGCGTCTATCGCGCCGCTGTGGGAAGTGACGCGGGCCTCCAGATCGTCCACGGTATAGAGCTTCTGCTCGGTCAGATAGTTCACGGTATCGGCAAACTTTTGGAGATTGCCCACCTTGCCCTTATTGCTCCATGCGCCCGCGTTCCGCGCCCCGTAGTAGGCGGATAACAGGTCGGCAAGGGTGGGGGCCTGGGGCTGGGACAGTTCCTTCCGCACCTCGTTGAGCCAGCCGAACAGGGCCTTGACCTTCTGCCGCAGCTCTTTCAAGAGGGCGTTGGTGGCCCTGATCCAGCGGTTGAGTTCCCCCTTGTCGGTGGCGATCCCCCGCGCCTCCATCTGCCGCACCGCTGGCCCCTCATGGACGGTGGGGAGCAGGTCTAATCCCTGCCGCAGATAGGAGCGGTGGTCGATCCGGCAGGGCAGCCCCTTTTCCTCAAACTTGGCGTTGCACATCTTGGCCCAGGTTTCCCGCCAGTGTTCCAGCGTTTCCGGGCGGCCCCAGTCGGTGGTGGGCACCGCGTCAAAGAGGGGCTTGCCCTTCTCGTCCAAAATGCGGTTCCCGTCCTCGTCCAGCCGGTAGACGCGCCGCTGTTTGTAGCCCCATTTGCCGCTTTCCAGAATGGGCCGGATGGGGCAGAGGACATGGAAGTGGGGGTTGGGTATGCCCCCGTCCTCTTTGTCGGGCTGGTGTACGGCGAAGTCCACCACCATGCCCCGGCTGACAAACTGCTCCAACAAAAACTGCCTTGCAAGGGCGATGTTTTCTTCCAGCGAAAACTCGTTCTGCAAGGCAATATCAAAGCTGTATGCGAGCTGGGCGTCCTTGCCGCGCTCGGCGGCTTCCAGCGCGTTCCACAGGGTCTGCCGGTCTTGGTAGGCGGGCGGGGCCTGGGGCGGCAGGAGAATATCGGAGCAGATCACGCCGCCCTTGCGGGTGTAGTCGCTGTACTCGCCGTAGCGTTCACTGTAAAGCCGCTCCCCGGCGCGGTAGGCGGAGGACGCGATGGCAGACTGTCCGGCGCTGCGCTGCACCTGCGTGACCGACAAATGAAACAGGGCCATTTACCGGCCCTCCCGCTGGGCGGCGGCCTGGACAGCGGCCCGCACCTCCGGCATGGAAAAAATCTGCTCGGCAAGGGAATAGAAGCCCTGCTCGGACAGGGGCTTGACCTCCGGGGCCACGCTCTCCACGGCGGCCCCTCTGGTAATCAGGCGGTGGGCGCGTTTCTGCCGCTCCCCCTTCTCATAGTATTTCTTCCGCTGCTCCAACCGCTGTACCCGGTGCCGGTACTGTTGCAACTTGGCCTCGTTCTCGGCGTACTCCTGCCGGAGCTGTTCCAACTCTTTGCTCATGGTCGTTGACCTCCTTTTTCTGAAAATGGGCGAAAAAAATGACCGTCCTCCGGGGTGTTTCCGGTGAGCGGTCAGGGTGTCGGTGTTCGGTTATCAGGCCCTCGGAAGGGGGACAGACGCGCCAGCGGGTGTCCCCCTTCCGGGGGCGGGCGGGGTAAGGCGCGGTAGCGCCGCAAGGGGGGCACCCCCTTGGACGGAGCGTAGCGACGCAAAAACGGCGGGTTGCTCCATCTGGCAATCCGCCGTTCCGCCTCGCAGAGCGCACGAATACATGGCCGTCAGGCTATGTATAGAAGTGCGCCATTCGGTTCCTAAAGGGTTTTCAGTTACATCCTCATAGTGCTGTTATAACATCAATTCCGATTCCATTGACGAGAAAATCTGTGAGTGTGTCTGCTATTTTATACGCATATTCAAAACCTAAGCTGCCTGCTTCCACAAAATATACGCCAAATCCATCGTTGCCAAACCCATATAAATAAACCATATCGCCTAAATCATCACCAATAAACCAAACCTTACTGATAAAGTTTTCTTTCATAGGATGTGCAAACTCATTTTGCATACCTAAGGCCCTGTTTGCTGACCAAAGACAAATAGGTATGCTTCCAATATCTTCATCATCGCTTTCAATTTCAAATTCTATACTGCCAATATTTCTAGTACCAGAAATACAACTTAAAAATTCATAATAATCAGCAGGTAGTTGTATCGGCGCCTTTTCAACAATTTGTTTAATTATTTCTTTTCCACCCGGATATACTTCATCTTTATCAAACTTTAATTGTTTATTGATGTTGTCAATAATGCTCACTGCTCACTCGTTCACCTTCTTTCAAGTGCAAGACTATTTCTTAGGCTGCTTTCACAAATGTTCCCTTGCAAACTTCCTCGCCGCCTCCCGGCGTTTCTCGTTGCATGGCGCGGTCAGCGGTCAACAGAAGCGGCCCTCGTCAATTTCAAAGGTCTTGCAGCCCCAGCCATTGTCGTGTGCCTGCTGACCATGCTCCGGTCAGGGAAGGATACAGGCTGCTGACTTGTCCTGATTTTCTGCTTGATTTTTATTAGCTGGACTTGTTCCTAAAGGGATTTTGCGCAACCACACTTAACTCACAAATAGATGACATTTTTAGGATAATTCTTTTGTCGCTGTTTCCATTTTTCCACATAAGGTCTGTTACTTTCGGTGGGATCATAGACCCAACCGCCAGTACACCAGTCTAAAAGACTCTTGAAATCAGCAAAACAAACGGCCTTCGTAGGCATGTTTTTATCATAGTCCTCTTGGGTATCAAATCTGAATATAATTTCATCATGCTCCAAACAATAAATATCTTCAGTCAAACAGTCAAGAATTAAGATGCGATCATCATTCATGCCACCGATCTGGATACATTTCATTTCCCAATTTCCGTCATTGCTCGGAAAATTAACAAGTGCTTCGCTAGCTTTGAAAAGTTCGATTTCTACCTGTCCAATCATTCCATCATCTGGTTCCCATAGCCACCTTTCTTCATCTCCTACATCTTTTGTTGGATTGCAAAATGAGGGAAATACCTCGTTCTTTTGAATGACTTTAGGGTAATAGATTGCCCCGTCCGGGTGTTGACATAAAAAATTCTTATAGTCACTCGGAAGTGAAAGACCAATCCTTTTTTCCAGCATATCTATGGTATTCACTTTATTGAACACTCCTTCCATTTCAGCAATCTTTTGGCGCTGTTGTGTTCCCACGCAAACTTCCTCGCCGCCTCCCGGCGTTCCTCGCTGTATGGCGCGGTCAGCCGGAAACAGAAGCGGCCCTTGCCGATCTCAAAGATCATGCAGCCCCACTCTTTGTTATGTACCTTCTGACCATGCTCAGGTCAGTGGAGGGCGTAGGCTGCTGGCTTGTCCTGATTTTCTGCTTGATTTTTATTAGCTGGACTGGTTCCTAAAGGGATTTATACACCCGCTGCTTTTTTAATCACTTTGAGTAACTGTTTTCGTGGTTCCGTCTTTACAATCCCAAAAGACAAAGAAAGAAGTTCCGTATGACACGCCATCTCGTTTAGTAATGGTATCAAGTTGCCCTACAAAAATCATTGGCTTTCCCTTGTTAAACTGCCAGTCATCCCCTTGTATCCATTGGGGTTTTTCTTTCATTACTTGAAAATCTTTTTTTATTTCGCTCTCAAAATATTCTCTTATTTCATTTTTGTTTCCAGTATAATTTTTCAGTAATTCACAAAAATAGTTTTCGCTTTCAACACTTGAAAAAGGGTCAATTCCTATTTCGCTTCCCAACTCAAGTAATAGTTCAAAGATATCATCTGGTAGTTCGGTTGAAAATGTATCATATCCAAGTTCCATTGCATTATCCTCCACGATATATTAACCTTTCGGTGGCATTGTGTTCCCTCGCAAACTTCCTGGCCGCCTCCCGGCGTTCCTCACTGTATGGCGCGGTCAGCCGGAAACAGAAGCGGCCCTTGTCGATCTCAAAGGTCTTGCAGCCCCAGCCGTCATCGTCCACCTCCCGGCAGCACTCCGGCCAGCGGCGGGCGTAGGCTCCCAGCCGGTTCTTCAAGTCCGTGTTGTGGGTGCTGACGGTGATCCGGGGGCCTTGCTCGTCAAACTCAATTATAGTCGTTTTCTGGCTTTTCTTCAATCCTGTTTTCATGTCCTCCGCTCCTTTCCCTTGATTTTCGGCCCGTCCCGCGAGAGGGGCCTTTTTCGCCTCTTTTTTCCGGCTCTTGACTTGGAAAAAACGGCGTTTTTGCGTTCAAAATGGCCCGGATGGGTCATAGTCCGTTCCGGGCCGCTGTTATCGCCTGATTTTCGTTTTTTACGGCTCTTGACCGGGATTCCCGCCCCCGTTGGTGTGGCGGCGCAGATAGGCGATCAAGTCCTGCTTCATCACCAGCTTGCGCCCGCCGATTTTCAGCGTGGGGAAGTCCGGCGCGTTCATCAGGTTGTAGGCCCCCGCTCTGGACAGGTGGAGCGCGGCGGCCAGCTCCCGCACATCCATCACATCGGGAAACGCTGCAAAAAGTTCCGGCATTTGTCCTCCTTTCCGGCCCGTGAAAAAGCGGCGGCCCCCGTCCCCGGCGGCTGCCGCTCCATGCGCCTTATTTGCTGTCGTGCCTGTCTAAATACTGCTGATATTCGGACAGTACAAAGTCCTCGTATGCCCCCGCGATCTTGGCGATCCGCTTGTGTACCGCGCTGGCGGTCTTGTAGCCCACCCTGTCCGCGATCTCCTGCTCAGTATAGCCCTCCATGCGGAGCTTCAATATCTCCTTGTCGGTGTCGTTGATATGCCCCGCCGCGAAGGTGTCAATCTGCATTTGGGACAGGACGGAGTTCTCAAAGTCCGCCCGCGGGTCTGCCACCTGGGAAAACTCGCCGCCGCTCTCCATCAGTTCCTCTAACGAGATGGCCTTGCCGGAGCGGTCGTGGTGCCATTTCCGCAAAAAGTCCTTCTTGACGGTGCTGCCCCGGCTGTCGTAGTCCTCCACCGCCCGGTTCTCCCACATCGCGTCAATGACCGGCTGCCAGTTCTGCTCCGCGATCACCATGTCGGTCAGGTTCCCCACAAGGTTGCTGAATTGCTGGTAGGTCAGCCACGGCACCTCCATCCCCGGCGGCATATTGTACAGGCTCTGGAAGGAAAGACCGTTTTGCTCAAACTTCATACGGAGATAGGGGATGATGGCGTAGGACAGCCGCCACAGGGGGGAGTGGCCCGCGTATTGCTCCCGGTCGCCGGGAATGTCCCGGTAGTTCCCTCTGCGGTCTTTTACCTGAAAGAATTGCCACGCCGTCCAGGAATAGCAGTCCCACACCAGCAGCTTAAACATATCGTGCCGGATGATGGGGTCGTATTTGTCCGTCCGAAGCACCTCATAGGGGCTGCGGGGCAGGGTAAGGGCGGGCTTCCATTTCTCCGCCAGCTCCACCGGCAGGCTGTAAAACAGGGTCAGCCACGATTTATCATCGTCCTGCGGTATCTCGATGATCTCTCCGGGCAGCACCACAAGGAAACCTTTGGGGCCGTTTTGCTGTGCCATGCGCGTCACCTCCGTTTCTGGCCCTCTACTCTATATGGCTTGGGAAGGGCCGGATTGTTCCAATGTTTCCAAACTTTTTTCAGATTTTTTGAAAAATTCCCGGATGGGAAAGGAATGGATGGGTTTACTACGATTATAGCGGAAAAGTGGGAATAAGTCCATTGTGTTTGAAACAGGCAAAAAGAGAAGCGGCACATGGATTCTCGTCCATGTGCCGCTTGCCCCCGCTCCTGCCGGACAGCCGCCATAATTTAGTTGTTCACTGTCTTATGGACTACCGGCTAACAGCGGTGTCAGCTTTTTTCAGCAAAACGTCTTAGATTGCCCCGATCTCACTGGGCAGAATGATGTTGTTCCAGTGCATGGAGGGAAGGTCCTCGCGGCCCTTCACAATTTCCTTGCCTTCGTACGGCAGACGCGGCTGCTCAAGCTCCTCGAGCGACGATACCTCGCCGGTCAGCCAGCCTTCCATGCGTGCGGAAGCGGAGCAAAGGCGCTCCTTCAGGCCGCCGATGCGCACGTCGAACGCATCCAGGCCGGCGGGACGGTTTTCCATGAGCCACTGGCGGCGGAACAGCTCCGCAAAATGACCGACACGGCGCAGCAGCTCCGGCAGGACCTCTCCGGACTGGCGGATTGCCTCATCGCGGTCTCCGGCCAGATAAGCGGCGCGCAGATCAATCCCGACACGGCACTTGATTTCCAGCACCCGGCAGAGCGCGGCTTCCGTCTCAAAGAGAAAGTCCCACTCCCCGCCTTTTTCCGCTGCTTTTTCCAGCTTTTCAGCACAGGCGGCATAGTGAGCGGCGTAAGAATCCGGCTCTACATGCGCGTCAAACATTCCCTGGAGCACATCCTGGAACAGAAGATACTTGTGCGCGGTGACGGAGCAGCGGTTTTCGAGGTTTCCGGGGGTAAAATGCGGCTCATCGAGCAGCAGGAAATCATCCCAGTCCGCATGGCAGGCAAAGCGGAAGCGGCTGCGCAGGCTGTCCTCCTGCGCCTGTCCGGCATAGCACAGCTCCGCCCAGTATTGCAGCGACGGGAGAATGGCAAAGAAGGAGGTTTCCCCGCCGTTGTCTCCCCAGGCGGTCACCAGGACCTCCTTCACGCCGTGCTCGACACAGCTCTCATGAGCCAGCTTTGTGACGCGGAAGGAGAACCGGTTATTCGGGCAGAAGCCTACCCATTTCCACGCGCCGCCCGCGAAAATGATATTCTTCGTCATCTCCGCATGCCGATCCAGCATGTTGTCATAGATGGATTTTTTCTCGGAATAATAATCCCAGTAAACCAGAGACACATCCTCCGGGATGGTTTCCGCGATGCGCGGATCCATCTTGCAGTCCTCGGCATAGTATTCGCCGCCCGCTGCCAGACGGAAGAACATATCGCTCCACATCATCGGATGCAGGCCGTGCTTGTTGGCCAGCTCATGCACACGGCTGAAATGATCCAGCATGATCTGCATTCTGTCACGGTAGCCATGCTGATCCAGATATTTTCCCAGACCGACCAGATGCGCCTCGTCCATGCCGATGTTGATCCGGCGGCTTCTCACACACGAGGAGAACTGACGGAACATCGCGTCGATCAGCTCATACGTCTTATCCTCTCCGGCCAGAAGGATATCGTCGAGGTCGTGCACATCGCGGAATACACGCCAGCGGAAAATCTGGCGCAGATGGGCCAGCGTCTGGATCGCGGGAACCAGCTCGATGCCGAAGGAATCCGCGAAATCATCCATCCAGCGCAGATCCTCCGCCGTATAGCGGCCGCGTCCCCAGCCAAAGTATGGATAATCCGGAAGCTCATAAACGTCCTCAATGTAAAGCTGAAGCACCGTATAGCCCATGCGTGCCAGATTTACGACCAATTTGCTAAAACCGTCCCGGTTGAGCACCGCACCGCGGGAGCAGTCGGCCATCAGGCCCAGATCGCGATAGGCCGGCGTTTCCTCCACAGAGAAATCCTTTCCAGAGGCCAATCCTTCCTCAAGCAGCGTCAGCGCACGGCCGAAATACGCTTCGCGCCCGAGACGCATCTGCACATTTCCTTTCTCGCACGAAACCGCAATACCTTTCCCTTCATGGGAAACCGTCACCTTGTCCCCGTCAAAAGGAAGCTTTCCTTCTTTGTAAAACCAAGAGAGCATTTTTTCTTCCCGCTGGGTTAAGCCCTTCATTTTTCATTCCTCCCTAAGGCAAAATATCCGTTGTCCAGACAGCACCTACTGTACCATAGGATGCAGTAAAAATCAATTTTTTTCGAGAAATATTTAGAAAAAATCATGGTAAAAAACATTTTCAGCGGATACGGATGGAAAGCCGATCGGAAAACGGAAGAACAATGCGGTAAAGCGTGTCGGGCCAGGCCAGCCGCAGGCGCGCGTTCTGGATGGAAAGAATCTCCACGCGGGGAGATTCCGTCAAACCCTCACAGAGGATTTCTCCCAGTGCTCCGGCGGCAATCCGGCCGCCCCCAAGGATTTCCGGCTTTTCCTGAAGCAGCAGGTGCATGTCCGCACGGCGATAAGAACCCCGGCACTCATCCTCCAGGCGCAGCCCCTCCGGCAAAAGCGTGACCACGCGCCGGAAGGATTCCAGCCCGGCCTGCTCCGGCCAGGCGGCGGAAAGCTCCATGGACACGCAGAACCCGCCGTCCGGCTGGGAAACCTGCACCTCGCGCGCACGGAAGGCCGCGCCGTCGCACTGCATCACGCCGTCAAAGTCCGGCAGGTTGTGGTAGGAGGACTGCATCGTCCAGATTTCATAGCGCTGCGGGGAGAAGGTTTTTCGGCAGTAGGTTTCCACACCGAGATCAATCAGGAAGGGCTTGCCGTCCCGGTACAGGATCACACTTCCCACATCGTTGTGATTATGGCTGTCCGCGTTGTTCCCTCCCTTGACAGCCAGCTGCCATACACCGCGCCGCGCTGTATACACACCGTTGCTGGGATAGAGGGCGCCGGCGGCAGGGGGGTTCTTCCCCGCGCGCTCCGCATACTGTGCCATCTCGCCCGCATGATCCAGCTCCAGCAGCTGCTCCCACAGGCTGATCCGCATCACGTCCCCATCCTCCTGCGGATCGGAAAGCGACTCCAGCCAGTCGCGGGCCGCAAAGGATGCCATCTCCCCGTTTCCCGTGCGAACCGCGAAAAGATAATCCCTCGCGCCTCGCCGTCCCGCAACAGGAGAACAGTCGGCAAAGTTGAAATAATAGATCCCATCCACATGCATGTGATAAATGTAGGACGCCATGTTCGCAATCTTCTTTTCCTTCCAGACAGAATCAAAGACGCCCGGCGCGGCAAGCTCTACAATCCGCAGGCAGCTGAACAAGCACAGCGCCGCATGACCGTAATACTGCGCCCCCTCGCTGCAGCAGCCGTCCTCCCCGTAATCCTTCAAAAAGCAGTCCAGCGACCGGCACGCCTGCCCGATCACACGGCGGCGCACCGTCTCATCGAAGGGCAGGGTAAATGCGCACAGGAGCACGTTCTGCGTGCACCAGGGTGTCCAGTTGTTCATTTCCTCGTCCCCGTTTCCCATCCACCAGAAATGCTCCGTCAGATACGGGGTCAGGATGCGCCGGTTTACCTCCAGAAAGATCCGATCCCGCACCGGCTGCGACAGATGATCCGCAAGGACAGCGGCGGCACAGGAAAGCAGTGCGCCGGTCTCCGCGGCAAAGAGGTCGACAACAGGCCGGGAGACATCCGGCCACGGAGCCTGCGGCGCATCCCGCACATAGGAATTGTGAGCCGGAAGCTGCCAGGCGCTCTCCTCGCACAGCGCCCAAATGGTATTGACCGCCTCCTCCAGCCACCGGGAATCCTCTTTCAGCAGGAAGCCGCACACCAGATCCGTCAGCCGCCGCCTGCGCGGAAAATAGAGGCCTTCAAAGTGCGCGCGGTCTCCGATGCGGGAAAAGGCCAGCCAGTCACTTGCCAGAATACGGGACAGCGGCGTCTGCGCGGCGCGCGCCGCGCGGGTCAGTGTCAGTTCGCGTTCCTTCTCCGGCAGATGCTCCAGGTGTGCATGCGAAGGCATGGGGCAAACGGGATGCAAAATCTGCGGGAGAGAACTCAGCTTTTCTTCAAACATATCCCCTATCTCCTTAAAAAGCCGCCCTATGCGCAAAAGGACGCAGAGAAGCGTTTCAAAGCACCCAGCGGTAAATTCCGTTGCGCAGCATGCGTCTGGCGCAATCGTTTTCCCTGTCAATCTGCGCCGTCATAATAAGCGCGCAGACCTTCTCCTCAGGATGAATCTCCATATAGGTCCCAGCCCAGCCGTCCCAACCGTACTCACCCTTCCGGCAGACGACGCACTGCTCCTGCGGGCTTTCCAAAATCCGCATCAGATTGCCGTAGGTATATCCGCGCAGACGCGGCCAATCGAAGGTTTCCTGCTGGCGCGGTGTGAGATGACCCGAGCGCAGGAAGCGCACGGTCGCGGGATGCAGATAGCGGCGGCCGCCGCTTGTCCCCTCCCGCATGAGCATCGTCATGAAAGCGGCATAATCCTTCGCGGTGGAGACCAACCCCGCTCCGCCCGACTGGAACGCCGGCTCAGTCTCGGAATCGAGGATCACCAGATGCTTGTCGTGGTAGGGAACCGGTTCGCTGCCGGAGGGCATCCGGTAAATTACCGCAAGCCGATCCTTTTTCTCCGGCGGGATGAAAAATCCGGTATCCTCCATGCCAAGCGGCTCAAAAAATTCACGGCGCAGATATTCCCCAAACCGCATGCCCGACACAACCTCCACGACCGCGCCGAGAACATCCGCGGACGCACCGTACCGCCAGCGCGTGCCGGGCTGGAACACCAGCGGCGTCTGGGCGATGCGGTTGGCCAGTTCCACGGTGCCGAAGGCGCCCGGCCCCTCGGCTTTGGCCATCGCCTCCTCAAATAAGCGGCTCATCTCCGGCGTTTCCTCTCCCTCGGGATACGGAATCCCGGAGGTCATGTTGAGCAGATCCTGGATGGTGATCTCACTCTGGCGCGGCACAAGCCGTCCATCCTCGCGCACCGGCTGTTCGCGGAACGCGGGGAGATACCGCGTCAGCGGATCCATCAAATCCAGCAGACCGTCCTCCCACAGCTTCATCACAGCCGCCGCGGTAACAGGCTTGCTCATGGAATACAGATGAAAGATCGTATCTTCCCGCGCGGGGATGTTGCGCTCTTTATCCGCATAACCCGCTGTTCTGGAATACACCGTTTCGCCGTCCCGCTGCACCAGCACGTTCAGACACATGTAATCTCCCTGTCGGCACAGGCTGTCGATCAGGCTGTCCAACTTTTCTCTCATTTTTCTGCATCTTCCTTTCCCTGCCGTCAAATACGGCACATTCTCCTCCCGGCTCCCGCCCGGTGCGGGATTCGGTGCGCGGGAAACGTTCTTTCCCGCTGTTTTTTATGATATCATTGCAAAGGTGCGCGGTGCAAGAAAATTTTTTGTATAAAAATAAAAAATCTCCCCCGGCGTAATACCAGGGGAGATTGTATGGAAGCTTTGCAAGAAAGGTTTATGTTTTTAGGGCGTGAGATGGTGCATCCGGTTCTCCACGGAGATTGGACGACCCCTGCGCAGGTACACGCGGGGAACACGGCGGCTCACACCGCAGATCAATTCATATCCGATCGTGCCGATCAGGGAGGCCAGCTCGTCAGCGGAGGGATCCCGGCCAAACAGCACCACTTCGCTGCCTACTTTGGCCTCGGGAATGTCCGTCAGATCAATCATCAGCTGGTCCATGCAGATCCGACCGATCACCGGCGCGCGCTTGCCGCAGACTGTCACCCAGCTTTTTCCAAAGAGGGCGCGAGGATAGCCGTCCGCGTAGCCCGCGGGCACCGTGCCCACAATCATGTTGCGGTCGGCGGTAAAGCACCGGCCATAGCTGACGGTAGTTCCTTCCTCCACCTGTTTCACGAGGGAAACCATGCTTTTCAGGCACATGGCAGGGCGGGAGGAAAGCGGATGCTGCATCTCAAAGGAGGGCTGAAGGCCGTACAGGATGATCCCCGGGCGCACCATATCCAGCTGAAACTCGGGATAGTCGAGCAGGCCCGCCGAGTTGGCACAATGGCGCAGGCGGAAGGTTACGCGGCGCTGCTCCAAAAGGGAAATGGCGTGGGTGAAGATCCGGAACTGACGCGCCGTGTAATAGCCGCCGTCTTCCCCGCCGTCCGCGACGGAGAAGTGGGTAAAGATCCCCTCCGGAATAATCCCCGGAAGCTGGCTGGCACGCTGCATCTCGTCGATGCTTGCCCGGTCGCGCTCCTTGTCCTGATACAGAAAGCCGATGCGGCTCATGCCGGTATCCACCGCGATGTGGCCTTTGACGGTATAGCCGCCGCGCTGGGCGACATCGGAAAGGCGCAGCGCATAGTCGAGCGAGAGAATGGCCTGCGAGAAATTCCCGGAGCACAGCCGCATGGCCAGTTCCGGCGGCGTGTAGCCCAGAATCAGGACCGGCAGGCGGATCCCGGCGCCGCGCAGCTCCTCGGCCTCCTCCAGATTGGAGACGGCCAGCCAATCCGCACCCATGGCCTCATATTCCTTTGCGACGGTGACGGAACCATGACCATAGGCGTCGGCCTTCACCACACAGCACAGCTTGGTGCCGGGATTCAGGCGCTTCTGGATTTCGCGGAAATTATAGGCGACGGCATCCAGATCAATCTCCGCCCACGTCCGGCGGATAAAGTCCAAGTTCATCAGCTTGCCTCCTTGCAGATGGTAAACAGGATCAGAAACACATTATTTGAAATACCGCACGCCGGACTCGAACAGAAGCGGATCCTTTTCGCCGGGAACGTTGGCATACAGATGATCGCCCTTGCGCTCTGTGTGGCCCATCTTGCCCAGGACGCGGCCGTCCGCGCTGGTGATGCCCTCAATCGCGCAGACCGAGCCGTTCGGGTTCCACTCGATCGAACCGCTGACTTTGCCGCAGGGCGTCACATACTGCGTGGCGATCTGGCCGTTGGCGATCAGGGTATCCAGAACCTCGGGGCTTGCCACAAAGCGGCCCTCGCCGTGCGACACCGGCACCGCGAACACGTCGCCCGCGTTCACGCCCGCGAACCACGGCGACTTCACGCTGGTGACACGGGTATAGGTCATGCGGGAAACATGGCGGCCCAGAGTGTTGAAGGTCAGCGTCGGGGCAGCCTCGCTTGGACGGGTGATCTTGCCGTACGGCACAAGGCCCAGCTTGATCAGCGCCTGGAAGCCGTTGCAGATGCCGAGCATCAGGCCGTCACGCTTTTCCAGCAGCTCCGCCACAGCGTCCGCAATGCGCGGGCTGCGGAAGGTGGTGGCGATGAATTTGCCGGAGCCGTCCGGCTCGTCGCCGCCGGAGAAGCCGCCGGGCAGCATCACGATCTGGGCGCGGCGCACGGCCTCCTCCATGCGTGCGATCGTCTCCTCGATCGCGGCGGCGGAGAGGTTGCGCACGACCAGGATCTCCGTCTCGGCCCCCGCCTTCTCAAAGGCGCGCGCCGTGTCGTATTCACAGTTCGTGCCGGGGAACACCGGGATAAAGACGCGCGGCTTCGCGGCCTTGATCGCCGGGGCCTTCTGACTGCGCTCCGTGAAGAGCGGCACATCACGCTCCACGGGAACCTCGGGCGCGTAGTTCGGGAACACCTTCTCCAGCGGCTCCATCCACAGGCGCAGCAGATCGTCGATCGCCATCGTCTCGCCGCCGATCGTCACCTCCGGCTCCTCCTTCGTCTCGCCGAGGAGGATCGCGCCAAGGCTCTCCGGCAGATCGCTGGACGCTTCCACCACGAGAGAACCGGACAGCGGGGCAAACAGCTCAGTCTCGCTGCAATCCGCGAACGCAAAGCCGATCTTATTGCCGAAGCACATCCGCGCAGCGGCAGCGGCAGCGCCGCCCTCCTTCACCACGGAGACCGCGCCGATCGCGCTGTTCTCCATCAGGCCGAGAACGGTGCGGTAGAATTCCTTGACCTTTTCCCAGTCGGGCAGAAGGGTCTCACGGTTTTCCGGCAGGGGCAGCAGCCACACCTTGGAACCGCCCTTTGTGAAGGCGGCGGAACGCGTCTTGCTGGCCTTCGTCATCGTGACGGCAAAACTCACCAGCGTCGGCGGCACGTCGAGCGTCTCAAAGGTGCCGCTCATGGAGTCCTTGCCGCCGATGGCGGGCAGGCCCAGGCCGAGCTGGGCTTCCAGCGCGCCGAGCAGCGCGGCGGCAGGCTTGCCCCAGCGCTTCGGATCGCCGGTCATGCGCTCGAAATACTCCTGGAAGGTCAGACGGGCCTTGAGCGGATCGGCGCCGATGGCGCACAGCTTCGACAAGCTCTCCACCACAGCCCAGGCCGCGCCGTGGAAGGGCGAGAAGCGGGACACGCCGGGAATGTAGCCGAAGCTCATCGCGGTCGCGTCGTCGGTGACGCCATGGCGCACCGGCAGCTTCGCAGCCATGGCCTCCTCCGGGGTAAGCTGGTATTTGCCGCCAAACGGCATATTGACGGTCGCCGCGCCGATGGATGCGTCAAAGCGCTCGGCCAGACCCTTCTGGCAGCAGACCTCGAGACGGGACAGGTTCTCGCGGAACGCCTGCGCCGTGCTCTTGCCGGCCAGATCGGCGGGAACCATCGTCCGGTAATTCTTCTCCGGGTCAACGGCGGCAATCTCCACCTTCGCGTTCTGGGTCACGCCGTTCGTATCGAGGAAGGAACGCGCCAGGCTCACAACACGATCGCCGCGCCATGTCATATCGAGACGGGGATCCGCCTTCACGACGGCTACCACCGTAGCGTCGAGGTTTTCGCGCGCGGCGGCGGCACAGAAGGCCTCCACGTCCTGCGGGGCAAGGACGACGGCCATACGCTCCTGGCTCTCGGAAATGGCCAGCTCGGTGCCGTCGAGGCCCTCGTATTTCTTCGGAACCTTATCGAGATCGATATCCAGGCCGGGGGCCAGCTCGCCGATTGCAACGCTGACGCCGCCCGCGCCGAAATCGTTGCAGCGCTTAATGAGCGTGGAAACAGCGGGATCACGGAACAGGCGCTGGATCTTGCGCTCGGTGGGCGGATTGCCCTTCTGCACCTCCGCGCCGCAGACCTCCACGGACTTCTCCGTGTGTGCCTTCGAGGAACCGGTTGCGCCGCCGATGCCGTCGCGGCCTGTCGCGCCGCCGAGCAGGACAATCACGTCGCCCGGAGCGGGCTCGAGACGCACCACATTCGCCTTCGGGGACGCGCCGATCACCGCGCCGATCTCCAGACGCTTCGCGACATAACCGGGATCGTACAGCTCCGTGACCTGGCCGGTGGCAAGGCCGATCTGGTTGCCATAGGAGCTGTAGCCGTGGGCCGCACCCGTGGTGATCTTGCGGCTGGGAAGCTTACCGTGCAGCGTCTTTTCGACCGGGACGCGCGGATCGCCGGAGCCGGTCACACGCATGGCCTGGTAGACGTAAGCGCGGCCGGACAGCGGATCGCGGATCGCGCCGCCAAGGCATGTCGCCGCGCCGCCGAACGGCTCAATCTCCGTCGGGTGGTTGTGCGTTTCATTCTTGAACTGAACCAGCCAATCCTCGGTTTTGCCGTCGATCGTAACCGGTACCTGGATCGAGCAGGCGTTGATCTCATCGCTCTCGTCGAGATCCGGCACAAGGCCGCGGCGCTTGAGCACCTTCGTGCCGATGACAGCCATATCCATCAGGGAGACGGGACGATCCGTCTGGCCGTACACTTCGTCGCGCACCGTGAAGTAATGGCGCAGAGCCTCCTCAATAGCGGCGGAAACAGGGCTCTTCTCCACCTCGATATCCGTCAGGCGCGTCGAGAAGGTGGTGTGGCGGCAGTGATCGCTCCAGTAGGTGTCGATCACGCGCAGCTCCGTCACAGTGGGATCGCGGTGCTCGCTGTCGCGGAAATAATCGCGACAGAAGAACAGATCCTCACGGCTCATGGCAAAGCCCATGCGTCCATAGAACGCATCCATCTCCGCATCGTTCCAGGAGATGAAGCCGGTGATCCGCGCCACGTCGGCGGGAACATCGGCTTGCAGGCCAAGCGCCTCCGGCTTTTCCAGGGAAGCCAGGCGGCTCTCCACGGGGTTAACCATATACTGCTCGATCTTTTCCAACTCCGCGTCGCTGACGCCGCCGCCGATCGCTACCACGCGCGCCGTGGCCACCTGCGGGCGCTCGCCCTGCGTGAGGAACTGGACGCACTGGGCCGCAGAGTCCGCGCGCTGATCGTACTGGCCGGGCAGGTATTCCATGGCAAATACGCGGTATCCCGCGGGCGCTTCGTAGGTTTCCTCATAGACATTGTCCACATTCGGCTCCGAGAAAATAGTGTCCCGCGCCTGCGCGAATTCCTCCGCGCTCATCCCGGAAATATCGTAGCGGTTGAGCAGCTTCACGTCCGTGACGGACTTCATGCCAAGATTCTCCACCAGATCCGCCCGGATGTGCTGGGCCTCCACATCGAAGCCCGGTTTCTTCTCCACAAATACGCGAATTACGTCAGACATAATTTCCCCCGTTTCCGGCCTTGCGGCCAATTTGCGGCGCGGGCGCAAAAATCCCCCCGCATCTCCCTTTTTCTGCTCCCTATTTTATCATATTGCCTTCTTTTTATAAAGTCATATTTTTGAAGAATTTGTCAAAAACGGTGCAAAGAATTCGGTCATCCTGCGCGCCCCGCGCGGCGCTCCCGACGTTCCTCCGCCACAAGAGCCACGATCCGCGCAAGCGTTGACACCACCAGGATTCCGAGCGCCAGCGCCCCCGCGATTCCCAGCGTGTGCATCCCCGTTTCCAGAAACATTTCCGTGTTCCCGGCGATGCCGTATTCCATCGTGTAATAGATGCCGCCTCCCGGCACCATGGGAAGAAGCGCGACATGCAGATATCCCGTGGCCGGAGAACGGCGCACGCGCGCCATCACCTCCGCGTAAACGGCAAGCGCCAGCGTGCCGAAAAAGTATTGCAGGATGTCGTTTTGCAGCGGCGCGCAGAGCACATAGACAAACCAGCCCAGCGCTCCGCCAAGCGACGTCCAGAACATGGCCGCGCCGCGCACATGCAGCGCGACGCAAAAGGCCATACAGCATCCAAACGCATAAAAACACGGCAAATATTCCATCGCGGCACCCCCTCTACACACCGAAAATCAAACGCGGCAGCATGAGCGAAACGCCCACACCGAGCGCGATCGCCGTGGCCACCAGCAGGCTTTCGCAAAAACGGATCAGCCCCGCGACCACATCTCCCGCCATCATGTCGCGCATGAAGGTGGTGATCACGATCCCCGGCACCAGATTCATCAGCGCACCGATGATGATCTTGTCGGTGTTGACGGCAAACCCAAGCGTGACGGCTCCAAGCGTGATGAAACCCGATACCGCCCCGCCGAACAGGTTGCAGAAAAAAGCGTTGACCCGCAGCCGCTCCAGCCCATACAGCAGCAGACGCATCACAGCGCTGCACAGAGCCGCCCACAGACCGTCCTCAAAGCTTCCCCCAAAAAACAGGCAAAAGAAAAAGCCCACCAGCGGAGCCGCCGCAAGCTGGGCGCCAAGTCCGTAAACCGGACGCGCCTCCACCTGCGCGAGCATCTCGCGCGCTTTTTCAAACGAGGGGCATTCCCGGCAGATACGCCGGCACACATCGTTGGCTTTGTCAACGCGATCCAGATTTGTCTGCCGGTTCAAAATCCGTTTGACGCGGGTAATGGGAGCACCGCCGGGCGTGTTGATGGTGACATAGATGCAGCTTGGGATGGCAAAGATGTTGCTGTCCCGGACGCCATACGCTTCGAAAATCCGTGTCATGGATTCCTCCACACGGTAAATCTCCGCACCGCTGCACAGCAGCAAACTTCCTGCCTGCGTCGCAACGTTCAAAAGCTCTTCACGCTCCACGGGCACTCCCCCTCCTCTTGTTTTCTGGTTATGTATGCGCAAAGGATGCGCCGCTTTCCTGTGCGTCACGTGCCAGAATGGCACGAATTTGCGGAAGCTTGGCACGGCAGTCCTCGCAGCCCAGCTCATAGATTGCTTTGAGCCGTTCGGGATCCTTCTCATACCGGCTCACCAGCAGGGGGGTGCGCGGGCGCACAACGACGGCGTTGCCCAGCCGTTCCTCCACACGGCACAGCTCGATCTCACTGTTGTAAATCTGGCTGCGGTCCAGCATTGTCTGGACAAAATTCGGATAATCGCCGTATTTTACACGGAGCACGGCGCGCGGAAAATCCGATTTCGGCGTTTTGCGGTAGGCAGGATCGCGCGTGAGCACAACCACATTCCGGCGGTTGCCGTCCACCATCGACTGTTCGAGCGGAATTGGCATCGCACAACCGCCGTCCAGCAGCTCATACCCCTTGTAGGAGACGATCGGGGAAACAAACGGCAGCGAACTCGACGCGCGCACCGGGACGAGCATGTCGTCCATCTCCTCCTTGTCAAAAAAGACCACCTGGCCCGTTTTCAGATCGGTCGCGCCTGTGCGCAGGCGAACCGGCGAGGAAAACAGGGCATCATAATCAAGGGGAACCAGCTTGTGAAACAGCTCCCCAAAAATAAAGTCAAAGCCGAAAATCGCTCCCGTCTTATACAGACTGGTCACGCTCAGATACCGCTCGTCGCGGATATAGTTGTAGAAAATCTCATAGTTGCGCTTATACTGGCCTGCCAGAAAGCTGACCGCGTTGCACGCTCCCGCGGAAATCCCATAGACGCTCGGAAAGGAAATCCCTTCCTCCAGCAAAACGTCCAGCACGCCGCTTGTGTAGGCGCCGCGGGTTCCTCCACCCTCGAGCACAAGACCAACCGACATAAAAAAGCCTCCTTCCGGCAAGTCGTGATGCTTTCATTATAGGCGCATCCGATCCCGTTTTCAAGGGCGAAGCCTTTCCGAAACGCCTTTGCTTTTCCGCGCCGGATCGTGTACAATAGGAAAGCGCCGCGCGAAACGCAACGCGCGGAAAAGTGGAAAGGCGGGCGCAGACACATGACGGTTTATCTCACGGCGGAAGCCATCAGCAAAAGCTACAGCGAGAAAACGCTGCTTGAAAACGTATCTCTCACGGTCAACGAGGGCGATCGGATCGGCCTGATCGGCGTCAACGGGACAGGAAAATCCACCCTGCTCAAAATCCTGGCCGGTCTCGAAACACCGGACAGCGGCAGCGTCACGCGCATGACAGGACTGCGCACAGCTTATCTGCCGCAGAATCCGGAGTTCACCCAGGGACTGTCCGTCCTGCGGCAGACCATGCTGCACGCCGCTTCGGGAGACTCGGCGGAATACGAATGCCGCGCGCTGCTGACGCGCCTTGGCCTGCGCGATCTGGATCAGGATGTCTCCCAGCTTTCCGGCGGCCAGAAGAAGCGTGCGGCGCTCGCCGCCGCTCTCGCGGGACACGCCCGCCTGCTCATTCTGGACGAACCGACGAACCACATCGATATGGACACCGTCCTGTGGCTCGAGGACTTTCTCGCAAAATTCAACGGGGCCGTCGTCATGATCACGCACGATCGGTATTTTCTCGAGCGGATCTCCAACCGCATTGTGGAATTGCAGAACGGTTCCCTCTATCAGTATCCCGCAAATTACTCCAAATATCTCGAACTCAAAGCCCAGCGCGAGGAAATGCAGGCCGCAAGCGAACGCAAACGGCAGGCCCTGCTGAAAAAGGAATTGGCCTGGATCCAGCGCGGCGCGCGCGCCCGCGGTACGAAGGCGCAGTTCCGCATCAACCGCTTTGAGGAGCTCAGCAGCCAGCCCGTGCAG
The DNA here is from genome assembly GCF_002160025.1 of Anaeromassilibacillus sp. An200. GTDB lineage: Bacteria > Bacillota > Clostridia > Oscillospirales > Acutalibacteraceae > Caccousia > Caccousia stercoris. The sequence goes on from NZ_NFJU01000005.1 coordinate 111,147, forward strand.
GAGCAGGAGGAAACGCTGACGCTCTCCGCCCTCTCCAGCCGTCTCGGCAAAAAGGTCATTGAAGCAGAGGCCATCGGAAAATCGTATGACGGCAGAAGCCTGTTTCATGACTTTTCCTATCTGCTGGCACGCCGTGACCGGCTCGGCGTCATTGGCCCCAACGGCTGCGGCAAGAGTACGCTTCTGCGTGTTCTGGCAGGCCGCCTGGCCCCGGACGAAGGCAAGGTTGTCTGCGGCGAAACAGTGCGGATCGGCTTTTTCAGCCAGGAGGGGCAGGAGCTGAATCCGTCGCAGCGCGTGATTGATTTCATCCGCGACACCGCCGAGCGCATCGAGACGCCCGAAGGAACCGTTTCCGCCTCCCAGATGCTTGAGCGCTTCCTTTTCCCCGCCGCCCTGCAATACACCACCATCGGCCGCCTGTCGGGAGGTGAGCGCCGCCGCTTGCAGCTGCTCAACGTCCTCATGCAGGCCCCGAACGTCCTGTTCCTCGACGAGCCGACAAACGATCTGGATGTGGAAACGCTCGCCATTTTGGAAGATTATCTGGACGCTTTCCCCGGCGCGGTGATAGCCGTCTCCCACGACCGGTATTTTATGGACCGCGTCGCGGCCCACACATTTGCCTTTGAGGAGGACGGCACGCTGCGGCAATACCTCGGCGGATACAGCGATTATCTCGCCGCCCGCCCCGATCCTACCGCCGATCGCGCGGAAACGCCGCGCCCGAAACAGGAACGCCGCCGCACCGCGCAGAAGCTGAAATTCACCTTCCGCGAACAGCGCGAATTTGAGACGATCGACGATGAGGTGGCGGAGCTGGAAGAAAAATGTGCTGCCCTCCTTCGGGAAATGGAGCAGGCCGCAAGCGATTATGGCCGCTTGCAGGAGCTGTCCCGCGAAAAAGAGGAAGCCGACCGTGCGCTTGAAGAAAAAACAGAGCGCTGGATTTATCTTCACGATCTGGAAGAAAAAATCCGGGCACAGGAAGAAGGATGACGCCCGTTTTCCCGCCAGAATTTTGGCGCAGAAAATTTTTTCAAATTTTCTGAAAAAAACGCTTGCATTTTTGAAGATGATAGGGTATAATAATCAAGCACTCGAGAGAGCGCACAAAAAATGCAAGATATGGACGATTAGCTCAGCTGGCTAGAGCATTCGCTTGACGTGCGAAGGGTCATAGGTTCGAGTCCTATATCGTCCACCAAAAAGAGACCGGAAATATCCGGTCTCTTTTTTTGCTTATCGCTTTTCCTCCTCCAATTCCATGCGGATCTTACGCAGGATCGAACCATAAATCCGAATGTTAGATCGAAAACAGCTCTGTCCCCGCTTTTTCGGGAACAGAGCTGTTTTATGTTTTATCAGGGAAACCGAACCATCGCCTTTTCTTATCCTTTGACCGCTCCGATCATGACACCTTTCTCGAAATACTTCTGAATGAAGGGATAGACACACAGAACCGGGACAGTCGATACGATGATCACACCGAACTTGATTTGATCGGCATACTGCTGTGCATAGGCGCCGCCTCCCACTCCAGTGGTACCAGCCATCGCCTGGTTGAGCAGCAGCAGGTTGCGCAGAACGATTTGCAAGGGCTGATAGGCATCGCTGTTCAGATACAGCAACGCGGTAAAGAAATCATTCCAATGGCCCACAAGATAATACAGCATAATAACTGCAATCACCGCCTTTGACAGCGGAAGCACAATTGTGCCAAAATACCGAAAATGGGAGCAGCCGTCCAGTGTTGCCGCCTCATAGAGTTCGTCAGGAATTGACGTCTCAAAGAAGGTACGGGTGATAATCAGATTGTAAACGTTCACTGCTCCATAAAGAATCATCACAAGCGGACAATCCAGCAAACCAACATCCTTGATCAACATATAAGTCGGGATCATACCGCCATTAAAATACATGGTAAAAACAAACAGCTTCATGATAATGCGGCGCGCCGCAAACCCTTTACGGGACAAAACATACGCTGCCGGAAGCGTGACGGCCAGGTTCAGGGCCGTACCAAAGAACGAGTACATAATGGTATTCAGATAACCTCTCCAAATATCTTCGCGCTGGAAAATCTGTTCATAACCGTACAGGCTCACGCCTTTTGGCCACAAAATCACCTGCCCCTGATTGACTAAAGTGGAATCACTGAAGGAAGCTATTACGATAAAATACATGGGGTAGGCAACGATCAGGAAGGAAAAAAAGGTGATGACGCCCACCACAATGCGGAAAGAAAGATCGGCTCCGCTTGTGGAGCGAAGCGCCGGCTTTTCCAATGCTTTTGCTGCGGTCATATTGTTCCCCCCTTTACACCAAGCTGATATTGGCAACGCGCCTGGAGATCTGGTTTGCCAGCACCAGAAATACAAAATTCACAACGGTATTAAACAGGCCAACCGCCGAACCGAAGCTGAATTGACTGGACTTCAGGCCTACATTATATACATAAGTAGAAATAACCTCCGATACCCCTTTGTTCATAGAATTCTGCATCAGGTAGGTTTTTTCAAAGCCAACGCTCAAAATGCCTCCCATATTCATAATCAAAAGAATGATAATCGTGGGAAGAATGGCGGGAAGCTCCACATGCCACACCTGCTGCCACCGGTTTGCTCCATCCACTTTAGCGGCATCATAAAGCTGACCGTCCACGGCGGCAAGAGCCGCAATGAAAATGATACTGTTCCAGCCGGCGCTCTGCCAGATACCGGAGATCACATAGACCGGAACAAAAGCGGAGGGATCTCCCAGAAGGTTTGTCTTTTCTCCCACCAGCCCGACTGTGCGAAGCGCATTGCTCAGCACTCCCGTCGTGGGGGAAAGCAGGATTTGGAGCATCGCCACAAGGACAACCGTAGAGATAAAATAAGGCAGATAAACAACTGTCTGAACAGTCCGTTTCCAACGCGCGCCCTTGACGGCGTTGATCGCAATCGCAAGGATAATGGGAATAGGAAAGCCACAGATCAGGGAAAAGAATGCGATAACAAAAGTATCGCGAATGGTGGGAAAAAACATTGGACTCTGAAAATACTGTATAAAGTATTTGAACCCGACCCAGTCGCCGCCCGTAATCCCCTTGCTGAAATTATAGTCCCGAAATGCCAGCTGCAAGCCATACATGGGACCATAACAAAAAATCAGGATATAAAGAGCCGCCGGCAAAATCATCACCCAAAGCTGCCAGTCGCGGGCAAACGTTTTCCAGAGACTGATTCTTTTTCGGGGCGCAGCCGCTGCGGCTGTGCTTGCCTGTTTCATAGATCACCTCTCCTTTCAGCAAAGAAGGGGATGCTGCAACCGGCATCCCCTTCTTCCCGTGTGCCAATTAAGCCATGGTTTCCAGATAGGTATCGTAGGCAGCCTGACGAATCTCAAGATTTTGAGACAGGCCGGAATCCAAAACAGACTGTACGTAGGCATCCCACTCCGCATCAATGTCCCTGGAAGAATCGGTGACCCAAGCGGACCAGGTCTGGTCAGTCAAATTATCAATGTTGGCCTGGTTCATGGCCAATGTGTTGGTATCCGTCTCGTTATACTTCATGAAAAGCTGTGGATAGATATCATTCGTTTCCAGATTTTCATAGAGCGGATCGTAAACGGCTTTTTCCTCATTCATCGCCTGCATATCGGTGCCCAGCTTGAGATCCAGCCCATCGCGGATATAAATTGGTCCATTGTCGCGCACGCAGCCGTCGGCCTCATTCATACCGCCGAAGAGCACTTCAATGCTCACCTTTTCATCATAGAAACCGTCGATGAACTTCATAGCCGCTTCCTTATTCTGGCAATTCGCACTCATCGCAATGCGGTTTCCGCCATAGTTGATGTCGTAAAAATCATAGGAGAAGCACACTTTTTCTGTACTGGAATCCTCCTTCAGCTGCGGAATGGAAACATACTGATCCGCCAGCTCCAGGCCAAACCGATCTCCGCCTTCCGCTCCCCAGGTAAACCCAACCTTAGCGGTCGTTCCTTCGCCGCGTGCCAAGGACTGGAATTTGGAATAATCCTGTGTGATGGCTTCCTCGTTGATCAGGCCGAGACTCCACAGCTCCTGCGCGAACTTGACGGTCCTCTTGAACCGTTCGTCAATGTAATAGTTTTTCACTTCGCCATCCTCGGCGAAATAGCCGCCTGGATAGTTGCTCGACAACTGTAAGCCGGTGCTTCCCAAAAACTGAGATAAACCGTAAGGACTGTTAAAGCCGCCGTTAAAATCCATCGGGATTTCATCATTGGGGTCACCGTTTCCGTTGGCATCCTGCTCTTTAAAAGCGATCAGAACCTCCTTGAGCTCCTCCCACGTCGTCGGGATCTCCATATTCACGTTGTCCAGCCAGGTTTGATTGATAAAAATAGTGCCGTTCGTTTTGGGCCATACGCTTTGATATTTAGGCGTTCCAAAAATTTTCCCTTCCAATGTGGTGCACAGGATCTCTGTCTCCGGTACCTCCTCGAACATGGCCTGCAAATTGGGGGCATACTGTTCAATCCATGGTTTCAGATCTTCAAACAGCCCATAGTACTGAATATAATCGGAATCCGCTGTCGCGTTAAAGAGAAGATCCGGAATCTCCCCGCTGGCAAACATCGCGCTTTTCTTCTGATCCCAGTCAGCCGATATTTGCTGCCATTCCACATCCACATTGCAGTCAGCTTCCAGATCGGTCAGCCACTGCATTTCATTGACATCCTTCGTCAGAGAATGTTTGTTAAACAGGGCTGTCAGCTTCACAATCTCTCCGGAGTCTCCTCCCTCCCCGCTGGTATCCGCTGCCGAGGAACCGTTTGCGGTGCTTTCCGCCGTAGATGCCGTATTCTCATTGGCGCAGGCAGTCAGACACGAGGCGAGCAGTGCACACGCCAGCATAGTGGTCAGAACAGATTTCCTTTTCATTTTCGATTCTCCTTTTTCTGTAAAATGAATGGCGTCAGCCCATGCTTGCCAAATAGTTATCAAATGCGGTTTGCCGGATTGTGAGATTCTGCGACAGCCCGGAATCATACACAGACTGCACATAAGCATCCCACTCTGCGTCGATATCCCTGGAGGAATCCGTCACCCACGCGGACCAGGTCTGATCCGTCAAATTATCGATATTGGCCTGATTCATAGCCAGTGTATTGGTGTCCGCTTCACTGTACTTCATAAAAGCCTGAGGATAGATATCCCCGGTTTCCAGATTGTCAAACACTTCGTTGTATACTTCCTTTTCCTCCACAGCTGCCAGCAGATCCACGCCCACGGTCAGCGGGAAATCAGCGGAAAGATAATAGGGACCGAAATCGGACATTGCATTGGTCCATCTCCAGGTACCGGGATCCATGGAAGGATCCGCAGGCGGCAAAACCTCATAAGTACCGTCCCCATTGTCTTTCACGCAGCCATCCACATCGTTCATTCCTCCAAAAACGACCTGCATACTGATTTTCTCATCGTAGAAAGCGTCTATGAACTTCATAGCTGCTTCCTTATTTTCACACTGGGCGCTCATGGCAACACAGTTTTTTCCATAGTTGAGATCGTAATAGTCATTGGTCAGAGATATTTGATTGAAGGAATTGCACTGACTGGCATGAAAGCATGATGCAGCAAAAAGATAGGAGAATGTCTTTTGAAAAAACTAAAAATTGGTATTGTGGGCCTGCGGTTTGGCGGTGAATTTGCTGAAATCTACAAGGCACACCCCGCGGTTGAAAAGGTTGTGTTATGCGAACAGGATGCGGCCCTCCTGTCTGAATACGCCAGCGTATTCGGTTATGACGAACTGTTTACGGACTACGACCAAATGCTTCAAACCGATTTGGACGCGGTTCACATTGTCACCGGGATCCCTTCCCACCACGAGCTGACGGTAAAGGCCCTGCGCGCCGGAAAGCACTGCGCCTGCACCGTCCCCATGGGAGTCAGCCTGGAGGAGCTTTTTGATATCATCCGCGCACAGGCGGAAAGCGGCAAACAATATATGATGATGGAAACCTCCATTTACACCTTTCAATGCTTCTATGCCAAAAAGATGCTGGAGAAAGGAGAATTCCAAAACATCCAATATATGAGGGGGATCTACTTCCAGGATATGGACGGCTGGCCTGCGTACTGGACAGGGCTTCCGCCCATGCACTACGCCACTCATGCCGTCTCTCCCCTGCTCTATCTGAGCAAAGGCATTCCGGAAAGTGTGATCTGTCTCGGTTCCGGAAAGATGGATCCCAGGCTTCAGGAAAAATACGGCAATCCGTATCCAATTGAAACAGCCACCGTCCAGTTCCGGGATCAGCCGTATGTCGCCGATTTGACCCGTTCGCTTTTTGAAACAGCGCACGAATATGTGGAAGGCTTTACGATTCTGTCCGATCGAGCCTCTTTTGAGTGGAACGTGGAAAACGAACCTCCGCGCATCAGTGTATTCCAGGAAGGAAAGGACTGCACCAACATGGGCTCCCGCGGGCGCAGAATTCATACCTATGACGCACACTGTGAAAATATGGAAGAGCTCTTGCCAAAAGAAATTCAGGAATATACCCGTCATTGCACCATTCTGGATCCCAAACACCCCCATAATTCCATCCAACAGGGAGGCAGCCACCACGGTTCCCATCCCCACATGGTACATGAGTTCCTGTCCAGTATTTTGGAAAACAGAAAACCGGAAACGGATGCGGTCACCAGCGCTTATTGGACTGCTGTAGGAATCTGCGCCCATCTTTCGGCCACGCAGAACGGCGCACGGATCCCTATCCCTGACTTTGAAGAATTTTCAGCCCAGCTGTCCTCCCATACTGTGTAAGCCGTTTCACACGTTTTTAGGAAGAAAGAATGAAATTTATTTTCAAGAAACTATAACAAAAATTCAAAAATCCTTTGTATTCTTCATAAATTCCATATTGATGAAAATATTTGATGAATTTATAATGGAGATAAAGCTCACTTGTATGGATCAGAGCACAAATACCATATTGGGGAAACGCATCCCCACTCAAATAGGGAAGGAGTTTTATCATGTTCATCAAATCCAACAAGGTTGCCCAAACACCTCCGATGGGGTGGAACAGCTGGGACTGCTTCGCAGCCAACGTGACGGAAGATCAGCTCATGGCAAACGCGCGCTATATGCGCGACCATCTCAAGGATCACGGCTGGCAGTACGTTGTGTGCGACATTCAGTGGTCGGAGCCGCTGGCCGGAACGGAGGAAGGCGAATACCGCCCCTTCGCGACGCTGTGCCTGGATGAGTACGGCCGTCAGATCCCGGCGGAAAACCGCTTCCCAAGCAGCGCGGGCGGCAAGGGCTTCGGGCCGATCGCGGATGAAATCCACGCGATGGGGCTGAAATTCGGCATCCATATCATGCGCGGCATTCCGCGTCAGGCGGTGCATGCCCATATGCCTGTCCTTGGGACAGAGGTAACGGCGGAAAAAATCGCCAGCCCGTTCTCCATCTCCAAATGGAACGGCGACATGTACGGCGTGGACGCGTCGAAACCCGGCGCGCAGGCCTATTATGATTCCATTTTCCAGCTTTATGCCTCCTGGGGTGTGGACTTTGTGAAGGTGGATGATATCTGCAACACCAACCTTTACATCGACAATCTCTACTCCGCAAGCCGTGAGGTGGAGATGATCGCCAAAGCCATCCAGAACTGCGGCCGCGATATGGTGCTGAGCCTTTCCCCCGGCCCCGCTGTCATTGAAGAAGCTTGGCACCTGAAAACCTATGCCAACATGTGGCGCATGACGGACGATTTCTGGGACAAATGGGAACCCCTCAAGCACATGTTCTTCCGCTGCGAGCTGTGGCAGTCCCATGTCGGCCCCGGCAGCTGGCCGGATTGCGATATGCTCCCGCTGGGCAAAATCGGCATTGGCTTCCGCAACCCGCGCATGACGAATTTCACCAAAGACGAACAGCGCACCATGATGACGCTGTGGAGCGTGTTCCGTTCCCCTCTGATGGTGGGCGGCGATCTGCCCCAGAACGATGAATGGACACTTGCGCTTCTGACAAACGACGAAGTGATCGCCGTCAATCAGCAGGGCGCAAACCCGCGCCTGCTCGAAAAGACGGAGGACTTCCGCCTGTGGGCCAGCGACGCTCCCGACGGCGGGCTGTATCTGGCCGGCTTTAACCTCTCGGAGGAAGAAAAGTCCTTCCCCCTGCCGCTGGGGGATCTGCAAAAAACAGGCGCCGCAGCGCGCGACCTGTGGGCCCGCCGCGATCTGGGAACAGCTCCCGGAGAAGCGGTCATCCCCGCGCACGGCAGCTTCCTGTGGAAGCTGGCAAAGCCGGATTGAGTGGGCTTCGTGTTTACGATGAAAAGAAAAGGAGAGAAAACCCATGATAAAAAAGCAGCTTCCCTCCGTTGACCTTACAAGGGTATCCATTTCCGATCCTTTCTGGTCCAAGGTACAGAATCTGGTGACGGATGTAGTCATCCCCTACCAGAAGCAGATTCTCGAGGACGCGGTCCCCGGCGTGGAAAAGAGCCACGCAATCGAAAACTTCCGGATCGCCGCGGGGGAACAGAAGGGCGAATTCTATGGCATGGTATTTCAGGACAGCGATGTGGCCAAATGGCTCGAAGCTGTGGCCTATTCCCTTGTCATCCATCCCGACGAGAAGCTGGAGCGCGAGGCGCTGGATCTGATCGCCCTTGTGGGACGCGCGCAGGAGCCGGACGGTTACCTCAACACCTACTTCACCGCCAAGGAGCCGGAGCATAAATGGCAGAACCTTCAGGAATGCCATGAGCTGTACTGCGCGGGCCATATGCTGGAAGCCGCTGTGGGTTGGTATGAGGCAACCGGCAAGACGGAGCTGCTCGATATCATGCGCAGGAACGCAGATCTGATTTGCAGCCGTTTCGGCAAGGATAAGCTGCGCGGCATCCCGGGCCACGAGGAGATCGAGATGGCTCTGGTCCGCCTGTACCGTATCACCGGCGAGAAAAAATATCTCGACACAGCGGGCTATTTCCTGGAGGAGCGCGGCACGGAACCGAACTATTTCAAGGAAGAAAGGGCAAAGCGGGACTGGGAGCACTGGGGGATGAACCCGGACGATCGCGAATATGCCCAGAACCACGCGCCCGTCAAGCAGCAGGACAAAGCCGTTGGCCATGCCGTGCGCGCGGCCTACCTCTATACCGCCATGGCGGACTATGCCTCCGAGACAGGCGACGAGGAAATGTATGAGGCATGCAAGCGCTTGTGGAGAAACATTGTGGACTGCCGGATGTATGTCACGGGCGGCATCGGCTCCACGGTACACGGCGAAGCCTTTTCCGTGGACTACGAGCTGCCGAACGATCTGGTATACGCGGAGACCTGCGCCTCCGTTGCAATGGCTTTCTTCGCCCGCCGCATGATGGAGATCGAGCCGAAGGGCGAATACGCGGACATCCTCGAAAAGGAGCTGTACAACGGCATCCTCAGCGGCATGCAGCTGGACGGCCGCCGCTTCTTCTACGTCAACCCGCTGGAGGTCGTTCCCGGCGTATCCGGCAAGCTGCCGGAATACAAGCACGCTCTGCCGGAGCGTCCCGGCTGGTATGCCTGCGCCTGCTGCCCGCCGAACGTGGCGCGTCTCGCAACCTCCATCGGACAGTATGCCTGGGGAGAAAATGAGGACACCGTCTATGCCCATACCTATCTTGGCGGCAAGGTCTCCTTCCGCAACGGTGCGGTCATCTCCTGCAAATCCTCCTATCCGTGGCAGGGGAACATCCAATACACCATGGAAGCGGATAAGGAATTTACCTTTGCCATCCATATTCCGGGCTGGTGCAAGAACTGGTCGCTGCATGTGAACGGACAGGAGCAGCCGGAACTGCGCGATGGCTACGCCTATCTGCACCGTGCCTGGAAAGCAGGCGACGTGGTGGAGCTGACCTTGAAGCTTGAGCCGAGAAAGCTGTATGCCAACACGAACGTGCGGGCCGACGCAGGCTGTGTGGCTCTCGCAAGAGGCCCCATCGTTTACTGTTTCGAGGAAAAGGACAACGGCACGAAGCTGTCCGCCCTGCGCATTCCGCGCGGCGCGGCGATCCGTGAGGAAACCTGCATCGAGGAAAAGCTTGACGGCATGACGGCCCTCACCCTTTCCGGCGTGCGCGTCACCTCCGGCCCCGCTCTTTACAGCGAGGAACCGCCGAAGGAGGAAACCGCCGCTCTGCGCGCTGTGCCGTACTTCGCCTGGGGCAACCGCGGAGCAGGTGAAATGCGCGTCTGGCTGATAGAAAAAGAAGGCTGCTGAAAAGAGCAAAGCGTTTTTTCCGGATTGTACCGCTTCGGTAAATAACAAAACGCTCTGCCTGCATCGCATAAATCTTTTTGACATAAAAAAAGGAGACGATCCTTTCTTTTGGGAAAGAATCGTCTCCTTTTTCGCATTTTTCTATAGGTATTGGCGGAAAAATCACTTTTTTATCACTTTTTGTCTATTTTGTTGAGGATGCTGCTCATTTTTCTTATCATAAGAAGCAGAGGAGACAAACGGAAAGTGAGGTGAGCGGCATGAAATTTTCCCACCGACAAGGCGATCCCTGGCTCTTTTGGCTGATCCGGATCGCAATCGGGCTGGGATTGGGGATTCTCTCCATTGTCTGGCTCCTCCCGCTCGCCTATGCGCAGAGAGGATATCGTGCCTTTGGCGGGGAGATTCTGCTGATTCTGTTTGTTTTTCTGCTTCCTCTCTTTATTCCAAGTCTCCGTAAATAACCGCTGCCCAGGCTTGTCTGAACTGTGATATAATAAGCGCAGACGCAGCGCGGGCCAAAGAAAAATTCTGCTGACAGGAAGGGATGCTATGTATCGGATACTGCTGGTGGACGACGATCCGCACATCCAGACAACAAATGAAGCTTACTTGAAAAAACAAGGCTACCAGGTCTACCGGGCGGACGACGGCCACTCCGCCCTTGCCCTAATCCAAACCGCCGAGCTGGACGCCATTGTCCTGGACATGGATATGCCGGGGCTGGACGGCGTGACTCTTTGCCGGCGCCTGCGCGAAACCAGCAGCGTTCCCGTCATTTTCCTGTCGGCTTACGCCAAAACAGACGATCGGATCCGCGGCCTGATGGCGGGAGGCGACGATTATCTCGGAAAGCCTTATTCCCTTGTGGAACTGGAGCTGCGCCTGCGCCTGCGTATCCAGGGCAGGCAGAACGTCCTTTCCTCCGCGGTTCTCTGCTTTGACGAGCTGGAGATTGATCTGGGGCTTCGCGAGGTACGCTACAACGGGGAACGCATTTCCTTTCCGCCGCTGGAATTTGAGCTTCTTGCCTTTCTGGCACAAAATCCTGGACAGGTATTTTCCTATGAACAGCTCTATGACCACGTGTGGAAATCCCCTCTCAACCGGGGACTGCACAACATGCAGGTCTGTATGGCGCGGGTACGCCAGAAGCTGAAACGGATCTGCCCCAAACGGCAATATATTGAAACCATCCGTCAAAAGGGTTATCTGTTCCGGGGGGAACCGGAAACAAACTGAGCCGTATAGGGCTACGCTTTCCGCGAATGCCTGATCACCAGCGCGGCAGCTCCCCCGGAGACCGCAAGCCCGCCCAGCACAAGCAGCATCTGCTGCCCCGCAGAAAGTGCGCCCGCAGGCTTTTGAGCCTGCTCCGCCGTTTCCGTCTCCACGGGATCAGGCTCGGAATCCGCCGTCAGCAAAAGCGGTTCTTCCAGGATCTCCTCTTCGGGGGAGACGGCGGCTTCCTCTTCACCGGCCTGTGCCTGATCCCTCTGCGCGGCCATGTCCAGCACAGCGGCCGGCTTCGGAGCCGGGGATTTTTCCCCTTCCGCATCCTGCACAGAGGCGGGAATCTCCAGCGTTTCCGCCTGCTCCGCCTCTGAACCGTCTGTCCCGTCTGCTTCCGGATCGGCTGGCGTTTCCTCCGTGGATCCGGTACTTTCCTGAGACGGTTCTTCTTCTCCCAAATTATCCTGACCGTTATCAATGGGGAGCGGATCCCGATCCAGCGGCAAGGGATTGACGGCGCCGCCCCGGTTTCCTCCCTGATCCGCCGATTCCTCCTGCGGAAGCAGGAAGCTTTCTGTTGACCAGAAATGATCCTCTGCCTCATTGGTTCCTCTGACACGGTACCAGCGCGGTGTGCTGTCCGGTACCTCAAAGACCGCAACCGGGTTCCCGTTCAGATCGGTTGAAAGGGTAAAATCCGGCTCCTCCCACACCGTCCATGTCCTTCCCTCGTCCTGTGAGATTTCTCCCCACAGCCTGTCCAGCTCATCAGGCAGCTGTCCGAGCACGAGCTGGGCGGCAGCCGCCTCTTTTCCGGACCAGAAGGCATCTTTTACGATAAGCTCATCCAAACGATACCAACGGACGGAAACAGACGGCGGAACCTCGGAGGGAATCGGCGTGCCGCCGGCATCCACACAGCTTCCCGTCAGCGTCCATTCGCCGGAGGTTCTCCCGTCATAGCCGGACAGATCCCAGGCCAGCGCAACCTCCTTCCACTCCTCCTTCCCGTTTTCCTGCACATAGGCCGTCAGGGAGGAGGGCAGAGCCTCCATGGTCAGCGGTGTCCCCTCCTCCAGCCACACATCCTTGAGCGGGCGGTTTTCGTTCTCCACAAACGGCGTGCTCCACTGCACCAGATCCTCCGGCAGATCCATCCCCTGCACCTTCACAGATGCGCCGGGATCCTGAAGGATCAGAAGCCCCTCGCCCTGTAAATTCAGCTCCACATCCGTCAGAACGAGGGTTCCGCCCTCCCTGACCACGATCAAGGGCTCGTCGGACAACGCCGCGTGCAGTACCGGGCTGGCTTCCTTGTCGCTTCCGATCGCAAAAGTACCGATTTTGAGAAAAGCCCCCTTTTCCACCACGATGGGACCGTCCAGATACACATCCAGCGTTCCGGGATACATGCCCTCCTGAAGATAGGGATTTCCCGCAAAGTCTGCGGAAAGCGTCTCATAGGTGCGCATCTCTCCCTCTTCCAGGATTTCCGGTCCCAGATGCACGGTGTGCTGCGTCGCACCGTCGCCGGGCTGCCCGCCGTCCGAAGGCCCTCCAATCAAAGGGGGATCCCCGCCGGAATCGCGAAATTCCAGAGCGCTGACAGGGAACCCGATTTCTCCGAGCACCCCTAACCACAGGCAGATCAAAACGAGGACAGCAGCTGCTTTCCGGTACTTCATCCTGCGATACTCTCTCCTTTTGAGGTGAAATATGAAAAACGAACGATGGCGCAGCCTGCTGGTTCTGCTCCTCCTGCTCATAGCCGGAGGATCCGGCTTTCTTCTCCTGCTGCGCTGTGACAACAAATATACACAGGCCCTCCCAGCCGCTCCGGGAATCAACCTGCTTCAGGAGGATCCCTCCCAGCCTGCTTTTCTGGTGGACGGCTGGGAATACTATCCGGGCGTTTTGCTGGATCCGGAGGAGATTTCCTCCTCCCAGGCCGGTTTTCTCTCTGTCTATGTCGGGCGGTATCCTAACTTTTCCGAGCAGCTTGGCTCTCCCTTCGGCGAGGCTACCTACCGCCTGACCCTGCGCAACGAGGGAGAACCCGTCCCGCTTGTCCTGTATATCCCGGAGCTGCTGTGCGCGGGAAAAATTTACATCGCGGGAACCGAGGCGGGAGAGCTGGGCAGCATCGATCCGTACCGTCCTCTTGCGGCCGACGGCTTCTACGCCTTCACCGCCGGGGAAGAAACGGAAATTGTCATCCAATGTGTCAACTACACGCACTATTATTCCGGCCTGTACTACCCTCCCGCGGTCGGGACGGCGGAGGGGATTTCCCACCTGGTCACAACGCGCCTGGCGGTGTACGGCTTTCTCTGCTTTGCCCCACTGGCTGTCGCGCTTTCCAACCTGGCTCTGTGGGCCATGGGGCGTGAAAAGCTGTCCCGGAGGATGGGGCTTCTCTGCCTTTGCTCCTCCCTGCGCACCGCCTACCCGTTTCTCCATGCGCTCGGATTTCCTCTGGTGTGCCTGCTGTACTCCATGGAGGACGCCTGCGGCGGCATTGTCCTGCTGTGTGCCATGCACATCGCGGGGGAATTGTCGGGGGCTGTAAACCGCTGGTATCATCGTCAGCTGGCGATACCAGCCGCCGTAGGGATGTGCACCGCTTTTGCTGTCTTTCCTGCGCTCATTTTACCATATGTGCCTTCTTTCATCAACCTTTACGGGATCGTTCTTTTCATTTATAAAGCCTTATCCGGCGCATATTTGCTCCTTCTGGCCGTGCGCGCCCTGCGGACGGGCGATCCGCTCAGCCGCTTCCTGCTGTTTGCGGCCGGGCTGTACGGTCTTTCCCTGACCGTTTCCACTCTCACCATCAACTCCTTCGAGCCCGCCCGGGGCGCATGGCCGGAAGAATACGGCGGCTTCCTGCTGACCTTCGGCTTCGCCGCGCTGATGGTCCGCCGCAGCATCCTGCTCTCACGTGAAAACCAGCGGCTCACCTGCCATTTGCAGGAGGCCGTGGATCGCCGCACTCACGCGATCGAAACCCTTCTCGCGGAGCGCCGGGAACTTCTGGGCAGCCTGATCCACGATCTGAAAAACCCGCTTGCCGCCGTGAAAAGCTACGCTGAGCTTGTGCGCAGCGGCGGGGTGGCGCTGGATCGGGAAACCGCCGGATACCTGGACGCGCTCACGGATCGGGTCGGGGCCATTGAGGAGCGTTTTTCCTTCCTGCAAAGCTTTTCACGGGGCGAGCGCGGCGCGTCAGCCCTGCAAACCTTTTCCCTCTCCGGTTTTCTGCGGGAATTCTATGAGGATAACCGTCCCGATATGGAGCTTTCAGGGCAAAGCTTCCATCTCGCGCTTTGCCCGGGGGAGCTTTTCCTGCGCGGGGATCCGGAACGCCTGCGCGCCGCTCTCGAAAACCTGTGCTATAACGCGCTGTCTTTCACGCCCAAGGACGGGACCATCACTCTGTCTTTGGAGCAGGAAAACGGGATGGCCGCTGTCCGCGTGAGCGATACAGGCGCCGGAATTGCTCCGGAGGATCTCCCCCATGTCTTTGAACGCGGCTTCACGCGCCGTCCCGAGGGGGAGGGGATGGGTCTGTTTATTGTGCGGACCATCACACTCGAGCACAGCGGAACGGCGGAGGTTTCCTCCTTGCCGGGCCACGGCAGCGTATTCACGCTCCGGTTCCCGCTGAGCGCTCCGGATTTGCCCGAAGAAAACGCATAAAAGGACGCGCTGTGCGGAACATTCCACACAGCGCGTCTTGTTTCGTATCAAATTCCGCCCTCACCCCCTTTATGCACATTCGCAGTCCACGGGGCGCTCGGGCGCTTTGAGCTGGAGCACCATCACCGTCACATCGTCGTCGTGACCGTCGCTGCGCCGGGCGATCGCGCCGGACACAAGCTCCTCGGCCAGCTCCTGCGGGAGCGAGCCGGAAAAATCCTGCACCGCGCTGAGCACCCAATCGTCGCCCGCGGCCACTGCCCCGTCGCTCATAAGCACGATCAGATCCCCGTCCCCCAGAACCTCATCGCGCCGGGAGAAGGATGTTTCATTGAGAATCCCCACCGGCAGGGAGGGCGCGTCCACCCACGCCGCTCTCCCTTTTTTGCGCACAATGGACGCGGCGGCTCCCGCTTTATAGAAATCGGCGGCTCCGCTGAAACGGTCGAGGAGAACCAGATCCAGGGTGGCGAGCGATTCATCCCCCGACTTCGCGATCAGCGCCGAGTTGACGATTTGCAGAGCGGCCTCCGGACCGATCCCGGCTTGCAGCAAACGCGACAGGATGCCGCTGGCCATCGCCCCGTCCACGGCGGCGCGCCCGCCCGATCCCATACCGTCGCTCAGAACGGCAGCCTGTCTTCCGAAGCCGTCGGGGAAATATTCAAAGCTGTCCCCGCAGAGTGTCCCATTCCCGCAGATGTGCTGGGAAAATCCCGTGGCAACACGGTAAACCGGCTTTTCGCTCATCTGAATCCGACATTTCCCCTGCGCCGTGCTGACACAAGGCAGCTCAAACGCTTTCCCGCACGCGCGGGAAACCTCCTTCACAATCTCATTGCGGCTCAGACGGCTTTTCTCCCCGCGCGCCGCCTCGGCCTCCACCGTCATGCGGCCGAAGCGATCCACCCGGCAGCTCACATCCAGCGGCAGAAGTCCCATGGCACGCAGCGATTCCGACACGCGCCGCGCGGCCGCGAAGTCAAACCGCTCATAAAGCTCCAGCTCCCCCGCCATATCTTCAAGCATCCGGCTCACCGTGCCGAACTGTCCGGCGACAAGCGAACGAATCTGCGCCAGCCGCCGTTCCGCGGCCTCGCGGACGGTAAACTCCGAATAGTTGCGGTTGATGTTGGCAATCAGTTCGTTGACACGGGCGCAGTGGGAGGAAAAATGATCCGGCAGGTCCTGCCGTGTCACACGACCGTCGCGGCGGAGAGCCGTGGTGAGCGAATTGAATGCGTCGATGGTGCGGGTATAACGCTGCCCCCAGCAGTACAGGTGCAGACTGCACCCCGCGCAGGTCTCCTTTTCCAGACGCTTGTACACGCCGTTGATATCCGGCGCGCAGGTAAAGGCCAGCTTGCGCGAAACCTCCTCCACCGATTCGGACACACCGCCAAGCGCCTTGGACGCATAATCCAGCTTCATGATCACGGTACGGCGCAGCGCATCGCTTTTTGTCAGATCCTCACGGCGCAGGAAAAGCCCCGCGATCATGCCGCCCAGCTTCGCGGGAAGCGCCAGATAGACCGCTCCCGCCGCCGCGGACTCCACCAAAGCCATGAGCGCCGCGGACTGGTTCCCCACCTGCAGGGAGGCCACCGCGCCCGAGAGCGCGAACACCACCGCCGAGGCCAGGCGGCCCAGCGGAGAAAACAATCCCGCCATCAGGCCGCCGAGAGCGTAAGCGCCGGAGAGATACGTCAGACCTGTGGTGGAAAGGCTGAACAGCACGCCCGCCACAATGCCCGCCACGGCTCCCCCCGCCGCCCCGGCACAGCGCGCGGCGAACAGGATGATCAGGCAGGCCAGGATCCGTCCCACAGACACGCCCCCCACCGCCAGACCGGAGAGCGGCAGGATCAGAAGGCCGCCCGCAAACGTCAGCCCCGCGGCCTCCTGCCCGGAGAGCGGCTTTCCCGCCGCCGCGCGCCGCACGGCTCCCTCCGACTGCGCCGCGAAATACGCCGCGCCCGCCCCGAGCACCGATTCCGCAAGGTAGACGGCGATCGTCGATACGGGGGAACCGTTCACAAAAGCCATCGCCATCCCTGTGGAAAGCAGCGGAAGCAGCGCCGTGAGCGGAGCAAAGGCCGGGTGCGCGCGCAGCTTGGCCAGATCGTTGACTGTCCAGCGGATTGCCGCCGCCGCCAAAATGGCAGCGAGGTAACGCACAGGGGACTGGGCCTGACCCGGCAGAAGCGTACCCGCCAGCGCCCCAATCATCGCCGCGGGCAAATACCGGTATGGGCAGGCGGCCACCGCCGCCGTGCCGAACGGTGCACAGCGGGAAAACACGATCCCGCGCGCATACAGCAGACCAAACAGGAAAACCACCGCATGCTGCGCCGCCTCCCTGAGTCCCGGAAGAGCCAGCCCTGTCAACTTCTCCGCGAAAGCAGCCATTCCCGGCAGTTTCCGCCCTTTCGCCACACTCACGATACCACTCCTTACTTTTGACACGTCTTGTCCTTCTCCATTCCTTGTGAGACCAGTATACAAGGCGTGCTCTTGATTTTCTGTCGCATCGTGATGGTGAATTCTGGAAAAAAAACGACGTTTATTTTGCCCGTCCGCGCTGCATCCGGCGGCGCGGCCAAAGAACGGCAAGCAGCACACAGAGCCCCGCTCCCGCAAAAGTCACGGCAAGCAGGAGGGGATTCCCGCTGCCCGCGGCGCCAGCGGCGTCCTGCATTCCGGGCGGAACCATTCCGCCGCCCTGGCCGCCTCCGCCAAAGCCGCCCCGGCTGCCGCCGCGCCCCATAAACATGCCCGCCGTCTGCTCTGCCGCTTCCTGCGGTGTGCTGTTCTGCCCGCTGGGTGCGGAACCGTCCGGCAGAGACATCGTATCAGGTACAGCCTGCGATTGTGATGCCGTTTCACCGGATTCCTCGCCAGGCTGCTGTGCTGCCCCGGCTTTGGGGAAGGTCATCTCACCGCGTTCCATACCGCCCATGCCGCCGCCTCCCTGCGTTCCCATCGTTGTCAGGGAAAGATCGCCCGCGTCGATCAGCGCGCTGGAATCGGCTTCCTGGCCCTCCGTGGTGGAGGGGATCGAGCCGTTCAGCTGCCCCTCGATGCTCTGGGCGCGGAGCAGACCGAATTCCTTGAGCGCTTCGACTCCCGCCTGATACTCCTCATAGGTGTAAAACGCGGTGGGATCGTTCTGGATATATGGGCTGATCCGATTGTCAATGGTGCGGATCGTGCTGAGGAACAGCCCGGAATTGAAATACTCGTCCAGAATCTCCTGCAAATACGCATGGTACTGCTCCTGGTATTCCGGGACAGCCAGAAGCTGGGAAATCAAGGGACGATCCTCCATGGATACGCCCGATACCGGCGTGTCGATCGGGAAATTGACCGCACTCTCCGCGCTGCCGGACTGGAAACCCGCGAAGGAGAGGTTATAGTCCCAGGGCAGGATACTGAGCTGTCCTTCCTCCTCATACAGATAATAGTTGTGCTCCATCGTGCCGAAATAGCTGTCCAGATTGACCAGAACCGCGTTGGCCGCAATGTAGCGCAGCACCTCGTCAACATTGATATACTGTTCCAGATCCTCCCCCTCGCTCAGCGCACGCAGCGCTTCGATCACTCGCTGGCGGTCGGTACTGGTGGAATCGAAAACGGAGTTGTCAAAAATTGCGGAATAGCTGCTTTCGTCATCGTCCGTATAGATCAGATCCCCGCCGGAGCCGGACATGCCGCCCATCCCGCCGCGATCGCCCGCGAAATCCTCACGATCCGCGAGATCCGGCGGCGTCTGCATTGCCCCTGCGCCTTCATCCGCGTTCTCCGGTGCGGCCATCCCATCGGGAAGCTCCCCGGCTTCCCCACGATCCATTCCGCCGCCGCCCACGGAGCCTTCCACCTTGTAGAGCTGGCCGTGATCCAAACCGTATACGCGCTCCGCAAAGGAATCCTCCAGCGCCTCGATCGCCAGATACAGGCCCCATTCCTCACCGTTGACCGTGATATGCGCATAGCAGTACAGCGGGGACGGGACACCTATTTGCGTGAGAAGCTGGTAAGAAAGATATTCCTTCATCCAGGTGGCATCGCTCTGAATGTTGTTGACCACAAACTTATCCAGTCCTTCGCAGGTCTGGCCATCCACATAGTGATCCATTTCAAACTTGAAGCTGAACCGATCGCTGTCGCTTGAGGCCACCGTTGTCAGGCTGGTGTTGCCCTTTGGGCGCACCCCTACATTATAATAGGTCGTACCGTTCACCGTCAGATCGCAGGAAATGTACTCCTCGGCCAGAGCGTTGTCGAGCATTTCCTGCCAATCGTCCTCGTCGACGGAGATATCGATCTCCATCACGGAGAAGGGATCAAACAGATCCGCATAGGAGACCGCGGCGGAACCTGCGTCCGTCACTCCGATTTTCTCCGGGCAGACGGCGAGCAGCGTCACCAGCAGCACGGCGGCCGCCATTGCCACGGCGGCCAGCCTGCCCAAATATTTCGATGTACTCATGACATATACTCACCGTTGTAGCTGACCAGCACCGCGCTGCGCACGCCTGGCAGCACCGCCGCCTCGTTAACCAGCTGGGAAGAATCGCCGGGCAGGCGGACTTCCACCGTCAGCTCCATGCCGTCCGGCGAGACGGTCTTGGACTTGAGCTGGTATTTTTTGGCCTCTTGCTGCACAGCCTGCATCACCGGCTGCTCCGACTCATTCCCGCAGGTCACAACAAGCAGATACGGTGTGTAGCCGCTGCGGCGGTTCGCGAAGGCCAGCAGGATCACACCGATGAACAGAGAGCCGAACACTGCCAGCGGCAGCAGCCCCGCGCCCAGGACAATCCCTGCCGCAATCGCCCAAAAGAGAAACGCGATATCAAGCGGCTCCTTGATCGCCGCGCGGAAACGGACGATCGACAGCGCGCCGACCATACCGAGCGACAGCACCACATTCGACGTGACCGCCATAATCACAAGCGTGGTAATCAGCGTGAGGGCCATCAGAGACAGGCCAAAGCTTGCGGAATACATCACACCGGTGAAGGTTTTGCGGTAAATCAGCAAAATAAAAAGCCCCAGAGCAAGCGCAAGGACAAGGGCAATCACCATGTCAAGCGGGGCAAAGGATTCCACCTGCTCCAGAAAGCTGGATTTGAAAATATCATTGAAAGTCAACGCCAATCGCATCATTGCAAACTCTCCTGTCTCTATAAAATGAAAAGAACTTATCCGAACCGGCGGCATACCGCATATTTGGAAAAGGCGGCTGTGCGCCGGTTCGGAAGCTGGACCAGATCCCGGACGAAATCCGGGAGGAAGGCGTCATACTTCACCTCCAGCACGGCCTCCGCCGCCGTCGGTTCCGGCACGCCGGGACTCAGGAAGCGCTCCGGCGACAGCCCGGCACGGATATCGGAATCGAGCGTGACCCGGATGTTCCCCGGCTGCCAGACGAAAGCCTCCCTTTCATAATCAACCACTGTGCGCGGGCGCAGCTGCTGCGTGCGGATTCCCCGGAGCAGCTCTTTGCACAGCGGGCCGCCCTCGCGCAGAGCGTCATAGTCTCCCCGGAGCACGGCACGGCACATGGCTTCCGGCATCGGCTCGGACAGCTTTGCGCACAGGCGGATCAGCTTGGACTTTTTTTCAAGGTGCAGCATGGAGCATTCCCCCTGGTAAAACCGGATCCGGAACTTCTCGCGATACGGAGCGCCTTCCAGCTTCTCCCTCAGAACCTTGTCGTCCGCGTTGTCAAAATACAGGCTGCGGACACGGTAACGCCCGTTATCCCCGTGCGGATCGGCGTGAAGAGCGGCGCGCAGGCGGCTGCGCAGTATCACGCAGTCCATCGGGCTGATCTCATGCTTTTCCTCGTGACGAAGCGCTCCCGCCGCATTTTTCTCAGGTCCCGCACGCGACTCCGTTCGCAGGTTTTTCGTTCTTCCCCTGCAAGGTTCCCACACTTTCATGCTGTTCCCTCTTTTCTATTGGAAAGTTCCCGTCTTAGACAGGCCTGTTTTTTTCAAGGAATGTATTTTATTTTATCCATCCTTTGTGACGGTTATCTGAATTTTTCCTGAAAGTTGCCTGCAAAACGTGGGTTCCTCCTTGTGCGGCTTGAAAAGATCTGCTCTGTATGATAAGATGAAAACAAATTTTCAAATAAAATTTCCCGACAGGAGGTCTGTCATCATGTTAAAACGATTCCTTTCTCTTTTCCTCTGTCTCTGCCTTGCAGCTGCGGCATGCGCCTGCTCTTCTGAGAACGGCGCCTCCTCCGCCGCTGTTTCTTCCGCCGCCGTTTCCTCGGAAACGGCGCAGTCCTCGGAGCCCGCAAGCCAGGAGCCGTCCTCTGCACCGGAGTCCTCCTCCACACAGGATCCCTCCGCATCAGCCGGGGAAACCCCGGAAACGTCTGCAAGCACACAGGCCAAAAGCGAGACTGCCGCGGAGGATGCCGAAACCAAGACGGCAACGCTGTATATCGGTATGGACGGGCAGTTTCAGGAATTTCCCGTGGAGTACAGCGGAGAACTGACTCCGCTCTTTCTCGTCGCGCAGATCAGTGAGCTGACGGGCTGGAACCTGGATCTGGCGGACGAAATCACTTCCGGCAAGGGCGGCATGACGGTCTCTTTTGCGGAAACCTCGTCCCTGGTCTCCGGGCCGCCGGAAACGCAGAACCCGGATTTCTTCGTCTATGACTCCCACCAGCTTGTGCGCACGATTCTCGACTCCGTGCAGCACACACTGCAATACAATTTTGTCGATCCCTCGCTGGGAGATCCCTCTTCCCTGGACGTCTACTTCAATCTGGACGGTGAGGCCATTGTGATCCCGGACAGCGGGGAAACCATCGATCCCTACGCACCCTACGAGCCCCAGACAGAAGGCTGACCGGCCCTCCCTCCGCGGGCGTTTCCATTTTATTTTCAGGAGGTTCTTTTCTATGGAATACAAATTTTCCGACCGTGTTCTCACGCTGAAGCCGTCCGCCATCCGCGAGATTTTCAAATACGCGGCCGATCCGTCCGTCGTTTCCCTCTCCGCCGGAAATCCCTCCCCCGAGGCCTTCCCCGTGAAGGAGATCGCGGAAATCTCCGCCCGCATCTTTGCCGAGCGCCCGATCGACGCCCTGCAATACAGCTTTACGGAGGGCTACCCCGCCCTGCGCGAAACGATCGCACAGTATATGAAAGAGCGCCACAACGTGGGCCGCGAATTTGACGGCGTGCTGATCACCTCCGGCGCGCAGCAGGTCATGGATCTGCTCACCAAGTCGCTGTGCAACGAGGGAGATGTGGTGATCTGTGAAGCGCCCAGCTTCATCGGTTCTCTCAACACCTTCCGCTCCTATCGCGCCCGCCTGCGCGGCGTCCCGATGGATCCAGACGGAATGAACATAGATGAGCTGGAACGCGCCCTCAAGGAAGAACCCCGCGCCCGCTTTATCTACACCATCCCGAACTTCCAGAATCCCTCCGGCATCACCATGAGCTGGGAGAAGCGTCAGGCCATGTACGCCCTGGCGAAGAAATACGGCGTGCTGATTCTGGAGGACAACCCCTACGGCGATCTGCGCTTCTCCGGCGAGCATGTGCCGCCCGTCAAGAGCCTGGATGAGGATGGCCTTGTGGTTTACTGCGGCTCTTTCTCAAAGGTGGTCTCCCCCGGCATGCGTGTCGGCTATGCGATCGCCCCGCAGGAGCTTTTGCAGAAGATGGTCGTCTGCAAGCAGGGCGAGGATGTGCACACCAACATCTGGAGCCAGATGATCTGCCAGGAGCTGATGACAAAATACGACTTTGACGCCCACCTGGACCGCCTGCGCGCCATCTACCGCGAGAAATCGGCCTTTACCATGAAACTGCTCGACGAGCACCTCGTCCCCCACGGCGTCACCTATCTGCCGATTGAAGGCGGCCTGTTCCTGTGGTGCACCCTGCCGGACGGCGTGGATATGCCCGCCTTCTGCAAGGAAGCTGTGCTGCGCAAGGTGTGTGTGGTGCCGGGGAATGCCTTCCTCACGGACGAAAACGAGCCGTGCCAGAGCTTCCGCATCAACTATTCGACCCCCACAAACGAGCAGCTTGAAAAAGGCATCCGTATTCTGGGCGAGCTTGCCGCGGAGGTCTGCCGCTGAACGGCTTTTTCGTCACTTATCGCATTGGAGGAGGATTTTCCATGGAAACCGAACGCAAACAGGTTATTTTCAGCGCTATCCAGCCCAGCGGCACCATCACGCTGGGAAACTATCTCGGCGCATTGAAGAATTGGGTTGCTTTGCAGGATGATTATGACTGCATTTTCTCTCTCGCGGATCTGCACACCATCACGGTGCGTCAGGATCCCGCAAAATTCCGCAAAAATGCCCTGGAGGCTTATGCCCTCCTGCTGGCCTGCGGGATCGATCCCAAAAAGAGCATCTTTTTCATCCAGAGCCACGTTTCCGCTCACGCCGAGCTGGCCTGGGTGCTCAACTGCTACACCCAGTTCGGTGAGCTTTCCCGCATGACACAGTTCAAGGACAAATCCGCCAAGCACGCGGACAACATCAACGCCGGCCTGTTTGCCTATCCGAGCCTGATGGCCGCCGACATCCTGCTTTACCAGGCGGATCTCGTCCCTGTGGGCGCAGACCAGAAGCAGCATCTGGAGCTGACCCGCAACGTCGCGGAGCGCTTTAACGCGGCCTACTCCCCCACCTTCACCGTGCCGGACGGCTACATTCCGAAGCAGGGCGCGCGCGTCATGAGCCTTCAGGATCCAACCTCGAAAATGAGCAAATCCGATGAGAACGCCAACGGCTTCATCGCCATGCTCGATTCCCCGGAGGTCATCATGAAGAAATTCAAGCGCGCCGTCACGGACAGCGACGCCTGCGTGCGCTATGCCGAGGGCAAGGACGGCGTGAACAACCTGATGGGCATTTACGCCTGCGTCACCGGCAAGACGATGGAGGAAATCGAGCGCGAATTTGAAGGGCGCGGCTACGGCGATTTCAAAACCGCCGTCGGCGAAGCCGTTGTGGAGCACCTGCGCCCCATCCAGGAGCGTTTTTCGCAGTACATCGCGGACAAGGCATATCTGGAAGAATGCTACCGCGACGGCGCGGCCCGTGCGGCGCGCATCGCAAACCGCACCCTCGCGAAGGTGATGAAAAAGATCGGGTTCCTCCCCGGCTGAGCAGAAAGTACTCCACCATCGAGCAAAAAGGAGTTGGAAACATCATGTTTCGATTCAATCAGGACTGCATCCCCACCCCCTGCGAGCCCGGGGTCACAAGAAAAGTCATGTCCTACACCGACGATGTTATGATGTGCGAAATCACCTTTGCCGCCGGCGCACAAGGGAACGCTCACTCTCACCCCCACACACAGGTGACCTATGTAGCCGAGGGAAAGTTTGATTTTACCATTGACGGAGAAACAAAAACCGTGTGCAGGGGCGACAGTGTCCTGATGCCTCCCCATGCCGTTCACAGCGTGGTCTGTCTGGAAGCCGGAAAGCTGGTGGACGTCTTTACCCCAAAGAGAGAAGATTTTATCTGAACAAGTAAAAAAGCTGGAGAGGACTCCGGTGAAGAAAGGGAGAAAAAACATGGCGTTATCTCTTGATGAGCGTCTGGTGCAGGTGGTTCCCAGCGAACGGCAGCTTCGCCACCAGAGCATGGAATTTTACGGCTTTATCCATTTTACCGTGAACACCTTTACCGACCGGGAATGGGGCGAGGGGACGGAGGATTCCCGCGTTTTTAATCCCACCGATCTCGACGCCGCACAGTGGGCACACGCAGCAAAGGAAGGCGGCATGGCAGGTTTGATCCTGACCTGCAAGCACCACGACGGCTTCTGTCTGTGGCCCAGCCGCTACACCGATCACTCTGTGGCTTCCAGCCCCTTCCGGGGCGGCAAGGGGGACGTGGTGCGGGAGCTCTCCGACGCCTGCCGCCGGGAAGGTCTGGCTTTCGGCGTCTACCTTTCCCCGTGGGATCGCAACTGCCCGCTGTATAGAACCGGCCGCGATTACGACGATTATTTCATCGGCCAGCTGGAAGAGCTTCTGACAGGCTACGGCGATATTTTCTGCGTCTGGTTTGACGGAGCCTGCGGCGAAGGGCCAAATGGCAAAAAGCAGCAATACGACTGGGAGCGCTACTATGAAACCATCCGCCGCCTCCAGCCGAACGCCTGTATCTCCGTGTGCGGGCCGGACGTGCGCTGGTGCGGCAACGAAGCGGGACACACGCGCCCTTCTGAGTGGAGCGTGGTTCCTCTGCGGATGCGCAATACGGAAAAGATTGCCCATGACAGCCAGCAGCAGGACGATGAAGCCTTCCGGGAACGCAGCATCACCGCGGGCGATTTGGATCTGGGCAGCCGCGAAGTGCTGCAAGATGAAAAAGACCTGATCTGGTATCCCGCTGAAGTCAACACCTCTATCCGTCCCGGCTGGTTCTACCACGCAAAAGAGGATAACGAAGTCAAACCCCTGGAAAAGCTGATTGAGATTTATGAAAACTCCGTGGGAGGCAACGCCACCTTCCTGCTGAACCTTCCGCCGGACACGCGCGGCAGAATTCATGAAAACGATGTGGCCCGTCTGCGGGAGTTCGGCGCGTACCTGCGCGACACCTACGCCGTCAACCGGCTTGCGGAAGCCTCTCTTTCCGCCGACGTCTGCCGTCCCGGTTCCTCTCCGGAGCATGTGCGCGAGGATTCGCTGGAAACCTGGTTCTCCACACCGGACGGCGCGACCGATTGCCGCATCACCATGCGCTGGAAGCAGCCGATCTCTGTCAGCCGTGTGGTGATCAAGGAAAATATCCGTCTGAGCCAGCGCATTGAGCGTTTTGAATTGCTGGCCCGCACCAAGGACGGCCTGACGCCCGTTTATGAGGGAACCGTGGTGGGCTATAAGCGCATTGCTGCCTTCCCGGCTGTAGAGACGGACGAGCTTGTGCTGCACATCCTTGACGCCCGCGTTTGTCCTACAATCGCTTTTATAGGCGTTTATTGAGTCCTGCATTTACCAAAAGCCAGAATCTCCGATACACATCCGGGGGTTCTGGCTTTTGTCCAACCATATTGACGGGCAGGATTCCATTCGATACAATAAAGCCCGGAGCGAAAGCCTTGCAGATTTTGGCTGCCGTTTTCGCAAATCTATTTTGTGGAGGAATTGTATATGCCCGTTTTCCCCATCAACCAAGACTGGAAATTCCATTATGGAGACCAGCCCTCCGCCTTTCAGAAGGATTACAGGGACGACGCCTGGGAAACCGTCACTGTACCGCATGACTGGTCCGTCACCATGGCGTCTTTTTCTTCGTTGCCTCCAGCAGCTTTACAATGACCTCATCGTTGCCTGCGTCAATTGTCGGTGTAGACTAAGTTCGGAATGGGGGCGGCCTTGACCGGATTCGGGGACTACCAAGTCGCTACGATTTGGTAGTATTAATCATAAGCATGTTTCCGCCCATGTCTCATCAAGCATTTTCTTTGACAAGATGTGTTGATCGTGTGTTTACGTGTGTTTATAGGAATGTCTCTCTATGTTTTTTCAATCTGCGCAGACTAAAATCTGAGAAGGACTAAAAAGAATGGTTCAAGTGATTGCATTTATCGTAGAAATTCTTGTATTTATATGTACATGTTGGGTTGTGTTTTTTCTCTCATTTCTTGTCCACGAGTTGGGACATGCAGTTGCTTATATGGCAAAGACAGGGGATACCCATTGGCATATACGGATTGGATCCGGAAAAAGCATACTGAAAACCCAACGATTATCTATAAAATTGGCTGTTTTTGATGGAGAGTGCATGTTTGATGAAGATAAAATCAAATCAACGGCTGATGCCATCGTTTCTCTTTTGGGTGGACCGCTTTTTTCTTTTCTTACGCTCGGAATACTGCTCGGAATACGGTTGAAGTTTGGAGTTTTTGAATCTGAAATTATCGCAACAAGCGCAAGCATTATTTAAAAAAAGAGCAACCAGAAAATCCTTATCGGTAGGATGACGCAGCCGCGCCAGTTCTGTTTCCAATCGGGAAGATAATTTCCCTCTCTGTTTCCACTGCCGCCGAAGATTTTTAACGATTTCCTTGATATTTTTAAACATCACCGATTTAAATACTAAAAGATTCGGATGATCATAAAAAATTTCATTGAAGAAATCTCCACCATTGTGAGCTGCCAGCTGTGTATGCCAAATTAAGCGGTTGACTTCTCGGATTCCAATAGGTTTTACCTGATATTGACTGTAATCAATCCCAAACTCTTTTTTAAAATCGATCGGATAGCGGCTGATCTCTTCCTCAAAGAGAAATACTATTTTTTTGTCTGGAAGAAGCTGTTTAAAATTTAAGCAAGATAAGAAATTACAAAAATTACACCAATTAGTATAGTGAAGATAAATATGATTTTCTTGCCCTACCCATTCACTTTTTCTGACATTATCATTTAGGTATTCCAACTGATATTGTGAATACACATCAGAAGCCAGAATGGGTTTATCCAAATTCTTAAAAAAGTATCGGTCAATGACAGGATCATTTACATTGATATAGGAACCAAACCGGTTTTCATTTTTATAAAAAGGGATATATCCGTTATCATCAAAAGGAAAATATTGAACGGATAAGGAATCAAAATCCGGAAAATCTTTACGGAATAAAAAAGGATATTTTAAAAGTGTTTGCACATTATTTTCATATCTTTTTTTGATTTGAGCAACATTGGGGAGATAAAAAGCTTGTATCATTAGATCCATCAATTCTGCTTGAAAAAATCCTCGATTATACAAAGAAACGAAAATAGTAATGGAGACTTTATAATGGTAGTGTCAAGGATTTTTCGCAAAATGGTTTGCAGGCCCTGGCATGAATGAGGTCAACCAGCAATGGAGGCATCCTCCGGAGCAGCCTCCAGGTGCTTCATATTCATGTACTTCTTGTTGCCCCACTGGGTGCCGGCCACATGGCGTAGCCGGGCACA
Source organism: Anaeromassilibacillus sp. An200 (assembly GCF_002160025.1). GTDB lineage: Bacteria > Bacillota > Clostridia > Oscillospirales > Acutalibacteraceae > Caccousia > Caccousia stercoris. The sequence goes on from NZ_NFJU01000005.1 coordinate 139,325, forward strand.
GACCAGCATGAGGGCAGAGTTGCCGTCCGGGAAACTGCCCACCACACGAGTGCGGCGGCGGATTTCCCGGTTCAGTCTCTCAATGACATTATTGGTCCGGATGCGAGTCCAGTGCTCGCTGGGGAAATCACAGTAAGTTAGTGTTTCTTCAATGCCGTCCTCCACCTTCCTGGCGGCCTCTTTCAGCTTCATGGAGCGCAGTTGCTCCACCACGGCTTTGGTCTTTTCCCGGGCGGCTTTCTTGCTCTCCTGGGCATGGATCGCCTTGAGCATTTTGGCTACCAGTTTCACCTTGGAGCGAGGAGTGACCGAGAACACATTGCGGTAGAAGTGGACAGTACACCGCTGGTACTTGGCTTCAGGAAATGGCACTGTTGGCAAGAGCAGCCATGTCCTTTACTGCAGCTGACGTGGAGGTAGTTGTTGCCTTCGCAAGCATAGCCTGAATTTCAGCTGCGGTATATTCTTTTGTGGCATCCAAGGTAATTGTCACACCTGTGGAAGCAACGGAAACTTTATCAACAGCTGTACCAGTACCACTAGCAATGGTTACCTTCATACCCTTCGAGCCAGCCACCTGAACCTTCAAATCCACACCATTCTTGGTAGCGGTTGCAGCAGCGCTGATCTCAGAAGTGAAAGAATTAAGCGCTGCACCATCCTGCAGAGAGCCGTCGAGCAGCTTGATGCCGTTGAAGTTGGAGTAGTCGGCAATACGATCGATCTCGCTCTTGAGCTGAGTAAACTCTTTCTCCAGGTTTGCACGGTCAACCTCGTTGTCATAGGTGCCGTTAGCGGACTGGTCAGCCAGCTCGACCATACGGTTGAGCATGTCATGCACTTCGGTCAGGGAACCTTCAGCGGTCTGCACCAGAGAAATGCCGTCCTTAGCATTCTTCTGAGCAACGTTGAGGCCCGTGATCTGAGCACGCATCTTCTCGGAAATAGCCAGACCGGCGGCGTCGTCGCCTGCGCGGTTGATCTTGTAGCCGGAAGACAGTTTCTCAAGGTTCTTGGACAGTGCGCTGGTGTTGTTGGTGTAGTTGCGGTAGGCGTTTATCGCCACAATATTGTGCTGGATTCTCATACTTCTTATCTCCTTTTCTTGAATCCTCGGACGGGTTCCTTCCCTTCCGGTTTGTTTTTATTCAATCAGAAGAAAGCTATTTTCCCCTCTCCTGCTTGAATCAACATATACCGCGGCGGCTTCCCCGGCCCGGGCCGGTTCTTTCCTCCGCCGGAACCGCTTTTC
>NZ_NFJU01000050.1 GCF_002160025.1 Anaeromassilibacillus sp. An200
CCAGATCTTCTATCGTCACCATGTGAAACTTCAGCTGCATCTTCCCACCCCCGTATGCACTTATTTTACCATGGTTTTCTCCTCGGGTGAATCTTTTGTCAACAGCTCCGATACTGTCACATAGTTCTTCGAATAACCCCACATCTGTCACTACCTTGATTTCCGGATTGAAGCTGAATATGCCGTTGGCATAGACCACCAAATCCTCCAGCCCAACATAGCCAAGCAGCGATCTAAGCCTGTAAGCAATGTTCCGCACGGATTTCATCGGGATCTCACAGGACTCATCCGGCCACAGGATCAGTGCAAGCTGATTTGCCGTTGCCCGGTTCCCAGCCGTCACCGCAAGATACGACAGCAGCGTATAGCAGCGGGAAGAAATGAAATCCTTTTCGGACAGCGTTCCCTTGCTGCCATGTATCGTGAGCCCATTAAAGCAGTTGATCCGCACTTCCCCTGCAGTAAGCTTCAGCGCTTGCTTTGCGGCCGCCAGGCTCTTATTCAGTTTAATTTCATTTAATTCCTGGGCGACAGCGTAAGCGATTATGAACAGGAACGCAGGATCTGCGCCGTACCGCTTCGGGTTATCTACGCCGATATAACCCTGGTTCAGCCGTTTGGAAAAGGGGACGGCGATTAGGGAGCGAACGCCGTATTGTGTGAAAAAATCATATTCCGCCGGAACTGTCCTGCGCAGCTCCTCGATATCTGTAAAGATCATCGGTTCGCTCCTTTTGAGTGTGGCCACCCATCTCATGAAATTTTTGATTTCCAGATACTGCAGCTTGCCGCCCATGTACTCTATCCCCTTTTGGCACCACTCATAGGTACTCAGGCCAATGCCTGCCGCCCAATCCGCTTCGATAATATATGACTGTCTGCATCGTAAAATTCTGTCGCCGCCTGTAATAAGCCGTTGATCAGTGTGTCAGGATCTTCGTTGCCACGCTGGGCTTCTTCCAGCAGTTTCAGCGCTCTCAAAAAATGACGGGCATATTCCATTTCCATGTGTTCCTTCTGATATGTGCTCATCCTTTTCACTCCCAAAAAAAGATTCGGAGGGTTAGGAAGCGTGAACCCTCCATACACGATTCATCTTCATAAAAGACCACCCTTTCTGTTTTATATTTGTATGCAAGACACTTTGGTAAGTGTTGATACCTGACAGAAACCTATTAGTCAACTGCGTTTCACCTTGGGTTCTATGTTAAGGTCCTTCCCGCAAGGGAAAGTTTCATTCCGTTTTCAGCTTTTCCATAATCATTTTCCGCAGCGGCGCACTCCTGTAAGGATTTTTACAAAGGGAGTATCTACATAGGCCATGATCTTATCCTCATATAACGGTCTATCATTCATCGTAACCACCTCTATTTGTAATTATTATACCGCAAAACACACAGGTATCAATTTGTTTTGCGGTTTATAACCGCAAAACTTTTCTATAACATATTAGGTTGCGGGGTACTACGGTTCCATGCCTTTGTCCTTATTCCGCAGATACCACTCTTCTGGAACAGCCCTTGATCCCATCCACAACGCATACCGTGTGCTGGGCAAAGCATCAATGACCTGAAGTTGAGAACGGTAAGTTTCGGAAATAAATCTGTATGTACAAATCCGGAATCCCCACCTGCCGGAAGCATTTCCTGCTGTCCGACAGATGGGGAGCTTTCATTTGTTCCTTTTTTTCACGATGCTATTCGCTTTTGTGTACGATCTCTTTATACTTCTCTGAGCAAAGGAAATCGAGCAGCCAGCTTTGGGGGACAAAAACCTTTCGCATGTTCGGGATACTTCGGAGGGAACCGGTTCTGCACCAGCATGCCACCGTGTGGGGAGAGTACCCGGTCAGCTCGGAAATCTGCTTTGACGTCAGAACATCCGGATAATCCTCGAGCTTCCTTTTCACATCCGCCAGCTTTTCCGCGCGGCTTTTTCCCTGCAATATTTGCTGCCGGGCTTCCTTCTTTTTGAGAATCTTTTTGTCCGGATAGTTGCTGTACCACCCGTTTGGCGGCTTATAATAGTCCGGCTCTGCTTCGCGGCGGCGCAGATATTCCGCGACGTCCGCTTTGGCAATTTTGTAGCACCGTGTTTTCTTCCCGGTATGCGTACAGGGAACCAGCCCGCTTTTCAGAAGGTAGAGCGAGGTGCGGGTTCCGATCTGGCAAGCCTTCCGAAAATCGGTCCGGCTCATGGGATCCGGATAGGGAGCGAGAAGGGTTTGCAGTTCCTTTCCCAGCCGGTTTTGCGTGTTTCTTTCTTTTTTCATGGTGATGACTCCCTCTGATAAATTGGACCCAGAGGAAGCCGCCAAGTCAACATTTTAGGGATCAGGGCCTTTCCTTCTCCCCGTTATCTTGCGTCTTATCTTGCATTTTTCCAAAAAAGCGTGCGTTTTTGCCTTAAAAGCGGGATCTGCGATTCCTCTCGTACTCATGCGGTTTTTCAGGCTTTGACCTTCCAAAAACCGCTTTACACAGCCCAAAAAACAGGGGACAAACCGACCTCTTTTGACCCGCTTTTTTCTGCCCCGGTCTGTCCGGGAAAAAACTCGAAATGCGGTAGGTCGGCTCAAAACCGGCGCGAGAGTTCGAATCTCTCCATCTCCGCCATGAGGTCTGCCAGCGAAAAGCTGGTAGACCTCTTTCCTTTTTATGGAGAAACCGCCGAGAGGTTTTGTAGCATGGGCGCCACAATATCCTGCTCAATGGCGGCGGCGGATTGTTTTTTCGTGGCATATTGCAGATGCCCGTAAATATCCACCGTTGTTGAAATCTCACTGTGTCCCAGCCACTCCTTTACCTGTTCCATCGGAACACCGTTAGCCAGCAAAAGCGAGGCACAGGTATGGCGAAGATCGTGGAAACGAATGTGCCGTAAATTGTTCTTGGCAAGCAACTTCCCAAAGGTCGAGGACACATAGTTGGGTTTAATAAGATTGCCGATCACATCGACACAGACATATCCCAGATACTCTTTGTTGTAGGCGCGCCCGCACAGCTTGCGATTTTCTTCCTGCTGTTTCTTGGCCTCCAGCAACCGTTCTTTCAAAAAAGGAATCAATGGATAAGTCCGCAGACTGGATTTGTTCTTTGCCTTGTCCTTCTTAATCGTGACCCGTTCTCCTTTTACATTGCAGGTTGTTACCGTATGCCGAATGGAGAAGCAGTTATGGTTGAAGTCAAAGGCACTCCATTTCAGCCCGATAACCTCACTGCGGCGCAGGCCGTAAAAAGCAGTCAGAAGAACTACCAGTTCGATCTTATGCCCCTTGATGACTTCAAACAGATTCAGGACTTCCGAATCCAGATAGTAGTCCCCCTTGAAGGGTTCAGGCTTGGAAATGATAATCCGGTCAGCCGGATTGCTTGGAATCAGATTTTTGTCAACCGCATAATTCAACGCCCCATGAATCAGAGCGTGGTAATGTTTAACGGTGGTCGGCTTGACCCGTTCCAATTCTTTCTCATAAAAAGCGAGAATATCTTGTTTGGTAAGGTCACAAAGGGCGACAGGATGCTCTCGGAAATACGGGGCGATGGGGTTGTTAAGCTGTTGTTCGTATCCCGAATAGGTCGAGAGTTCAATGGGCTTGCTGTCCATCACCCGTCCGGTAGCAGACTTGTACTTGTACTCAAGCCACTGGTACAGGAAATCCACAAAGGAAATCGCTGCGGATGACGGGCCAGACGGAGAAGCCGACTGCTGTGAGGCCATAGCCTCCTGAAGCAGCTTTTCCGTCCATTCCTTTCGGATGGTGGGAAGCATATTGTTTGCCCAGGTCTTATTGCCCTTGACTTTCTTATGGGTGGGAATCCATTTGGGCTTTCTCTTACCGTTCTCATCGGTAAGGTTTAGAACCCAATAGAGATACCCTTTTTTCTCGGCCACATGGCCGGAGATTAGTTTGCTGTTTTCTTGCAGGTGTACCGCTGGCATACTGATCTGTTCCTCCTTGTCGCATACCTACCACCACGCCGCCTTTTTTCAGCGGAGTATCCGCTCCCAAAGGTTCCTGCTTGGGAATACCTTTGGGGTGAAGGTTCAACTTCAATTTATCGCCTCCTTATTTTTCTTTGAGAAAATCCAAACCATCGTATCCGGTATCTAAGAGCTGCCGGATCGTTGGGTTGTGCGGGTCAAGAATATAGCTGTCAAATGCTTTGTCTTTCTCGGAATCGGTCATCCACCGGGCTGAACCATGCTGGTATTGGCCCACGGCTCTGGGTGTCTGAATTTCCGGGGTGATCGTGTCCAGGTCTGATTCATACGGCCTCATGTTGGTCAGGAAGAACATAACCGCCAACACACTTACAAACCCTTGCAGACACAGATACAACATCATGTGCTGGCGGTTGGAAAGTAGGCTGGCAAGGCAGTCCCCGATGGGGAGAAGTGAAAGCCGGGTGATCTCTCTTGTCAGCAGACCGTGAACCGCTGTTGAGAAAAACAGGTTGAGAATCGCGCCGGAAACGAAGATCAGCGCACAAACCATCAATTTAGGCTTTGTTTTCATAATTCCATATCATCCTCAACAGCAAAATCATCCAGAAACGCTTCATTGTCTTGATCCTCAGTCAGCTTGATTGCCTGCGGCTCCGTTTCGCCCATCTGCATGGGAATCAGGACCGGCAATAGATGCTTTTGCAAAAAGTCCTGATCCGCGCAGCGGTCAATGAATGTCCCGAAGGTGTTCAAAAACGGGGTATCCAACGGAGTACAAATCATCAGGTCGCCGCGCTCTTTCCCCATCTTCACAATAAAAGATGCAAGATTGACCGGATCGGGGTCCAGGCAGAACGCTTCATGCAGACCGCCCTCCGCAGGGGCATACCCGATTAGAAAAGGATAGCCGCAAGCAGTATGGTTCTGTTTGGCTGCGCTTATAAGTTCAGGGGTGACAAACTTGGTGAGTTCTTCGGCAGCCTCATTCCTGACCGGCTTATCCAGAAGCCATTCTTTCAAACTTTCCGGCTTAACGATGCCACAGAAGTCATGTCGTTCCCAATGAATGTATTTGCCGGTCAACAGGCTTTCTGCATACACGGCCTGACCTCTGGCTCCATAAATACATCCAAAACCGTTACGGGCATACCAGATGGAGTCGTCGGCAGTCATGTCCTTGCCCTTGCTGCTCACCCCAGATTTGAGAACCAGAAATTGATTTTCGTAGTTGTACTGGCTACTTTCGGGGATGCAGTCATTTATGTCCAGAGGGCGATCCGACTGGCGGATCATTTTCTGATTCTTCACCATATCATCGGATACATAGAGAATCGGGAGTTGCAGAAAAGTAGCCAGGCCAATTTCGTCCTTCATTCCCTGAGAGATGGTGTCGCCCATTACCCAGAGTTCATCGCAGCGCTCCAGCAGTTCGTGACCCATTCGTAAGCCCTGTTCCCGCTGCTCCGGCACTGCGTCATTCAGATATTGCGTGAAAATCGTGTGCGGCGCCAAGGGAATCACGCCGCAGGATGCTGCATAAGCACAGTAGTCCTTTGCCTTTTCCATATTCTTTTCCATATCTCCCCGCAAGGGGGAAGAAATATAGACCAGCCTCAAAGTAACACCTACCTTTCCAAATTAAGCCCATCCACCCAACAGATGGACGGTGCAAAAGTCGATGAAAACTGCCCACCGGCGACAGAACATAGCCCGCAAACCTCTGAGTTTCAAATTTCCAGATCTTCCTCGTCCTCTAAATCACAGGCGCTTTCCACATCGGAACCGTAATCTGTGAACGGCAAAATGTGTTCTGTTCCGTTCTCAACATTTTCCTCAGATTCATACAGCCCCATATCGGCAAATTCATTGTCGGAAACAAGAGTGCCGTCAACGGTACGGAACATCAGCGGCATATAGTTACTGTCCTCGTAATACAGAAACTCATTGGTCGCATACGCCAGTTTTGCAATATCGCCGCCGTGAAAAATGAAGTACGGAATAGTTCGTTTCCCGCTGATAGCCGGATATTTTTTGAGTTCATCGAAAAACTCTTGAAGCTCTGGACAGACATAATGAACGGTCAGCTTGCCGGTTTCATTGCGGGAAATGCGTCCGATCACATCTTTCAACGCATGATCGGCAGTCAGTTGATAGCCAGCCCAGGCAACGGCTGTAATTTGGAACGGCGAAACAGCGCCGTCCGTTTCCTTATAAACCTGCGTGTTATCAAAGTCGTACCGGAGCCATTGACACTCCATATCATCATCCGCCTCTTGGCGCGGCGAAATGTCTGCTTCGATGATGAAGTGACTTCCTTCCAGGTCGAAGTCCAGGATTTTCATTGAAAACTCCTATCTTTCCAAGTCCAGCCCGTCCAGCTCATAGTCTGAAACAGGCGGTTCAAAGGCCGTATCATAGGCCACATCATCGAGCTGCCGGATTGCGTCCAGACGGGCCACCGCCTGCGGATCGGTGACAAGTTCCTGTTCCAGCAGGGCGTCCGCAACGATAGCGTTGGAAACCGGGTCGGTAAAACAAAGGCTTTCACCGTCCTGTGCAGCCTGTTCCACCACAGATTCCGGCAGAATTTCCTCGGCAACAGCCTTCGGCACTTCCAGCCCACGTTTCTTTGTGCCGACGATCTCGTAAATGCCTACGGCGATCTCTCCGCAGGTGATGATGTTTCCCCAAATATCAGGATTCGGGCGTCCATCACGCATACTTTGTCCCTCCATCTTCCTCATAAGGCATATAGGCTATGACGGTGAGGTAATCCGTACCAAGGCGCCGCAAAAGATCATCCTGATGTTCCATGACCTGATCGACGATATGCTCCGGGCAGTATTTCATCAGGTCAGCTACATATTGCCCCACATCCAAGCCAATAGGATGCGCCAGGTATTCTTCGTCCGTCATGCCCTCAAGCTGCTGGTTCAGCCCGTATTTATACATCAGGAAACGGGCGATAGCGATGGTCTGATTTCTCTTGCTGCTCATTCTTGCTATCCTCCAATCTCCATTTCTTCCTGCTGGCCGAACTCCATATCAAAGTCAAACTCCATTTCCTGCTCCCGCAGCTCCGGGATAATGTCCTCGATTTTGTCAAGAATCCGTTCCACAGATTCACGGGCCTCGTTGGAAACATCCTGATCGAGTATGCTCATCTTAACCAAGCCCGCATGAAGGACCCGGAGTTCTTCTTCGGTGAACAGCGCACGTTCATCCACCAAACCGCTCCGTTTGGCGAAATCCTGTCCTGCAAATTCCTTGTTGTAAAAAATCTGGCGGGCCATCATTTCGCCGGAATCCGGGGCGGTGCGGTAGGTGGAGAACACATAGCCAAACAGATGATGCTCCTTGCAGGCGAGAGTCACTCCATTGTATTCTGCCAGCTTATAAGAGCCATTGGGAAGTTTCTCATTGGCGTCAGTATAAGGACAGTCGCGGCAGATACCCGCTTTGTTCGCCGTGTCCTGGGCCGTATCGTTGATAAGGCGAATGAGTTTGTCCTTGACTGTGACAAAGGGGTTCTGGATCACCGTATCGGCTTTGGAGAAATAGGCCACAAGCTGGTTCTTGAAATAAATATCAGCGATGTAATCGGAAGATTGGGACCGCTTCACATCAAAGCCGCGCCGGGCAAGCTGTTCAAAGAACAGCCTGTAAAAATCGGTTTTATTTCGCAATCGGTTTCCTCCTTTCCTGATAACCTTTTCGCTTCATTACATCTTTGAGAACTTCAACGAAAGCAAAAATGCGCTCTGCCGCCGCCTGATTTTTGGGGTAAACCGCAGGCAGCGGCGGGCGCCGCTGTTTTTTCAGATCGTACCATAGACAGCCGCCGTCCCTTCGTTCAGGGAACATACAGGACGGGACAGAGGTGCGCAGGGTATAAGGGCAGTTATGGCAGGGGTGTCCTTTGGGGTATTCATATTGGTGAACCGTCAAATGAGCAATGCCATACGAACCGCTCGGAATCGACACCGGCACACCATTTTGCTTATAGGAAGTGTTCGCTGTTCTCATCCTTTCTCCTTTCTGGAACCGGGTGGCCGGTCACTTTTTTGTTTTTCATAATCATCTGAAAATAGAAAAAGCAGCCCCGCAGGACTGCTTTCTGTATGGCAATATCAATTTTTTCAAGGGACTTTTCTTCCAAAGTCACAACTTTTTCAAGGGACTTTTTCCGGCAGACAGTAGATTTTCATTGAGTTTCATCTGGTGTTCGATGTCAATACTCCGCACTGAGCAGGAAATCCGCTATGTGCATTGTCTTGATTCCCTCATAGTTCCCACCGGCAAATTCGTCTGTTGTGAGAACAAATTTGGGGTAATTATCCGGTATTTCAAGCAGGCGGCTATATTCTCTCTTTTCTGTCTTTTCCGAGTTGATCTCCTGCGTCACCTGAACATAGATTTTTTCGTTTTGTCTGACTGCTACAAAATCAATCTCGCTATCTCCGGTTTTCCCCACATTGACAGTATATCCCCGTCGGCAGAGTTCCAAATATACGATATTTTCAAGGCTGGAAGCAACGCTGTCTGCGTTATAGCCGAGAACACTGTATCGCAAGGCAACATCGGCCAGATAGAATTTTTCCTGCGTTTTCAGGATTTCCTTCCCCTGCAAGTCATATCTGGAACAGCGGTGAAGCAGATATGCCTTTTCCAGCTTTTCCAAATAGCTGTAAACCGTTTCGTTGTCGAGGGATCGCCGTTCTGCTTTCAGGTAATCTGCAATGGACTTGGCGGAAAAGGTGTTGCCGACATTATTGAATGTGTATTTTACGACACGCTCCAACTGGTCGATCTTCCGAACCTGATTTCGCTTTACAATATCCGAGAAGATCGTGGAATTGTATATATCCCGGACAATCGTGTAGATTTCATCCTGAGAATACGCCTGCAAATGCGTTGCCGGAAATCCTCCCAGGCGAACATAATTGGCAAGTTCTGCTTTCGGCTCCCCAACATTGGCGAATTTGCTTTTGAACATCAGATATTCGCCAAAAGACAGGGTAAAAATGCGGAAGGAAATGTATCGGCCAGTAAGATAGGTCGCTATTTCAGAGGACATCATTCTGGAGTTGGAGCCTGTAATATACAAGTCAACATCAAAATCGGATGCCAGTGAGTTTACGACCTTTTCCCAGCCTTTGATTTCCTGAACCTCGTCCAGAAACAGATAAGTCCTTCCTGTGGAGGAAAGCTGATCCTTCAATAGCGTGTAGATCTGCTTTGCCGTCATATCCTCATATTCCATAGAATCAAAACGACAGCTTATAATGCGATCTTCCGGGATGTTTCGTTCCGTTTTCAGCCTTTCCATAATCATTTTCAGTATGGTAGATTTTCCGCAGCGGCGCACCCCTGTAAGGATTTTAACAAAAGGAGTATCTACATAGGCCATAATCTTATCCACATATAACGGTCTTTCAATCATCGTGACCACCTCCATTCGCTATTATTATACCGCAAAACGCACAGGTGGTCAATCAGTCTTGCGGTTTATAATCGCAAAACTTTTCGACAATACATTTATTTGCGGATTGCTATGGTTCCATCCCCTTGTCCTTATGCCGCAGATACCACTCTTTTCGGGCCGCCTTTGACAGTTCGGTACTCATGGCCTTTTGCCGGTCGTCGTATTCCATGTCAAAACTCATAGCAGCCTGCTCCAGCGCTATTAGAATTTCGCAAATCATCTGTTCGGTGAAGTAGGCTTTCCGGGCCTCTGTATATTCAAAAGACTGGACCTCACGGTCTTTGCACAGCATGGTGCGGATCACATCGAGAATTTTATTGGCGATCAGCTTATCGGCCTCTGCCACAGCCTTTTCCTGCTGTTCTTTGATGTGGGTCGGGTCGGTGTCATAGAGCATGGCAAGGCGGGTTTTGCTCTCCACATAGTCCTGAACCAGATTGCGGATGTACTCGTTGTTTTCTTTCAGGAAGGCAACAAAGGCATCCACTTCGACCTTCACATCCTCTGGCAGCAATTTGTAATACAGCCGTCCCTTTTTCGGCATTTTCTCCTTCAGCGCGAACAGGCGTGAGAGAAAGGGGGCAATCTTCATTGCACCAATAACGCTGTCCAAAGGGGAAGTCCCCAGTTCATCATCCGTGATTCGCCCAAACGCTTCACGCAGGCGGCGATATTCCTGCGGGTGAAGCTGTTCCATATACTTCTCAAACTCGTCGATCATTTCGTCTGTGATGGCCGACAGGTGTTCCTTGGCCTGCTGTTTGTCCTCGCAATATGCCTTGATGCGTTCGGCAAAGGTATCCCGAATAAGCTGCTTACGGATTTTATTCGGGATGCTTGGATGGACAAAAGGGACCATTGTTCGCTGATTCTTATTCCAGAACACCACATGGATGTGGGGATAGCCTTTTTCGTTATGGTGGGCAGCTACCCATTGCAAATCCTGCACCCGGATTCCATTGAACTTTGCCAAGGTCAAAATGTGGCAATCGATATAGTCCTCCCACGCTTTGTGATCGGACAGCCCCAATTCGGCGGCCGTTTCAGGTGAAAAAGAGATAATGCCACGATACATATTGACCCGACGATAGGAAAGCTCCCGAACCAGGCGGGCGGCTTCCTGCCAGGTGTCAAACTCTTTGACCGCCCCCGGCTCCAGCTTACCGAACAGCCCGTGGCGCATCCCCTCATTTTTCACGGCACCGGGACGAGTTGCAATGTAACCGATATGTGCATAGTTGCCTTTCGGTGTTTTCTTATAGTTGGGGTGCCGGTGCCGCTGCTTATAAATCAGAATCGACACGGGACCCTCCTTGTACGGCATGGATGGCTTTCCGCATTTCCTCGTCATCCATGAAAGTGCGTAGTGCATCTGCGTTTTTCTGATTGGCGAATGCCAATGCCCGCTTTCGGGCCGCCGACTCGATTTTTTCAAAGGACGAATAGCGATCTTGGTCAATGAGGTCTGCGATTATGGCGATATTAGCATAATAGCCCGCAGCAGATATGATCGTCAGGCGATTTATCAGTCCGGCCAACCGGTTCCCCAGGGCTTTGAGCTGCCCGCTGAGTTCCTGCCGGATGACCCCGTTTATCATGTCAATATTTTCGGCGGTGGTTTCCAAATCCAGATATTCGTCAATCGCCCTGCGCACTTCTTTGGAAAAGTCCGTCCCGTTCCTGGCCGCCAGCTTATTGAGCGCCCGAATGGTATCCTCCGGCAGATGGAGCGTCTTGCGCTCTGTTTTTATGGGCGATTCCTTCAAATCAATCCTCCCTTCCAGCAGAAAAGGCGCCGGTTCATCCGGCGCTCTGACAAAATGCTTTTCACATTCTAACCATTCTAACCATTCTAACCATTCTAACGCAGAGGATGGTTAGAATCGGTGGGTAGAACGGATACAAAGTGCGGTATGACAAAAATCACACCAGAATCAAAAAATCATACTCTTTGAAATCCTCAAAACACCGTTGAAAGCACGGCTTTCAAGCTGTCAGCCCGCCGTCAGGTATGACGGCTATTCCTGCCTTAACCGAGAACCGCAGGGCGTGGCCTGCGGATTCCGGTTGCGGGGCGCCCCCGCAGGGGGGGCGGGCAGGTACAGATGAAAAGAAAAGTGCGGGCTGTCACAGTTCAAAGTCATCTTCCAGATCTTCTTGGGCGGGCGCCCACTCGGTAAAAATCTCCGCCATGATTTCGTCCTTTGTTCCTCGGACAGAGCAGCCCTCATTGGCGTAGTCCTCCAGATTGGAGAGCCGTTCAGGGATGCGGTAGAACGCAAACTGCCGTCCCGGGGTCTGAATGAACAGCCGCATTTCATACCCGTCCTTCGGGTTCATTGCGTCCATCAGTTCATCCAGGGTTCCAACCCGTTCGCAGGCTTCGTGCAGAATGGAGTGCAGCATATCTTTGGGGATCTCCGCAGACCAGAGAGAGTAATCGTCTTTCCCGTGACAGGTGATGGTCTGGACTTTTGCAAAGGCAATCCGGTCGATCTTCTCCAGCGCAGAGTTCAAAATTGCCTCGGCCTCCGGCGGATGGTGGCCGCAGAGTTCCATATCCACCACAGTTCCCACGGCCTCTGCTTCTTGTTCGGTCAGAACGATGTCCACTTTTTTCTGTTCATAGGTATTTCCACGGCCATTGAGCATCAGGGAACATTCGGCAGCAAATCAATGGCGCCGCCTTTGACTCCATCATCAGGACCCGTCCATTGGAAAAAGCGATTGTTTTCGGGGAAGATGTAAAGCCCGCCGCTGTGCTTTATGTGGACAGCTTTGCGGCCTGCCTTTTCCGGCTCATATCCATAGCCACGGGCCAGGGACAGAATATCCACGCTGTTTGCCTTCCTAATCCCTCCGTTTCTTCCTGCAATCGCTCCAAATACTCGTCGATGTCCAGTTCCTCATACTGAAATTGGAGCGATTCAACGATTGCCGGGTTGCAGTCCTCCGGCAGATGCTCCTTTACAGCATCCTGAACATCCCGGATTTCCCCCAGGAATCCCCAGCAGCTATCCACCTCTACATCTTCCTTGAAAAGCTGGAATCCATAGCACTGGTTGGTCAGGTAGTAATCGTACTCCTTGACTTCGGCTTCCAGGGTTTGACGAACCTTCTCCAATATTTCAGGGGTGATTTTCCCGTGTTCTTGCTCGATCATCGCTTTATCTGCGTAGATCCAGCCAACCTGACCGGAATCCCACGGGCAAGAAAAGCCGCAGGTGTTCATGGTGATCCCGCTGTGATCGTACAGGTAAAGCGGAAGAATCACCATGCCATCCATTTGTTCTACCAGCGAAAACAGTTCGCCGGTGGTGAGGGCAGAAAGGCAATCATCCAAAAACCAGTCCGGGACTTCATCTTTCAACGAGGCCGCATAGCTGGAGGACACATACCAATCGCTGTCTGAACTCCAGTGCTGATTCTCCCGCAATTCCCACTCCCGCGTGGAGCGATTATATTCCAATCGGGCATCTTTGGCCTTGCCAGATTTGAGAAATGCAAAAACCGGATTGTTCCGGTCATGGCCGCTGGAGTATTCAGAAAACAGCAGGTTCCGCAGGAAATCGCTTGGCTCATCATAATCGTGCTTCTCGCCCAGGCTGTATCTGCTATGCCAGCAGACCATTTTCCCCAGGCAGTCGTGATCCTCACGAGGGTTCAGAGGGGTATCATCATCCAGTATGAAAAGGGTGTAGGGCGCCATTGTCGCTGTCATCGGCATATCGCTTCACCTCCCTCCAGACAGGTCGATTCGCTTAGTTGGCGCCGTGGCGGTTGCGATACCAGCCAAAATAGAAAAGGCCGCCAATCATGGCGGCGGCAGCGGATACGCTCAAAATTGCTTTTTTCATATTGGCTCCTTTCAAAAAACAGATTTACAGTTCCATATCCTGTTCTTCCTCACAGTCCAATACAGGGCTGTCCGGCGGGGACGCCCCATGTTCTTCAAACTGCTGTCGGGTCTGAATCGCAGCGGACAGTTTGGAAAGCAGGTCAAACATTTTGGTGCTGTTCCGGCTGCCTTTGAAATAGCGGTAGTTCCATTCTCCAATTTGGGGGTCGTACCGGATACTGTGAAGCGAATTGATGATCCAGCCCTGTGTTTTGAGAGGAACAGGAATTTCATGCTCACGAAAGAGCTGCATAATGAGAGATTTGCCGTTGATCTCCCGGTTTATCACCTCCTTTCCCGCCATAATATTTCCTTCGGCCTCACGGATGGCGGAATCGTAACGGGCCTGTCGTTCTTGTGCCAACTGCTGTTCACGGGCGTCTTGCTGCGCCCGCCTTTCATTAGCTTGCCGCTGCCGTTCCGCAGCAATGGGGGCATTGTGGGCTTTTGCTTCCTCGTACCGTCCAAGCAGATTGGCAAATCCCAGATCAGCCCACCGGTCCAGGGCTTCCATACTCTGATTGAAAACCCTCTCGATCTCACCCCGGATGCCATGCTCCAGCGTGGGCAGCCATTTCAGGACTTCCTCAAGCCGGTGCCGCTGGTCAATGCCCACCATAAACCCGTCACATGGAATATAAACTGTTTGGAAGAACTCCCGTTTCTTCTCCATTGTGTAGAGTTCAATGCCGTTTTCGTTGTAGAAGCGGTAGTAGTAGTGCTTGTTGCCCATCAGGTCTTTGGCAAAGACCCGGTTCTCGTCTTTTTCCTTGGGCGGAAAGATGTCCTTTTTCTTTTCATCCGGTCGGGTATAGCGTGGAGAAAGACCGGTGCGCTCCAAACTGTCTGCAATCAGCTTTTGGACTTTTCCTTGGCGGGTACGCTCGAACAGTTCCTGCCGCTGTGCTTCAGAAGTGGCGTCGTGAACAAAGGCTATCTCCGATTCCGGCACACCCTTTGCCAGCAGCACATTGGTTTCGATCACATAAATCCAGGCATCTTCATCGGAAAGATTTTCCTTGACGATACAGGGAAGTTCACGGTTCGCAATGGCTGCGGCGTTCTGCCGGTTATGACCGGCCAGCATTTCATAAAATGCCGTTTGAAATTGCCTCTTATCTTCAATGGAAAGGCGAGGAAGTTCCCGATCTTCTCGAGCCGGTTATTGTTCAGGAGAAAGAATCCGATCTCTGTATCTCTGACGCAGACAGTGACGTCCTTTTTGAGGCAGAACGATTGCCAACGGAATACGGACATACCGACACGCTAAAACGCCAGTAACAAAACAACATGCATTGGATTACTTGGAACGCATGTATCCACAAGCTCTGCCTTACTTGAATTACAATATTTCTGACCTGTGCTGTGAAAAACTAAAGAAATCGCCTTTAAAGCGCATGGCAAAGCATATGCAAATGCAATGTAGCATTATTGGAACATTGGCAGAAGAAAGTCAAATCCGAAAAAAAGATTGGATTACCAATGGTTCCAATATCTTTTTTCAAAAGAAAGATAACCAATGCCGACCATTATCTTTTTGGACAACCCAAGACATATGGAACTACATTAAACTTTACAAACTTCCTGTTTCAGATTTATATAATCAAGGCTATCAAAGAAATGGCTGCATGTATTGTGGCTTTGGATTGTGCTCAGAACGACGAAAATTTGGAATCAACCGCTTTGAACGGCTGGCGCAGACACACCCAAAGCAATATGAATATATGATATCCCGGTGGGCATCACTTTTCACGGAGTGTGGGATCCCCTATTGAAATTATTTCCGTTACATTTATATTATATTATTTATGTACGTTAAAAAGGACTTCTAATAGTGTAGCCCCCTGTCAAAATAGAAAGCAGATGATTCAAACGATGTATACTTTCTCAGTTAAAGGTAAAATGATATCTTTTTCTGGGTTTTGAAGTAAATGTGCCTATCATCTATCTCAACAGTTTCTCTGACGAGGACCAGATGGTGTGATGTCGCACAGGCTACTGGCTGTCCACCATTTACTTTGGCGTCGATCGGTGATCTGGACTGGAACCACGACATAGCATCCTGAGACAGCCGGCATGATTTCAATTGACAGGGTTAACCTCTATCTCCGGGATTGGCTCTGATTCGGGTGTGGCAGACAGCTCCAGCTCTGTTATCAGAGAGGTTTCCCGTTCTGAGAGATGATTCAGCGGCACACCGTTTGTATAAATGCTTGCACATGTGGGGATCTTCTGTTATACTGATACTAATTGATATCATGTTATATCAGAGGCGAACGCAATGGATGCCAGCTTGTTTGCCAAGATGCTCTCCGACAAAAGCATCATCGACCTGAAAAAACTTGGCTACAAATACCCTCAGGCTGATCTGAAAGAATTTGTG
>NZ_NFJU01000051.1 GCF_002160025.1 Anaeromassilibacillus sp. An200
CCTGCGGCCCGGCGGGACCGGTTGCCCCTGTCGCGCCG
The DNA here is from genome assembly GCF_002160025.1 of Anaeromassilibacillus sp. An200. Lineage (GTDB taxonomy): Bacteria > Bacillota > Clostridia > Oscillospirales > Acutalibacteraceae > Caccousia > Caccousia stercoris. The sequence continues at coordinate 39 of NZ_NFJU01000051.1, forward strand.
GTTGCGCCGGTGGCTCCGGTCGCTCCCCGCGCGCCGGGAACTCCGGCGGCTCCCTGCGGCCCGGTGGGGCCGGTTGCCCCCGTCACACTGCCGGGAGCGCCGGTGGGGCCAGTGGGTCCCGTTGGCCCGGGGGCGCCCGTCGGTCCCGCCGCGCCGGTTGGGCCGGTCGCCCCTGTGGCCCCGGTCGCCCCCGTCATGCCGGTGACGCCCGTTACCCCGCCCGCCGGGCCGGTTGCCCCGGTGGCTCCCGTTGCTCCGGTTGGCCCGGTGGGGCCGGTCGGTCCCACTGTGGGCCAGGGGGGCGGGCACGGCCCGTGGGAAAACGGGGGAAAGCAGCGGGAATCACACGTCATAGGGGGTCTCTCCTTTCCGGCAGATGAAGATACCTTATCCTATTCCCCAGCCTTGCGGTTTGTGACGCCTGCCCCAATAGCGTAAAAAAGCGGAGCGCCGTCCCCTCATGCAGAAAAGGGGCGGCGCTCCGCGTATTTTTTAATGAAAGAAATCGACGCTCAGCGGGTGGGTGTCACAGGAGGCCACGGTGTGGGCGGGGCCAAATTCAGCTCCGCGGGAGTGACACATCCGCTTTGCAGGATGTTCTGGCGCAGGCAGACATACAGCTCCGCGCAGGTGGCACGGTAATAGGGGTTGACGAATACTATGCCGACGCCCAACGCAAGGCTGCCCAGCAGATACCAGCCGAGGAAAGACAGCTCCAAAACGAAGATGTTCCATTTGTGCCCGTCGGTCATCATGCGGCTGATCTCGCGGGCGCGCTCACCGGTCAGATTCGGGTTGTCGGAGAGCAGCCACGGCACCATAAAATACTCGCACTGCTTGATGATGCCGGGAACAACCAGAAGCAGCGTCCACAGGGAGATAAACAGGTTTGTCACAAACATGGCTCCCATGCTGCGGCTGTAGCTGGCGGTGAAGGCGGTTTTAATCAGTTTGAGATCCACATGGCCAAAGCGGTTGTGCACAAAAAAGCGTGCCGCGCTGACGGTCAAAGGCATCACGATAAAGATGGAAAGGATATAGTAAAAAAACTGAGAAGCGTTTACGCGCGTGTTCAGATCGTTCATGGTGCGTATCACGCCCCACGCCCATTCCTCCGTCTGCGTGGTCTCCGGTTCCTGGAAGATCTGGATGTAAAGAGGAATGATGGTGGCATAGGTGACGATGGTAATCAGGAGGCTGTACAGCACCGGGATTGCATCGGCAGCCAGCGAAGCGAGCAGGCATTTTCCGTAGCGCCCGCGCATGGCATATTTGGCGTTGGCTTTTAATTGTGCTCTGGTCCACATAGTTGGAACCTCCCTTTTTGTCCGCAAGGTCAGATTGTTCTCCTATTATACGGCAAACGAGGGGAAATGTCCAGCAGCCCCCAGAAAAACGCTCTGGAATAAATTTTTTTAAAATGTGAAACAAAACGCCCCGTTTCTCCGTCTATCTAGTATAAACAACAAAAACCCATTTGAGAGGGAGGAATTTCTGTGCTGTCATTAAAACGTGAGGTCCTGCTCTACGCCGCCATTTCAGCCGCCGTTCTGCTCGTTTCGATGGCGGCCACCCTTCTCCCCTTAGTCTAAGCCCAAGGCTGAGCCTTGACGCACTTCGCGCACGCCGCAAGGCTGAGCCTTGACGCACTTCGCGCAAGCGGCGGGCAAGCCCGCCGCCCGGCATGGCGAAAGAAATCGGCCCCCTTGCGATCTGACGTCGCAAGGGGGCCTTGCTGTGCAGCCCGCGGCCCGGCCACGGAGCAGCACGGCAGGTTAGCTGTAATTTTCAGCTGGACAAATATTTCCGCGCACGCCGCATGCAGCAACCCAGCTCAGTCTTTCAGCTTGGGAAGCGGAATATCATGTTTGCGGGCGAGAGCGGCGGCATCCTCAAACTCCATCTTGCGGTGCGTCACACCGAAGCCCTCCGCCGTCTTGACGCGCACCGTTCCCCACGGTGTTTCCGTTTCCTCCTGGCCGGGCTTCAGAAAATACTTGGCGCAGCGGCGCACGCGCAGGCCGTTGGTGGTGGTGTGCCGCAGAATCAGGCGCGCAAACTCCGCTTCCCGCAGCGGCTCGCAGAGCACGGTGAGCACATGGCCGGGACGGCCCTTCTTCATCGTGCCGGGCGTAAGATACACGTCGAGCGCGCCCAGCTCCAGCAGCCGCGAGGCGGCAAAGGCCAGCTCCTCCGGCGTCATGTCGTCCAGGTTGCAGACCAGCTCGCAGATCTCCCCGTTCGCCTCGCTGCCGGGAGCGGCTTCCCCGGCGCTCTCCCGCCCGAAAAAGGCGCGCACACAGTTGGCCTGCTCAAACTGCTTCGTTCCCACGCCGATGCCCACACACTCCGTCACCATGGCGGGCATAGAGCCGAACGAGGACGCAAACTCGCGCAGGAGCGCCGCTCCCGTCGGCGTGCACAGCTCGCCGCGCACCGCGCCGCCGTAGATCGGCACACCTTCCAGCAGGTATGACGTGGCCGGAGCCGGAACGGGCATCACACCATGTGCGCAGCGCACCGTTCCGCTGCCCACATGCACCGGCGAAACCACCACGCGATCCGGGGCAAGCAGCTCCATGGCGTAGCATACGCCCACCACATCGGCCACAGCGTCCAGCGCGCCCACCTCATGAAAGTGTACGTCTCCCACCGGGCAGCCGTGTGCGCGCGCTTCAGCGGCGGCAATCGCGTCATAGACACTGCGCGCCCGCTTACGCACCGTCTCCGGCAGCGGCAGCGTGTCGATCAGTGCCGCAATCTCCCCCGGCCCCGCGTGATGGTGGTGCGCATGGCCGTGCTCATGGCTGTGCGTGTGGGAAAGCTCCTCCCCATGCACATGGTCGTGGCAATGTCCGTGCTCATGCGGGTGTTCATGATCATGACAGTGTTCGTGCTCATGGTCGTGGCAGTGTTCGTGGCCGTGGCAATGTTCGTGCTCATGGCCATGCTCCAGTTCCTCTTGGCCATGCACCAGCACGCGCATATGTGTCCCGGCGATTCCGGCGGTGACGGCAGGCTCGGCGTGCACCTCCACGCCGGGCAAGCTCAGGCTGTTCATCACGCGAAGGAAATCGTCCTTGTTGTCCAGCAGCTCATACAAGGCGCTCATGAGCATATCGCCCGCCGCGCCCATGGCACATTCAAGATACAGGGTTTTCATGGTGCTCCTCCAATCCTTCCATCTGGTTGATCATGCCGGCGAGGTAGCCCGCGCCAAAGCCGTTGTCAATGTTCACGACGCTGCACCCTGAGGCGCAGGAGTTGAGCATGGAGAGCAGCGCGGCAAGGCCGCCGAAGCTGGCTCCATAGCCCACGCTGGTCGGCACGGCGATCACCGGGCAGTCCACCAGCCCGCCGATGACGGAGGCCAGCGCCCCTTCCATGCCTGCCACCGCCACGACGCACCGGGCGCTCATCAGATCGTCCAGATGCGACAGCAGCCGGTGCAGCCCGGCCACGCCCACGTCGTACAGGCGCACCACACGGTTTCCCAGCGTTTCCGCCGTCAAAGCGGCTTCCTCCGCGACGGGCAGATCGCTTGTGCCGCCCGTGGCCACCACGATTTTCCCCAGCGACTCCCGTTCTCCCGGGAACGCCACGCCGAACCGCGCGTCCTTATGGTAATCGAGCGGGACGGCTTCGCTTACCTGCCGTGCCGCCTCCTCGCCCATGCGGGTGATCAGGATGTTGCGGCAGCCGCGCGCTCCCATGGCGGCGGCGATTCCGGCGATCTGCTCCGGCGTCTTGCCTGCGCCGTAGATCACCTCGGACGCGCCCTGCCGCACGCTCCGGTGGAAATCGACCTTCGCATAGCCAAGATCCTCAAACGGCGACTGTTTGAATTGCAGCAGCGCGTCCTCCGGGGTGACGGAACCGTCCGCCACGCCGCGCAGGAGCGCGAGAATTTCATGCTTGTTGTCCATGGCGTTTCCTCCTTACCGCGAGGGCTGGCGCGGTTCCAGATCCAGCAGGACAGCGGGAAACAGGAGGCGCAGGGTTTGGAGGATCTCCTCTCTGCGCTCCCACGCCCGGTTCATCTGCTCCCCGGTGAGCTGAATCCGTGCGGCTCCGCCGAATACGCGCACGCGGAAATCCGAAAAGCCGAGCGCCGAAAGCGCGTCCTCCGCCTGTTCCACGGCTTCGAGTGTTTCCCGGGAAATCCGGGTTCCGGTCGGAATGCGCGTAGCCAGGCAGGCGTAGGCGGGCTTGTCCCAGGTGAACAGACCGGCCTCCCGCGAAAGGCTGCGCACTTCCTCTTTGGTCAGACCGCATTCGCGCAGCGGCGAGCGCACGGAAAGCTCGCGCAGGGCGCGCATCCCGGGGCGGTCGCCCGCGTCGTCGGAGGCGTTCGTCCCGTCGATCAGGAGAGAAAAGCCGTCTGCCCGTGCGGCTTCCGTCAGGCGGGTAAACAGCGCACGCTTGCAGTGGTAGCAGCGTTCCGGCCCGTTCTCCGCCGCGCCCGGCACAGCGAGGATATCCGCTTCCACCACCGTCAGCGGCATGGAAAGCTCCCGTGCCAGCCGCTCCGCGTCCCGCAGCTCAAAGGCGGGCTGAAACGCTGTTTTCACAAAATAGGCGCGCACCTGCGCCCCATACCGCGCCGCCGCCCACAGCAGAAAAGCGGAATCTGTTCCGCCGGAAAAGGCCAGAGCGGCGCGGGGATTATCCCTGAAAAATTCTTCCAATGTCATCTCTCTATATCCTCCCCGGCTTAGCCTGCTTTTCATGATACCACGCGCTGTAAGTTTGCGTCAAGGTTTGAAAAAGCTTGTGTTTTGCGCTGTGTTAGCCTTATAATTCTATAGAAAGGAGGGGGAGTAATGTCGGATTTTGTACCGAAACAATATAAAAAGGATCCCATTACGATCCGTGTTGATTTTGAAAAGCTGGAAACCATTGATCGCTGTGCGGCGCAGTATCATTTAAGCAGGAGCGAATTCATCAATCAGTGCATTGACTACGCTCTGGATCATCTGCCGGATTTGAAAAAAGGGTGTCACCCGTGATGGAAACGGGAGACACCCTTTCTGTTTATTTCAGCGGTAAGCTTGTGCGTTCCATAATTTTCAGCTTCAGGCGGTTCTGTTCATAAGAAAAACTGCGGCTTTGCTCATTGACGTAATACAGGAAAAACAGGTGATTTTCCTGAAAGGCCATGACCGGATAGCCATAGCTGCAATTCGGGTTGCACTCAAGATCTCCGAGGAATTCCCACGACGCGGTGTTGTCATGGCTTACGGCCAGGGAAAGCGGGCTGCGGGGACACTGGTACATGGGAGCCGGGAAGGAATGGATCCACACGGCATAATAATCCTGCGTGAACGGATCCTTCACCACAGTGAACGGAGAGCAGGGCATCCGCAGGGAGGTGGCGGTCTCCGGCTCCCAGGTAACGCCGCCGTCGCGGGAGAGGGCCTGGCGCATATAGCCGGAGGTGCAGCGCATGAAGCATTTCACCTGACCGCCCGGCAGCTCCACAGCAATGCTCTCCGCCAGATGATCGCCGGGCGTCGAGGCGGCGATCCAGTTGGATTCCTTCCAGGTTGCGCCGTTGTCGTCGCTGTAGAAAGCGCCCGCGAGGTCGGAGGTCTCCACTCCTTTTCCGTACGCCTGGGGCGGCACCCAGTTGGCCGGAATCAGGATGCGCCCTGAGGAGAGCTGCAAGATTCGGCCGTTGTGCATATAGTAGCAGCCGGGGTTTGCGCACATCGCGTGCGGCCCTTCCCAGGATTCGCCGCTGTCTTTGGAATACCACAGGCTGAACGTTGAGCCGTTCAGCCCGGCCGCCGTGACCTCCGGGGGCTTGGGGACGTCATAGGAAAGACCGATCAGCCTGCCGTCCTGAAGGCGGGAAATCGCCATCAGCTCCACAGGCGGGTGAAACGCGGTGCGCCACAGCTCACGTTCTCCGTCAAAGCAGGCGCGCGTTTCGCCGCTGAACACCAGCACCGTGCCGTCCTCCTGTCTGACCATTTCCCCGCAGGTATATCCTCCCGGTGTCATAAATTGTTCCAGCATATGAAATCTCCTTTCTTTTTAACAGCCCGCGGCAATCCCATGAGCCGCAGGCGTTATTTGACGCGGGTGGTAAAGATTTTGCTTCCGCCGCCTGCCGGATAAAGGCCGGTTTCCGTGCCGGGTTCGCCGACGGCGGCGATATGCCAGAAGGTGCTTTGCCCCTCGCGGCGGCAGCGGATCGGCCACACTACGCCCGGCGTGCCGGGGATGACGGCGATATCCCGCCCGGTGATCTTCACCGTGTAGACGGCATAGCGCGCAATTTCCACTGTGGAGGTGGTGTCGCTGACCCAGTCCACAGCGGAGGACAGACCGTTTTTCCCGGCGGCGCGCAGGAGGGCAGGATAGTCCCGCAGGCCCGTGTTCATATCCACGTTGCCCGCGATTCCCGAGACCTTCCCGGTGCTCGAGGTCTGCTGCATGCCCGCGCGCGGATCCGTGGTGGGATTGCTGTAATCCGCGATCCAAAGCTCATACCCGGCCAGCTGTGCCATGTTGAGCCGGTTCTGCACATAGTCGCGGTTCGTGTATACGCCGCCGCGCCAGCCGAAGCTTTCCAGCTCCGTGAGAAACGCGGCAATCACGGCGGTGCGCTCCTCGCGCGTGGGGTCGCGTCCCGTTTTGGATTTCACATAGCGCTCGGTGTCATATTCGTAGTCATAATAGATAGGGTAAGTGAATTTCCCCCAGTACGGCGCGAGCACGTCGCGGCAGATGCGCGCTTCCAGACGGGCTTCGTCCGGCGTGGCGGCATAGCTGAACCAATACGCGCCCACATCCACGCCGGCGGCGGTTGCGTTCTTTGCGTTGGCGTCAAAGGTGGCGTCCTTCTGCGCCGCGCTGCTGCCGAAGCCCGCGCGCAGGATGGCAAATTCAACACCGGACTGCCTGACGGCCTTCCAGTCGATTTTTCCCTGATAATAGCTGACGTCGATTCCTTTCATGGGGATCATGCCTCCTTCCCTTCCATGTGTATGAAGGGAGGGGGAAAAACGTGACAAGCCCCGAAAACGATCAGGTTTCCCCGGCGCGGATGGCGCGCAGGCGCTTCATCACGCTGTTTTCGTGTCCGAAATAATCGTGCAGTTTGCGGTATTCGGCAAACAGCCGGTCATACACGGCGGCGTGCTCCGGAATGGGGTGGTAAACCGTGTCCTTCTGCCAGCCCAGGGCGCGCACGGCTTCGCTCACACCGGCAAAGCCGCCGCGCTTCTTCCCCGCCGCCGCTGCCGCGAGGATCGCGGAGCCGAGAGCGGGGCCCTGCGCGGAACCGGCGATGTGTACCGGCAGGCCGAGCACGTCGGCGTAGATCTGCATCATGAGAGGATCCTTGAGCGGGATGCCTCCCGCCGCCACAAAGCGATCCACCGTCAGCCCGTGCGCGCGGTAATCCTCCACGATGACGCGCGCGCCGTAGGCCGTGGCCTCCAGAAGCGCGCGGTAAATTTCCTCCGGGCGCGTGCGCAGCGTCAGCCCGACAATGGTTCCCGACAGGGACGCGTCCGTGAGCACGGAGCGGTTTCCATTCCACCAGTCGAGGGCAAGCAGGCCGCTTTCGCCGGGACGCAGGCGGGATGCGCGCTCCCGCAGCCAGGCATGCAGGTTTTTGCCCTCCTGGCGGGCTTCCTCACGGCAGGAGCCGGGCAGGCAGTTGTCCAGATACCACGCGAAGCCGTCGCCCACACAGCTCTGGCCCGCTTCATAGCCCCACCAGCCCGGCAGGATGCCGTCCTCCACCGCGCTGCAGATCCCCGGCACGGCGATCGGCCGATCCGCCATGAGCATATGGCACGTTGAGGTGCCGATGATGGCCAAAAGCTGGCCGGGGCCGTCAATCCCGGCGGCGGGCACGCAGGCGTGCGCGTCCACTCCGCCCACCGCCACCGCCGTGCCGGGAGCCAGCCCGGTGAGAGCGGCGCCGTGCTTTGTCACAAATCCGGCCAGTGAGCCGGGCGGCAGCGGATCGCCGCCGAGCTTTTCCCGCACCGCGAGTGCCAGGCGCGGATCGAGGGCTTCGAGAAAATCGAGAGGATAGCCCTCCCCCTTGCGCCAAAACGCCTTGTAGCCCGCCGCGCAGGCGTTTGGCGTCAGCTTGCCGCAGAGCTGCCACACCAGCCAGTCCGCGGCTTCCACCCAGCGGTCGGCGGCCCGGCAGACCTCCTCATCCTCTCGGACGATCTGCCACAGCTTCGGCAGAGACCATTCGGAGGAGACGCGCCCGCCGTAAAAGGGCAGCCAGCCTTCGCCGCGCTCCTCCGCCAGCTCCGTCATCCGGTCCGCCAGCGGCTGGGCGGCATGGTGCTTCCACATCTTCATCCACGCGTGCGGATGGGATGCAAATTCCGGCAGAAAGCACAGCGGTTTTCCGTCCGTGCGCACGGGCAGCGCCGTGTTTGCCGTGCAGTCCACCCCCACGGCGATCACGTCCTCCGGCGATACCCCGGATTCCCGCAGCACCTGCGGGATGGTGCGGCGCAGCACCTCCAGATAGTCCTGCGGATCCTGGACGGCCCAGTCATCCGGTAAAGGCGTGCCGTCCGGCAGCTCCCGCGTCATCACGCCGTGCGGATAGGCAAAAACCGACGCGGCCAGTTCCTTTCCTGTGTCCAGATCGACGAGGACGGCCCGCCCCGAGAGCGATCCGTAGTCCACGCCGGCAGCATAACGTCCCATTTTCAGCAACCTCCCTGTTTCCATACAAAAGCCCGCTTGCTTTTGTCACTCGCCAAGCCTCCACTGGCTCGGGGTTTTCCCTGTGATTTTTTAAATGTTTTGAGAAAGTAAAAGTAATCGTTGAAGCCCACGGAAAGGGCAATGTCGGAGATCGCGGAATCCTCTGTGCGCAAAAGCTTTTTGGCCTGGGTGATCCGCAGATCCGTGATGTACCGTGTAAAGGTTTCCCCCGTCTCCCGCCGGAACATCTGGCTGACATAGTTGGGGTTCATATGCAGGATGGCGGCAGTCCCCGCAAGGGAAATGTCCTCCATGTAATGAGCGTTCACAAACTTGAGAAGCTTGAAAAAGTTTGAGTTGGTGATCGCGGGCGAAGCGCCCTCCGCGGTGGCGGACAGAAGCTCTTCCAGCCGCTGCGTCATCTCAGGCAGGCTTTTGTATTCAGTCACAAGCTGTTTGAAGTCATAGAGATTGTAAGCCCGTATTCCTTTCCGTATTGAAGCTGGATGCGGGCATGGGTATTAATCAGCCCCACATGGCTGCTGGTATCGTAAAGCGGAGATTCAAGCTCCCTGTGGATCTCCGCCAGCCGCTCAGGCGGGATCCCCACGCCGTCATCCCGCACGCTGAGAAGGAGGCGGTCCCCCTCCCGCCTGGCTCCCAGAAACAGCGTGCCCAGGCCGCTTTTGGTCTCCAGACCGTGGAAAATCGCATTTTCCACCAGCGGCTGGAGCAGCATCTTGATCACCTGGAGAGAAAGCGTTTCCTCCGGGAAATGGCAGATTACCTCAAGCTTATCCTCAAACCGGCATTTCTGGATGTGCAGGTACGATTCCATCATGCGCAGCTCCTCCCGCAGCGGCACGAGGGAATCGCCCTTTGCGCTGTAGCGGAAAATACGGCTGATATCCAGCGACAGCTCGGAGATTTCCGGGGCGTTGCGCTCCATCGCCATGCGCCGCACCACCTCCAGCGTGTTGTAGAGAAAGTGCGGATCCACCTGGCTGCGCAGGTAGGAAATTTCGGCCTGCTGCTTTTGGATTTTGGCCTCATAGAGCTCAAAGGTGGTCTGGAAGATCTTCCGGTTGAGCCTTTGGATGTTGTCCATCATGTTTGTGAATTCCTGTCCCATCGCCGCGATCTCCCGGCATCCGCTGAGCTCGACGGGAGCCGCAATTCCGCGCGACTGTGTGGAGCGCACGCCCTGGATCACGCTGAACAGCTTGTTCAGCGGAGACACCAGATTGCGCGAAAGCAGCAGGAACAGGAACAGCGAATAAGCGCACAGCAGAAGCACGCACGCCCATATGGGGATGGTGATGCCCTCCAGGTTCCGCCCCGCCATACGCTGATCCAGAGCGCTGATCAGGCTGCAATCCATCTTGTCAAGCGGCGTCACGTTCAGGGTATAGCCTCCCACGGAGGCGGTGCTGCCCTGCGCGGAGAAAGCGGCCTGCCGCAGGGTGTCGGCCAGATCCGGCAGGCAGTTGAAGGCGTACAGAACCTCGTCGTCCCGGCACAGGACATAGTAGCTTCCCATCTCGTTTTCCTCCTCGTCATAGGAGAGGATGGAGACGGAGCGCATGGACAGGATGGTGGCTCCCACCTCGCGCCCGTTGAGCAGGATGGGCGCGCCGAAAATGAGGAAATCCTTTTCCGGGAAATTGGTCAGGCGGCGGAAATCCGAGCTCTTGACGCCCAGAAAGGCCGGCTGGGAGCTGGTCAGCGCCTCGCGGAAGCTGTCCAGTGTTTCGGCTGTATAAAGGTTGGAGTAATGTACGGTATCGCTCACCAGGGAGATCGAATAGATCTGGGGGTTTGAGATGGAATGGGTCATCAGGCTTTCGGAGACCTCCTGGAACAGAGCGTACTGTTCGGAATAGGGGGCGTCCAGCAGTTTGGCCACATTGGGATCCGCCTGAAGCGTGAGCAGCACATTGCGGGAGGAATCCGCCATCAGGGAAAACTCGGTTTCCAGCCTGCGGCTGATCAGATCCGTGTAATTTTCCGCGTTGCGCAGAAGAAGAAGGTTTGTGTTATGATAAATGACGGTGCACAGGCAGACAAACGCCGCCAGGGCCGCGGCGGTGAGCAGGCGCACCTGCGTATTGATCCGCAGCCGGGAGAGAAGGGGTATGCGGTTCAAATTGGTCATCTTCTTTTTATAAAGCACGATTCCAAGGAATATTATAAGCGAATTTTGTGAAAATTGGAATGTCCTCTTGTAAGGTCACATGAAATTTTTTCATTCCTTTTCCGTTAAGCCGCGGGGAAAGATAGAGAATTTGTTCATACCATCTATTTTCACAATGTTATATAATGCAAATTGTTACAAAACACAAAACGAGGAGGAAGGAATATGAAAAAGCCCGGTGCAGGCACGGCGGGCCGCGGCAGAATCGCCCGCAAGCTTCGCAACGATGCGCTGTATTACGTCATGCTGGTTCCGGTTCTCGCCTGGTATGCGATTTTCTGTTACGTACCGATGGCAGGAATCACGCTGGCGTTCCGCAATTTCCGTTTCGACGGCGGCTTATGGAACAGCCCGTGGGTCGGAATGGATAACTTTGTGAAGATGATGTCGGACGCACAGTTCCTTGTGGCGGTCAAGAATACGGTGATCATCGGTGTGGGAGGAATCCTGTTCCAGATGCCGTGCGCGATCATCCTGGCGATCCTGATCAACGAGATCCGCGGACGGCGCGCAAAGAAATTTTTCCAGACGGTGGTGACGTTCCCCCACTTTATTTCCTGGATGGTGCTGGGAGGAATCCTCACCAGCATGTTTTCCTCTTCCGGCATCATCAATCAGGTGCTGGGAGCCATCGGACTGCCCAGCGTTTCCCCGCTGACCTCCGTGGACAGCTTCCGGCCGTTTATCTGGATCTCCAACATATGGAAGGAAATCGGATGGGATTCCATCATTTACATCGCGGCCATCACCTCCATTGACACGGGCCTTTATGAGGCGGCGGAGGTGGACGGGGCCAGCCGTCTGCAAAAGATGTGGCACATCACGCTGCCCGGCATCCGCTCCACGATCGTGATCATGCTGATCCTGGCGGTGGGCCAGCTGATGAACAACGGCCGTTTCGATCAGATTTTCAACCTCTACTCCGCTCCGGTGTACAGTGTGGGCGACACCCTCGATACCTATATCTTCCGCGAATCCTTTGTCACCGGCGGGCTGAATTTCGGGTACTCGACGGCGATCGGCCTGTTTAAATCCGTGATTGGCGTGGTTCTGATTTCCATCAGCAACAAGATCGCCTCAAGAGCGGACGAAGGCCTTTTTTGACCGTACCGGAAATATCCGAAAAGGAGGCATACGGAAATCCATGAAACAAGCAAAGCTGACACGCGCGAAGCCGGGCGATATCGCGATCTATCTGTTCTTCATTCTCCTGGCTTTCATCACCATTTATCCCTTCTATTATGTGGTTATTATGTCCCTCGCGAACGCGGTGGCCACCTCCACCCATGTGCCGTATATCCTGCCCTATGTGTTTGACTTCACGGGATATATTACGGTATTCCAGGACGCCGCCTTCTTCCAGGCGCTGGGGGTATCGCTCTTTGTCACCATTGTCGGCGTCACAATCAATATGACGCTGTCGATCATGGGCGCATACGCGCTGTCGAAGAAAACGCTGATTGGCAGAAAGGTGTTTCTCTACCTTATCCTGTTCACCATGCTCTTCTCCGGCGGCCTTGTCCCAAGCTATCTGAACATCAAGAATCTCGGTATGGTCAACTCCATCTGGTCGATGATCATTCCCACCGCGCTGAGCACCTACTATATGATCATCATGAAGAACTATTTCCTGTCCCTCCCGGAAAGCCTGGAGGAGGCAGCCCGCATCGATGGAGCCAATTCGTTCATCATCCTGGTGCGGATCATTATCCCGATTTCCATGCCGTTTGTGGCCACCTTTGCCCTCTTCTATATCAGCTCCCACGTTGACGACGCGAAGCTTGCCCGCATCCTCTCCCTGTACGACTATCTCTGCTCCGAGGAAGGCACGATCCTGTCCTACGCGGGCATTGAGGGAGATACCTATGAGAAGGACGCCGACGGCAAGATCACCTATCTGACGGAAGGCTCTCCCTTTGACAAGTACAAGAGCATGAGCACCTTTGCCTATCTGGTGGCCTGGAACCCGCCGCTGATGGATGCCAACACCTTCCCGCAGAGCATTCCGCAGGAATACTTTGACATCAACGACTCCCTGGTGGAGATCACCTCCAAACTGGAAATTCCGGAATACAACTACGACTGCACCACGGCTTTCGTTTCCCTCGGCAGCGACTTCTCTCTGCATGTGGAGGAAGATATGCTCAACATTATGACAGGCACCGAGCCGGTCGAAACCATGTGGCAGAATATCATCAACACCTATAAGAACGAAGGTCTGGAGGACGTCATTCAGAAGGTGAATGACGCCGTATAAGACAACTGCTCCTTTCTCCGTCTCTTTGCCGCTTCCCCGGAGCTTTCCACAGGTGCTTTGCTTGCCGCGCCTGTGAGGAGACGGCGGGAGACAAAAATCCCCCTTGCGGAACATAGACCGCAAGGGGGATTTTTTTGTCCTGTGCAAAGATTCTGGTTACACGGCGGGCTGGAGCACGCGCGGAAGCGCACGGCGCAGAGCAGCGGCCGCCGCGCCCGCCAGAACGGCTTTGAGCGCGTCCCAGAGCACAAAGGGGACGACTGTGGCAAGCAAAGCCTGCCCATACGGCACCCCCGCCGAAACGGCATACCAGATCGAGCCGGGCAGATAGCACACCACCATGCCGATGGCCGCGCCTATCGCGTACCGCGGAAGAGAGAAGCGCTTCTCCACGGCCCACGCGACCGCCAGGGCCGTGAACGGATAGCCTATCACAAAGCCGCCTGTCGGCCCCGCCAGAACGCCCACGCCGGACGCAAAGCCGCTGAACACCGGCAGGCCGATCAGCCCGAGCAGCACATACAGCACAATCGCCAGAAACGCATGGCGCTTCGGCAGTACCGCTCCCGTGAGGAAAATGGGGATCAGCGAGAGTGAGAACGGGATCAGCGTAAACGGCAGCGTGATGGTCAGGGGCGCGAGAATGGCTGTGAGGGCACAGCAGAGCGCCGTGATGGTCAGTTCCTTTGTTTTCATAAAAATTTCCTCCGGTATCTTTGAGGCGAAGCCGTGCGGGATCGCCCGGAATTCCCTTCTATGATACCGGAGGAATCTTTAATTGTCAACCTGAATTTTATTTTTAGTTTACAATTTGCGCCCCACGGACTCCGCGACGGCGCGCACGCGCTGCGTCAGTTCGGCCCAGGCGGGGATGGTGAGCTGCTGGGCCGCGTCGCTCATGGCGACCTTCGGATCCGGGTGCACCTCCACGATCAGGCCGTCTGCTCCCGCCGCCACACCGGCCAGCGCCAGCGGTGCGACATAGGAGGCCTTGCCCGCCGCGTGGGAGGGGTCGATGAGGATCGGCAGGCAGCTGCGCTCCCGCACCACAGGGACCGCCGCAATATCGAGCGTGTTGCGCGTGGCTGTCTCAAAGGTGCGGATGCCGCGCTCGCACAGCACAACGTTATAGTTGCCCTCGCTCATGATATACTCCGCCGCGTCGAGCCATTCCTCAATGGTGGAGGCAATGCCGCGCTTGAGAAGGACCGGCTTGCCGGAACGGCCCACCTCGCGCAGCAGGCGGAAATTCTGCATGTTGCGCGCGCCGATTTGCAGCATGTCGCAGTACCGGCAGGCGATCTCGATCTCGTCGTGCGAAACGATCTCACTCACAACCTTCAGCCCTGTCTCGTCGCCCACGCGGCGCAGGATGCGGTAGCCCTCATTCTCGAGCCCCTGGAAGGCATACGGAGAGGTGCGCGGTTTGTACGCGCCGCCCCGCAGGAACTGCGCGCCCGCCGCCTTCACGCCGAGCGCGGCCTGCATCACCTGCTCCTCGCTCTCCACAGCGCACGGCCCAGCCATCATGACAAGCTTTTTCCCGCCGATGACCACGCCGCCCACGTCGACGGTGCGGCCCTCGGGCGTCATCTCGCGGCTGGCCAGCTTGTAGGAGTGCATGATCGGCACGCATTTTTCGACGCCGTCCATCAGCTCCAGATTGATCCCGCCGAGCTTGGTCTTGTCGCCCAGCACGCCGATCACAGTGGCCTGCGCGCCGGTGGACAGGTTGGCGCCCAGACCGCGCTCCCGGAGCACCGAGACGATCGCATCGATCTCCTTCTGGCCGCTGCCTTTTTTCATCAGTATAATCATGGGAATCCCCTCGCTTTCGTTATTTTATGCTTTAAAGTGATAAAACTATTATACACACAAGCGCTTCAAAATACAAGGGGGAGCGGGCTGGAAATCCACGGATTTTCATACCTGCGCAGGCAAAAAAACCGGCAGGCATAAAAAAGCAACCACCCTATTGGGTGGCTGCTTTTAAGTGTTGGCGTCTCCCTATTGTTCCAGGCCGCTTCCAGCCAAGTATCGTCGGCACCAGTGAGCTTAACTTCCGTGTTCGGGATGGGAACGGGTGGACCCTCACCGTAATC
>NZ_NFJU01000052.1 GCF_002160025.1 Anaeromassilibacillus sp. An200
AGCCGCCGGAGTTCCCGGCGCGCGGGGAGCGACCGGAGCCACCGGCGCAACCGGCGCGACAGGGGCAACCGGTCCCGCCGGGCCGCAGGGCGTCGCCGGGCTTCCCGGCGCACAGGGGGCGACCGGCCCGACAGGCCCACAGGGAGCCGCAGGGCTTCCCGGCGCACAGGGAGCAGCAGGCCCCACCGGGCCGCAGGGAGCCGCCGGAGTTCCCGGCGCGCGGGGAGCGACCGGAGCCACCGGCGCAACCGGCGCGACAGGGGCAACCGGTCCCGCCGGGCCGCAGGGCGTCGCCGGGCTTCCCGGCATACGGGGAGCGACCGGAGCCACCGGCGCAACCGGCGCGACAGGGGCGACCGGCCCGACAGGCCCACAGGGAGCCGCAGGGCTTCCCGGCGCACGCGGCGCAACGGGAGCAACCGGGCCAACCGGAGCCACAGGGGCTTCCGGCCCCACCGGAGCAACCGGACCGCGGGGAGTGCCGGGACTGCCGGGCGCACGCGGCGCAACAGGAGCAACCGGAGCAGCTCCCGATGATGTCTTTGCTTCGTTCGCGGTGTATCAGACGCCGTTTACACAGGGCACACAGGTGATTCTGTTTCCGGACATCACCGATCCCACCGGCAACATCAAACCATCCGACAATCTTCAGCAGATTCTGCTGGAGCCGGGA
Source organism: Anaeromassilibacillus sp. An200 (assembly GCF_002160025.1). Taxonomy (GTDB): domain Bacteria; phylum Bacillota; class Clostridia; order Oscillospirales; family Acutalibacteraceae; genus Caccousia; species Caccousia stercoris. Next base: position 674 of record NZ_NFJU01000052.1, read on the forward strand.
TATTATCTCATTACTTACAGCGTCTCCTGTATCTTCACATCTCCCAGCTACCTGCAAATGACGCCGTCATACAACGGCACCTCACATCTGGAATTCGGCGTCTACTTTGCCACAAGCGCAAACGGATCCAGCGCCTGCGGTTCTGCCACGTTTATGATATTCGTGCCATCCGCCACATCCTTTTCCCTGACCTACACCGGATCCTCCACCGCCCGCGACGGGGAGGTTACCATCACGTTCCTCCGGCTTAACCGCGAGGAATAGGGCGCGTCAGTACAGCACAACCGTGCGCCCCTGCACGGTGCAGCGGCATTCATAGCTCTGCTGGCTTCCCGTTTTCGCGTCCAGCACGGTGTGAAACTCAAAGGAATCCGTTTCATCCGCCAGAAGATACCGCGCCACCAGATAGCGATCCTCCACCACAGCGATGAGATCCCCCAGTTCCCGGGAAAAAACGGTGTGCAGGGAAGCGTGAAACAGGCCGTCGCACGCAAATTCCTCGCCCTTGTCCTCCACCGCGTAAACACGGAACGGACCGCTGCCGCCGGAGAGGAACAGCAGGCGCGTGTTTTCTCCGTGGGAGAGGGAGCAGAGAGCCTCCTTCGCGCCCGTCTCCCGGTGCAGCACCACCAGGCGCTCGTCGTTGTCCGGGAAATACTTGGCGCGGAAATACAGTCCCTGTGCGTCGGCCCCGGCATAGCGGAGCAGGCCGCGCGTTCCCACGCTCAGCACCAGCTCCATCGGCAGCTTCGGGTCCCCCGCCTTGATGGAAACAATCGCGTCAAGCAGCGGACACAGCCACACATTATCGTTTACATCATCGCCCAGCCAGCGCAGGTTGCGGTAGCATTTTTCCTTTTCCGCCTCGTCGCCGTGCGGCTCGAGGATCAAAAGCCGATCGCATCCTGTCACCCGGCAGGGCACCAGCTGCTCCGGCCCCGCATGGATCAGGCGCGGATCGCGCACATACCAGCAGCGCTCCTCCTCCAGATCGTACAGGCAGCACACACAGTCAAGCCCCGTCAGCTTGCGGTAATCGTCAAACAGGGCGGCGTTTTTTTCATCCTCCCGCGTCCAGAAAAGCAGATGGGCGCTGTCCAGCGCTGTACAGCCCGTGAAGCTGCCCAGCAGATCCAGGCGCACCATGCAGCGCTCACGGCCGCTGGCCCGGTCCAGCACAAGCAGCCATACCTCGCTGCCGCCGTCCTCGAGCACCATGAGAAGATCCGCCGCGAAAGGGAAATAATGGCGGCGGAACGCGGGATCGTTGAGGATATAGTTTGTAATCACCCGCTCGCGCTTCGTATTCCGGTTGTATTCCAGAAGAAACAGGCTGTTGTGCCCCTCTTCCTCCTTTTCCTCAGCGTAGCAGAGGGCGTCGCCCGTCAGCTCAATCAGCTCAACGCGGCTGCTGGTGTAGATATTGCGAAGGTCCTCAATTTTCAAGCGTTCCGCACTCCCCGGCCGGCCCGCATGGGCCGGTTTTTCTCTCAATCAACGGATTTCAGGCTTTCCACCATGTCGATCCTCTTGAGCTTCGGGTACATTACCAGATCGACAATCACGGCGAACAGCAGCGTCAGAAGGGCGCTCCACACGAAGCTCATGGGCTGGATGGTCCGCCCGAACATCACCATGTCAATCTCCATCGTCTGAATGACGAAGGAGTGCATGAGGATGCCGAACACAAGCCCGATCCCGCAGCCCAGGAGCGTCAGAAGCGACGTTTCGCGGTAAATGTAGCCCGCGACCTCGCCGTCGCGGAAGCCAAGCACCTTGATCGTCGCCAGCTCCCGCTGGCGTTCCGTCACGTTGATGTTTGTCAGATTATATAATACCACAAAAGCAAGCGCTCCGGCACACAAAATCAACACAACGATGATGGAATTCAGGCTTTCAATCAGATCGTCGAAGGATTTGCGCGTGTCCTCGGTGAATCCGGCTGTCGAAACGCCCTCCTGTTCCTGAAGCTCCAGGGCAATCGCATCCCGCTGCTCCTGCTCCGTCTTTGTGCAGACAGCGTTCACCTCTGTCGGCTTCACGTCTTCGCCCGTCACGGCTTTGTACAATTCCGGGGATATGTATATATAGTGCTGCACATAGTTTTCCACCACGCCCGTGACGGTGAACTCCACCCGCTCGCCGTCCTCGTTTTCGATCGTGATGGTACTGCCGGAGGAAAGGCCCAGCAGATCCGCCAGCTTCTCCGTGACGAGCACGGAGCCTTCCTCAAACGCGACGCTCTGCCCGGTGCGGCGGTCGCGCAGATTGATGTAAAGCGGCAGCTCCTCCGCGTTTTCCGGCACCACCACATACCCGGAATAGTTCTCGTCCTCCGCCACAACGCTGACGGATTTTTTCATCACGCTCATCCAGCCGTCAAAGGAATCGCTGTCGAGCAGCGCCCGTGTGCCGTCGCTCACGGTATTCTCCTTGAGGCTGATGATGGTATCGTACCGGTAAATCTCCCCATACTGCTTTTCGATGATGCCGGAAACGGAGTCCTTGATCCCGTAGCCCGTCAGCAGCAGGGCCGTTGCGCCCGCGATGCCCACGATCGTCATGAACAGGCGGCGCTTATACAGGAAAATGTTGCGGCATGTCACCTTCTGGGTGAATTTGAGCCGCTTCCACACAAAGCCGATGTGCTCCAGAAAAATGCGTTTGCCCGCCTTGGGCGATTTGGGAAGCAGCAGCGCGGCGGGCGTCTCCTTGAGCTCGGAGCGGCAGGCGATCGCCGTGGAACCGAGCGTGCACAGGGCGGAGGCCGCACAGCCGATCAGATCATACACCGGCTGGTATACCACCAGCATATCCGGCCCGTTGTACATCATCAGATAAGCGCTCCAGCAGATGCGCGGAAGCGTCTGGTTTCCGATGAAAGTGCCGGCCATGCTGCCGAGAATGCTCGGAACCGCCGCGTAAATCAGATACTTCGAAGCGATCCGCAGCCGTCCGTAGCCCAGTGCCTTATAAGTACCGATCACGCCGCGTTCTTCGTCCACCATGCGCGTCATGGTCGTGAGGGCAACGAGAGCCGCCACCAGGAAGAACATCGACGGGAACACGGTGGAGAGGGAATCCATGCGATCGCAGTCTCCTTCAAAGCTGGCATAGCCCATATTCATGCCGCGATCGAGCACATACCACTCGGGCATCTCGAGCGTTTCCAGCTCCTCGCGCCCGTCCGCGATCTCCTGCGCGGCGTCGGCCAGCTTTTCCTCGGCTTCCTGCCTGCCGTCCTCATATTCCTGCCAGCCGTCCTGAAGTTCCTTTTTGCCTTCCTCCAGATCGGCGCGCCCGTCTGTCAGCTTCTGCTCGTTTTCCTCGATCTCGCGCTCCGCGTCGAGCAGCTTCTGTTCATTTTCCTGAATCTCACGCTCGCCGTCCAAAAGCTCCTGCCTGCCGTCCTCGTATTCCTGCCAGCCATCCGCCAGCTCCTGCTGTGCGTCGAGCAGCTTCTGCTCGTTTTCCTCGATCAGCGCCTTGCTGTCCAGCAGCTCCTGCTCACCATCCGCGATCTCCTTCCGGCCCTCGTCCAGCTGGGCTTTCGCGTCGTCCAGCTGGGCCTTAGCGTCCGCCAGCTCGGCTTCGGCCTCCGCAAACGCTTCGTCCGCCTCTTTTTTCTTCTCGGTGTATTCGGCCTTGCCCTGGGCCAGTTCCCATTGGGCCTGGCCTATTTGCATTTTGGCGTCCTCATACTGCGAGATGGCGCTTTCCACATAATCCCGCAGCAGATAAAGGCTCTCCAGATCGAGCGCCATGAGCGCCGCGGCGGCTTCGCTCTCGTTCATCCCCTGAAGCTTTTCCAGAAAAGCCGGGATTTCGTCCTCCGTCAGGCTCGTGCCCTCGTCGGGATCCTCCCCGGGATCCGGCGATCCGCCCCCGAGCAGGCCCGCCAGCATTTCCAGTGTGGCGCGCTGATCGTCCGGCAGCGCCGGGTTTTGCAGCAGTGCGTTGATGTACGCGCTGAGCACGGCCTTTTCCTCGCTGGACAGCGCTGTGATCGCCGCCAGCTGCTCCTTCTGGCTCATCGTTTGCAGGCTTGCCAGAAAAGCGGCGGCTTCGGCTTCGCTCGTGATGGACCGCGCGGCCACTTCCGCACCGCCGGAAAGCGCCGCCTGCGTCGGCTCGTCCTCAGACTGCGCGTCTCCTTCGCCGCCTCCCATGCTCTCCTTCACCGCGATGATCTGCTCGATGCCGTCCAGAGCGTCCACCGCCATATCATACGAACCGCGCTGCCCGGCAAGCTGATTTCTGGCATTCTCAATCTGCTTCTGCGCGTCAAGGATCTGCTGTCTGGCGTCGGCCAGCTGGGCATAGGCCTCCTCCTTCTCGGCCTCGAGCTCGGAAACGCCGCGGTCGTACTTGTTTTTGCCAAGAAGATAATCGGACCAGCCATCCGTCCACTCCCGCTTCGCTTCCTCCAGAGCCTTTACGCCGTCCTCGTACTCCTGTTTGCCTTCCTCCAGCTGCTGTGCACCGTCGTCATATTCGGCCTGTCCGTCGAGAAGCTCCTGCTCCGCGTCCTCAAGCGTTTTCCGCGCGTCGGCCAGCTCCTGTTTGGCGTCCTCCAGCTGCGCCCAGCCGTCGGCCACCTCCTGCTTTGCATCGGCGATCTCCTGTTCGCCGTCTTTCAGCTCCTGCTCCGCGTCGAGCAGCTCCTGTTCGCCGTCGATCAATTCCTGATACGCGTCCGCCAGTTCCTGCTCCGCCTTGGCCTTCTCCTCGTCGTAGGTGGCCTGCGCGTCGTCAAGCGCTTCTTTGGCGTCCGCGCGGACCTCCTCATAGCGAATCTCCGATCGCGTTTTTCCCAGCTCCTCGAGCGTATCGAGCACCGGCTGCACCAGATCCTCATACGAGCCGTCGAAGGTGTTGAGCGCCGCGGCTCCTTCCACGGTCAGATACAGATCGGTATAGTACTCCTGGGAAAAGTCGTCCTCCAGAAGATAGACAAAACGCCCCAGCGTACCGCTTCCCACCGTGCTGGTCCCCAGCGAGACGGAAAGGTACGATGAGGACTGCACAAAGCCCACCACCGTAAAGGTGTCGCGGGCCAGCGTGTCGCTGAGGGTGCCGTCGGTGTCCTCCACCGTGATGGTATCCCCGATCGCAAGACCGGTCGTATCACCCACCGGGGGCGCGCTCACCACACACTCGCCGGACTTCTCCGGCATGCGGCCCTCGGTAAGCGTCGGATGGTTGAGATAATCGTCCCCGTTTTCCGCGAAATCAGAGGGGAGAGCGTGCAGCCGCGTCACCACATCCTTTTCACCCATGCGCACAATCCGATCGGTGCTGTAGCCCTCCATGACGCTTTCCACGCCCTCCGTCTCCCGGATGGCTGCCACATCGTCCTGCGTAAAGCCAAAGGTGCTCACAAGGCGCACATCCATAAAGCGGGTGCCGTCAAAATAGGCATCCGCTGTGGCGCGCATATTCGGCGCCGTGGTGCGCAGACCGCTATAGAAGCCCGCCCCCAGCGCCACAATGACCAAAAGCGCAAGGAACCGGCTCCAGGAATGCGTCACGGCACGCAGAATATCCTTGTGAAACGACTTGACACGCATGGAGATCCCTCCTGAGAAAAAGCCGTTACCATTCAATGGTTTCCGCCGAAACGGGGGAGTCGTTCGTTTCCATCTTTACGACCTTTCCGTTGCGGATATGGATCACGCGATCCGCGATAGCGGTAAACGCCAGATTGTGTGTGATAACCACAACCGTGCGGCCCGTGCTGCGGCAGGTGTCCTGCAAAAGACAGAGGATCGCCTTGCCCGTCTTGTAGTCAAGCGCACCTGTGGGCTCGTCGCACAAAAGCAGCTTGGGGTTTTTGGCAAGCGCGCGGGCGATGGCCACACGCTGCTGCTCGCCGCCGGAAAGCTGGGCGGGGAAATTGGAGACGCGGTGTTCCAGACCCACCTCCCGCAGAACCTCCATCGCGTCGAGGGGATCGCGGCAGATCTCGGAGGCCAGCTCCACATTTTCGAGCGCTGTGAGATTCTGCACCAGATTATAAAACTGGAACACAAAGCCGACGTCGTACCGCCGGTATTCGGTGAGCTGCTTGCGGGTGTAGGAGCTGACAAGATTTCCGTCAAGCCAGATTTCGCCGCCGGAGCACGAGTCCATGCCGCCGAGCATGTTGAGCACCGTGGTTTTGCCCGCGCCGCTCGGCCCCACGATGACGGTGAACTCGCCTTTTTCGATCACGAAGTCCACGCCGTCGGCCGCGGCGATCTTCTGCTCGCCCATCTGATAAAATTTTGTGACGTTGCGAAATTCGACAAACGACACGGCCCTCGCCTCACTTTTTCAGAATAATCCGCGTCACGCCGGGATTGAGCGACAGCAGCTTCGAGGCAATCCGGCGGTGGCGCAATCGCAGGCGCACCATGTCGCGCAGGGCGTGGCCGCCGTTGTGCCCATGAATCACCACCAGCTCCTCCAGAGAGGGATCGGCCCGCGTCAGAAGCTGTTCCAGCCGTTTTTTCGCCTGCTCCTGCGACATGCCGTGGATATCCACCTCCATGCTGCGGGGTTTTCCTCCCCTTTGGGCCATTCTGTCCGCTCCCTTTCCTCCATGTTTCCGCTGTCCGCCAAGTTTTCATACTATGTTTATTATACTCCCACCGCATAAAAAAGGAAGAAATATTCATGAACTTTTTGTGCCGTTTTCATGATTTTAAGCCAAATCCGCGCATAGCGTGCAGGATATGAAGCTCCATCGCGGCGCGGGCGGCCAGCGCGTCCCGGGCGGCCAGCGCGTTCATGAGCATCCGGTGATCCGTGCGGGTATCGCGCACCACGCCCTCGTATTCCCCGGAAAGGCGCACACCGGAATCGATCGCCTCATAGATGACAGGCAGCAGCCGTTCCACAAATTCATTGTGCGCGGCCATCGCAATCGCCTTGTGAAACGCGCGCTCCGACTCCGTGCGATCCGCGCCGCGCTCAATTTCGCCCTCCTCGCGTTCGCCGTAAAAGAGGATCCGGGACAGCTCGCTGTCCGTGGCGCGCTGGGCGGCATAGTACGCCGTCTGCGGCTCGACCATCAGGCGCAGCTCGTACACGGATCGCAGGTCGACGGGATCCCGCAGAAGCTCGCCGCGATCGAGCGGCCGTTCATGCTCGCCGCGCTGCACCACAAATGTGCCCAGCCCGCGCCGCACCTCCAGCACATGGCGCGACGAGAGCAGGCGGATCCCCTCGCGCAGCGTGGTGCGGCTCACGCCCAGCCGCGCGGCCAGCTCAATCTCCCCCGGCAGGCGATCGCCGGGCGCAAACTCCTTCTCAATGGTGATGAGGGACAAAATCTCCTCGGCGGCTTTCTGCGCCAGGCTGTTTTTCTTCTGCTCCATGCCCGCACATTCTCCTTCCTGATGCTTGGCCTGTTCCAAAATGAAAAAAGGGATCGCCGGGATGCCGCGCGCACCCAGGCGATCCCCCTCTCAGACCGTCTTATTTGAAATTCTTTCCCAGCTTGCGCTTGAGAAGCTCGCGCAGGCCGTCCGCGTCTCCCACGGTGAAGCCGTCCTTCGCGATGTAATACGCCTGCTCCTCTCCGAAGTACAGGTAAAAATATTTGCCCGTCTCATAGGCGCGTGTGATCTGGAAATACGGGTACACCGACGCGGACTGGATTCCGGCAATGCGGAAATCATCCTCGCGGAAGGTATACTCATTTTCCTTGACGCGCGATTTCTTGAACGTCGCCATGACGTTGTTGAACAGCTTGCCGGGCATCAGGCACATCCAGACCACCAGGAACACGGCGGCGGCAAAGAAGATCAGCTTCATGTACCATTCCGCGTCAACCAGGAACACAGCGGCCAGAATCAGCAGGGCAAACAGGCCGTATCCGATCATGAGGCCCAGACGGCGGCGGGAGAAATGGAACCGCACAAAGGCGTGCGCGACTTCCTCGTTGTAGGCAGTGGTGTTGCGCAGAAGGGCCTGCGGCTCCTCCAGCGGCGTACCGGCGGCGGCCGCCTCTTCTTCCAGCTTTTTCTGGGTGCGGCGGTAGTCAGACAGCATATCGGCCAGACGGCGGCGCTCCTTCAGGGCGCGGCCGCGGCGGATGCGCAGCACAATGCCCACCACAATCAGCACGACAATCAGCAGAAGGGGAAACAAAAGCGAGATCAGCGCTTCTCCATCCAGCTTAATTTCCGGCTTTTCCTGCACCTCGGTGATGTGCACGCTGTCCGCAATCGTTTTGAGCAGATCCGCCTGCTCCTGCGTCATCGAGCCCTTGGCCACGCCGTCCACCGTGACGGAAAAGCCGTTCACGACGGTGACATAGCACAGCTCCTCCATCTCGCCCGTTTCCTCACTGTCGACCTTCAGGCGGATCTGAAAGAAGGGGCGCTCCGGCTGATCGTTGTATCTCTCAACGGTGTATTCCTTGAGCGTTTCGTCCTGCTGCCCGTCCTCCTCGCGCATCGTATCGAGGAACTGTTCAAATTCCTCGTCCGTAAGTGTGGAGAGATCAAAGACAGACTGCGTCGTGGAGGATTCCTTTTTCGCCAGGTTGATTTGCAGCTGCTGATCCTGGGAAACAGCAGTCAGGTAAATGTTGTAATCCTGCATCAGCTTGAGCTGATCCTGCACGTCCGTAAATCCCGCCTTTTCCAGATCCGGGTGCGGGTTCAGCACGTTGAAATCAGACTGCTCAAATACATACAGATCGTCAGGCAGCTCCACCGTCAGATTCATCTCGTCGATGGTATACGTTGTGCCTGCGGCAAAGGACGGCGCCGCGCAGCCGATCACCAGTATCACAGCGCACAACAGGGATAGAATTCGTTTGCTCATGTCAGTTCCTCCGTCTACGGGGTGGTTTCCCGGCCTCTTTTCCGGTTTGCCCCCTATTATACAACAATTCCTCCCCAAGATCCAGATTGAATCTGGACACGAGTCGCGCAAGAGGGGCTTGTTTTGTTGCCCGCGTTGCTTTCATGGATAGGCGCGGCAGATTGGCTGGAATTTTCAGCCGACGGCGGAGTTTGGTAACACCGGTGCTGGCCATCCGGAAAAAATCGCTTCGCTGTTTTTCCTGGCTTTTCTGTGGCTTCGCACGGAGTTTTGAAGGGGCTCCGCCCCCTTCACCCCTGCAAGCCTTTTGAAAAAGGCTTGAGCGAAAACTTCAGGTTTTGCCCTTTGGCAGCCCGGCATTTTTCTTTTCTTAACAATCCTTAATGTTTCGTAAAGGATGAGAAAAGAGGGGGGAGGTAGAATAAGGCCAACACAAAGGGGAAGCTCCCCGGGAACAGGAGGGATCCACATGGAAGAAACGTGCCTGCGCGACAGGCCCATCATCGAGGTGCGGGATGTGCGCAAGGAATACCCGCTCGGCGGCGAAACAGTGGTGGCGCTCAAACGAATCAACCTGCGGATCCGGCGCGGGGAGATCTGCTGTATCTTCGGCACATCCGGATCGGGAAAAAGCACGCTGCTCAACCAGCTTGCGGGCATGGAAAAACCGACGCGCGGCGAGGTGAAAATCGGGGGCGCGTGCATTTCACGGATGAATGAAAACAAGCTGGCCGCCTTCCGGCAGCGCCATCTCGGCTTTGTGTTCCAGTCCTACAACCTTCTGCCGAACCTGACAGCCACGGAAAACGTGGCGATGCCGCTGATGTTCCGGGGTGTCCCCCGCGCACAGCGGGAAAAGGCGGCGCGTGAGCTTTTGTGCCGCGTGGGGCTGTCCCACCGCCTCGATCACTTTCCCGGCCAGATGTCGGGCGGCCAGCAGCAGCGTGCGGGAATCGCCCGCGCCTTCATTGCCCGGCCCGACGTGGTGTTTGCCGATGAGCCGACCGGGAACCTCGATTCCAAAACCACCGTGGAGATCATGGACATGATCTGTTCCTTCTCCCGGAAATTCCATCAGACGATTCTTCTCGTCACCCATGACCCAGAAATGGCGGCCTATGCCGACCGCATTGTACGGCTCATTGACGGCGAGATTGTCAGCGACGAAACGAAAAGGAGGAAATCATGATGCGTTCCGCTTTCTTTAAACGATCCGCGGCGCTTCTGTGCGCCGTTCTGCTTCTGTTCACTCTCGCGGTTCCCGCCTTTGCCGAGGGCGAACTGCCCGAGGACGGCGCGTTCTTCGCCGTGGGCTACCGCCTTTCCGTGGGCTCCTCCACGCCCGGGCGGCTGGGGCGCGGCTCCACGGCGGATATCACCGTCACCGTGAAGAACGTTTCCCTTACGGCGGACACATTTTCCGCGGATCAGTACGATTTCAGCAAACTGATTGACAGCTTCTCCGAAGGGACGGTCAAGGTCTCGGAGGAGTCGAAAGGCTCCGACCCGCTGGTGATCAAGGTGCGTTTTTCCCGCATGAAATATTCCGGCTCCGGGCAGAGCCTGCGCTTTCAGATCACCCGCAAGGACACCGGTGTGTCCCAGCTGATTGAGCTGACGATCGCGGAGGCGGGCGGCACGGACGAAAAATCCGACCAGCCCGCACCGGAGCCGCAGGTGCTCGTCTCGTGCAGCGGCCCGCAAACGCCGCTGGAACCGGGACAGGAAGCGGAATTCACCGTCTCCTTCCGTAATTTGAGCGACCTCGAGCTCAAATCCCCCGTCGCGTCCTTCACGCCCTCGGAATCCCTGTCGATCTCCGGCGGCTCTTACTCCTTCCTGCTCGATCCCATCAAGGGCAAGCAGACCGGCAGCGTCAAAGTAAAGCTCAAGGCCTCGGACTCCGTATCCTCGCCTGCCCAGTCGCTTCAGGCCGACCTGAAATTCACTTACTTCAACAACGTGTCCGAAGCGCAGGCCACCGCCTCCGACAAGCTTCCCATCCTGACCATCGCGCGCGGCGGGGAAGCCCCGCCCGTGGTACTGGCTTCCCGCTCCACGCTGAAAAAGCCGATCGCCGCCGGGGAAACCGCTTCCCTGACCGTCACCTTCTCCAACAAGGGCGACGTGAAGCTTCTGTCTCCTGTGGCGTCGTTCACCCCCTCGGACGCGCTGCTCATTGAGAGCGACGCGGGAAGCGTGCTCCTGCCGGATCTGGATCCGGGCCAGACAGCCTCCGTCTCCCTTACGCTCCGCGCGCTGCCGGAAATTACCTCCGCGAATCAATCCATTCAGGCGGATCTGAAATTCACCTACAGCGCGGGCGGAACCATGACGCAGGGCTCCTCCTCGGATCGTCTCAGCGTCCCCGCAAACCCGACCGGTTCCTCCTCCGGGGAGGGCGCGGAAGCCTCCGTGCCGCATATCGTGGTGAGCGATTTCTCCTATGGCGGGGAGAGCGTCGACGCGGGCAGTAATTTCGAGCTCAAGCTGCACTTTGAGAACAAAGGAACCCTGCCGATCGAAAACATCCTCCTGATGGTGGACGGCGGCGAAAACTTCACCCTTTCCGGCGGTTCCAGCAGCTTTTTCTTTGCTTCTCTCGCACCGGGAGCCGGACAGGATCAGATCCTGCCGCTGCAAGCCCTGCCCGCCGCCAAAAGCGGAGCGCAGAGCGTGGCGCTCTCGTTCAAATATGAGTATGTCGACGGCTCCAAGCGCGGCTCGGGCGGAGAGGATATCAAGCTTTCCATGCCCGTCGTGCAGCCCGACCGCTTCGAGATCAGCTCCCCGCAGATCCCGGAATCCATCAACGTCGGCGAGGAAACCGTCCTCACCATTCCCTATGTGAACAAGGGCAAGAGCGAGATCGCGAACGTGGAAGCCTCCGTCACGGCGGAAAACATTGATACGCCCACGAAATCGCAGTATATCGGCAACATCGCGGCGGGCGCGGGCGGAAACATCGGCTTTGTGCTCACGCCGGAGGAATCGGGACCGATCCCGCTTGTGCTGAAAATCACCTATGAGGATTCCAATGAAAAGGTACAGGAAAAGGAAATTTCCGTGGAAATCTTCGCGGAGGAATTGCCCATGGACCCGATCCCGGACGGCGATCTCCCGCCGGAGGATGGGGAGGGAAGCTCCTTCCCCTGGACTCCCGTGCTCGGCGGAACAGGCGCGGCGGCGGTCTTTGCGGGAGGCGGGGTACTCTTTGCCCTGCGCGGCAAAAAGAAAAAGCAGCAGTCCGCCGCGTCGTGGAGCGGCTGGGACGATCCGGACGACGAGGAAGCTCTGGCAAACTGGAACGAAGCTGTAAACGCACCGGAGAACACGGAGGATTTTGAAGAGATCGAGGAGATGGAGGAGATGGAGGAAATCGAGAAAATTGAGGATCTCGAGGATCTTGAGGAAACCTTCCACACCGGCGCGGATCCCGACGAATGGGGAGATCCGCAGGAGGACACGGAAAGGGAGTGGTGACGCGTGAATCGAAACGACCTGTTCCGCATGTGCAGGCAGAACCTTCTGCGGCGCAAATCGCGGACGTTCCTGACGGTGCTCGGCGTCATCATCGGATGCTGCTCCATCGTGGTGATGGCGTCCATCGGCATCGGGATGAAGGAGGCGCAGGAGCGTCTCCTCTCCCAGCTCGGGGATCTCACAATCATCACGGTGACACCGCCGCAGGGCGGGCGCGGCAAACAGAAGCTGGACGACTCCTTTCTCACGCAGGCCCGCAGGCTGGACGGTGTGCGCGCCGTCACCCCGAAGCTGACGCTTGACGGCGTTTCCACCAGCCTGCTCACCGGTGTGAACAACCGCTTTCAGGCCGACTGGTCCACCATCTGCGCCTACGATCTCACACAGCTGGAATCCATGGGGTATCAGCTCCTGGAGGGCCGTCTGCCGCAGAAAAGCGGGGAAGTTCTTGTGGGCCAGTATTTCGCCTATAATTTCAAGGATACGCTTCGGCCGGACGGCTACAACACCATTGACCGCTACAGCGGCGAGCCGGACGAAAACGGGAATTATCCGCAGGCCCCCGACCCGTATTTCAAGCCCCTTTCGCAGAATCTGACCATCTCCGCCGAGACAGACACAGAATCCTATCCCTTTTCCTACAAAATTGTGGGCGTTCTCAAGGAGGACAATTCCAAGGGCTATGAAACATCCGACGGCGTGATTATGAGCCTGTCCGACCTCCAGGCCATCACAGCCAAGGTGAAAAAGGGCGGCGGCGCGAAAAAGCCGGAGTACGGCTCTGTGCTGGTGAAAACAGACGGCCTTGCCTCCGTCGCACCCGTGGAAAAGACCATCAAAACCCTCGGATTCCCCACGGAATCCATGGAGAGCATCCGAAAGCCCATGGAGGAGGAAGCGCGCCAGAAGCAGATGATGCTCGGCGGGCTCGGCGCGATTTCCCTCTTTGTCGCGGCGCTTGGTATCGCGAACACCATGATGATGTCCATCTCCGAGCGCACCCGCGAAATTGGAATCATGAAGTCGCTCGGCTGTTATGTCACAGACGTGCGCACCCTGTTTCTGCTCGAAGCCGGGGCGATCGGGCTGATCGGCGGGCTGATTGGATGCTTTGTCAGCTTTCTGGCCTCGACGGCCATCAACTTTTTCTCCCTCGGCGCGCCCGCCATGGAGAACCTGCTTCCGGCCATCGTCGGCGGGGAGGGCGTGAACCGCGTTTCGGTCATCCCCCTCTGGCTCTATGCCTTCGCCATTCTCTTTTCCATCTTTATCGGCGTCGGCTCCGGCTACTATCCCGCCAACAAAGCCGTCAAAATCCCCGCCCTCGAAGCCATCCGCCCAGGCTGAGCCTGGACGCACGCCGCGCACGCCGGCAGGCTGAGCCTGCACGCAAGTCGCGCACGCCGGCAGGCTGAGCCTGCACGCAAGTCGCGCACGCCGCGTCCCGCGGCGAACCACACAGAAACACATCGACCCCCTTGCGATCTGACGTCGCAAGGGGGTCTTGCTTTGCGGCCCGCGTTGTTCACACGGAGAGAATCAGCAGGTTAGCTGCAATTTTCAGCGGAGTGCTAGTTAACGCAAAAGGCTTTTCGTCCACCACAAGCTCCCGTAGAGCCGTACCCCGACGCACGGAAACATCGCGCCCTGGCTAGCGCCAGTTCGCGGTCTGAAGCATAATTTTGCAGGCTTCGCCCGGAAAATTACGCTTCAGCAGTTGGGTGCTATTTGCAAGCTTCCGTAGGGCCGTGCCCC
>NZ_NFJU01000053.1 GCF_002160025.1 Anaeromassilibacillus sp. An200
TTTCTGCATTCTTTACCAGCATTTTTATCACCCCAAACTCATTATACCGCATTTTCTCCCTTTATACGAGAAAAAGGCCACCAATCGGTGACCTTTTTCGACAGGCTGAAACCGCCTGTTTAGGCGGTTTTTCTGCGTTTTTGGTTTGATTTTTGAGGTTTTGCTGATTGCTGTTTTGCGGCGATCCCAGGGGCAGAACAGCGGCAGGCGCATGAGCAAGGATAGCCACCGAAAACGCCAAATCCCTAACCCATCCCTAACGGGGAAACTTCCGCATTTTTCCGTTATATCGGTGCCGTTGTCGGCTACTCCTGATCGCATGTCTACGCTGCGTAGGTCGTGAAGCAGGATTTCTCTTGCTATAAGTCGATCTTTGACCAATCTTAAATTCAATAGAGCGTCCACCAGTATTCGAACACTTTGCGATACTGGTTGCCCTTCTTCGATAGGTCGAAATACTTACGGACCTTTCGATTGGATCTTCGCTTCAGATACCGTTGACAATTGCTGGACTTCATATACTGAACGTGCAGTCCAGAATGAAGTAACGTTCTTAATCTCTCATAGTCTCCCTTGATATACCCCATGTTTGGTGCATACCTGCTGTGTTGAATCAAAAATAGAAGATGGTCTGAGTGCCTGACGCACTGGGTGCGGCGATATTGGCGGCCAGAACGCCGGCCGCATCCGGGCTCGTTTTTAGTAGATCCCAAGATCTCGGCGATCCGCTTGTTTAACTCTTGCTCTGTCATAAGTCTTCCTGCTCTGTACGGTCCGGGTAATAGGGTTGACCCCGTGCCAGGAGCCACGCTGTTTCGCGTGGTATTCCCGCCGGGCTTTCTTACTGCGTTTGTCCAATAGAATCAACTGCGTCACAGCTGATCATCTCCTTCTTTTTGTCTTGGTGTGAGCACCCCAGAGGGCACAGCACAGCAATCGCTGGCTGATATACGGATGGCACTGAGGATGTTCCGAGCGTAGACTCTTCTATAACAATCTCATTACAAATGGCAAAGATCCCTTGCTATTTCAGTGCACATTAGGTATACTAAAATACTCCGCTGAGGCGGAGATCATCCCGATGAATGGAGGCGATCCATATGTCCATGATTCAGTTTCCTGTCATCGATCCTGTGGCTACCGGGGCGAATATCTGCCGACTCCGGAAGGATCGCGGCCTGACAGTCCGAGATCTCCAGCACTATTTCGGATTTGAGGAGCCGCAAGCCATCTACAAATGGCAACGGGGCCAGAGCCTTCCCAGTGTAGATAACCTCTATGCACTGAGCGCTTTGCTCCAGGTGCCGATGAACGAGATCATCATCTCCACTTCTCATATCGTTTCTTTGGAGCAGCAGGCAGCCGCCTGCTGCTCAGGTCTTTTTATGTGGAAATTTCTTCAGGTACAGTGGGCATGGCAGAATTTCAAAACCGCTTAGATCCTTATCCGCCTGTGTCCATAGGCCTGCCGCGATCCTGCCGGACGGCCGCAGCCCTTGGGTGAACAAGCGACTTCATAAATAGAATATCACGCCATTATGGCAAATATCAGAGAAGCGTAAGGTCGAATCCTGCTTTTGACAATGGATGTGTGTTAGAAATGACAGTATTTCGGTGGACGAGGATGGAGTCGACTGACGAGCCTTTCACAATGAGTTATGAGCTCATGTTGCATTCATCAGATGCAGTCCATTCTTTGCCGGGGGATGCGCAGCATCATAATTCATCTGCGCCTGAACCGATCATCACTGCCTATCCATTCTGCCACGCCCACCACACCTGAAGGTGTGGTGACGGCATTTATGCAGCCGTGCTCTTTTCGATGAAGTCGCTGAGGATGTCCTCAAAGCTGTCATTCATGTCAAAGGGCGGCTCATAGGATACCTCGGTGTTGACCAGACACTTGTCCAGGGACATGGAGATCTCGTCGGCCCTCTTGCTGAGCGCCGTGGCCATGCCTCGGATCTTGTTCCGGTCAAAGTCGATGGTGGTGACCTGCGTGGCATCACAGCGGTAGGAGACCTGGTTTCCCTCGCCGTTGAATCGGAAGCCGGAGCCTCCGCCGGCAATGGTCTTTTCACTGTTGCGAAGCATGGTCATGTGGCGGAATACCTCAGCCAACTCCTGACGCTGCCGGTTCAGGCCCACCTCGCTGTCCATATCCAAATCCAATGCGTTCTTGGCGGCATGGATAGCCCGGCACAATTTCTCCCGCTCCTCCAGCAAGGACATGAGGAAGGCGGCTACCTGGTTGGCATGGCCGGCATACTCACTGGGCGCAGTTTCCTCCACTACAGCATCCTGGGCATCGGACATGACCTTGCTCCGAAGATGAGTGGTCTTGACCTTGACGATATTGCGTCGGTCCTGAAGGATGGCAGTGGCCTCACACATCAGGCCTTTCAGTTTATTCTGGAATCGAAACGCATCTTTCATATTCATGGATCATACCTCCCTATGTCACTCCCCGGCGGAACGATTTGATGGGTCAAGCATACTCCAAACTTGATCAATTGTCATTGAACTGCTGGTTGAATATGGACAGGCATGCTTTTTCGTGCTTGCCTGTGATAAACAAGGAAGTGGACTTTATTGCTACTAATGCAGAGGAGAAACGGTATATCCAAGCGACCGAGTCCATGAATAAGCCAACCACCCGCGAGCGGGAACTGGCTCCACCGCGCATAATCCGGGACAACTACGCGCTTTTGTTATGCCCTCTTTTATGGTGTATGGGTTTATTAAAGCCGCCTCCGGGATGAAAACCGGAGACGGCTGCATTTGGGTGCCTTATCTCAATGAGATCAAGCATAAGCTGGACTTTTTCGACAAGTTGTGAGTGCATCCTTTGCGGATGCATTCTGACTTTTTATATGGAGATCCCCGGTTATCCCACTCTCTCGAACGGTATCACCCTGCACCGGCTCTCCTCCGGCGGGTCAGGCGGCTCCGGTTCCGGTTTGGCCGTGGCCGTTTCCATGAAGCCGCCGATCTTCTCCGCCGCACCTCTCTGCATATCATTGGTGATGTGCGTATAGGTGTCGAGGGTAAATCCGGCGCTGTAGTGGCCCAGCATGCTGGACAGCGTCTTCACATCCACGCCGCTGGAGAGAGCCATGGTGGCGAAAGTGTGCCCTTACGGTATAATAAAGACAAACGGAAAAACCCAGTATTTTCAAGGGTTTCAGCGTTTGTCGTTGCCTATTCAATTCCTTTTCCAACCTTGATAGTTAACGAAAAATCTGTCGAATGATGGGAGGTGTTACCTAAAAGACAAAATTGAATATTACAGCAGCGGTGCGGTGTTTTACCGGACCGCTGTTTGTTAGGGCGTTTCATCTGATCTGATGGGCGCCCTTTTTTGCGCCCATTTTCAGAAGGAGGAAATTCACATGGAACTTAACGAAGAAGAAAAAAGGCAGTTGTTTCAGGTTGACGGCGACTGCCAGGCCAAAGTGCTGGATGAACTGTATATGACAGCCCGTTTTACCCGTAACCCGGAGCAACGTGATATGGTGCGGGGCCTCATGGCAAAGCTGCGGGTTCTGTCGGATGAACAGTGCATGGATCTGGTGAAGGACATCCAGAAGAATTATCACCTGCCTTACCCTCGCACTATGGGCGAGCGGATCGCATTGGCCCGGCAGCAATCCGGGGCTGAAAAGCTGAAAGGCCATGACATTATGGCCCTGGAGCGGTTTGACCCGCAGGTACGCCACATGGTTGTCTTTGATGTGCTTTCTTTTGAATCCCCTGTCGGCTATAAAGGCGATAAGATGCGCCTGTTTCTCACGGATGAAGGGTATCAGAAAGCGTTGGAGAATCAGGAACGCGGCTTTATCAAACTAAAGAACCATGCCAAGGTACACAATGGCTATTTGAATTACGACCATAAAGACAGAGATTTGTAGCTGCTGCTCAGTATAACGACTTGCCAGGAAGGAGGATGTCAAATGGCAGTGTTCAGAGTTGAAAAGACAAAAGATTTTACGGTCATGTCCAATCACCATCTTCGGAATGTGTCGCTGTCTTTGAAGGCAAAGGGGCTGCTGTCGTTGATGTTGTCCTTGCCTGATAATTGGGACTATACGACTAAGGGGCTGGCCCATATCTGTAAAGATGGGGTGGATTCTATCAGCAGTGCGATCAAGGAGCTGGAAAAGCAAGGGTATCTTACCCGGCAGCGGCTCCGTGACGCGCATGGCAGGCTGGGCGATATTGAGTATGTCATCCATGAGAAACCTGTGCCTCCTGATGAGCAGGACACTATTCTGCCACCTAAACGGGAAAATCCAAGACAGGTAAATCCAAGACAGGTAAAACCTGTTTTGGGAAAACCTGAACAGGAAAAACCCGCCCAATTAAATATACAAGAATCAATTACTGAAAAATCAATTACGGATATATCAAATATCCATCAATCAATCTATCCGGCCTCTGGAGGAACGCCTGATGGTAACACGGAGATGGATAGGGATAGGATTGATAGGATAGATACCTACCGGGAGATTATCAAAGAAAATATTGAATTTGAGGCTCTTGTCCACCGGTATGGGTATGAGCGTGTGGACGAACTGGTTGAGCTGATGCTGCAGACGGTCCTCTCCCAGCGGCCATATATCCGCATTGCCGGTGATGACTACCCCCGTGAGGTGGTAAAAAGCCGCTTTCTGAAAGTGAACTTCTCTCATGTGGAGTACGTGTTTGACTGCCTGGATAATAACACGACCAAGGTTCGGAATATCAAGTCCTATCTGCTGGCGGCTCTCTATAACGCGCCGGCTACCATGGACAGCTATTACCGGGCCGAAGTCAATCACGATCTTTACGGCTAAAGGGGGATGCATCTATGGGCAAAAGAAACGGACGCCCGGTATATGCTTCCAGGCGGGAGGAAAAGCGTCCTCAAACCGAAAAAATGTATTGCACGATGAAACCGGATTGTGCAGGCTGCCCTTTTCCTTCACATGGTTTTGTGTGCTGGAGTACGGACGGGAGCTGCCTGCGTACTCACATGAAAAAATTACAGAAAGGAGGCCGAGCGCCATGAAAATCCATGAAACGCTGAAATTATGCCGAAGTTAAGCCAGGAACAGATCGACCAGGCACGGGAAGTTGATCTGCTGGCTTATCTGCTTTCCAACGAAAGCGGTGTGCTGAAACAGGAAGGCGCCAATTACCGCCATAATGAGCATGACAGCCTGGTTTATGTGGCAAGTAAGAATTACTGGTACTGGAACAGCCGTGGACGAAAGATCAACGCCGTGGATTATCTCATGGAGATCCGGGGGTACAGCTTTGTGGATGCTGTGGAACGGCTGATAGGCAGCGGAACCCCTGTTGTTTCCCATTATACAGCTTCCGGCAGCCGGGAACAGCGAAAACCGGTGGAGAAAAAGCCCTTCCGCCTCCCCAGGGGGAAACGCTGTGCCACCTTTGCTGTTTCTTATCTTCAACGCCGGGGAATCCATTCGGACATCATCAGACGGTGTATGCAGTTGGGCCTATTCTATGAGTCCCGCTATAACAACGAGGCGGTTTGCGTTTTTGTTGGCCGGGATGATACCGGTACGGACCGGTTTGCCTGCGTCCGCGGAATTGCAGGTAACTTGAAAAAGGACATCAGCGGCAGCGATAAGCGGTTTAGCTTCTGCTACCCGCCGGATCAGCCGGGCAGCCGCCACCTGGCGGTTTTTGAGGCTCCGATTGACGCCCTCTCCCATGCTACGCTCCAAAAGCTGGAGGGCTGGCAATGGAATGGCTACCGGCTTTCCCTGGGCGGGACCTCCCCTGTGGCCCTGGTCGCTTTCCTGGAACGCCACCCGGAGATCACCCGTGTTGCCCTCTACTTGGACAATGACCTTGCGGGCCGGGTCAACGCCCGGAAAATCAAGGCACTGCTGAAATCAGACCAGAGATTTTCTAAAATCCGGGTGTCTGTCAATCCTCCCCGCAGCGGGAAAGACTACAATGAAAAATTACAGCGCACGCTTCAAGCGATCCGCGAAGAAAAACACGCCAGCCGCCAAAAACAGGCGGCTGTTTCAATTTAGGAGGAAAACCCAATGAATAACGACAAATCCGCGATTCAGGTAATCGCCGGGGCTGCCCGCTGCCCGGAGTACAGCCCGTCCATGGTTAAGGCTTTGATGAAAAAGCTGGAAACCAATGAAAAAGCCTTCGCTCTGCTAATGAATGTCACCCCTTCCACGGTGCGCCTCTGGACAACGGGTGCTGCCCGTCCCTGCAGCATGGCCCGGAGGCTGATGCAGATTTATGAATCCGGGCCGGAAATCGTAAGTAAGATTGCCGGGGAAAGCTGCCCGGAGAAAGGAGGACGCCAGACGAGTGAAGCGAAGGAACAAACAGCTTCTTGTGGAAAATGAGTATGTGAAGGAATTGCTGGCCGTCCTGAAAGAGAACCCTTCCCCCAGCGGCAAGGATTTTGCTGAAATGGTTGCCCATGTTGGCGAGCTGGAAAGCCGGTTGGCCGAGGCCGTAGAGGAATTGAAAACTATGCGCCAGGAGCTTCAACAGGTGCAGAGCCGCTCTCTGAAAGCTGTGCTTCAAAAGAGCTGTAAGTCGCTGGAGGATAATATATCCAATATGCGCCAAAAGCTGGCGGAGCTGAAAGATCACATTATCGAAGGCTGCCAAAAAGCACTTTCGGCTTTCAAAGAGCGCGGCACTTCTGCCCTGGATGGCCTTTCCCGGTTTTTCCATGTCAAACCCATGCTGGAAGGGATCAGGAAAGCGATTGATAACAGTATTCGTATTGACGATAACGCTGTTTCCAAGATCCAGACCCTTTCCGCTGAATACCATCAGGCGGGCAGGCATTTGAAAAACATGGGCCGCGCCCTGGTGGGCAAAGAACCGGTGGCCGAAGTCAAAAGCCCCGGCAGGTTTTCTAAGGTGATTGCGGCTCCCTATAAAGCGGATCGTGCCTGCATGACCGCCGCCAAAAAGAGCATCGAAAAAGCCATTGACAGTGTAACCCGCTTGCAGGAATCCGCTGAACGCAGGCCCTCCGTTTTAAGGGCTATGCAGGAAAATGGCGAGAAGGTGCAGCCGCCAGCGAAAAAAACTGTGCCTGCTGTAAGCAAAGCGGAACGGTAGGTGTCATGGCAATGGGATTGCTTGACACCCTTGCTGACCGGCTGGATGTGTTCATTTCGGATCTGCGGCTTTGGTGTACGCTCCCCGCTTTCGGGATCATGCTTGAAATAGATAACCATTTATATCCCATATCTGAATGGAACCGGGCGCTGGCCTATCTGTCTGGAAGGCCATGCGCTTTTTCTAATGTGCCGGAAGCAAAAAAATATATACTCTCGCTGATAAAGGAGGTGGAGTTAGATGGCGAAAGAAATCGTACATGAAGATTTCGGTGAAAAGATCGGCGGCGCCAAAAAGGACCTTTGGGCAGCCCGCGGCCTGTATGTGGATGACCTGTTGGGTATGAACGAGCGCGAGGCCGATAAGTATGTCAAAAAAGATAATGTATGGAAAAAGCCGGATTATAATGCCTTGATCCAATCCGGCGTCCCGGTGGATATTCTGTACTTTCGGAAAGTTGTGCGTGACAGCCTGAACGCCTCCCCGCGTTATCTGCGTTCTGATGATACGCCGGAGAAGCGCCTGGCGCGGCAGAAAGAGTACATTGCAACCGTCCGTCAGGTGCAGGAAGCCGTTGAAAAGGTTCAGACGATTCAGGAGGCTATGGGCGTGTTTGAGTCTCTTATCATCGGCGGAGGTTACTGTGAGCGTATTTCTCACGGGATCGGCGGCGGGTATATCCGGGCCACCCCAAAGGGGCGGGATAACCCGGTAATCACCGATAAGCTGGTAAATGCCCTATATTTCCGTGGGATGCAGGACTTTGACCGGAAAATCGTTCGGGAGGCTGTAAAAAAGCAGTTTGGCGTCCCCGCCGAGCAAAAGGTTCCCCGCGGGTATGATATTCGGTTCAATGATGGCAAAAGGACCTACTCGAAAAATAATGACTGGCTTCCCGATACCTACTATGTCACGAAGGGCTATACGATCCTGAAAACGAATTTTGCCACCCGTGAGGAAGCTCTGAAATGGGTTCAGGATCTTTCCAGACAGCGCGGAGCCAGCGGTAAACAGCGATTTGTACCGCAGCAGCTTTCCCGCGTCCGGCGTACCGGCCCGGATTACCGCGGAAAGCGTGATGTGATCGGGCAGGATTATCTTGACGCCTTTGCTTTCCGGGGCGGCGAGTTTGGAAACTGGATGACGCAGAATGACCGGCGCGCTTCTCTGAATATGGGGTTTGACGCTCTTAAAGACCTGGCGGCTGTCCTGCAGATCAGTGAAAAGGATATTTCCTACCAGGGAACGCTCTCGATTGCCTTTGGCGCCCGCGGCAGCGGAAATGCCGCCGCCCACTATGAACCGCTGCGGAAGGTCATCAATCTTACCAAAATGCACGGAGCCGGTTCACTGGCCCATGAGTGGTGGCATGGTCTTGATGATTACCTGGGCGTGAAAATGGGAGCAAAGGGATTTCTTTCTGAACATTCTCACCTGTATGAGCCATTCAAAAAACTGATTGAAACCATGAAATATAAGCCGGAAACACCGGAACAGGCCGCGGCCCGGACAGAGACGCAGGTGGAACGTACCCGGAAAAATGCGGCAAGCTGGCTGGATTCGGCGGTACTCACCCCGCTTAAACGGGCGGCAAATGACGAGATGCACATGGAGGCTTATGCGGTCCTTCGGGAAGAATTTCTTTTGGGTGTCCCCGGCTCTGTGGAACAGTTAAATGATTTCAAGAAATCTGTTACCGGGCGGGTGATCCCTAAGAGTGAGCGTGACCGGCTGGAGATTTTCGAGCATATGCTGTCCGGGATGCAGACGCAGGAACCTCCGCAGATTGGCCGTGTAGAAACGGATTTCTATAAAAACTCTATCCGTATGGGCAAAGAGTGCGAAAAGGACGGCGGCTATTGGGAAAGCAATACGGAGATGACCGCCAGGGCTTTCGCCTGCTATATCAAAGATAAGCTGGCGCCTGAAATTTCGGACTACCTGGCGGGCCACGCCGACAGCGCCGCTACTTTTGCCACCGGCAAGGATGGGAAAATGGAAATCTTGAAAGCCTTCCCGGAGGGCGAGGAACGCAAGGCCATCAATGCTGTTTTTGATGAAGTTTTTGCGGATCTAAAGCGGGAGCATTTCCTCACCCATTCCGATCACCCGCAGACATTGGAGGAAACTCGGCCAGTGGCCGCACCTACGCCTTCTCGCATGGATTCCATGCCGGTTATCACGGATGTAGAACAGCTTTCCCTCTTTGGTGGGGAGAAGCCTTCTATTTTAGGACAACTTGCCGCTACTAAAGAGCAGAGCAAAACGCCAGCAGCGCCAAAACAAAATAAGACCCATGAGCCGGAACTTTGATGGAGGTGAAAGATTGGAAGAAAATAAGGATTACCGTGTTTATCGTTATGGGGATGACTTAAAACCCGGATATGAATTAAAAGTGGAACATAGTGTTTCCTGCGAAAATGTAGATATTTCTGCTTTGATCGCCATGGGCACGGAAAGTTTGGAGGCCATGTGCCAGGGAAGCATTGATGGTGAGCAAAAAGCCTATGAGATTGTTTTGGCTGCGGCAAAGCAATGGGAACAGCAGGCGGCGGCGACACAGACCATCAACCGGGCGTTGGAATATCTGCGGACCCCGGAGGTTGCTCATACATCTAATCAGTGGCAGTCAAAGGATAACTGGCGGGATGGCGAAGAAATCAGCAACCGTGTTTATAAGATGACCTGCAGCGTTTGGGAAGATACGAAATATGACCGGGAAACGAAACAGAGTGTGCCGGTTGCCTGGTATGTCACCTGGGATGTTTATGTAAATTCCCCTAAGAAGGGGTATGGAGAAAGAATTGCCGGGCAGAGTCAGAAACGCTATACAGATAAAAATGCTGCCATGAAGTATCTGGATGGCCGGAAGAAAGCCTATTCTCATTTGTTCACAGAGATTTCCCCTCCGATTCCAAATCAATACAAGCAGCATTTTACCGTACATGGCGCTCTCTTGCCAGGATATACCCTGGAAGGACAGGTGACGGAAAAATCTGTATCTGCGCCTGGGCGTGATTCGGGCAAGCCACAACGGGCTTCGGTTTTGGAAAAGCTCTCGGATGCAAAGAAACAGGAAAAAGCAGCACCGCCAAAGGCGCCTGACAAGAAAAAGGAGGATATTCATAGATGAAGGTTTTAATGGTTGAACCGGGGAAAATTCCCCATGAGGCAGACATCGAGCCGGGGCTGAGGTCTTTGCAGGCGGCGGTAGACGGTCTTATCCAGGCAGTATACCCTTATGAGGACCCCGTGGCCCTGATTTGCAATGAGGAAGGAAAATTCCTGGGGCTGCCCTTGAATCGTGCTTTGCGGGATGACGCCGGTGAGGTTTACGACATCATTGCCGGTAATTTTCTTATCACCGGGCTTGGTGAGGAAGATTTTTCAGATCTTTCCCCTGACCTGATGGAAAAATATAAGGAGCAATTTCTGGCGCCGGAGTCCTTTGTGCGAATCGGCGGCAAAATTCTTGCGGTCAAGCAGCCGGTTCCTGGGACAGAAAATAAAGATATGACACAAAAGCCGCCCCACAAATCCGGGCCGGAGCTTTAGGAAGGAGGTCAAAGATGCTGACAGCGACACGCGGCCCGTATTTGCTGGTGGTCCAGCAGGACGATTCCCCATTCAATCCCCGTGAGGATGACAATTTTGGGAAAATGGTCTGCTTTCACCGGCAGTATAGCTTGGGCGACCATCATAATTACATAGATAAAGATGATTTTCTCCGGGATCTGTATCTGAAAACTGTGGGTGATGATGAACGGGGCGCCCACCGCTATGAGCGGGCGCTGGATTTGATGAATTACAAAATCAAAGCGCCTTTTGGTTCTCCTGATTATGAACGCCAGGTGGATGAACGGCTGATGAAAGTGATCTCACAGAAATATCTTATGCTGCCGCTGTATCTTTACGACCATAGCGGCATTACCATGAATACCACGGGCTTCTCCTGCCCCTGGGACAGCGGGCAGGTCGGATGGATCTATGCCTCCAAAGAAGATGCCCTCCGGGAGTTTGGTGGCAAATCCTTTACTGCTGCCACCCGGAAAAAAGCCGAGGATTGTATGCGCGGTGAAGTGGAATGTTACGATTCCTACCTTCGCGGTGAGGCTTACGGTTTTGAACTGTATAAAGACGGCGAGCTGGAGGATAGCTGCTGGGGCTTTATTGGCAGTAATGAGGAAGCCTTAAAAGGCATTGAGGATTACCTGCCTGACGAGTGCAGCGGCATGACCGGTGAGCTGGTGGAAAGGGATTCTCCCCGTTCCATGTTAAAAATGTTTCTCGACCATGCCCGTGTGCAGGTAGCACAGGCGGCCAAAGACTTTGAAAAAGCGCCCCGGCAGCAAGCCCTCCAAACGGAGGCCAGATGATTTTCTACCTATTATAAATGCAAGGAGGATGTGATTGCAGGAAGAACTTGAACGGAAATCCATATCCGTAACTGTCCAGGCCACAAAGCTGACGGGCCGTGTGATGAAGGCTGCTATTGCCGCTGCCTTGCGAAAAATTGAAAAAGAGCGCAATACCCCAAAAGTGGGCCGGAACAGTATGCGCCGCCTTACGGCACAGACGCCGGACGCCCATAAGATCGAGGTTGAGGAACGGATTCGCTCTTTTGAGCGGTATGCAAAGAAATATAAGGTCCGTTACCATGTGGAGAAGGATGTCAGTGTTTCCCCTCCTAAATGGACCGTGTACTTTAAGGCCAATCAAGCCGATGCTATCGAAGCCGCCTTCAAGAAATATACGCAAAAGACGGTAAAACGTGAAAACAGGCCGTCCCTTCTCTCCCAGTTATCGAAATTCAAAGAGATGGCAAGGAAGATGGCCCGCGATCCTGTAAAGAACAAGGAGCATGGAGGGCCGGAGCGATGAAGATGACGGATATTCTGAAAAAATATGTGCTTCCGAACCTTCCTTATCTTATATTCCTTTGGTTCTTTGCCAAGGTTGGCGAAGCGGTGCGGCTGGCTCCCGGTGTTGACGCTTCCACAAAGCTGCTGGGGCTGGCGGATGGTTTTACTCTGGCCTTTCAGACTTCTATGCCCGGCGCGGCGGTTGACTGGCTGATCGGGTTGATTGGCGCCGCAGTGGTTCGCCTGGTGGTCTATGTGAAAGGTAAAAATGCCAAAAAGTACAGGAAGGATGTGGAATACGGGAGCGCCCGCTGGGGCACGAAGGCGGATATTGCTCCCTTTATGGACCCCAAGCCGGAAAATAACATCATTCTGACCCAGACGGAGGGGCTGATGATGTCCGGCAGGCCAAAAAATCCGGCTTTTGCCCGGAATAAAAATGTCCTTGTCGTTGGAGGAAGCGGCAGTGGTGGACTGACAGGCAATGCTTGAAATGCGCGAATGGGCGTTGCTTTCGCCGCCTCGACCAATACCGGCTGCAGGTCGAGGGTATCAGTGCGGAAGAAACCTGGAAGGGTGTCGCGCCCTAATCAGAGTGGAAGGCTTGCCTGTAAAAAGGAAGTCACACGCAACGCATAGAGCCTGACCCTGTTTCGGCAGAATATAACGGCTCCACGAGTCCGCGCCGCCTGCCGGTCTTTGCTAGGCGAAAAGGTATGCTATGCCGGGCATGGACGCCATGCCGATGGAAATGGGCGAAAGCCCCGGAGGGATAGATAAAAAGCTATCCGGTAATCACGATCAGAAAACCCGCTTCTTCATCAAGCCGAACTTGATGCAGCTCCATTCCTCCTATGTAGTGACAGACCCGAAGGGCACTGTCCTGGTGGAGTGCGGAAAGCTGCTGTCCCGCGGCGCTCCCAAGCTGGGCAAGGACGGCAAGCCCCTACGCAATAAGAAAGGCAAGATCGTTTATGAGCCTTATCAGATCAAGGTATTCAATACCATTAACTTTAAGAAAAGTATGCACTATAATCCCTTCGCGTATCTACATTCGGAGAAGGATATATTAAAGCTGGTGACAGTGCTGATCGCCAATACCAAAGGGGAAGGAAAATCCGGGGACGATTTTTGGGTGAAGGCCGAAACATTACTTTATACGGCACTGATCGGCTACATTTATTATGAGGCTCCCAAGAATGAGCAGAACTTCTCCACTTTGGTAGAAATGATAAATGCCATGGAGGTCCGGGAGGATAATGAATCGTTCAAAAACGCGGTTGACCTTCTCTTTGACGCTTTGGAGCAGAAAGACCCGGACCACTTCGCCCTCAGGCAATACAAGAAGTATAAACTGGCGGCAGGCAAAACAGCAAAGTCAATCCTGATTTCCTGCGGAGCCAGATTAGCACCCTTTGATATTGCGGAAGTCCGGGAGATCACCATGTATGACGAACTGGAGCTGGATTTGGTCGGGGACCGGAAAACAGCCCTGTTCTTTATCATTTCCGATACGGACGCCACATTCAACTTCCTTGTCAGCATGGCCTATACGCAGCTTTTCAACCTGCTTTGCGAAAGAGCGGATGATAAGTATGGAGGCCGGCTGCCGGTGCATGTGCGCTGCCTGATCGACGAGGCAGCGAACATTGGGCAGATTCCGAACCTCGAAAAACTCATGGCAACGATCAGGTCAAGAGAGATTTCGGCCTGCCTGGTGCTGCAGGCGCAGAGCCAGTTGAAAGCACTGTATAAGGATAACATGGACACCATCATCGGCAACTGTGATTCCAGCTTATTCCTGGGAGGAAAGGAAGAAACCACCCTAAAAAGCTGGAGCACCCTGCTGGGGAAAGAAACCATTGATATGTATAATACCAGCGTCACGAAGGGCACGCAGGAATCCCACGGCCAGAACTTCCAAAAGCTGGGCAAGGATCTGATGTCCATGGACGAGCTTGCTGTGATGGACGGCGGGAAGTGTCTGCTGCAGGTGCGCGGCGTCCGGCCCTTCCTGTCCAGAAAGTACGATATTACAAAACATCCCAATTATAAGTACCTTTCGGATTTCAACCTGAAAAACACTTTCGATATAGAGAAATACCTGTCTACCCGCTTGCGGGTGAGGCCGGACGATCTGTTCCTCAACTATGAGATCAGCCCGTCCGAACTGGCGGAAGAATCCGCAGACGATACCGAATAGGCCCGCCGATTTACAAGTTTCCCATTCTTTTCGGCGGGCCTTGTTTTTTTATGCCCATTTTAAGGAGGTGCCTATTGGTAAGGAGCCGTGATTCTCCTGAATTTACTCACAGTCCGCAGGATATACGACTGCGTTCGCCGCCCGCTGTTTGTTCTCTTTTCAAGCA
Source organism: Anaeromassilibacillus sp. An200 (assembly GCF_002160025.1). Taxonomy (GTDB): domain Bacteria; phylum Bacillota; class Clostridia; order Oscillospirales; family Acutalibacteraceae; genus Caccousia; species Caccousia stercoris. Next base: position 14,351 of record NZ_NFJU01000053.1, read on the forward strand.
GCGGGCGGCTTTTTTTGCGTTTCAGGCCAAAAACGGCCACAACAGTATCATTTTTCATTTGATAAGGAGGTAATTACCCTATATGAGTTTTTTCACTTCTGCTATTGATACCCTGCAGATTTTGGTTGTTGCGCTGGGCGCCGGTTTGGGTGCGTGGGGCGTCATCAATCTTTTGGAAGGATATGGAAATGACAATCCCGGAGCTAATGCTCATGTGCGATAAAGTATCATAAGAATTTATATAGACAGCTACCCACTATCCGTTTTGTCCACAAACACGATAAGGCAGTCAAAACCGAGCGTGACTGCCTTAT
>NZ_NFJU01000054.1 GCF_002160025.1 Anaeromassilibacillus sp. An200
GCTGGGGTGCTGATTGACGCGCACAGCTTCCCGCAAGCCCGTACCCCAACCCACGGAATCTCCCCAAATTATTCCCCACGCTAATTTGGGGAGATTCCCCCACCAGCCGGCCAGTCTTGCGCGTCAGCGCAAATTTGGCCGGCCGTGACGGGGGAGAGGGGGCACAAACCTGACGTAGAAAACAAAGCGCGGGGTTCGAAGGGGCAAAGCCCCTCGCGGTTCTTTCCCCCATTTCTTGGCGGCAAGAAATGGGGGGCCATGCGGCCTGAGCTAATCATGTACTGGCTGACGCCAGCACATAGTCTGAAGCATAATTTTGCAGGCTCCGCCCGGAAAATTACGCTTCAGCAGCTGGGTGCGGGAAAGAAGCGACAAAAAAACAGGGGCCCTTTTGCAGTGTTGGTATCGCAAAAGAGCCCCTGCCAATATTTATTGGAAATATTGAAAATTAATCCGCATACTTGTCGTTGTCGTTCCAGGCATACATCTTGCGCAGCTCGGCGCCGACCTCTTCCAGCTGATGGGAAGCGGCAATGCGGCGGCAAGCGTTGAAGTGGGCGCGGCCGTTCTTGTTCTCGGCAATCCACTTGGAAGCGAAGGTGCCGTCCTGGATCTCGGAGAGAATCTTCTTCATCTCCTTCTTGGTCTCCTCGGTGATCAGACGCTTGCCCGTCTCGTAATCGCCGAATTCGGCGGTGTCGGAGATGGAGTAGCGCATCTTCTTGAAGCCGCCGTTGTAGATCAGGTCGACGATCAGCTTCATCTCATGGATGCACTCGAAGTAAGCGTTCTCCGGAGCGTAGCCAGCCTCAACCAGCGTCTCAAAGCCAGCCTGCATCAGAGCGGTGACGCCGCCGCACAGAACAGCCTGCTCGCCGAAGAGGTCGGTCTCGGTCTCGATCTTGAAGGTGGTCTCCATCAGAGCCGCTCTGGCAGCACCGATGCCCGCGCCGTAAGCAAGGCCGATGTCAAGGCAGTGGCCGGTGTAATCCTGCTGCACAGCGATCAGAGCCGGAACGCCCTTGCCCTCCACAAACTCACTGCGGACGGTGTGGCCGGGGCCCTTCGGAGCAATCATGAACACGTCGACGTTTGCGGGCGGAACGATCTGGCCGAAATGGATGTTGAAGCCGTGCGCGAACGCAATCGCCTTGCCCTCGGTGAGGTTCGGAGCGATATCCTTCTTATACATATCCGCCTGACGCTCGTCGGGGATCAGAATCATGATGATATCGGCAGCCTTGGTGGCTTCCGCAACGTTCATGACGGTCAGACCAGCCTTCTTGGCGCGCTCCGCGCTCTTGCTGCCCTCATACAGGCCGACAATCACGTTCACGCCGCTGTCGTGCAGGTTCAGCGCATGGGCATGGCCCTGGCTGCCGTAGCCGATGATGGCGACGGTCTTTCCCTTGAGGACGTTGATGTCACAATCCGCGTTGTAGTAAATCTTAGGCATAGCTTTTTCCTCCTTGCCTTGCGGCATTCTTTTTTATTGAAGAACGAAACCCCGTAGGATGGCCCGGCGGGGTTGGGCCTTTCACAAAGTTATTTCTTGCCCGAGGGGGCAGTGACGCCGGAGCCTTTTTCCAGCGCGATGGTACCCGCGCGGCAGATCTCCTTAATGCCAAACGGATGCAGCAGCGCGATGCACGTCTCGGTTTCCTCCGCCGTGGCGGCAAGCTGGAGCGTGAGGCTGTTGGTTGTCACGTCGACGATTCCGGCATTCATCAGCTGGGCGATCTGCATGATCTCGAGCCGCTGCTTGGTGTTGCAGTTAACCTTGATCAGCGACAGCTCGCGGCTGATAAACGCTTCGGGCTGGAGCACCTTGACCTTGATGACGGGAATCACCTTGTTCAGCTGCTTTTCCACCTGCTCGACAATATATTCATCGCCGTTGACCACGATGGTCATGCGGGAGATTTCGGGATGCTCCGTCACACCGACGGCGAGGCTGTCAATGTTGAAACCGCGCCTTGCAAACAGACCGGCCACCTTCGAGAGGACGCCGGGCTGGTTTTCCACCAGAACGGAAAGTGTGTATTTCATACCGGGGCCTCCTTCCTCAAATACTCGGCACGTCGGGATCGACGCGGCACACCAGAATAAAGGGGCCGTCGGTTTCGAGCATGGTGCGGGCCAGCTCCTTCGCCTGCTCGTTCGTCTCCGCCCGTGCGGCGGGGATGCCGTACGCTTCGGCCAGCTTCACGAAATCCGGATCGCCGCGCAGGACAGTCGCCATGTACCGCTTATTGTACAGCCGATCCTGAAACTCCTTCACCATGCCGAGCCGCCCGTTTTCCATGACGATGATCTTCACCGCCGCGCCCTCCTGGCAGAGGGTACCAAGCTCGCACATGCTCATCTGGAACGAGCCGTCACCGCACACGGCCACCACCTGGCGGTGGGGCTTGGCAAGCTTCGCGCCGATTGCGGCGGGGATGGAGTAACCCATCGTGCCAAGGCCGCCGCTTGTCAGGAAACGGCCCTCCTTGACGTTGAAATTGCGGGCCGCCCAAATCTGGTTCTGTCCCACGTCCGCGACAAGGATCGCGTTCTCCTGCATCATCGCGGAGAGGTCACGGATGAACACGCGCGGCTCCACGCTGTCAGTACGCGGTTCGCCGCGGCTGGGGTATGTCTTTTTATAGCCGAGCGTCTGGTCGAGCCATTCCTGCGGGACGGTGTTTTTCACCTGCTCGGCCAGCGCGCGCATGACCGTGCGGATATCGCCCACAATCGGGATGTCGACCGGCATATTCTTGCCGATCTCGGCGGGATCAATATCAATATGAATCACCACGGCCTTCTCCGCGATCTGCTGGGGCGCGGATACCGCCCGATCGCCCACGCGCGCGCCGCAGAGGATCACCAGATCGGCTTCCTTCATCGCGCGGTTCGCGCCGGTGCGTCCGTGCATGCCGATCATGCCGAGGTAATACGGATCGTCCATCGGGATGACGCCGATACCCATCATCGTAGCGCACACCGGGATGCCGCTGCTCCGCGCGAACGCGACCAGCTCCTCCCGCGCGCCCGCGAGCACCACGCCGCCGCCGCAGCAGATGATCGGGCGCTGGGCCTTCTCGATCGCTTCCAGCGCCTTGCGGATCTGGATCGTGTGACCCTGCGTGCGGGGCTTGTAGCCGATGATCGCCGCCTTTTCCGGATAATGGAATTCCTCAATCTCCTCCTGCTGCACGTCCACGGGGACGTCGATCAGCACCGGGCCGGGACGGCCTGTGGAGGCGATATGAAACGCTTCCTTGAACACGCGCGGCAGATCCTTCGCGTGCTTGACCAGATACGAATGTTTCGTAAACGGTTCGCAGGCTCCGGTGATATCCGCCTCCTGGAACACATCGCGGCCGAGCAGCTCCGAATTGACCTGCCCTGTGATGGCCACAAGCGGGATGCTGTCCATATACGCCGTGGCAATGCCGGTGATGAGGTTCGTTGCGCCGGGGCCGGAGGTGGCGATGCACACGCCGGGCTTGCCGCTCGAGCGGGCATACCCGCTGGCCGCGTGGGCCGCGTTTTGCTCCTCGCGCACCAGGACATGCCGGATGCCGGACTGGTAAAGGAAATCATAGAACGGGCAGATCGCCGCGCCGGGATAGCCGAAGGCCAGCTCCACACCCTCAAGCTCCAGACATTTCACCATGATTTCTGCGCCGCTGATCATGGGGCACCATCCTTTCCACAGAAAATTTCAGTCCAAGCCGGAGTCCGGGCCTCATGCACCAATTTATCATTCATTATAGTGACATTTCCCGTCCCCGTCAAGACTTTATCACGCTAACAGGATAAATTTCCAAATTGCCGTTCAAATCAAACAAAAAAGCCCGCCCCAAGCCGTCTCGCTTAGGGCGGGCTGAACAGTCCGCGGTACCACCTAATTTCGGGATCCTCTCCCGCACTCTGCCGGCGGGCAATCGCCTGCCGCCGCCCGGTAACGGAGGGGAACCGCCGGAGCCTACTGAGACAAGCTGTTCGGTCCGGAGCTCGGGGGCCACGTTCGGCGGGCGTTTCACGAAGCTTTTCACCGGCCAGCTTCTCTCTTTGCTTTCGCGCACGCTTACTTTTCCCTGTCAAAGCCTTTGTCTGATTTTCATTATTTTACCGCGCGCCCGCGCGATTGTCAAGTTCAGCCGGAGATTTCCTTCTTTTGGACCGCTTCCTCCTGGCGGGCCGCCGCCGCGCCGCGCACCTGATTGCGCAGGATCCGGTCAGCAAAGGCGATCAGCTCCTCAGGCGTGCGGTCAATCTCCCCGAGCAGCCAGCTTTCCATAACCGCCGCGAGCGAGAGGATCGCAAAATGCGTGAGCAGTTCCAGCTCGTCCTCGTCCGTGCAGCCCGCTTCGCCAGCAATGGCCGCGACAGTGCGCCCCACGATGGCATATAAATCGGTATGGAAAAAGTGCTTGAGATGTGTGCGGCTCAAAGAGTGCAGCGCGCACAGGCACACCGCCCGGTTTTCCTGCAAATACTGGAACAGCTGCAAAAGCCCTTCCTGCCACAGCAGCGCTCCCTCCTGCCGCTGGAGCAGGGAAACGGCCTCCTCCTGGAACATCCAGCGCACGAGATCATAGATATCTTCAAAATGATAGTAAAAATGCTGCCGCACCATCCCGCATCGATCCATGATCTCACTCACGGTGATGCGTTCCAGCGGCTTCTGGGCCATCAGCTCCTTGAGCGCGGCGCAGATTGCCTGCTTTGTAGCGTGCGACGATTCATAGCTTTTGTTTTTCATAAAAAGGAACCCCCTTAGAATTTTATTTTACCACACTCACATTTTTCGGTAAATTTCTTTTTCGAAATTCATGCACATAGGCTGTCCGTGTCACAATTCTGACAGAGACAGCCTGTGTGCATGTTGTGCTTCCGCATCACGGATCGTATGCTGAAGCTGTAATCCCGCGATAAGTCGCGGACTCAGTTGTCGAAAAAAGCATTCTGCCTGGCAAGGTGCTTGTAACTTTAGCTTTGCGGTAAAGGTCCGGAAAAAATCACTTTGCTCTTTTTCCTGGCTTTCTGTGGCTTCGCGTGCGTTCTTATGAAGGGGGTTCCACCCCCTTCACCCCTGCAAAGTCTCCGCTCCCGCTCCGGTCGGCGCCTTGTTTGTGTGCCACCGGCACACGGCGCCCTTTTGAAAAAGGCTTGAGCGAAAACTTCACGTTTGCATTTTTGCAGCCAAAGCGGCAATTTGAGCCCCGCGATAAGCCGCGGACTTTTTCGGAAGGAAGGATCCACCATGAAGGAGCTGTACGAGCTGATTCTGCACAGCCAGCTTGGCCCCCGTCCGGGGCTTCTCTCGCTTCTGCGCCATGGCCCGGACGTTTCGGGAACGCTCTCTCTCGCGGGCTATGAAAACAGCGTCAGCGGACAGTGGGACGGCGTGCGCACGTTTACCCTGCTGCATCCCCTGCGCACCGCCGTGGGAACCCACCAGTGCCGCAGCGTGCTGACCCTCGCCGGGGAAACGATCACCGGCACCGCCGAGCTGGAAGAATGCACCATGTGCTGGAGCGGGCGCAGACTGCCCGCAATCGAACCGAAGGAGGGAGACTGTGAGTAAAAAGAACGATTTCCCCTCTTTCATGGTGCGCCTTGCCACCCTGATTGTGGACAAACGAAACCTGATCTTTTTCCTGTACATCTGCGCGGCCATCTTCTCGATCTTTTCGCGCAGCTGGGTGCAGGTGTGCAACGACATCACCCAGTATCTCCCCCCGACAACGGAAACGCGCCAGGGCCTGACGCTCATGCAGGAGGAGACCACCACCTTCGCCACCGCGCGTGTGATGGTTTCCCATGTCACGCTCGACACGGCGGAGCATCTGGCCGATCAGCTCGCGGAGCTGGAAGGTGTAACCTCCGCGACACTTGGGAACAGCCTTGGCCCGCAGGAGGAAACCACCCCCACGCCCGAGGAGATCAACGCCTACTGCCACGGGGATGATGCGCTCATCTCCGTCACCTTCGCGGGCGAGGAGACCGATCCTGTCAGCCTGGAAGCGCTCGGCCGTGTGCGGGAGCTGCTCGCCCCCTACGACGTGCAGATCGACACGCCCGTGGGCAGCGATTCCTCCACCACGCTGCAATCGGAAATGGGCGTTATTCTGGTGATCGCGGCCATCGTGATTCTGCTTGTGCTGCTGCTCACGTCGAAATCCTACGCCGAAATCCCGGTGCTCGTCATCACCTTCGGCGCGGCGGCCGTGCTGAACCTCGGCACAAACTTCCTGCTCGGGGAGATCTCCTTTGTCTCGAACTCCGTGACGGTGATCCTTCAGCTGGCCCTCGCGATCGACTACGCGATCATCCTGCTGCACCGCTTCCTGGAGGAGCGCGAGCACGCCGGGGACCGCGAAGCGTGCATCACCGCGCTGAGCGTCTCGATCCCGTCGATTTCCGCCAGCAGCCTGACGACCATCTCCGGACTGGCAGCGATGATGTTCATGGAATTCCGCATCGGCTTCGACATGGGCCTGGTGCTGATCAAGGCCATCTGCCTGAGCATGCTCTCCGTGTTCACCCTCATGCCCGGCCTGCTTATGATCTTCTGCCGCGCCATGGATCGCACGCGGCACAAGAACTTCATCCCGTCGATCGACCGCTGGGGTAAGCTGGTGGTAAAGCTTCGCTATGTGGGCGTGCCGGTGTTCGCCGTCTGTCTGGTGGGCGCGTTCTTCCTCTCCAACCAGTGCCCCTATGTGTACGGCTACAGCGAGATCCACACCGCCCGCCAGAACGAAGCACAGATCGCGCAGGAGACGATCGACGAAGCGTTTGGCTCGCAGAACGTCATGGCCATGCTGGTGCCGCGCGGGGACTACGAGAGCGAGAAAGCCCTGCTGAATCGGCTCGAAAGCTATGAGGAGATCGACTCCGCGCTCGGGCTGGCAAACATTGAGGCCATGGACGGCTACACACTCACCGACGCGCTCACGCCCCGCGAGTTTTCGGAGCTGATCGATCTTGACTACGAGCAGGCCCGCCTGCTCTATGCCGCCTACGCCGCCGACCGCGAGGAATACGGGCGGATCGTCGGAGGTGTGCAGGATTACAAAATCCCGCTGATGGATCTCTTCCTCTTCATTCACGACTGCAAGGAGGACGGCTACATCACGCTGGACGAGGAACTGAGCGATCAAATTGACGATCTCTACACCCAGCTGACCGACGCGCGCGCTCAGATGCTTGGGGAAAACTATTCGCGTCTGGTGCTTACGCTGAATCTGCCGGAGGAGGGCGCGGAAACGTTCGCGTTCCTCCAAACGCTCCACAAGGAAGCGGAGCGCTACTACCCCGCCGAAAGCGTCTATCTTGTGGGCGATTCCACCAGCGATTACGACCTCTCCACCTCCTTCGCGCGGGATAACATCCTCATCAGTGTGCTGACGGTCGTGTTCGTCATCGTGGTGCTGCTGTTCACCTTCCTCTCCGTTGGCCTGCCGATCCTGCTGATCCTGGTAATCCAGGGAAGTATCTGGCTGAACTTCGCGTTCCCCGGCTTCACAGGGGAACCCATCTTCTTCATGAGCTATCTGATCGTCACAGCCATCCAGATGGGCGCGAACATCGACTACGCCATCGTCATCTCCACCTGGTACAACGATCTCAAAACCACGATGCCGAAAAAGGAAGCCATCATCCGCGCACTGAGCCTGTCCTTCCCGACGGTGCTCACCTCCGGCAGCATCTTGTCCATCGCGGCCTTCCTAATCGCGCAGATCACCACCGAGCCGAGCATCGTCGGCATCGGCCAGTGCCTGTGCCGCGGCACGCTGATCTCGATGTTCCTTGTCATGTTCATCCTGCCGCAGATCCTCCTGCTCGGGGACAGCCTTGTGGAGCGCACGCGCTTCAACATCACGCTGCCCGTGCCGGATCGCGGCCGGCTGACACGCGGCAGCGGATCGTTTATTGTCAACGGCCGGGTGCGCGGACAGGTGAACGGCATCATCGACGCGGACGTGCGCGGCGTGATCCGCGGCACCGTATCCGCTACGGTGGAAACGGGACAGGACGGCGCGGCAGGCGGCGGATCGGACGAACCCGCCCTGCCGGAGACCGTGCAGAATGAGGATCCCGGCGAGAAAACCACACCGGAAGGCTCCGATGCGGATACAACGGAACCCGGCAAGGGAAAGGAGGAACCACACGATGAAACGACAGTGGAATAAAGCGGCGGCGGCTCTGCTGGCCGCAGTGATGCTGGTGTTCTCCTGCCCTATCCCCGCGCTGGCGCAGGAGGAAACGGTGCACATCCGCACCGTGCAGGATCTGCAAGCCTTCGCAAAAAGCTGCACGCTCGACAGCTGGTCGCGCGGGAAAACGGCGGTGCTCGAAGCCGATCTCGACCTTACAGGAGTCAGCTTTTCCGGCATCCCCACCTTTGGCGGCATGTTTGACGGCGGCGGCCACACCATCTCCGGCCTTTCCCTCACGGGTGACGGCAGCACGCAGGGACTGTTCCGATCCGTCCAGAAGGGCGCGGTCGTGCAGGATCTCCGCGTGGAGGGGACCGTTTCCCCCACCGGGACGCGCGATATCGTGGGCGGCGTGGCCGGGCGCAACCAGGGAACGCTGCTGCGCTGCTCCTTCTCCGGCACGGTGCGGGGCGGCACGGACGCCGGGGGCGTTGCCGGAAAGAACGAAGCGGGCGGCGAGCTGACGGGCTGCACCTTTGCGGGAAGCCTGTCCGGCGAGCTGCACGCGGGCGGCGTTGTGGGGCAGAACCTCGGCAGCGCCGTGGAGTGTGTCAATCTCGGCAGCGTCAACACCACCCAGCTGGAGGAGGAAGCCACGGCCCAGACCGTGCTGGAGGAAAACTCCGTCACGGACGCGGCTGCCGATCTCTCCGGCTGGACAGATGTAGGAGGCGTGGCGGGCTATTCCGCCGGAATCCTCCAGAACTGCCGCAACGAGGGCAGTGTCGGCTATCCGCACATCGGCTACAACGTCGGCGGCGTAGCCGGGCGGCAGAGCGGCCTGCTGGATGGCTGCACCAACAGCGGCAGCGTGCAGGGCCGCAAGGATGTCGGCGGCATTGTGGGCCAGCTGGAGCCGGAGGTGACGCTGCTGTACAGCCAGACCTTTCTGCAAAAGCTCGGCGACGAGCTTTCCACCCTGCAAACGAAAACGGACGCCCTGCTGAACGACGCGGGGAACGTCTCCCATGACCTGTCCGCCAGGCTTTCCGCTCTCTCCGACCAGACGGACAGCGCACGCCGTGCCGCGGACGCGCTTTCCGGCGCGGCGGCGGACTGGGCCGACGAGGGCACGGGCCAGCTCAACGATCTCTCCGCGCGCGTTTCCCGCGCTCTGAATCTGCTGGATCCGGCACTCGCGGACGCGGACGATCAGCTCCACACACTCTCGCAGGCTGCCGGTAAGCTGTCCGACGCGATGGACGAGGCGGAACGGCTCGGCAGGCTGACGGGCAAGAGTCTGGAAAGCGCCCGCACCGCCCTGCGCGACCTGGAAACCGCTCTGGAAAAAACGCGCGCCGCGCTCAAGGACGTGCAGACCGCCGCGCAGGAGCTGCGCGCCTCTCTGGGCAACCTCTCCGAAATGAAAAAGTCCGCTGAAAAGCTGCTGACCGCGTGCGAAACGCTCAACACCACCGTGACCGGCGGCTTGCAGACGAGCGCCGCCGCCCTGCGCAAAGCACTGGACGAAGCGCAGGTGGCGGTAAACGGCACGGACGATCTGGCCGCCGCCCTGGGCAGCGCGGCGGATGATCTGGCACGGGCGCTCTCCGGGCTCGCAAATTCCTCCGAAAGCCTGCACAGCGCCGCACAGGAGCTGACCAGCGGCCCGTCCCTGCACATCCCCGCGCTCAACGGAAACGTGACACAGAAGGACGATGACCTCAACGAAGCCCTTTCCTCGCTGACACAGGCGGCGAACGACCTCAACACAGCGGCAAGCGGCTCCTCAGACAGCCTGCTGGGGGATCTCAGGGACATCAACCAACAGATGGGCGTGATTGCGTCACTCATTCAGGACGAAGGCTCCCGTCAGGCAAACGCGCAGGATCACTATGAGGATGTATCGGACCGAGAGACACTGCGCAGCCAGTCGGCGGGGCGCGTCTCCGCGTGCCGGAACACCGGCGCGGTGGAGGGCGATCTGAACACCGCCGGAATCGCGGGCTCCATGGCCGTCGACCTGGAATTCGACCCCGAGGACGATCTGACGCAGGAGGGCGACCGCTCCGTGAGCTTTCTCATCCAGACGATGGCGGCGGTGTTTGACTGCGTGAATGAAGGGTCTGTCACTGTGAAAAAGGATTGTGCGGGCGGCATCGTGGGACTCATGGATCTGGGCATGGCGGACAGCTGCCAAAGCTACGGAGATGTAAAAAGCACCGGCGGCAGCTACGCGGGCGGCATCGCGGGCGACGCGGCCGGGGCGATCCGAAGCTGCTGGAGCCGGTGCACGGTTACGGGAAAACACAGTGTGGGCGGTATCACAGGGCGCGGCGCTGTGCTGACGGACTGCCGTTCCGCCGCGCAGGCGCACGGGGACGCGAAAACCGGATCTGTCGCCGGGGAACTGATGGAGGATGGGACGGCCAGCGGCTGCCTGTACGCCGAGGGGCTGACGGCCGCCATCGACGGCGTAAGCTACGCCGGGCAGGCCGAACCCATTGCCTTCTCCGATCTCTGCGCCCTGCCGGACGCGCCGGAAAACTTCTCCAATCTCACTCTTACCTTCACAGACGGAGAATCGGTGGTCGCGACACTGACCGTCCCCTATGGCGGCGCGCTGGACTCCCTGCCGGAGATCCCGGCGCGGGAGGGCTGCTCCGCGTCGTGGCCTGCTCTGGACTACAGCTGCATCACGGCAAGCCGCACCATCGAGGCCGTCTACACACCGTACCGCTCCGCCCTCTCCGACGGCAGCGAACCGGCGCAGATCCTCGCCGAGGGCCGCTTCGGCACGGCGGCGAAGCTCTCCGCTGTCTCGGAGGAGAGCGCCTGGCAGGACACGGCGGGCGCTTCCCACACCGGCACGGTCTGGACCGTGACGGTGACGGACCCCGAGCTGGGCGTTTCATCCCGCACCCTGCATTACCGCCTGCCGGAGGACGGCTCGCGGTGGCAGCTGTGGGTGCGCGGCGCGGACGGCTGGCAGAAGCAGGATTTCACGATAGACGGAAGCTACCTGCTCTTTACAGCCGACGGGGAGGAAACCACCTTCTGCGTGCTCCCCGGTACTTTCCCCGTGCTGCCCGTAGTCATCGCCGCGGGCGCGGCGCTTGTGGTACTCGCGGCGGGAATCCTCCTGCTGCGCCGTCACCGCCGCAGGGCCGCCCACTAAAGCCCTATTTCCCCAGCGCTTCCAGCGCGGCCTGCCGGAGCTGATCTTCCTCGCAGACAATCTCCGCCTGTGCGGCTTTTTCCCGGATCTTTTCCTGCACGGCGGCGGTCTGGAGCTGGCTTTCCATTGTTCCCCGCACCGTCTCAAAGGGAAGCGTGCCGTTTTCCGTGCGGCTCAGGCAGCGCAGAAGCATCTGTGTGCCGCCCGCGTCAAAGGGCCCGGAAAGCTCCCCCTCTTGCATTTGGCTTGCGATCTCCCACCGGGCGGCATAGGCTCCGCTTCTCCCCTCCTGCGTATCCAGAGAATTCATTTCCAGCCGGTAAAAGGATCCCTCGGGAAACTCCTGTGCCAGCTGTGCGGGATCCGTCTGCTCTCCCATGCGCAGGAGGATATGCTCCACCGTCTCCCCCAACGTTTCCGGGGACAGCTCCGCCGCCAGCACGGCAACGCCCACATCGTATGTGAAAAGCGGAAGGTTCTGCTTATAGACCTGCCGGAGCTGATCCTCGGAAAATTCTGTTTCCACCGCAAGCCCGTCGATGGTAAATGCGAACGCCGGCTCCGCGGATTGGAACCGGAACAAAACGATCGCCGCCATGGCGAGAACCACGATTGCGGCAGCCGCCGGAAGCCACTTTTTCATGCGATTCCTCTCGTTCCCGGCAAACACGCAAGCCCTTCCTTCTCAGGAAGGGCTTGCGTGTTTTTACCGTCAGGCGGATTTTTTCCTTTTGATGACTGCAAAGCAGCCTGCCGCTCCGGCTCCCAGCACCACAACGCCCGCAATTATCCATGGCGCTGCGTTCGGGGAACCTGCCTGCTGCTCCTGTGCGGAAACGGGCTCCTCCACCGGCTGGACGGGTTCCGCCCCGTCTTGTGCCGGCTCTTTTTCTTCCTGAACCGGGGGCTGCGCATCCCCTGCGGGTTCTTTTTCGGGCTGTCCGGCATCCGGGTCAGGCTCCGCCGGTTCCACAAGGATGGCGTCCTCCACGGGAGCCTCTGCGGGATCCGCCGCGATCTCCTGCGGACGCGCCGTCCCTGGCACAGCCGTCACATTTGTGGGCTTGGGGGAGACAGGAACAAGCCCGCTGACTGCCCGCTGGAGCTCTGTATACGCCTGGCGCAGCTGCTCCGGATCCGGCGATCCCTGCTCCAGAAGGCGGGCGGCCTGCTGCATGGCCTTTGAGAAGGCCTGCCAGCTTTCGGGGGTATACTGCGATTCCTGCTTGCCCTGATGCAGGGTGTAAAGCTCCTGCAAGGCGGCGAAATCCACCGTTTCCAGGGCGGCAAAGGCATCCATAAGAGCCTGCGCTGCCGCGTCCACGCTTTCTTGATCCGCCATCACATCCACCATCTGGAGCCGTGCGGCCAAAAGCGCCTTGCGGTAAGCCTGCCAGAGGCTGGGCGCGTAGGCCTCCCCGTCAAAGGGAGGCGTCTGGGAAACCGCCTGGGAAAGGGCGCCGCGATCGGGCTCCGTCTTTTCCACGCGGTACCGCTCATACAGCACCACATCGTCAACATACGCAGTGGGAATATCGCTGTTCACGCTCAGGCTGATTTTATCGTAGCCCTTTGTGGTAAACAAAAGGACAATTTTCCTCCATGCGGCCTGTGCCGTACCATCGGAGGAGGTTTCCTTTCCAAGCTTGATGTCCCCCTGCCCGGTATAGCTGTTGTGATGCTTGGCCTCCACCGCCACCCTGGAAGCCTGCTCACCCGTGCAGTATACCCATGCTTCACAGACGTACTCCGTGTTGGGGGAAACCGGTACGTTCCCGATCTCGGAATATGCCGTGGCGGAAGCGGTCTGCACGATTTTCAGGCTGGCCGCGCCGGTGTGCTTCTGCTCCGCGCTGTTGGACACCGTGCTCTGCCAGCTTCCCCAGTCTCCCGCGGTTCCCTTTTCAAAGCCGGAGTTATCATTTCCCGGGTGATACGCCGCCAGGATATTCTCCGCTGTATCGGGCGTGTTTTCCACCTTGTCCGAAAGCTTTTCCAGGCCGGCCACGGCGGCTTCCAGCTGCTTTTCCGCACTTTCCACACGGGCCGGAAGCGGGTTGGAGGAGGAGAGCACTGTCCGGGCCGCCTGCACGGCGCGTTCCAGCGTCTCCCATCCAGCCGGGACAAAAAGGCTCTCGTCATAGCTCTGCGCCAGATCCGCCAGCGCTTCAAGATACTCCGTATCCGCCTGCGGGCGTTCCGGGGTTCCCTGATACTCATGCGCGCCGATATCCACCACGCCCCCGGCTTCGCCGTAGGGAACGGGGTTTCCGAAATAATCGAGGTATTCGAGCGTAATGTTGGTCGGCGTCAGCTCATCCGCCACCTCGGGGAAGCTCTCCTCCGGCACGGGCAGGAAGTCCATGCCGCCGTCGATGCAGGGGGAACCGGCCTGAAGCTGGAAGCCCGAAGCATCCCCCAGTGTGACGGTGCGGCTTCCCTCGTCAAAGCTGCCGTCCGGCGCCTGCGAGGGATCCACCAGCATGGGGTCGGCCACAATGACATACGGATCCGCGTCCATGGGATATGCGTCCTCCACGCCGCCCCAGACACAGTTGTTGCTGTAGGTGACGCCCGCGTTGTTTACCACCAGATCGCTGTCCCCATAGAAAATGTTGTTGTAAATCTGCGTCCCGCTGGAAACGGGAGTGCCCCAGCTTGCCTGCTCCACCGCATTCACGGCATAGCCGTGATCCCAATACATGGTGTTGTTGTGGAACTGGTTGCCGATGCTTCCGCGCTCGCCGATGCGGAAGTCTACACCTAAATGACCATCCGTCCCGTATATCCGAAAGGTAGGAAATCGGCTGAAAAAACAGGCTATTTCCACGCTCTCGGAATTGTGGTAAAATGATAAGAACAAAGAGACAAAGCGGAGCTGTTGACAAAGTGGCCTCTGAAAATCAGCAATGGGAATTTGAGCAGAAAAAAAGACGCTCACTGGCGTCATTTCGTGTTCCATATCAACCGCTTCAGGTTCAAAGCGGTCGCTGAAAGGAGACAGTGATCCTCCGCTGCCTCTAAACCTCGTCGTAAGACGCGTGTTAAATTGTGTTCTCTCTTTTGCGCGGCAAA
>NZ_NFJU01000055.1 GCF_002160025.1 Anaeromassilibacillus sp. An200
CATGGATCAAGTACCGATTCTATTCCCTTCCGGGAGGCAGCGGCGGGAGACCCGCCGGAACGGAAAGGAAGGGATGCGATGCCGATGGCAGAGGTAGAGAGTTATCGGGAATTTATCCTGGAGAACATCGAGTACGACCACCTGTGCAGCGAGTTCGATACCTACCGCGAGGATCTGGACGAGATTGTGGAGCTGATTGTGGAAACCGTCTGTGCCAAGCGCAAAACCACCCGGATTGCTGGCAGCGACTTTCCCCACGAAGTAGTGCGCTCCCGGTTTTTGAAGCTGGACAGCTCACACATTGAGTTTGTCATGGATTGTTTGCAGAAAAACACCACCGAGGTCCACAACATGAAGCAGTATTTGCTGACGGTGCTGTTCAATGCGCCCACGACAATGAGCAATCACTACACGTCACAAGTCAATCACGACATGAACGCAGGCGGCTGGTAAGGCCGCTTTTTTTACGCCAAACAATTTCGCAAGGAGGTACAGAATGAGCCAGATGGAAATTTTCAAGAACCCGGAGTTTGGCAGTATCCGCACTTTGGAGCATGACAACAAGGTGTTGTTTTGCGGTACGGATATAGCTGCTGCGCTGGGATATACCAATCCCCGCAAGGCCGTCCGCGATCATACCAGGGGTGGAACGAAATGTTCCATCCCCACCACCAGCGGAAATCAGACCATGACATTCATCTCTGAAGGTGATGTCTACCGCCTGATCGTCCATAGTAAGCTGCCGTCGGCGGAACAGTTTGAACGTTGGGTATTCGACGAGGTGCTGCCCTCTATCCGCAAGCACGGGGCCTACATGACCAAGGAAAAGCTGTGGGAGATCGCCACCTCCCCGGAGGCTATGATGAAGCTCTGTTCCGACCTGCTGGCCGAGCGCGAGAAAAACGCGGCGCTGCGGAAGGAAAACGCCCTGCTGGAAAGCAAGGCGGCCTTTTATGACCTGTTCATTGACCTGCAACACAGCACCAACCTGCGCACCACCGCCAAAGAACTGGTTGTGCCGGAGCGCCGGTTTGTCCGGTTCCTGCTGGAGCAGCGGTTTGTGTACCGCACGGCAGCTGGGAATGTGCTGCCCTATGCAAAGCCCTCCAACGATGGCCTGTTCTGCGTCAAGGACTTCTGCAACCACGGGCATATCGGTTCCTACACGCTGATAACGCCCCAGGGCAAGCTGTATTTTGCGGGTCTGCGGGATGTGATCCTGATGGTCGTGTGAAAGGAGGTTTCTCTATGCAAGAGCGAAAAACGGTGGGTCAGCTGATGGAGGAAATGCGCCTCAAAGCTGGGGCGCAGAACTATCACGGCCATGAGTACATGGATTTGGAACGGTTTGCCGAGGACACCCGGCACATGATTATCTTCGATGTGCTGAGCAATGATTCCCCGGTAGGTTGGAAGGGTGAACGGACCCGCCTGTTTCTGACGGAGGCCGGATACAAGAAAAGCCTGGAGAGTCAGGAAAAGGGCCACATCAAGATTCTCAGCCATGCCAAGGTGCGTCAGGGCCACCTGTACTATGACCGTTCCGATCAGCTGCGCTGAAAGGAGCCTGCCATGATGAAATATCTGCTGCGGCAGTTGGTGGTTCCACCTTAGTGAAAACACCACCCCTGCAAAACTCGAAGGAAGGAGGCGATGACCTATGCAGGAGGAAGTAGAAAACAGGACTTTGACGCTGATAGTCAACGGCACAAAGTTCACGGGTCGGCTGTTTAAGGCCGCTATTGCCAAGTACATGGCATACTGCAAGGAAAAGAAGCTGCAAAAGCAAAAAAGCCGGGACGCCCCTGTAATCCACCACGGCAAACAGACCGTGAAGCAGCTGGTCGGTCAAAACCAGGGTGTATCCAACATTGAGATTACCGACCCCTCCATCAAGGAATTTGAGAAGATCGCCCGGAAATACGGTGTGGACTATGCGGTGAAGAAGGACCGCAGCAGCTCCCCGCCCAAGTACCTGATCTTCTTCAAGGGCCGAGACACCGATGCCCTGACCGCCGTTTTCACGGAGTATACTGGCAAAAAGGTCAAAAAGGCAGAGAAAACAGAGCGCCCGTCTGTGCTGGCAAAACTGAACCAGTTCAAAGAGCTGGTGAAACACGCCGTTGTGGACCGGACCAAGCGGAAGGAGCTGGAACGATGAAAAAGCAGTTGGACATCAAAAAGCTCCTTTTGCTGAATATGCCGTATGTCCTGATGGGCTTGTTTGCCACCAACTTCGGAGAAGCGTGGCGGACAGCCGTGGGTGCGGATGCATCGGCAAAAATGCTCTCGTTCTTCTCTACGCTGCCTGTGGCGCTGCAAAGTTTCTGGCCTAGCCTGCACCCCCTGGACCTGCTGGTGGGCCTGTGCTGCGGCGCTGGCCTGCGACTGGCCGTGTATCTCAAAAGTAAAAATGCTAAGAAGTACCGGCATGGCGTGGAGTATGGCTCTGCCCGTTGGGGGACCCATGAGGACATCGCGCCCTACATCGACCCGGTGTTCCAGAACAATGTGATTCTGACGAAAACCGAAAGTCTGACCATGAACAGCCGCCCCAAGGACCCCAAGACTGCCAGAAACAAAAATGTGCTGATCATCGGTGGTTCCGGTTCCGGTAAGACCCGCTTTTGGCTCAAGCCCAACCTCATGCAGATGCACAGCTCCTATGTGGTCACGGACCCTAAAGGCACTATTCTGGTGGAGTGCGGGAAAATGCTCCAGCGCGGCGCACCCAAGCTGGGCAAGGACGGCAAGCCCATGAAGGACAAGCGCGGCAAGGTCATCTATGAGCCGTACCGGATCAAGGTCCTCAACACCATCAACTTCAAGAAGTCCATGCACTACATTAGTTATTTGCCCCAACCTCTGGACACGTCCTCCAGCCAGCGGGCGGAGAAAGGAAAAAGCCGATGAAGAATAGAAAAAAGCTACAAATCAAAATCATTGTGTTTTTTCCGAAAAGTCGGATGAAAATTGATGATGCAGCGGTTTATTTGAATCCCAAACACTTTTCGATTTCATCACTAAGAAGGACACCAAAAGGAGTATAAGCCATGAAAATGGAAAGAAAAGTGATGAATTTTATCCATTCATTAGTGGGGAAAAGATTGCTTGATGTTTGCTGTACAGCGGAGATATTAACATTTGATTTTTCTCCGCTCGCTCTCCATGCTTCTGGATATGCAAGAATTATCAGAAACAGCGATATTTTGGTTACCACTTTAGATTATCAATCATGGGATCTATCAGAAAGCACCAACAATGATGAGTGGTTCAATGTTGCAAAATTCCACGCAGAAATTATTGGTGGTGCAGTTCTTTCCACTACATTAAGTCCATGGAATGATTTGCACATAGTATTGGATAATGGCGTTATCATTGAATGCTTGATTGCAAATTCCTCTCCACACTACAATGAAGAACAGGAACAATGGGTTCTGTTTGAATGCAGTAAAGACCCTAAGCCGTTCTTGACGGTTTACAACAAATGACACAGCGCCTTGAGGCGGTGCAAAACCAGCTGTCGAACCTTTATCAGCAGCAGGCGGCCGCCAAAGAGGAAGTGGGCAAGCCGTTCCCCTATGAGGACGAGCTGAAAAGCAAAAGCGCCCGTTTGGTGGAGCTGGATACGCTGTTGAACATTGACGGCAAGGGCCATGCCCAGCCGGAAACTGTGGTTGCCAAAAGCGCACGGCCCTCGGTGCTGGACAGCCTGAAACGCCCGGTGCCACCACGCAGCCCCGAAAAGAAACCGAAGCAGCACGAACAGGAACGATAAGAAAAGGACGGGCAAGTTGCCCGTCCTTTCTACTGCTCATTAAATGGGAAGTTAGTCAAAATACTTAAAATCATAACCTTCTTCGGGTTCGCCAATTTCATATCCTAAAACTTCTGTTAATCGCTTTTTTAATAAAGCATACCATCCTTCCCAAATATCATTAGGCATTGTTCCAGCAATCTGTATTCCGCTTGGTTCAACGGAGGCCCATAAATCTATGTCTTTCCCCATCCATCGCGGCCCATTTTTATCTCCCGCCCAGTATGGCATGGACAAATATACTGTATCAATTTTTTCCCAAACCTCTTTTGGTGCAGTATAATGAATGTTTAAATTTATATCATGTTCCATTCCCAATATCTCCTCTAAAAACTCCAGTTTATTTGTTTTATTGTACTTGAAAATCATGAACAATTCAACCACGGGCAGAGAAGTATCAACCATCTACTACACCAAGACCAGATAGACCGGACGAACCAAACGGAGATTGTTTCTTTCTTGTATAACGAACAGGAGGTGCGATAACATGAAACCCAACGATCTGAATACGGCCCTCTATGAGAAGATGGCCGCCGAGCAGGACAAGTACAGGGACTGGTTGAAAAGCCAGCCCCCTGCGGAAGTCCTGAACCATGCCTATGAGTACGCCGTTCGGGAGGACATCGTAATGGCCATGGAGCAGCTGGAGCTGACCGACGCCCAGGCTCAAGCTCTGTTGGATTCGCCCACGCCGCTGTCCGATGTGTACCGCCATTTTGAGAAGCTGGAGACCGGCTACATGGATGTGATCCGGGAGAGTATCGAGAACCAGGCCGACGATTTGTGCAAGGCCCAGGCGGAGCTGCGGAAGGCCGCTATTTACCCTCACTCTGCTGCCTATGCGAAAGAGCATGGGGAACTGGAGCAGTACCGGGCCTCAAACAACGCAAATCTGCGGTGTAAGGAGGCCATTGAAGCGGCGGTGCGGGAACACTTTGACGGGATGTATCTCAGCCACGACGCTGCCAGGGGTGTGATCCAGACCTATGGCATGGACCGGGTGATGCTGGTCCTGGCCAATACCGTCCAGATCCAGGACTGGGATGGTCGCTACTCCCGCCGCAACAAGGAATGGGCCAAGACCATTCCCAACTACAACTCCGATACTGTCCGCCGTGGCTATGCGCTGAACAGCCACCCAGCTGTGCTGGATGGCTTCATTGATCTGGTGCGCGAGGAACACCTGCGCCGCCAGCCTTTGACGGCGCAGGACATTCAGGCCGAGGCGGAACGGATTTTGCGGGAGCTGCGCGCGCCGGATGAGCCGAACAGCCCCCACGGAACTCACTACATGGCCCGTATTTCCCCGGAGTTTTTGAACCGTGCGGGGAGTGACGCCTGTGACCGGCTGATGAACCTCCTGCCGTTCCGCAGTCTGACCTTTACCGGCATAAAGGGGCTGCCCGGAACCTATGCCACCATTTTGGCCGGTGAGGACCGGACGAAAGAGCTGCGCCAGCCCCGTTCCTCTGTCCGGGAACATCTGAAACAGGAGCCGAAACAGGCAGCCCCCAAAGCTCCGGCCCATAAGAAACGGGAGCCGGAACGGTGAGTGGCCCAAAGCGCAAACGGGATGTGCAGGTAAATTTCCGGGTCTCCCCGGAGGAGCTGGCGCTGATCGAGCAGAAAATGTCCCAACTTGGGACGAAGAACCGGGAAGCCTATCTGCGGAAGATGGCCCTGGATGGCTACACGATAAAGCTGGACTTGCCTGAGCTAAAGGAGCTGGTATCCCTGCTGCGCCGGAGCAGCAACAATTTGAACCAGCTCACCCGCCGGGTGCATGAGATTGGGCGGATCTACGATGCCGACCTGGAGGATATAACCCAGCGGCAGGAGCAGCTATGGGAGGGCGTAAGGGAAATCCTGTCCCAGCTCTCCAAACTTTCGTAAAGGGTATATGCCCCATCTGCGGAGGGAGGAACGGCGTTCTTTTCGCCGCGCCTCCCTCCGCTTTTTCTTTTTGCCCGTATCCTTGCCATTTGACAGAGATTGTTTCATAATGGCTTTAGAATCAAGTTGGAGGTGACGTTCTGTGGGAATGATATTGGGTCTATTGAAGCTGCTCCTGAAGATCGTGGCCGCGCCGGTGGTGCTGCTGCTTACCGTGGCCATCTGGACTTGTGTGGGGCTGGTCTATGTATCCGGCTTGGTGCTGGGGCTTCTCAGTACAGTGATTGCCCTGCTGGGTGTGGCTGTCCTGGTGGCATACTCCCCACAAAACGGCCTGATTCTGCTGGTGATTGCGTTCCTTATCAGCCCATTTGGGCTGCCGAAGCTGGCCTTTTGGCTGCTGGGCCAAGTGCAGGGCCTCAAATATGCGATACAGGATTTGATCTGTGGATAAAAAGGTACCCTCTCCCCCCCACCGGAGAGGGTGTTCTGCTCCTATATGCAATGACGAGCTGATATGAAATAGATTTGTTCACAGTATTGTGCTATACTTTTCTTAAAAAGACGATAATGGAGAATATAAACTATCCTTAATTTTGTGTAACCATCCTGCATGGTGCCACACAGAGATTCCATACAGGTTGAAAAAGGAGAACTCATTATACATGAAACAGAAAAATCCTTATAATCCTTTTATTGCGAATCAAATGCCCACACCTTTAACTTTGGGCGAATTGATTTCCTATGGTGCGATTGAAGGAAGTGAAGATGCGTATAATGATGAAAACGGTTTTGATTATTCTGATCCTGATTCTTCATTGCTCTACTATGCTGGCAAACCATTTACTGGGCTTTACTATGAATTATACCCAAATGGAGGTATAGAATTATATTCAAAGTATCAAGATGGAGTACTTGTGGAAGATTGCTTTGAATTTTACGAGAATGGAAAAATAAAATCTTATAGTTATATTTCAAAAGATCGACTAAATAGTTATAGTTGCAGTTTTAATGAAGATGGCAAGCTAATATTAAGAAATTGTTTTGCTAATGGTAAATTTGAGCAAGAGAAATTTAATTAAAGCAACAAAGAAATCAGGGCTTCTCTCTCCTGCGAGATGGATGCCCAAGATAAATTGAGGTGGTATTACTTGAACAGTATGAAATTATCAGTGAAAGACTAAATGGATAACCTGTCAGCCAGGGGTAGCCGAGAAATTGGCTGCCCTCTTTCTCTGCTGACAGGCCGATAGAGGTCCCAGGCCCCCAAAGCAGGATTGAAGAAGATCCCAAACCCCACTATAATGGAATTTGATAAGCACGGCCTGGAGCATCTGCTGCACCCACAACATGGACTCCCGGCAGCTTCCCGCTGTCTTTCCGTGATCCGTTCCGCTGGATCAGGCTGACCGCTTCTACCGGAAACCGATTGGCGGGGCAGGCAATACCGCAAACAGGACAAAACAATTGGAATTGTTTACTGTTTTATGCTATATTTTCCTTAAAAATTAAAGTAAAAAACCAAAATTGGAGGTATAATCTTATGGATGATTTGGTGAGTAATGTAGCTTTAGCAGATGGAAGAAGAATTGTTTTACATGATGAAGATGATATTTCACTGTTCTTGGTCTCAAATAGTGGAGTAGAAGAAACTTTGCCGTTCTCACATCTTTCTGGCAATTATGGTGGCGGATCGTTGTTGCTATCTCCGTCCCAAAGATATGTGATCTTTTCCTATTTTTCGGGTGAAAGTGAAGAAGGTTTCGCGTTACTTGAAATTGCAAATAACCAACTCAAGCTTTTGTATGATTCCGATTATTTATATGGAGAAGATGCCAATTATGGTTTTACAAATGATGAAAGAACTATAATTCAAACTTTCCGCACAGGTGCTTGGTATAAGGATGAGGCAGAGATTGATGAAAACGGAGATATGTACTACGAATTTGGAGAATTAAATTTGCTTAGCCTTGAAACGAATAACCTGAATAGGCATACTATCCTTGTTTATTGACCAGCTTCCGCCTACGAAAAAGGAACCTTTTTTGAATGAAACAGCACCTGTATTGTTCCGACTCATCTATACCTGCGGCTTGCGCCCGAATGAAGGGCGGGAGCTGCTGGAGCAAAATGTCAATTTAGAGACTGGGGAAATTCTCATCACCCACACCAAGCGCAACAAGGAACGCTTTGTGGTCATGTCCGATGATATGCTGGCGTTTGCCCGAAAGTATGGGCAGCGGCGGAATTTTTTTTGCGGTGAAAACCCATACTTCTTCCCGTCTGCGAATGGTGGCGCACTGGCTGCGGAGACAGTGCATTCTGCTTTTAACAAAGCATGGTCCCATGCAGACCTATCTGGGAAATATCCAAGGAAAGTCCGCGTATATGATCTCCGCCACCGCTTCGCTTCGGCTTGCCTAAACCGCTGGCTCGACAATGGGGAAAACCTGATGGCCATGCTCCCGTTCCTTCGTGAATATATGGGGCACAACTGCCTTTCTGAAACAGCGTACTACATCCATGTCCTCCCAGAAAACATCATAAAGTCCTCCGCGATTGACTGGGATAAGTTTAACGTCATGTTCCCGGAGGTGACAGAATGATGAGGTCAGGAGAGAACACACTGTTTCCGCTGGTACATGATTATCTGAAAATATATCTTCCGAAACAGCGCAATGTCAGTCACAATACGGTCCGATCTTACCGGAAGGCATTGGAGGAACTGCTGGACTACATCAAAGAACATGAGCAGATACCGCTGGGGCAGATAACCTTTGAACATTTGACAGCAGATGCAATCCTCTCTTTCCTTGAATACCTTGAAACGGAAAAAGGATGCTCTGTCTCTACTCGCAATGCCCGGTTTGCTGCGCTCCGTGCTTTTATGGGTTACGCAGCCGACCACGATGTGACACTGATTGCCGGACTCAACAAGCTGAAGAAGATCCCGTTTAAGAAGCCTGACAACACAGCAGTTGCGGTGGAATATATGAGCATGGCTGCAATTACCGCGATTATTGAACAGCCGGATGCAACTACCTCCAAAGGACTGCGCGACCGTTTTTTTATGATCCTGCTATATGATACCGGGGCTCGGGTCCAGGAAATGCTGAACATTCGTCTGAGCGATATACAGCTGGGACCTCTGCCCAAAGTCACATTGTTTGGAAAAGGGCACAAAACCAGAGTTGTTCCTTTGATGGAAAAGACAGCCCAGCATTTGAAGAAGTACCTGCTGGAGTTTCATGCGGACAATGTTTCAGAGGAGGATGTGACATTGTTCTATTCTGTGATACGTGGAGAAAAACATCCGCTCACATCCCGGACGGCTCAATACTTACTCCAAAAATATGGTGAGCAGGCGCGACAAGTTTGCAAGGAAATCCCTCCCAATGTCCACCCGCATCTGTTCCGCCACAGCCGGGCAATGCACCTCTACCAGGAAGGAATGGATCTGACGCTCATATCCCAATGGCTGGGACATTCACAGTTGGAGACCACTCAAATTTATGCTCATGCAGATACGGAGCATAAGCGTAGAGCGATTGAAGCGTCTACACCGCAGGATAATCCGCTTTATTCTAAATTGAATTCCGCGAGATATACAGTAACAGATGAAGAAATGCTGAAGAAGTTAACTGGGCTGAGATAGGGAGGATTTTTATCAGAAATATTCTGTTCTGTGACCGATTGGGGGATGGACAGCACATGGCCATCCCCGGCTTTTTTATCAGAAACTATTTTTCATTTTTCCTTGTGATTTTAAGGTTTTCTGTTCCTGTTTCTGATAAAGATATTTTTCTGATAACCACAATTATCAGAAATTTCCGATAATCCTGGCAAGCGATGCCTGTGGCTATCCAGATAGCCCCACGCGCTTGTTGAGGGAAGTCCCCCAAGCCCCCTTGGAACACAGATTTTCAATCTGTGGCTGCGCGTTCTTGTGAACGCTTTTGACTGCGACCAGCTCACCGCTGGCCGTGGTCTTTTTCTTTCTGTTGCGGCTCGGTCTGCTCCATCGCCAGGACCCGATCCACGTTATTCTTGACCGTCAGCAGCTCCCGCATGGCGGCGCGGGCCTGCCGGTACTCACCGTAAGCCTTTTTCTTGTCCGCCAGTAGCTGGGCGTACTCGGTCTGAAGCTCCTTGATGGTGGGCAGCTTCTTCACATTCAGCTCGTTGAAGGCTTCCTTGGCGGCCTGGTGCAGCAAGATTTCCTCCTCATGCTCCTGCCGGAATTTCTTTGAATCCCCGGCCTTGCGGTAGGCCACATAGGTCTCGCGGGTCTTGGCGTAGTTGACGATGTGGGTGCGCAGCACGGCAATCTCGGCCATGCGCTTCTCAGCGGCCTTGATCTGATCGGACAGCGCATTATAGCGGGCCGTCGCCTCTGCTGTTTTGGTTTCCAAATCGGCATAATCCAGCAGCCCATGTTCGGACAGGTAGTTGAGGGTCTGTGCCATCTGCTTGAGGTTGAACACCTTGGCCCAGCGGGCGTACCCGGCACCTTTTCCGGCCTGGAGTTTTGCCTGGATGTCCACCAGCAGATTGACCTTCGGCGGAGCGGCCTGCGGGACGGCTTGCTTGCGGGGCGTATGTTCTTTCTGGCCGGAGAGGACCGCCAACAGATCGTCCAGCGTGTAGCCGTCCCCCAGCCGGTCAAAGCGGACATTGTTGCCCCAGCCCTCCGCGCCGATGGAGATGTTTTTTCCGCGCCGGTGAACGGTGAAGCCGTCCTGTTCCAACAGGCGCAGCAGCTCCTCCAGGCTGGCCGGTTTCTGCGCCAGTGCCCGGTCAATGGCCTGACGCAGCTGCTCCTTGTGGGAGGGCTTCGCCGCGTCACCCAGCCACTTGTTGTAGCTCTGGCCGCGCCGCTTGGGAGCCTCCACAATGGAGTAACCGTTCTCAACGCAGATGGTATCGCTCAGACGGTGGACGGCGCGGGTGCTGCCCCAAAAGTTGCGGAACTTGCGGTCACACTCCAGCGTGGTGGAGTTCCATATAATATGGTTGTGGACGTGAGCCTTGTCAATGTGGGTGCAGACGATGAAAGCGTGCTTGTCCTTGGTAAATCGCCGGGCCAGCTCTACGCCCAACCGGTTGGCTTCCTCCGGCGTGATCTCGCCCGGCACAAAGGACTGCCGCAGGTGGTAGGCAATCACATCGTCCGCACCGCGCACCCGGCCGGTGCGGGCGGCGTAGGTCTGCTTGTCCAGCAGGAACTGCGCATCGGCCACGCGGCTGTCACACTGGTAGCTGGTGATGAGCCTGCCGTGGTCGGTCTTTTCTGGATTTTTTACATAACCAATGATATCGCTGATCGCCTTGCCGACCGTGCGGCCCTTGCCGGTGTGCAGCGGTATAATGCGGGTGGTGGCCATGTGGGGTCCGCCTCCTTTCCAAAAAATAAGCGGCCTGCTTATCACAGACCGCATCGGTTTACTCTATATCAGTTTCCTCGTCCATATAAAAATCGAAATCTTCCTCAAAGTCATCTTCCAATTCATCCAGTTCTATCCTGGGCGGGAACCGCATTTCATATTGTTCCGTCGCCAAGGTCCGCACGGCATCCCGCCGGTCTTTCATCCGTTTCTTCAACCACGAAAGCTGTTCTTTGGATAATCGCCAGGGAAGGTTGACCAGCCGGGTAAGTGCCATTTCTTCCGCCTGCTTTTCTGGCGGGAGGGCGGCGCAGGTTTTACAAATGTGCGCGGCGTGACCCTTGCCGGAAAACTTTTTGTTTGCCTTATACTCGCCACAGACCTTGCAGTAGTGTCCACGCTTTTTCATGCCGTGCCCTCGCAACGAGCGAACAGCTGACGGACCGCAGCCATGACCGTATTCCAGCCAAGGTCGGACGCATAGGAAAACTTTTTCTGATAGGCCACCCACAGGTCCTGCATGACCGGGCTGGCCTCCACTTCATCAAAGACTTCGGCGGCCTCGGCCAGATGGCGCTCGGTGCCGCGCTTGTGGGCTGTCGCCAGAAGCGCGTCATGGAGAACGTGCGGGTCCAGAGTGCTGCCATAGAGTTGTTGCAGGATGGCGATGTCGTAAAAATCGCTCATATGGGTGTTGGTCGTGGTCCGGGTGATGATGGTTTCCAGCTTTTCGGCCAGCACGGTCTCCAGGTTATAGGCCCAAACGTCGATGGAACGGTCCTCCAGCATGAGCTTGAAGCTGTACCGCACCTCTTTAGGGGTGATGGCGTCGCCGGTAGAAATGTCGATTTTCAGCGGGGTGCGCACCCCGTCAAAGAGCGTTGTCATCGTCACCCGAATGCCGGGATATTCCGCTTCATCCATGATTTCCGAAATGCTTTTCACCTGGAAGGTAACGCCGTCGTCAATGGGAACGGCGATGATCTCGGCCATCATGTTCTCCACATCCTCCACGCTGACGTTGGCCCCCTTGACCGTTGCGTCCAGGTCCATCGTGGAGCGGGCGTCCAGACCGACCATCGCGGCCACCAGCATACCACTCTTGAGGATGAACTTGTCCCGGTATGAGGAAAGAGAAATACGTTCAAGAAAACGCTCCATCATATAGTTGCGCATCAAAACCTGCGCATCCGCAGCATTTTTCTTTGACAGGTTACGGATCAAATCTTTCAGCTGTCTGGCTGTCTTTATCATAGCAGTACCTCCAAATACTGGCGTAAAATCTTCTCGACCCGGAACAGCTTGGCATAGCGCACCAGCGTCCGCAGGTCCTTATCTTTCCGGCGAGCATACGCTTTCAAAGCGTCCTGGAATGTCTGCATCTCGATATGGCTCCGGCTGCGCAGCACATCGCAGATCGTCCGTTCCATATCATATACCGGCACATCGTGACCGAAGGGGGTCTGCGCGGTTGTCAGGCCGACCTCATGCAGCTCCGCCTTGATGGTAAAGACCTGAACGCCCTCGTCCTTGAGCCGGGTCGGATTGTAGCCCGTCTTGACCGTAATGGAATAGGCCAGCGGCTCCCGGTCGGTCAGGTCATGGAAAAACAGCGCTGTTTCATGGGAAAAGATTGCCTGTGGACAGCGCAAGTGCAACAGATACATGGCATCCACCCAAGCATCTTTGGAAAGGTAAATCCCATGCGCCGCCTGTTCCAGCCCGCGAGACTGCACGAATTGATAAAAAACAGGTTTTGAGATCCCGGCCGCGAGGGCCTGCCCGGTGCGCAGCATTCCGTCCTGACGTTCCATCAGCTGGTCCAGCTGTTGAAATTGGCTCACGTTCTTCACCTTCCTTTCATGCTAATATTATACGCGAAATTAGCACGAAAGTAAAGTCAAAAAATTGCCGGGCAATCCCTCCCGGCAATTCTTCGCTTCCAATTCAACCGTACACCGCGTCCTGGATCGCATACCGCAGGTCCTGCACCTTACCCACCAACCAGGCGGCGGCCATCGGCAGGCCCAGCGGGCTGACCAGGAAGGCAATCACCAGCAGGATTACGCCGTTTTGCGGCGAGTAGGTCACAAGCACCGCGATCCCCAGCAGCGCCACCACTGTGGAGGCCAAGCCGAAGATAAAGCTGGACACATACAGCAGCCCGAAGCACAGCCAGGTGAACAGCATCAGCGCCAGCACCACCGGCGCGGCAAGGATTTTCAGCACCAATTTCAAAATAAACAGCACCGCTCTCATTTCAGCGCCTCCTTTCGCCAGTCCAAGTATGGCTGGCACAGTTCGTCTACGGCTTCTTCGTCCGATGCGGTGGCCTCCCTGCGGCCCTGCGTCCGGCGGATCAGCTCGAAATCCCAGTAATCTTGCAGCAACAGATCAAAAAGTTCCTCCGGGGTTCGACAGAGGACGCCGTCCACACAGTAGCGGGAATCGCTGTTCCAGCTTATCCGAACGTAGCCGCGCCTGCATGGAAGGACTTCTTCCTCCGGGTCTTGCCGCAGGTAATCACGAAACACAGTCAAGACATTTTCAAACGTCAGCATCAGCCATCACCTCGTTTCTGACTCCATTATCAATCACACCCCGCCAAAACGCAACGATACGGGCAAAGAAAAAAGAGGGAGGCCCGGCGATGCATCACCGTGTAGCCCCGGTTTTTCTCCACGCGAAAAACTGCCATCTCGTCGTCAACTCCTTTCACTCGAAATTTCACCGCGTCAAGGGCGGTGAGCTTGCCCGGCTGGTAAGGGCACTCTGCATACACGCAAAACTGGTATTTCCAGTCGGGGCGGTAAAAACGGCAGTCGCCGCAATCCTCCGGCGCTCCGGCGTCGCCGCTGTCGTAGTGATCGAAGCCGGGCTTGCCTTGCATGAGGCTTTCAAAGGCGCGGTCGCCGCCGGATGTGAAATACATGGCGTCGCCTCCTTTCTGAATTTGGGCATAAAAAATGGCGTACCGTGGAAACGATACGCCGGACACCAGAAAACGCCCCG
The DNA here is from genome assembly GCF_002160025.1 of Anaeromassilibacillus sp. An200. Lineage (GTDB taxonomy): Bacteria > Bacillota > Clostridia > Oscillospirales > Acutalibacteraceae > Caccousia > Caccousia stercoris. Next base: position 14,107 of record NZ_NFJU01000055.1, read on the forward strand.
TGATCGGCTGGGAAGCCGTCAAAAGGCGTTTTCAGTGTGGTTATAGGGATATTCTGTTTTTTGATGATGGTTAAAAAGTTCAGTGTTTATGCGGCTTTCGGGGATTTGTGTATATAAACATGAGGCCACGCCTACGACGGCAACGGAAACCACACTTTGAAACGTCAGCTGGGAGGTGAGACCCTTTACCACTATGACCCGCTGAACCAACTGAATAAGGTGGAGTATCCCTCCTATACTGAGGAACTGTTCTACGACAGG
>NZ_NFJU01000056.1 GCF_002160025.1 Anaeromassilibacillus sp. An200
GGGAGGAGGAGCTGTACCGGTACGACCCCCGCAACCGCCTGATGGCCTATACGAAAAACGGCGTAACGACGATGTTCCAGTACGACAACGCCGGTAACCTTCTGGTGGATGACAAGGTCCAGTACAGCTATGACGCCTTCAACCGGACAGTGAAGGCGGAGGCCTTTGACGGCAATGTACAGGTGAACCGCTACGACGCGGAGGGCCTGCGGTATGAGATGGAAGAAAACGGGCGGCTGGTGCGCTTCATTTTCCACAAGGGCGAGGCCGTGGCAGAGCAGGAGGAGAACAGCAACGTGATCCGCCTGATCCGCGGCTCGGAGCTGATCGCCCGCAGCAGTGACGGAGAGAGCGCCCGGACGTACTACCACTATGCCAGCGACGAGATGGGGTCAACCACCCATATTGTCGATGACAACGGTAATGTCCAAAACCGCTACGCCTACGATGCCTGGGGCAAGATCACGGTCAGGGAGGAGGCCGTCCCCAACCGCTTCACCTACTACGGCCAGCAGATTGACCCCATCACCCAGCAGTATTATCTGCGAGCCCGGTTCTATAATCCGATTATTGGCCGGTTTACACAGGAGGACACCTACCGGGGCGATGGGCTCAACCTGTATGCGTACTGCGCCAATAACCCGGTTTTTTATGTGGATTTAAGTGGATTCTATAAGGATGGACTTGACGCAGCTACAAGAAGACAAATTCGTAAGTATGCTGATTCTATACGCAAGAAGACGAATGTTATAAATGAATTACAAGAGGAAATTTACACAAAGGTATTAAACGGAATCCCAGTTACAGCAGAAGATATGTATGGTCTGGCATATCTGAAATATGGTAAATCGGTACGAGGACATATTTTATTGGATGTTGTAAGCGCTACCGATACTTCTGGAAAACAATCTATAATTTTTGCTGATGTTTTTGCCAGTGGACGCAATCCATTTAAAAATAAAAAAGTATCTACTTCTACAGTGATGAGCCAAATTGAACTGAGTGATTTGAATTTGCATAAGATTGAACAAGAAATTGCGATAACTGGAGGCTCAGGAAATACTCACACAGAACCAAAAGCTCTTGCAATGAATGAAGCAATCCTTAAAAAAATTGATGAGAGGGGTGGATTAAATAACATAAAGTATTCTTTGGCTGGTTATCAAGAACCGTGTTTGAATTATTGCAGGCCAAGACTACGAGGTGTTGTAGGCGATAAAAAGGGGAAAATAGTGATTGAATACACCGGCGAATTAGATGAGACTTTTTGGGAATTTAATTATGATCTTTCCAAAGAAAAAGTGGAACAACGTTTCCGTCATATGAATGACACTGAGGCTACTAGCAAACTTTATCCGCTAAAACATTATGACATTTGAGCTTTTGGACTACAAAGGTAGGGATATATTTATGTTTTTAAATGATTTGCAAAGATTGCTTTCGTTTGGAGAACACCTCTCTAGTAATGTGACAGAGAAAGATATAAAGGAAAAAGAATGTGAATTAACTGTAGAACTTCCTGATGCTGTACGGAAACTGTATCTTCATGTTTCCCCCAAAGACTCCATGTTTACCACCTGTCGGATGATCCCTTTGGAGGAATTAACCTTACGAAAAGCGGAAGATGAGCAACAGTATTATCAGGTTATCCCTATTTTTATAGGGGGAAAACGGGCATTTGGGCCAGCGATCTCAGCAGAACAAAAATATGGCGTGGAGAATCCATATTGGACATGGGATGGCGAAGAACTTGGCCTTGTTCTGAAAGCAAATTTTCCAAAAAAGAATCTTGACAAGCCAATCAAGATTGTACGCGGAACCAGTGGACAATCCATCAGCGTTTGTATTCTGAATATCCTCGGAACTCAGGTCATTCAGTCCTTGAAGAGCCTTGTAGGAGTACAGGATCTGTATGGCGAGAAGCACAAGCGGAGCAGTCAGGTGACGAAGTCGCTTTGGGATGTTTATGATTGGTTCATAGGATTTGCGGAAGGAGCACAAGAGCTTAAGATTGACAAAAAGAGTGGTCTGATCCTGGGGTTAAATCTACCATCCGATGTGGACTGTCTGTACGATGGCTATGATGTGATTTTTGGTGCTGACACAGATAAACCGCTGGAACAGCTTATTCAGGAGACGGGGGCCCCATTAGAATGGATCAAAAGCCAGAGCGGGAATGTGACACCGGCGGAGATATGGGAGCCTGAGCCTGAGGAACGGTTGTTGATTCCGATTTCTCCGATATTAGAGTATATTAGAGATTTTACAGGGTTGGCTGGCAGATGCACCCCAAAAGAAAAAATTGAACAAGCAGAACAGAAGTTGGGGTGCCAATTGCCCATTTCGCTGAAAGAATTTTATATGCATTTGCCTCAATCGCTATTCACGTCCTATGATACCATCTGGAGCATATCAAAGCTACGTCGAATGAAAGATGGAAAGATAAAGTTTTTAGAGGAAAACCAGGGCTCGTTCTATGGGGCAGTACAGCCGGGGAGTTCTCTGATGTATCGTCAATGGGAGCGAGAGTGGGAGGCCGCAGGAGTGCTAGACGGATACCTTGCGGTGGAGTTTATGGATTCCATCTCAGAAGATGAAAGCATAGGACTTGTTATGGAGGAATGCCAACATATCAAAGAAGAGCAACTTACACAAGATCCATTGAAGCAGTACCTCTCAGAGCTAGCTGGTATTTCCAGCAAAATTGCTATTGGAAATAGTAGACAACTTTATGATGTATGTGAGGGGCAGGGGATTGCGGTGTATGACAGGGATTCTGAGAGCTTGTATATCTACGCAAAAGGATATGATGTTTTAGAAAAACTCTTGAAGATGTTGGGCCTTACTTAAGCGGCAGGAGCTTCTCAGGAGCCTCGTTCAGGAGCATGAGTGCGGTGTGTGGGAACCTGGTGGAAATCACGGACAACCAGGGGCGCAAGACCCGTATTGCCTATGACCTGCTGAACCGGGAGATCCGGAGGACTGAGCGGGACGGCGGGGTACAGCGGACGGTATACGACCGGAACGGCCATGTGGTGCGTCTGATTCGTCCCAATGAATACAATCCGGAGACGGACGGGGGCGAGGGCTTCCAGTTTACCTACGACGCCGAGGGTCGGGTACTTACGGTGGTCAGCCCGGAGGGCCATGTGCTCCAGAGCAACACCTACGACGGGGCGGGCCGCCTGCTCCAGCGCGTGGACGGCGTGGGCAGCGGCGTGAAGTATGAGTATGATTTCACCGGCGCCCAGCGGCGCATGGAGAGCATGGGCGGTGCCAGCCAGGAGCTGGAGTATGACGCCCAGGGCCGGATTATCGGCATTGTGGACGGCAACGGAAACGAGACCAGGTACCTGCTGGATGAGTGGGGCCGGATCACCGGCGTGAGGAAGGCGGACGGCTCCACGGAGCAGTATGCCTATAACTTCGCGGGGAATATGGTGTCCTCCACCGACGGTGAGGGCCATACCACCCAGTATGAGTATAACCGCATGGGGAAGCTCTCCGCTATGGTGGATCCCACCGGTGAAAAAGAGACCTACCAATACGATGGGGAAGATCGCCTCATTGCCCGCACCGACCGCAACGGCGTGACGGTGGAGATGGGGTACAACCTCTACGGCGCGCCCCTGTTCCAAAAAGAAAAAGACGGCGCTCTGGGTGATTTTTACGAATACACCCCGGAGGGCTTGCTTATGAATAACCGATGACTTGACTATTATCACAGCGACTTGAGGCCATTCCTCTGTTCCCATTACAGGAGCTTCATTGGTTCGACCTCTACTTTTCAGCACTGATTCGGCGGCTTATATGTTTCGTCCGCCTATTCCCAAATGAGAGAACTCAGTACCTTTCCTCGTTCCGATAATCCTATCTATTCATATGCATCCTTAGGTTTCCACTATAGGCCTGTCAGTTGTACCACGCCTGTAACGCAGTATGGTGTTTCATACTTGCAATTTTTACTTCACCACGCTGACAGCGAATTAACGCCAGAGCACATTTCTATGCCCCAAAAGTATAGACCCGTACATTCGTGGATTCGTCAGATAACATTTATCATTCTAACCATAGATGCTTTGTAGACCTCCGGCCTGTAGGTGACACCATCCACCTCTGGACAGATTTCGTTGCGTTGTTCATACAGCCGCAATACGGTCACTTTCAGCCGACTTTACCGGGCTTCTGACGATCAGCGTTTCCACTTACACCGCCAGCCGGAGTATCAAGGGGAGCGTTTCAAGGCGTTACCCTCTCATTCCACTCCTTGGATTATCAGTTCTACTGTTCCGTTGTTTCACTGCTATTATTGAATGCTTGCGCCGCACACAAAAGCGCTAACATTGTATAATCTCCTTTTGCATACGCATCCTTCTTGTATTTTTCAATTTCCTCATTTGTCATTCCCGGATTTCCACACATATCTTTAATAAAATCAAAGTGTGTTATTGTCCAATACATTGCTTGCTGCGCCTTTTCAGGTAGCTCCTCGATTTTCCTTTGGAGCTCTGCCAGCATTTCATCCTTATTCTTTTCCATCTTGTTCGACCTCCCAACGCCCAAAACTGGATGTATTTATCCAATCATACCACATCAGATAGGGTAAAATCAATATGGATATATTTATCCAGTAATTCTTGTCATAATACGGGAGGTAAACATGTCTAATGGATTAAAGCAGGATATTTCAATAGGACACAATCTGAAAACCTTACGCAAGAGAGCTAAACTGTCTCAGCGTGAGGCATCGGCGCAATTAGAGGTTTTGGGTATTCCAATGACTGAGGACATCCTTGCTAAAATGGAGCAAGGGCGCTATAGTGTGCGCATTAGTGTTTTATTAGCATTGAAACAAATTTATGGTGTCAGCTCATTTGACGAATTCTTTGATGGTTTGCATCTTTAAGCTGATTACCATTTGGACAGTGCCTAACCTTTTCAGTTAGGAACGAGTCGCACTACAGGCCTTTCCACGGCCACCGTCCGTTGCAGAACCATACGCATTCATAGGACAAGTGTCACAGGCGCCGCCCGGCTCACCAATCCCCATCTTACCATCCACAGAAGAGCAGAGAGGCTTGGTATCTTCATCATACTCATTTCCTTCCGGCCAGAGATTGTATGCCGAATGGTTGTAGAGAATAACCCCCTCCAGTGTTTTGGAGTAATCCGGGTTGTCCGGGTCCTCAGTGGGGATCTCGTACTGGATGGCGCCGCCAGCAGGAATCTTGACCCGCTGGAAACTCATGGACTCCATGCCCTCGACATCTTCCGCGATCTCTTCCTTGCTGAAATCTCCTTCTAACATAGTGGGCAGCAGGAAAACATTCTCGTTTTGGGTCGTCAAAGCGTTGTTCTGTTCGTACATAGTTCGTTCCTCCTTAATTTTTCTGATAACCGTTATTAAGCGGCCATCTGATTGAACCGATTCCATTGACTCGCCGGCATGGAGAGAATGTCGTATCCAATCCCCTCCAGAATAGTGGCACGGTCATAACTCTCCACGTCTTGGCTGTGTCGCGTTACCGCATTGGACAGACCATATAAGGTCAGGTCATTGTCCTCAATCAGCCGCTGTAGCACGCCGGCACTTTCCTCATCCGTGATATGAAAATCCTTGCTGACCAGCTTAACAATACCGGGTACATCCGTGGTGTTCATGCGGGCTTCTTTGGCATCTTTCATCAGGTTGACCACTTGAGAAAAGCTCACTTCATCCACCACCGCCCGAACAGTATCCTGAATCTTCATGGCAAACGCTTTATCGTCTGCTTCCAGAGTCTTATCCGAATACAGCTGGTAGTTTTCCGTGGCCTCAACGCGGCCAACATGCTTCCGGCGCGTCTGGGCGCTGTTTACCACCATGCCATTGCTGCACACCAGACGATAAACCAACGGCTGGATATTGACAGAGCCAAGCCCCACCTCGCTGTTGCTGATGATGATACCGGATTGTACAATGTCACCGGGGACAACTTCCGCCTGCAGACGGGTGTTGACCACCTTAATGTACATACGGCTTTCGGTGAGCTGGCAGCTTTCAAAATGCATCCCCTCCATGTCCTGAAGGACCGGAAGGACGATGCTGGCAATGTCCAGATTGTCGATACGGCGGTAGCGGTTGCTCAGAAATGCTCGTGCAGTGCCGTTCAGTGTACGAACCATGCGTGTGGCCGGTTCCTGCTGAAACCAACCATTTACATTTTGGGCAAGCAGCTCCGGGTATTGCTCCAGCATCTTATCATAGTAAGGCGCCGGGATTTTCAAGTGAGTTCCGATTTGTCTGTGGGCAATTGCATTGATTTCCAGTGGTTCCATTGCAGGAACACCCACTTTATCATAGGCGTTGAGATACAGCTTGGAATTGTAAGGTTCCATGGAAAGGCTTCTGGTATCCAGTATATAGTCAGCTTTCAGCTCGGCTTGTCTCTGAATTTCCTGTGCCATCTCCACAAGGCTGATCCCTGATTTCATTGCAATTTCACTCCCTTCTTCTGATGTACTTACCAGGATACCTGAATTCCCTGAGCCGTAGTTTCAGCAGCTAGGCCATTGCGATCCAATACTTCCACCAACCGGGGCCAATAGACCTTTGCCGGAAAATTAGACAGATGCTCCTGTGGTACCAGCTCCTCACCCTGCTGGATGCAGAGGTTGCCGTTTTCTTTCATTGTGAGTTTATTGAGCCCGTGCGAATTGAGGTCAGCAACCAGTGTTTCCAGCACCTCGCGCCCATGATTCTCATACCACATATTGGGGTCAATGGGCCGTTTGTTGGGTGGAATATCGATGCTTTCCTCACCAGCGGCTCCCAGCTTGGACAGGGGCACAATTTTCAGCATATCGCATTGGATCGTGGCATCCTTATGGAAGGTGATGTCCGCATGGTCGAAATCTGGTACACCGTGAATGCGGATGCGTCCTGTTCCGCTGCTGCGGATCAGCTCAACAGGCGATTTTTCACACCATTCAAAATAGGCATCTGCGTATAGGGAATGCAGATATCCAAGGATGCGGTGATTGGCATAGCGCAGAAGAAGTTCATCTGGGATTGGTTCCTCCAATTCCGGGATTTGAAATGTCGGTTGAGAGACCCCTTCAGCATGAAGCTGGCGCTCCCGTTGCTGACGCTTACGCCGACGTCTGGCCTGCTCCATATAGGGAAGCAGTAGGATCAGTACGACCCAAAGCCCCCAAAGGGTAAATACCCCAATCAGTAGCCATGCCTGCCATGGCCCGCGCACCAGAGCCATGATGGCAATGACAGCACCAATCAGAATGGTAATACTGCCGCTCAAAAGTCCTTTATCATTGTTCATTACGACCATCCTTTCTGTAAAACAAAAAAAGAGGGACCGCACCAAGATTCAGTCAATTCTGAAAACTTGATACGGTCCCTCTATGATATCGGTTCTTATTCCGGTAGGGGTTCGCGATTACCATCCATCACTTCGGTGAATGCCGGGATGGTTGCCGCTTCGACGAAGTCATACTGTTCACTTTCCGATGTTCTTTTGGGGAATTGGCCGGGAAGATAACCAAAATCATTCAGCCATATTTTCAGCTTCTTGATAGTGATCCCATCCTTTTGGCGAATATCCACCAATTTCTGCGATCCGGTAAGCCAGATCATGCTGCCTTTTTTGACCTTGAGCCGTATGAGTCGGGCAACATCTTCGCCACCGGCCCATACTTGATAGAATTCCGGTTGATTTCCACCAGTCCGTTCCATCAAGTCAAAACTGACATATGGCTGCTTTGACTGGCTTTCTTTGGGGATAAGCTCATGCATAACTCGGCCAAATACAAATATCTGTGCCATAACACTTCCTTTCCTCGCCTTTGGCGTTACTATCTATATATAAAAAGTGCCAGCAGAAATCCGCTCATAAAAAGCGCAGAAATACCACTGACACTTACATACAAACTTAACAGCGTGTGCAATGCGAGTATTTGACCCGCGGTACAGAACTTAATCTGCATCCCATAAGGGAAACGCACAAATATCAATTACACATTTAGCATATCACTATATATTGTGTATGTCAATATATATTTATCTATATATAGAAACAAAGCAAAGGCGAATCACAAAATCCGGTTTATGTGTCGGTAGTAATCATCGACAGTATGGGAACCTCACTCACTTCACCATCCTGAAATACAAAGGCAATTTATCCCCCACTTTGTCTTCCAGCATAAGCGTACTGCTGGAGATTGGACAAAGCAGAAAATACTCCAGCGCAAATGTCTGTTCCAGAAACTGATACACCTTATACCGGTCGATAGTATAAGGTTTGTACATGGAACATACCTCCTTTCCGTTCTATACATAAAATAGAGGCAAAAACAAGGATGTTCTGCAACTTTCCCAAAATATTTTTTATTGTGTAGACACAACCTTTCGGGTTTACATATGTCTATTTTATCTTACCAAGTATTTAGAAAGCATTTATTTTCTAAAACTGTTAAAAGTAAAAAAATTATTGGGAGTATTCCAAAAATATGATATAATAAATAAAATAAGAGGATAATCTGCAATTATCTGTTGTTCGGGGATAATCAGCTATTATCGCTCAATAAAACCTGAGCTCGTGAGCTGATTCGAAAAAGCGCCTGATTGTGGGGGAGGGATATAGTCTATGGAGCCTAAAGATATCCGCATTTTATATTTAGCACATTATGCGCCGGCGACACCAGATGCTCCGCTACCGACAGGAGTGAGAGATCTGGTCTACGCTGAATACCACTTCAAAGTATTTCAGATTTTAAAGAAGGTTTTCCCCCTGACAGTTTCTTGCTGTGATCCTGGGATTATGCTCCACAGCGATTTGTCTGTGGATTATATCTTTTCGCTATACAACCGAATGCCCTTTCGTAACTCAGAGGTTTTTGTGTCTTCTGTTGCAGAATATCACAATATTCCGTACTTAGGTGCCCGGCCAAATATTCGCGCCCTTGCGGAGGACAAACACTTAGCGAAAATGATGGCAAAATACGCAGGGGTGGAAACGCCAGCGTGGCAGATATACAATGTGGGAGCGGAGCTAAAAGAACCACCCTTTGAACCTCCGTATTTCTGTAAACCGCGTTTTGGCGCAGCGTCATTGGGGATCGATGAATCATCAGCCTGTGTTTCCTGGAGCGCAGCCAAGAACAAAATTAAAGAGTTGCATGCTCTGGGTATGGATGTGATCGTAGAATGTCAAATTAAAGGCGTGTATCATACAAGCCCGGTTCTAAGCAATTTTGGAAATTTCATGTATCTGCCTTGTATTGCACAGCATTCGATGCTGGATAGCGGGATCGTTACATATGAGCAAAAACGGAAAATCGCCCCGGGCCTGACCCGAGAGATCGTTGGAGACAAAAGTTTACAGTTACAACTTCAGTCCGCTTCAAAAAAGATGTATCCGTTGGTACAGCCTCTGGACTATACAAGATTTGATTACATTGTCGAGGAAAGCACTGGTATCCCCTATTTTCTGGAGTTTAATGTGTGCTGCAACTTAGGAGAACACTCCACGGTGAGCCAAGCTGCAAAGCATCTGAACATTGGATATGAGGAATTGATAGAGAACATTACATTTTCAAGTCTATACCGCTCGGGACTATTAGACGATACCTTCGGTAAGCAGTTTTAGGGGATCCATATACCAATATGCCAGACCGCATGGCGAATACAAATCACGCCAATCATTCTGTATATGTTTTTTACCAGAATTTATGAATTTCAGATAGTATTGCACCGCATGTTTTGTTTGCTTAGGGAAATAGCGGTCTGGATATGTCAAAGCTTTCGCGATTCGTCCTTCGAGGATCTTGTTGCCATGCAAAGATTCAACCAATAAGCAATTGACATAAAATTTTTGGCGGACTCGATCCAGTTTGTGATTTTCCACTGCCTGTTCGATATCATTGAGCCGCTGAACGGCACGCTCTGTGTTTCCCATAACGGCTTCTATACATGCAAGATTGATCGTCGAAAAGATCCGGGGCATTGAGTTCTGCCCGAATCGCTGTGCCAAAAGCAGACATTGGTAAGCATCCTGGTATTTGTCCAGCAGAAAATAGCAGATACCAAGATCATTGTAGACAATATGGAGATTGCTCCGAGGAAACATACCAAGGCCATCTCGAGCCTTTTCCAAAACTGTCAGTGCATGTTGGTAGTCCTTCGCTTTGCAGAGAGCATTCCCTTGGTTGCACAAGGTTGTAAAATACCCAAAGTCATCCTGATCAGCAAGAAAGTCATCCAGTGCTTGTGTGTATAAATCTTCACGATATTCTCGATATGCAGATGTGGCGTTGCGGACTAGATACCCATGCATCGGGCCGTCAGGGAACAAGTCTTTTTTTTCTTCGTAGACCGCCTGCGCGTCAGCGAGTCTTTCCATATGAATGTAGGTCGATATCAGGAAACTGCTTAAGAGATTCTGCTGGCCAGGATCCTTGTTGTTCTGTAGGCATCGCAGTAATGCAGCCTCCGCTTCTTTAGGCCGTCGGACCCTGTTCAGAAGAGTTGCTCGGAACGCATCTATATCTGCTGTGATTTCGCCATCCGGTATGGAATCTATCCACGCAAACGCTTCTTCAAATCTGCGTTCCCTGCAAAATTTGATCCCAGCGAGGAGGCAATCACTGCGCTTACCTTTTTTCAGGTGGGCATCATCCATTAATTCCTGTGGTACTTCCTTACCACATATGATGGCTTGATGAAGATATGTTTTCGCATCGTCTGGAGTTGTACAATTTAACTCCCGAGAGAGCCGATACCGAAGTTCAGCATGATTTTGCCCGCTGTCTCTGCGAGACAAGAACTCATACACGATGTTCTTATAAACAAGCTGATCACTGATTTGACTTACAATATTCTGAAGTAGGGGATTATTTCGACCCTTCAGCAGCCACCCCTGTGGACCACCTTCAATAAGGTCCTTGTCCTGCAACATACTGATGGTGCTTTGGAAGGTTTCAGATTCGTTGACTGAAAACACTTCAGACATTGTGATGATTTGATACAAGGTACTTTCGTCTATGGGACCACCCCAGATTTGGAGGATTAGAACGGCAGCTTTCTCCCAGGGAGTCATTGCTTGACTGGGTGAATGCTTCTTTATGTTTCTGATTTCTTTTATGATCGCGTGAATGTTTTGCTGAGTCTTGGAAATGATTGCTGAAGCCTCGTCAGTGGAAATCGTAATATCATAGAGGGCACCCAGTTCTTTTATGAGTTTGACCTGTGGCCGGTCAAACTCAATATGAGTGGAAAGGTCTATGCCTTCTTCAAACAAGTAATTTTCAAGTTTATCGCACTGAAGTGTCTCCTCTGTCCTGATCAAAATACATTGAATGGACTCAGTTTTCAAAAGCTTTGCCAAGAGGTCAAAAGATGATTGAGCCAACAATTCTACAGCGTCTATAACAATCAAAAAGTGGTGTTCACTTTTGCTGAAAAACTGTATAAGCAGTTCGTCCATTGCCGAAGGATAGACCCCGGTATAGATGGGCGCCGCTGTACGCCTTTCCACCAATCTACCGAGTGCGGGGCCGACATAAGGAACGCCCTCCATTGCTGCTGAAAGCAGGGAATCGCTATGCTCTCCCCATTTTTTATCTGCGAACGTTTGAAGCCTGTCCAGATGTTCAGTCTGTACCAGACATGTTAGAAGTAACTCGGAGAGGGATTTCCCAATTGATGCATCGATATAAAATATATTTTCACCAAACAGAGAAACACAGACCTCATGCATTCGCTTTTTCACAAAAGAAGTCACACCGCTCGCATGGTATGTATATATCCAGATGGGCGCCGCGCCGTTGAGAAGGCAGTCTCGAAGAGATGAATACTCAATATCCCTATTTGCATAGTCCATAAGCTTCCCCCGATGTGCGTAATCAACGATAATTGCAGATTATCCTTCTGTTGAATCTTGCTGCAAAAAAATTCAGATGCGGGAAGCCACTCATGAGTGGCTTCCCGCATCTGAATTTCAGCCTGTCGAAAAAGGTCACCGATTGGTAGCCTTTTTCTCGTATAAAGGGAGAAAATGCGGTATAATGAGTTTGGGGTGATAAAAATGCTGGTAAAGAATGCAGAAA
>NZ_NFJU01000057.1 GCF_002160025.1 Anaeromassilibacillus sp. An200
ATGTCTGCCACTGGGATCCGACCTTTGCTGCCTATCTTGCTAAGAAGCGTGCGGAGGGCAAACACTACAATGTCGCGCTTTCTCATGCTACAAAAAAGTTGGTTCGTCTGATATTTGCTATGGAGAAATCCAGGCAGCCATATTGCTTGGTGGCTTGAGTGCAACTACTTGAATAGCCAGCAGGGGTCTGACAAGACCTCTGCTTTGCTATACCCTTTTTGAACCATCTCCCTTTCACCACAGCTATTCATTTTGTGGTTGACTTTTAATAGTTAATCTTTCGGTTAAAATAATTGTCGTCCTTGCTCATCCCATTTGCTCCTCATCGAAGGAATACGGACCGTCCGTCCACAACTCCTGTGCCATTCCCCATGCCAGTTTGAAGCCGGTAGTGAAGCTGGCAAGAGAGATTTCTTCCTTCAAAAGATTCTGCTCGTCTACCAACTGTAGGAGTTTACTCTGCTCAGGCCTGTCCATCTTTTCCCGCAGTCCAGAGTAGAGCTGGTCAATTTCTTCCCGCAGTTCTGTGCAATCTGGTCTATGGAAGAAGCGATAGTGCAGGGCTTTCATGTAGTCGTTCATGGTATGCTGCCCTCCTTTCCAGGACACACAATACCGAAAACGAATGGGAATAGCTATGGCAACTGCGAAGAGTTATCAGAAATTTCATAGTTCAAAATGGCTTTTCTTTGTTTTCTGCGGTGCAGATTTTACGCGGGAGACTATGCGGGAGCCTATTTGTCCGTGGTGTGCCATGGGGTGAATTTGGATTGGTATATTTGATGGAAATGAATCGCAGGAAAATCGACCGCAAATGGCATGACAGCACTTCTGACTCCGCTCAAAGCCTTGATTCATGGGCATTTCTGCACCGTTTGATCCCCGATTTGACCCCAGCGTCCAAAATCTGACCCCCGCGTAAAAGCTCCCCGACCCGCATTGCGGGGCGGTGTAAGCCGCGCGGAGGGCACTCTGTGGCCCCCGCGCTTTATCCTGCACCATTTTCATCCCCTAGGTTCACCTGCCTTTTCTTTCGTCCTCGGGAGTGCCTCAGAAAGCGGGCCAAATTCGCCTTCCAAGCCCGAGGGGGTATCAGGGTTCCGTATTCTCCCTCAAAGGCGCACACAGGGCATTCTGGTGGCTTTCACAGGCCGATTCCGCGAGGTGTGCCATCGCCTTCTGACGAGCAGCATCCTCCTCCAGCTTCAGAAACTGCCGTTCGTAGAACAATTCGATTGCCGCCTGGATCGGGCAGATGGTGTAGAGCAGGTTTCCGTTGAGCGGTCTGCCGTCTTTGCTCTGCATCATGGTCGGTTCCGTGCGGATGAAACCTTTCTCCTCCAACTGTCGCACATACTTTGCCACTGTATTTTCACTCATGCCGATCGCATGTCCGATGGTTTTGTAGCTGGGCCAGCACTGATAGGTTTCCCGGTTCTCACACCGGAGCAGATAGGTGTAGAGGGAGATCTCGCGGTAATCCAGACCGATGCTGAATATCTCGTTGGGTACCATAAAATAGTTTTTGTTGTGAGCGCGTTTGGGCCACTGTTGAAACTTCAACTTGCACCTCCTGTCCTTTCTCCGCTTGCCACGGCAACATCAATTACTCACTCATTCAGACATGGGCATCACCTCACCACAGAACAGCTTTGCACTTCCGATAGACTGCTTTTTCAAAATATCCTCTCACTACTTATCTGAGCTATATAGCAGTTTGACATAAAATTGACACAAAAAGAGCGCCTGCCATTCGGCAGACGCTCCGATCATCATATAATCGTATCAAGTTGTTTTGGAGCGCAGACGACAAATCCCATCCGCTTCATCCCGCTCTTTCAGCAGCTGCGCCAGCGCGGTGAGAAGTTTCTTTTGCAGATAGTCCACGCTGCCGCGGTTCAGCTGATGCGCTTCCGCGTACCTGCGGATTGACAGACCGTTTACGAACCGCTCCCGAAAATAATTCTGGTATGTAGTCAGCACCGTTTTCAGAGCATTGTCCAGAAACTGTAGGTCTTCTTTCAGCTTAGCGAAGTCACTTCGGGTGATAGCAGCAAATCTTTTTTCTTTCACGCAGAGGCGATATTTATTTTGGTCAAAGATGTAGTGCTCATAGAGATCTTTTGCGTAGGCGTAATAGGTAGGAGACTGCTGATACTCACGAGTGTCGTATGCTTCATCCGGCTGCAGTCGCTGCCGTTTACGAATCGGCCCACGGAAACCCTCTTCCTCCAGTCGCTCTATGGTTTCCCCTGAGATCTTCATATTGAGCAGTCGCTTATACTTAGCTTTCCGCTCGCCGTTCACTTCGACAAAAGCGCAGAAAGACTTTTTGCTGGAGGTGTAGTATCTGGGAACATCCGCAAGGGGATAGGTTGTCCAGATGACACTTTCCTCGCCGGTGTCGGCGTCGGGAGCCAGAGAGATCACATAGACTACCTTGCCGTCATACCGCCGGTAGTAGCCGGCGCGGATTTTTCTGTCTGCCATCGCCGCACCTCCTCGCTTTTCTATTTTCAGTATAGCGGAGTATGGGATTTCTGTATGTTGAGGCAGCTTTTTATTGTTTACTCCCACGCAGAATTTTGGGGGCACATTTTATTACACCTGCGGTTCTAACCAAAGGAAAAATCAAAATCTTTGAACCAATGAAGAACAACTCTCCAGATTCAGAAACCTTTTTATTTCTGCGGCGTAATTTATGCCGCAGCATTGGCGTTGATCCGGTCAATCACGCTCTTGATGCCTGCCCAAAGGGACAGATCTGTGAAGATCTCCACGATGCTGCCCCGATCCGTGAAGGGCGGCTCCTGGAGCACAGACAGATCCTTCATCACGCCGTTGTGGACGATGTACTCCACAATCTGGTTAACAAAGTAGATTTGCCGGCTGTCCAGATTGACATCATTTAAGTACTGGGCGAAGGCCTCCTTAGCAGCGTTCATATCCATGCCCACGATCTCCCGGACGAACTCTCCCAGCGGCTTCTGGCCCACCTCAGCCTCGTAGTCCTGTTTGGTACCGACCTCACTCCAGAGGATGGCCTCCAGCTCCTTTACATCCTCCGCCGTCAGCGGCACATTGGAGCGTAGTTTCGCGATGACGGGCTTGTCCTGATGCTGACGCACATAGAATTCCGCCTTGGCCTTGTAGTTCTTCAGGTCATCGTTCTCCAACTCCGACTCCTTCCACTCCACGGACAGGATATCGTCTGTAAAGTTGGTGTTGTAAATTGCGCCATCGTGGGGCAGATACTTCATCAGGTTCCGCAGGCACTCCCGGATATGCTCAAATTCATTGATCCCAGCGTTGTCCAGATAATCGGTATGCAGGATTTTCTCGATGAGTTCAGACTGAGCCCGGATCTCCGGGATGTTGGCCACGCTGGCCACACCGCTGACCTTCTTCACCAGATCCTTTCGGGCTTTCTTGTAGGTCTTTCCCACCAAATAGGCAAGTTCAATGCCGTACATCAGCGCATCGAACCGCACGGCGCTGGCCTCGTCCATGTCCGGCTGGAGTAGGGGCGCTACCTCGTCTTTGAGAAAAAGGGTGTCCTCATAGCCGAGGGCCTGGTAGCTCGCCGGGTCGGCGAACTTCTCCACATACCGCAGGTGCTGCCGCACGGCGAAGTTCTCCCGATCCAGCTGCTGCACCTTGGAGAGCATTTCGCCCACCAACTTTTCCCGGAACGGAATCAGTTCTTCCGTCTGGTAGGCCAGGTCCTGGAGCTTGTAGACAATCTGGGCTTTCAGATAGAAAATGGCACTTTGCAGGGCCATCTGGTTAGCCGTGGCCTTGCCCTTGTTCATGCGGAAGAATTCGAAGTTGCCGCACAGGTCAAAGATGTAGAACTTGCTCTTGTCCTCCCCATCGACTAATCCTGGACACAGGCGAGTGCCCCGGCCGATCATCTGCCAGAATTTCGCCTTGCTCATGACCTTCTTGAAGAACACCAGATTCAGCACCTCGGGCACATCGATGCCGGTGTCCAACATATCCACGGAGATGGCGATCTGGGGCAGCTTTTTCGGGTCGGAAAACTCGTCAATGGCGCTCTGGGCGTAGGTCATGTAGTTGTCGATAACCTTGGCGTAGCCGGGCAGATGGGGGTATTCCTTGCTGAAGACCTCCAGAATCTTCTCAGCATGGCGGTGGTTCTTGGCAAAGATAATGGTCTTACCCAGCTTCTCCCCGTAGTCAATTTTCAAGCCGTTGTTCATCAGCAGGTCCAGGGCCAGACGAATGGTATCCTCGTTGAACAGCCACTCGTTGAGGGCGGAGGACTCGATCCGCTCCGGCAGCTCCCCGTTTTCGTCGGTGAAGGTGGCCTCGTACTCCGCTTTTTCCTCCTTGGACAGATCGGCGTAGGAGATGCCCTCCTCCAGGAATTTCAGCTTGCTCTCCACCGTGAGAAAGTCCACCAGAAAGCCGTCCTTCACCGCCTGGGCCAGCTCGTAGCCATAGGTAGGAACGCCGCTTTCCAGTTCAAAGACCTCATAGGTGTTTTTGTCGATCTCGTCCTTGGGGGTGGCGGTGAGGCCCACCAAAGGAGCGTCAAAGTAGTTGAAAATATCCCGGTACTTGTTGTAGATGGAGCGGTGAGCCTCGTCGCAGATAACCAGATCGAAGTGGCCCACGGTGAACAGCTTCCCCTCCCCGTCCTCCACCGAGTCGATGCAGTTCATCATGGTCTGATAGGTGGAAAAGACGCAGTGGGCGGTGTAGTTGTCCTTCTCCTCGCACAGGTTGGTCACGGAGAGATCGGGCAGCAGGTTCACAAAGCTGCGCTTGGCCTGGGTGACCAGGGAGTTGCGATCAGCCAGGAAGAGGACATTTTTCACCCAGCCGTGCTGGAGGAGCACCTTCACCAAGGCGATGACCGTCCGGGTCTTACCGGAACCGGTGGCCATCACCAACAGGGCTTTCCGGCGGTTCTGGGCCAAAGCCTGACAGGTGGCTTTGATGGCTCCTTCCTGATAGTAGCGGCCCGCGATGGCGTGGTCCACCTGAATGTACTTGAGACTCGTCCGCATGGCTCGGAGATTGAAAAGCTTCTCCAAGTCCCGCTTGGAGTAGAAGGCAGCCACCCGCCGCTCCGGGTAGGCCCCATCGTCCAAGCGGGTATCAAAGCCGTTGGTGAGGAAGATCACCGGGCGGCGGCCATATTTTTGTTCCAGCAGGTCGGCGTACAGCTTGGCCTGCTGGCGGCCCTTGGCCGGGTCCACACAGGTGCGCTTGGCCTCGATGACGGCCAGAGGGCGGTGGGCATCGTCGTAGAGCACATAGTCGGCATAGCCCACCTCGCTCTTGTTGGGCATACCGGGCAGCTCCACCTCATCCAGCCAGTCTTTTCCCTCGGTCCAGCCCGCGTCGGCGAGCATGGCGTCGATATACAGCTTGCGGGTCTTGTACTCGGAGAGATCCAGAGGCTTGGGAGTGTAGCCAGGCTGCTGAGCTTCCCTGCGGGCGGTGAGCTCCGCTTTGAGAGACTCATTTTCAGCGATAAGGGCGGCCAAATCCACCTCGGGCACAGGAGCGGGAACCGGGGCGGCGGTCTGTTGCTCCAGCAAGGCCGGGTCAAATGCTCCTGGGGTGTAAGAAGTGCCGTAGCAGCAGGCCACAAAGTCCATGAAGTACCAGAGATTTTCCAGGCACAGCCGGGCCTGCTCACGGGCGATCTTCTTCCCGGTGTGGGCGGCGGCGTTGCCCGTCTGGCGGATATATTTGAGACGCTGCCACAGATCCCGGTCCACGATGGCCCGAAAGTCCTCGGTGTCCATGAGGCTGGCCAGCCGGTCGTCGTAGGGCATGACCAACCCGCCGTCCACGGAGTACATCCATTTGACGGCAAACTCTACCGCCCGGCGGCAATTCAGCACGCAGGCCGCCGGGTCGATGGTATATATTTTTTCTACTGAGACGGCTACTTCTCCAAAGGTGTTAAATTGGGGGTCGGAGAGGAGAAAATCGAAGTTGGTCATAAATTACTTTTCACCTCCTTCGATGTACTCGGATTGATCTTGGATTCCTGTCAATTGTTGCATAGCTTCTGCTAATATAACATTTTGCATTTCAGTTTTCTTATCTTTCGACAAAGTAGACAACTCTTCAATAGCTTTAAAGGCCTTTAATGCCTGATTGCTAATTTCTGATACTTTGTTCTGAAGATTTAAGTCTTCTGTTGTCACTTTACTTTCTTCTAACATTGTCTTCTTTTCTTGGCTTAGAGGCTTTAAAATGTCCAAAAATAGAATAGAAATAGTGTTTGTACAAAAATAGAAGGTAATACTTGTGACAGTCTGGTTCAAAATAGTGACCGTTTGTTCAGTGGAGAAGTGTACTACGGATGTTGCGAACAGCAAAACTATCAAATTGATAGTTAAAAGATAAACAGAATTAAAAAACAGGGATGCTTGTCCATGAAAATTGGCTTTTTTTTGGATATAGCCGATTTTATTAATGAGCGAATTGCTTTTTTCTTCAGAAGGTTGTTTTTCCTTAAGAAACTGAAGGATCAAAACATTCCATACTAAAAAAATGGTTATTGAAATGCTAAATATTGTCCATTCAAGTGATAAGATTTCTTCCAACTTCTCTAACGTCCAAACGATTTCTGACTTAAGAGAAACCATGCAGAATATAGAAATGAAATAGGCAAGCAAAAAATAGGAGTAATTCATCTCCCAAAAATTTTTCAACTTAGTTTTTTTAGTATATTTCTTGGACAAAACCGAACATATTCTAAAACCAATTGCGACTACAGCGCTAAATAACACGGAAGCAGGCAAGTATACTGTGTCTGGCAATATTTCAAATTCGTTGAAACATCTGAATAGAGCGAACAAAAAAAGAAATACCAAAAAATAACTTGTGCAAAACATTAACACTTTCAATGAAACTAATTTTAACTTTTTTATCATGTTATATTTCACCCAAAATATTGCTGCATCAGGACTTTTTTTAGCACTTCCAGTTTATCAAGGCTTTGCTGTATAGACCATTTTAATTTATTTGTCTGCTCAACAAAGATTGCAAATTGATTTTGTAACTTAATTGGCGGTTTATATATTTTAATCTGCGCCATTGCACTTAGCACCAAATCTTTATTTGCTATGCCTTTTGTCAACTTTTGTGATTGGTCATAACAATAGTCAGAATTAAGCATACTTTCAAAGAAAATGCCATTTAAAGAATTGTCAAATTTTAAAACTGCCAAATGCACCCAATTTGCAAATTTAATATCAACATCAATTAACTTTGCTATACCGGTTGTGCCACCCTTGCTATATAGAATATCTCCCTTTTTAGGGGAACACTTTTTAACAGACTCATAGTAATCCTGTTCAGAAATATACTTTGCCGTGGAAAAATCGATATAGCCATTGACAATATTTCGCACAGAAATAAATGGGTAGCCATTGCCCTTACCGACATCAGGAAGTGATTTATGTGGGCCATCTTTGATATAATAGCATTCCTGTCCAACAGTAGTTAATTGCCACCCCATAGGATTGCTTGACGGATCCCCAAACATCTCCACAAACCGGGCTTTGACCAGCAGATCCAGTTTGTCCAGCTGCGCCCGGCGCTTGGTGATCAGGTCGCTGACCTTGTCCAGTAGGGCGGCAATATGTCGCTGTTCTTCCAGAGGTATATCTGGCACTTGCAAATTTGATAAGGCATCTATTTTTATCCCTTGAATAGTTGCGCCTCGCGCTTGTGCAAGTAAAAAATCGTTCTTTCCAATAATAAATTTACACAAAAAACCTTTATCCCAACTCGCCGTATCAATATCCAACAGGGATATGATATCTTGGCTTGTTGACATAGGAACAGCGTTAATAGCAGCTTTTCCAATTCCTACTCGTGTACCAACCATAATGGAGTTCTGTGGGACAATCTTAGCAGCACTCTCTCGAATTGCTTGGTCCGTTATCCAGTCAACTGCATTTGTACTATCAATAATACCACCATTTAATGCCACTGTCGTAATCCACGGAATATTTCCTCCAAAAAAGTCGGGCTTGCTTTTACTTGGTGTTCCACCAGATTGAAATTTACAAATATCCCCCAACTTCACCATCACACCATCCCCTCCAGCTCCGTCAACCCTTTGGTAATCTCCATCTCCAGCTCATTGAGGTCGGCCAAAATCTCCTGGGTGGAGGGGTACTCCACGGGGACATACTCCACCTGCTTATACTTGTTGATGGAGAGGTCGTAGCCATTCTGGGCAATCTCCTCTTTCGGCACCAAGAAGGACTGCTCGGTGCGCTGGCGCGTCCTCTCCCCCTCCCGATCATGGAACCGCTTGACGATGTCGGGGATGTCGTTCTCTTTTATTTCCGTGCGCTTGTCGTCCAGGGAGAAGCCGTCAACTTTCATGTCGTAAAACCACACGTCATCCGTGCCGCCGTGGCCCGTTTTGGTGAACACCAGCACCGCCGTGGACACCCCGGCGTAGGGCTTGAACACCCCGCTGGGCATGGAGATCACCGCCTCCAGTCGGTTACCCTCCACAATCTCCTTTCGGATGGCTTTGTGTGCCGTGGAGGAGCCGAACAGCACCCCGTCTGGCACGATGACAGCGCACCGTCCGCCCACTTTGAGCATCCGCAGAAAGAGGGCCAGAAACAGCAGCTCGGTCTTCTTGGTCTTGCACACCTTCAGCAGGTCGGCGGACACGATATCCGCGTCCAGACTTCCCTTGAAGGGGGGATTGGCCAGAATGAGGGAATACTTTTCCCGGTCGGTGTTCTGATCGCTGAGGCTGTCCCGGTACTCGATGTAGGGGTTGTCGATGCCGTGGGTCATCATGTTCATAGCTCCGATGCGCAGCATGGTGCGGTCCATGTCGTAGCCGTGGAACATGTGGTTCATGTAGTGGTCTTTCTTCTGACGGTCAAAGAAAATTTCCTCTCTGCGGTTCTCCTTGAGATACTCCCCCGCCGCCACCAGGAAGCCGCCGGTACCGCAGGCCGGGTCGCAGATCACATCGTCCGCCCGGGGAGCCATCATATCCACCATCATGCGGATGATATGCCGGGGGGTACGAAACTGGCCGTTGACCCCGGCGGTGGCAATCTTGGACAGGAGGTATTCGTAGATATCGCCCCGAACGTCGGCGTCGTGGAGCTGTTCTGCCTGGGCGTAGATCTCGTCCATTGCGGTAACGATCTTATCCAGCATCAGAGGTGTGGGAATTTTGAAAATGGCGTCCCCCATGTACTTGGCGTAGGCGCTGTCCTTGTCGGCGTGGAGGTTCTTGATGAAGGGGAACACCCACTCCTGCATGACGGAATACATCTGCCCGGCGGGGAAGTCGTGGAACACCGACCATTTGAGCTGATTGCCCGGGATGGTTCGCTCGCCCACCTGCACCTCGCCGGAAAAGATGCTCTTGTGGGGCAGCCCCAGCATGGCGCTCTCCTTGGCCCGCTGGTTATCGGCGGCGTCCAGGTCGTGGATGAACATCAGATAGGTCATCTGCTCCACCACATCCAGCGGGTTCGTGATGCCACCGGTCCAGAAGGTTTCCCAGAGGCGGTCGATTTTGTTTTTCAGTTCGCCAGTAATCATGTTCTCTTACTCCTTTTCCCGGTTCCAGATATAGGCGGTATAGCGCCCACCGCTGAGTTTCAAAATGTCCCCGCTCTTCTGCAGGTCGGCCAAGGTGCGCTGTATCGTGATTTTACTGATATCAGGGCATTGCTGGATGATCTCCGCTTTGGTGATCTTTCCAAGGGTGCCCTTGATGATCTTCCGGACGCGGTCCGGCTTGCTCATGCCACTGACGGCCAGGACCTGCACCCGGGTGGAAAATTCCCGGTAGGCCGCCGCCACAACGCCCAGTGTATAGCGCACAAAGGGGGCGTAATCGTTCGCTCCCTCGCGCCATCCCTGGGAACTCTGCTGGAGGGCTTCATAGTAGGTCTCCTTGCTCTCCTCAATGAGCTTTTCGATGCTGATATACTTGCCCACGATATAGCCCGCCCGATAGAGCAGCAGCAGGGTCAGCAGGCGGCTCATGCGTCCGTTGCCGTCGTTAAAGGGATGGATACAGAGAAAGTCCAGGATGAACATGGGGATCAGCAGCAGCGGATCCATCTCACCCTTCCCCACAGCCTCCTCATAGGCCCGGCAGAGGCTGTCCACCGCCTCCGGCGTTTCCCAGGCGGGGAGCGGCTGGAAACGAACGGTTTTGTTCCCCTGGGCATCCGTCTCGGCAATCACATTGTCCGCCGTTTTGTAGTGCCCGCCGTAGGACGCACCGCTGAATTTATAGAGATCCCGGTGAAGCTGCAGGATCAGGGAGGATTTAGGCGGGATATAATCAAAGCTCTCGTGGATAGTGGCCAACACATCCCGGTAGCCGGCGATCTCCTGCTCGTTCCGAGTGCGCGGGGTGGTCTTATCCTGCACCAGCTTCTTGAGCCGCTCATCCGAGGTATAAATGCCCTCAATTTTGTTGGAGGCTTCGGTGCTCTGGATCTTGGCGATCTCCACCAGCTTGGTCAGGGTATCGGCCTTGGCCTCAATAAACAGGGCCTGTTCTCCTTTGTATTCATGAATCTGAGTCAGCAAAGCCACGATATCCGAGACAAGCAGCTTCTGATAGTTTTGAGCAAAATCGTAGGTGCGCATCCTGTACCTCACTTTGGGTCAATTATATCATTTTATTTCTATTGATGTAATTAAACTATATCAAGTAAATTTGACTCTGTCAAGGTTCAACTGTATCATTGTGGGAGAAATGATATAGTTGATTTGTTAAGATATAGAAGGATGTCTCCTGGTTAGTTGTTCCGGCAGTGGTCACTATCACAGAGGAGCCGCTTTTTTCTCCAGTTTCTCTTTGGTGGTCTTTTCCGGCTTTTTCTATGTGGGAGTTTTGGACTTCGGGAGCGGAGGCCTTGTCCTTATCCTCTTTCGGAGGACAGTCCCGACGCTTCGGCTGCTCGGTTTATTTGGGTTTTTCCTGTTTTCTCTCGGCCTTTTTTGGAGCCTCCGGTTGCTTTTCCGGTTTCTCCGTTTTTGCCGGGGCAGGCTTTTCCCCGCCGGAAGCCGCTGCCCGTTCCTCGGCTTTCTTTTCTCTCATAATTTCAGCGAAGTCATAGACGGAAACCTGCGGGCTCTTTGCCTGCTGTTCCGCCTTTTTTCCGTCCTCCGGGGGAGCAGACGTTTTCTCCGGCTCGGGCAGAGTTTCCTTGCCTGGCCTGGTATCCGTTCTGGGAACTTCCTCTTTTCTCCGCCAAGATACAAAAATACCGCCCGTAGTCTCGTTTGGGCGGTACTTTGTGTAAGATCACTTTGTCCAGCGGCTTTGCATCTACATCCAGACGGCAGACGAACCCACAATCGCATGGTGGGAAAGTGTTCTTGGATTGGAAACGCAGTTTGGTGATACGCTGGATTTTCGGCGCTCAAGAGTTTTGCAGAAAATTAGTCAGATTGTGCCGTTTTCCATTGGATTCCTTAACGCAAATCTTATGGCTGCCTGGATTTCTCCATAGCAAATATTAGACGAACCAACTTTTTTGTAGCATGAGAAAGCGCGACATTGTAGTGTTTGCCCTCCGCACGCTTCTTAGCAAGAT
>NZ_NFJU01000058.1 GCF_002160025.1 Anaeromassilibacillus sp. An200
GAAGCTTGCGGATAGCACCCAGCCGCTGAAGCGTAATTTTCCGGGCGAAGCCTGCAAAATTATGCTTCAGACCGCGAACCGCCGCAGGCGGAGCGCGAGAATTCCTCCGTGCGTTGGGGAACGGCCCTACGGAAGCTTGCGGATAGCACCCAGCCGCTGAAGCGTAATTTTCCGGGCGAAGCCTGCAAAATTATGCTTCAGACCGCGAACCGCCGCAGGCGGAGCGCGAGAATTCCTCCGGGTGTTTTGGCGGGGAAACGCCGAGGGCGGCAGCGGCGCGCCAGAGAAGAGGCTGTTCCAGCCCGCAGCGCGCGAGCAGGGCGGTGTCCGCGAAAACCTCCGCCGGGGCCGCGTCGCGTTCCAGACGCCCCTGATGAAAAACGAGCGCGCGGTCAGCCCAGCGCCACGCGAAATCTACGTCGTGCGTCGCCACGGCCAGCGCCATTCCCTTTTCGTGCAGCACGCCGAGCGTCTGTTCCAGAAGGGCGCGGCCCGCCGGGTCCAGGCTGCTGGCGGGCTCGTCCAGAAGCAGGAAGCGCGGCTCCATGGCGAGCACGTCCGCGATGGCCACCCGCCCCTTCTCGCCGCCGGAAAGCTCCTGCGGGCCGCGCTCACGGTAGCCGTCCAGCCCCAGGCACTCGATCGCCGCGTCCACCCGGCGGCGTATCTCATCCGGGGGTAGGCCGAGGTTCATCGGGCCGAAGCTGATCTCCTCCTCCACCGTCCCGGCGAGAAACTGCACGTCCGGGTCCTGAAACACCAGTCCCACGGCACGGCGCAGACGGAGCAGGTCGCGGGAGCGCCTGCCTATCGGCT
This sequence comes from Anaeromassilibacillus sp. An200, assembly GCF_002160025.1. GTDB lineage: Bacteria > Bacillota > Clostridia > Oscillospirales > Acutalibacteraceae > Caccousia > Caccousia stercoris. Next base: position 817 of record NZ_NFJU01000058.1, read on the forward strand.
CTCCGTCAAGCCGGATGGTTCCGCTGTGCGGGCGGAGCACGCCGTTTGCCAGAAGGAAAAACGTCGATTTCCCCGCGCCGTTGCTCCCCAGCACGGCGACGCGCTCGCCCTCGCGGAGCGTGACAGAGAGCGGGGACAGCGCCTCATGGTCGCCGTCCCCCGTTTCATATTGAAAGGAAACCTCCTGAAATTCGAGCATACGCCCTCCTTTTCTCTGCGCTCAGCGAAGCAGCAGCACGCCCGCGAGCATCGCGGCCACGGCGGGCAGAAGCAGCAAAAGCAGCCGCGCCGTCACGGGCTTGGGGCGCGTCAGAAAGGCGATCTCCCCCGTGAAGCAGCGGCTTTCCATCGCGTCATAGCACGCTCCGGCACGCCGGAAGCCGTGCGCGAGCAGATTGCCGTAAACCAATCCCGTGGTGCGCAGGCTGCGGCGAAGCCCCCGGTAGCCCAGGCGGCTGTCGGCCGCGTCCCGCCGGGTGCGCGCCGCGTCGAGCAGCAGAAACAGATAGCGGTAGATCAGCACCGCCAGCGACGTGACGACGGCGGGCACATGAGCGCGCCGCGCCGCGTGCAGAAGCTCCGGCAGGGGTGTGGACAGGCTCAGAAAATAGAGACAGCCCACCGCCCCCACCGCGCGCGCCAGTACCAGCCCGGCCAGTTCCTGCGAGGCGGGCAGCACCGCCAGCCAGCCGCCGAAAAACGGGACGGAAAGCGCCGCCCCCGCCGGACGCTCCGGGAAGAAATCCCACAAAAGCGTCAGCGCGGAGAGCAAAAGGAACACGGCGGGCAGCGTGAGCAGCGAAAGATAGTCGTGCGGGCGGGTTTTGCCCCAGAGCAGCGTCACGCCGGAGAGAAAGCAGAACAGCAGCAGCGGCGGCCACGGCGATCCCGAACAGATACACAGCACGAGCAGCAGCAAGCTTCCCGCCGCCTTCACCCCCGCGTTTTCCCGGGAAAGGCGGGAGCGCCGGGCGCATGCGTCCATCACCGGGCCGCCGCCGTGGCGGTGCCTGCCCGCCGGGAGCAAGAACAGCGCCGCGGGCAGCAGGCACGAGGCCGCGAGTGGAATGGGGGCCAGACGGCCCGCAAACAGGCTCAGCAGCGCGATCGCCGTGAGAAGGGCCGTCAAGCGGCATCCTCCCCGTCCTTCTTCACACGGTCGCCGCCGCATTTTTTGCGCGCCGTCAGATAGCCGAAGCCGAAGGCCAGCACGCCCACGCCCAGACCCGTCTGCACGCAGAAAAACAGGCTTTCCACCTCGCCGGGCAGTTCCCCGCCGAGGATCTGCTCGAGAACCGGCGTTGCCCACGGTTCATAGGCTGTGCCGGTGATCTCCTCCACCTTGGCGCTGCCCGCGTCGTCGCTGCCGCCGAACGACGCGCCCGGAAGCGCGAAGAGCGGCACGAGCGCCAGCAGCAGAATGATCAGTACGGAGACAATGGCAATTTTCGCGTTTCGGCTCATTCCGTCAACCTCCTTCTGGCCCGTTCCAGCTCGCGCAGCTCCGGCTTTGCGACGGACTCGAGCCCCATCACAACCAGCATGGTGATAATTCCCTCAATCACGGCCAGCGGCAGCTGGGTGGGAGCGAACACCGCGAGAAATTCCAGCGCGCTTGCCGCCACGCCGCCCGAGGGGCTGGGATAGGCCAGCGCCAGCTGCAAGCTGGTGACGCAGTAGGTGAGGAGATCCCCGAGCATCGCCGACACAAACACGACGGCCAGCTTCGGCACGCGCAGGCGCAGGCCCGCGCGGTACAGTGCCCAGGTGAGCAGCGGCCCGGCGATCGCCATGCTGAACGCGTTTGCCCCGAGCGTCGTGAGCCCGCCGTGGGCGAGCAGCAGCGCCTGAAAGACGAGCACAATCACGCCCAGCACCGAGGTCGCGGGCACGCCGAACAGAATCGCGCCCAAGCCCGTGCCCGTCATGTGGCTGCAGCTGCCTGTCACGGACGGGATCTTGAGCGACGAAATCACAAACACGAACGCCCCCGCCATGGCAAGGAGCAGCAGCGATTTGCGCCGTTCCCGCGTCAGGCGGCGGATGGAGATGACGCCCGCCGCGAGAAACGGCAGGCAGAGCGCGCCCCAGGCCACACAGTAGGCCGGGGGCAGATAGCCTTCCATGATGTGCATCGCGAACGCGGCTCCGGGTACACAGAGCACGGCGGCGATCACCGTGGAGAGGCACAGAAATTTCTTTTCCCGTGCTGTCATGAAACATTCCTCCAAGAATAAAAAATCCCCTTCCCAAAAGCGGGAAGGGGTTGGAAAGGAGGGCGAACGCCCCACCCTTCGGCACCGCGCGTTTTGTCCGTCCGCGCCGTGCGGTCTGCCCTTTCCGGCAGGATGGAGCATGGGGCAGGTCTTCCGGCTCAGGCGTCTCTGCTCCGGCTCTGCCTTCCCATGTGTACCCACAGTGGCGTTTGAAAAGCCGGTGCTCTGCCCTCACGGCGGCGGTCCCGCACGGGAATTTCACCCGTTTCCCTATTCTACTGGCCTGCCTTTGCGGCAGCCGGTCACCTCATACTCGTTTCACTTGAGAGGATACCATATTTCCCGCGCCTTTGCAATGGGAAACGATGCGTTTTTCGCGCGGCTTTGCGTGTGTTACCGCTCGATCTGATACAGAAGCGCGTTGCAGATCGCGGCGGCAATATTGCTTCCGCCCTTGCGGCCCCGCGCGACGATGTGCGGCACGCCGGATGAGAGGATCAGCTCCTTGCTTTCCACCACGTTCACAAAGCCCACCGGCACGCCGATGATGAGCGCCGGGGAAAGCTTTTTCGCCTGTATCAGCTCATGGAGGGAGATCAGCGCGGTGGGCGCGTTGCCGATCGCGAAGATACACGGCTTGGACAGGCGCGCGGCGTGCTCCATGGACACGATCGCGCGGGTCACGCCGCGCTCCTTGGCTTCGCGCGCCACGTCCGGGTCGGACATGAAGCAGTGCACCTCCCCGCCGAGCCGCGCAAGGATGGTCTTGTTGATGCCCGCGCGGGCCATCTGGGTGTCGGTCACGATATCGCAGCCGCCGCGCAGCGCGTCGATGCCAATTTGCACGGCGCGCGGGGAAAAGACGAGATTGTCCGCGTAGTCGAAGTCGGCGGATGTGTGGATCACGCGCTTGACGACCGGAGCAATCTCCGGATCGAACGTGCGATCCCCCAGCAGCTCCGTGATGATTTGAAAGCTTCTCGCTTCAATTTCCATAGGCCCAAGAGTTTCCAGCATAACAAAATGGCCCTCCCTCTTGTGTTGTTGTTTGGGTTCCGAAACGCCGCTCCGGGCGCGGCGACGCCTTCATTGTAGCCGTGCGGGGGAAGTTTGTCAACGGGGCGGGTGCGCGGCGCTTGGAGCCGTTTTCGTGCTGTCCCGCGCCCCGTTGACAAATACTTTTGCCGTTGCTATACTGATCACCAGGATAAAAAGCCCTCCCGCGTCATATCTTGAAACAAAAGGCGTTCCCCGTGTGAAAAACGGCCGTGGCAGTGTGGATCTGCCGCGGCTTTTTGTGCAGGGAAGCATGGGAGGAGACGAAAAAAGGCCCGCTGTGCGCGGGCTTGGGAGCGTGAAACGGCGTGAAGCTTATTATGACGGGACTCGAACACGGCAAAGCCCCCGTGGAGCTGAGAGAAAAGCTTTCCTTTACCCGCCAGCAGACGGCGGAAGCGGTGAAGGCCGTGCGGGACTGTCCCGGTGTCTCGGGCTGTGTCTTGATCTCCACCTGCAACCGCACGGAGCTGTACTTGTCCTGCGCGGGCGGGGAGGAGCCGGGAAAGCTGCTCTGCCGCGCGGCGGGGGTGGAATACGCGCCGTTTGCGGGAGCGTTTTTCACGCTGTCCGGCGAGGACGCGGCGCGCCACTTGATGGAGGTTGCGGCGGGACTGCGCTCGCGGATCTGGGGCGAGGATCAGATTATTTCCCAGGTAAGGCAGGCGATCGCGATCGCCCGGGAAGCCGGGACGGCGGACGCGCTGCTTGAGACGCTGTTCCGCTCGGCGGTGGCGGCGGGCAAGGAGGTGCGCACGCGCGTGCGCCTGACGAGCGTGCCGACCTCGGCGGCGGGGACGGCGGTGGAGCTTCTGCGGGATGTGTTCGGGGATCTCGCGCACCGGCGCGCCGTCGTCATCGGCAACGGCGAGATGGGGCGGCTCGCGGCTTCGCTCTTGCAGCGGGCCGGGTGTGAAACGTCCGTCACCCTGCGCACCTACCGCCACGGCGAGACGATCGTGCCGCCCGGGTGCGGCGTGGTGCCGTATGAGGATCGGATGCGCCACATCGACGGGTGCGACATCTTGATTTCCGCGACCACCAGCCCGCATTACACCGTGAAGGCGGAGCAGATGGCGTCGCTCGAACATCCGCCGCGCGTGGCCGTGGATCTCGCCATCCCGCGCGATATCCAGCCGGAGGTCGGGGAGCTTTCGGGCGTGTCGCTCTACAATATCGACGATCTCGGCAGCGTCGCGGATCACCGCACGCTCCCGCCCGCTGTGGAGGAAATTCTGCGCGCGCAGATGGACAATTTCAGCCGCTGGATGAATTACCGCGACTGCATGACCTCCGTGGAAAGTCTCAAGCAGGCGCTCGTGAACCGGCTGCTCACGTCGCCGGAGTTGGCGGGGGAAGCGTCGCCCGAGGAGGTCGTGGAGCTGGCCGTGGGAAAGACGGTGGATCTGCTTGTTTCCGGGCTGGCGGGGCGGATCACCCCGGACAGCCTGCAGCACTGTGAAAGCAAAATCCGGACGCGCACCACGGGCCGCCGGGTGGTGTCCTGAGAGGAGGGGATACGGTTGGAGGATCTGCGCGAATACCGGTTTCCCATCTTTGTCGATCTGCGCGGCAGACGCGCCGTGATTGTGGGCGCGGGGCCGATCGCTTTGCGGCGCGCGGGCGTGTTGCTCTCCTTCGGCGCGGAAGTCATCCTCATTGCGCCCGAGTGCGAAGCCCCGCCGCCGGGGGCTGTCTGGGAGCGGCGCACATACCGCGACGGCGATCTCGAAAACGCCTTTCTCGCCGTGGCCGCCACGAACGATCGCGAGGTCAACCGGCTGGTGGGCCGGGAAGCCGCGCGGCGGAACATCCCCGTGAGCGTGGCCGACGCGCGCGAGGAGAGCACGTTCTTTTTTCCCGCCGTCTGCACGGGCGGCGGGCTCGTCTCCGGCGTGGTGTCGCGCGGGGACAATCACAAAAAAACGGCCGCCGCCGCCCGGGCGATCCGCGCCGTACTGGAGGAGCTGCCATGAAGAAGCTGTTGATCGGGAGCAGGGAGAGCCGCCTTGCCGTCATCCAGTCTGAGATCGTCATCGACGCGATCCACGCGTGTGACCCGTCGATCGAGACGGAACTGGTGACGATGAAAACCACGGGAGACAAGATCCTCGACCGCACGCTCGACAAAATCGGCGGTAAGGGGCTGTTTGTCCGGGAGCTGGACGCGGCTTTGCTCGAAGGGCGGGTGGATCTGACGGTGCACAGCAGCAAGGATCTGCCGATGGAGCTGGACCCGCGCCTTCCGCTGGCGGCGTTTTCGCGCCGCGCCGACCCGCGCGACGTGCTCGTGCTGCCGCAGGGGAAGGATTCGCTTGACCCGGAGAAGCCGATCGGCTGCGCGTCCCAGCGCCGCCGCCTTCAGCTGGGGGCGCTGTTTCCGGGGATGCGGGTGGAGCCGGTGCGCGGGAATGTCCTGACGCGGCTGCGCAAGCTGGACGAGGGCGAATTTTCCGCGCTGGTGCTGGCCGGGGCGGGTCTGACGCGGCTGGGGATGGAAGAGCGGATCAGCCGGGTGTTTTCGACGGATGAGATCCTTCCGGCGGCCGGACAGGGCATTTTGGCGGTGCAGACACGGCAGGGGCAGGATGTATCGTGCCTGCGGCTCTTTGACGACCGCGACGCGCGCGACTGTTTGCTCGCGGAGCGCGCCTTTGTCCGCGCGCTCGACGGCGGCTGCTCCTCCCCCACCGCCGCGTTCGCCACGGTGTCCGGCGAAACAATCACCCTCAAAGGCATGTACGTCACGGCGCGGGAGACGGTGCATTTTGAGACCGTCTCCGGCCCACGGGAGGAAGGCGAACGGCTCGGCGCGTCGCTCGCGGACGAGATGAGGAGGAAGTACGAATGAAAACGGGACAGGTGATTTTGGTCGGAGCCGGGCCGGGCGATCCGGAGCTGATGACGCTCGGCGGTCGAAAGGCGATCGAGGAAGCCGACGTGGTGGCCTATGACCGGCTGGTGGGCCGGGAAATCCTCTCGTGGATCCCGGAGACGGCGGAGCGCATCGACGTGGGCAAGGAGTCCTCGCACCACACCGTGCCGCAGGAGCGGATCAGCGAGATTCTGCTCGAAAAGGCGCTGGAGGGTAAGCGCGTCGTGCGGCTCAAGGGCGGCGATCCGTTCCTCTTCGGGCGCGGCGGCGAGGAGCTGGAGCTGCTGGCGGAGCACGGCGTGCCCTTCCGGGAGATCCCCGGGGTAACGTCGGCGATCGCCGTTCCCGCCTATGCCGGGATTCCCGTCACGCACCGCGACTGCTGTTCCTCCGTGCACATCGTCACCGGACACCAGCGGGAGGGAAAGCCGCTCTCCATCGCGTTTGACGCGCTGGTGAAAACCGGCGGCACGCTGGTGTTTCTCATGGGCGTGAGCGCGCTCGGCGCGATCTGCCGCGGACTGCTCGGCGCGGGCATGGACCCGCAGACCCCCGCCGCCGTGGTGGAGCGCGGCGCGACGCCGGAGCAGCGCGTGACTCTCGCTTCGCTCCTTGATTTGCCGGACGAGGCCGCGCGTCGTCAGGTGAAAAGCCCGGCGGTGATCGTGGTGGGCAAGGTGTGCGCGTATGCGGAACGGTTCGACTGGTACGACGCGCTCCCGCTCAAGGGAAAGTGCGTGATTGTCACCCGGCCGAAGGACCGCGCGGGCACGCTGTCCGACCGCCTGCGGGCGCTGGGCGCGCGGGTGGAGGAAATGCCGTGCATCGAAACAGCCCCATGCGACCCCTGCCCGGAGCTGGACGAAGCGATCGCGTCGATCGGGGACTATGCGTGGCTGGCGTTCACCAGCGCCGCCGGGGTACGCACGCTGATGGACTATCTCGATCGCACGGGCCGCGACGTGCGCGCGCTTGGAGCCGTCCGAATTGCCGCCGTCGGCCCCGGTACCGCGTCGGAGCTGCGCGCCAATGGTCTGCGCGCCGACCTCGTTCCCACCGTCAGCGACGGGGAACACCTCGGGCGGGCGCTGTGCGAAGCGAAGCCGCGCGGGAAGGTGCTGATTCTGCGGGCCGTTTTGGGCGGCGAGGATCTGACGCACGAACTGGAACGCGGCGGTGTGCCATATACGGATGTGCGCTGCTACGAGACGCGGATCCTCTCCCCGGACGGGCAGGCGCTGCGCCGTCTGACGGAAGCGGGCGCAATGGCGGCGTTTACCAGCGCCTCCACGGTGCGGGGCTTTGCCGCCGCGCTGGGCGAGGGCACGGACTGCTCCGGCGTGCTGGCGGCCTGCATCGGCAAACAGACGGAACAGGAAGCGCGCCGCTTCGGCATGCGGACGATCACCGCGCGGGAGGCCACGCTGGACGCGCTGATCGAGCGGATTGTGGAAGGAGAATGAAACGATGGAACTGGTTTACAGACCCCGCCGCCTGCGCAGCGGCGAAACGATCCGGCGCATGTGCCGGGAAACCCGCCTGTCGGCGGACAGCCTGATTTATCCCATTTTTGTGGACGAAACCCTCAGCGGCAGGCGCCCCATCGACTCCCTGCCCGGACAGTACCACTACGGCCTGGACACGGTGTGCGAGGCCGTGCGCGAGTGCGTGGACGCGGGCGTAAAAAGCTGCATCCTGTTCGGCATCCCGGCCAAAAAGGACGCGCTCGGCTCCTCCGCGTGGGACCCGGAGGGCGTGATCCAGAAGGCGATCCGCGCCATCAAGAGTGCGTACCCGGAGTTCTATGTAGTGACGGACGTGTGCATGTGTGAGTATACCGACCATGGCCACTGCGGCGCGCTGTGCGGCGAGCAGGTGGACAACGACGAGACGCTGGAGCTGCTGGCGAAAACGGCGCTTTCCCATGCCCGGGCCGGGGCCGACATGGTGGCCCCCTCCGACATGATGGACGGCCGTGTGGCGGCGATCCGCGCCGCGCTGGACGCTGACGGGTTCACCAATGTGCCGATCATGGCGTATTCCGCGAAATATGCCTCGGCGTTTTACGGTCCGTTCCGCGACGCTGCCGGTTCGGCTCCCTCCTTTGGCGATCGACGCGGCTACCAGATGGATCCGCACAACCGCCGCGAGGCGAAAAAGGAATGTGCGCTCGACGTGCGCGAGGGCGCGGATGTGATCATGGTCAAGCCTGCCCTGTCGTATCTCGACATCATCCGCGAGTGCGCGGACGCGTTTGACGTGCCGATGGCGGCGTATTCCGTGTCCGGCGAGTACGCGATGATCAAAGCGGCGGCGCAGGTGGGGCTGATCGACGAGCACCGCGTCATGTGCGAGTCCGCGCTTTCCATCTTCCGCGCGGGCGCGAGTATTCTCATCACTTACTATGCGAAGGAGCTGGCGAAGGCCATCCGGGAAGGGGAGATCGGGTAATGGATCGATCGGAAGCGTTGTTTGAACGGGCGAAAAAGGTGCTGCCCGGCGGTGTGAACAGCCCGGTACGGGCGTACCGCGCTGTGGGCCTGACGCCCCGCTTCATCACGCGGGCGGACGGCGCGTACATCTGGGACGAGGATGGAAACAAGTATATTGACTATGTGTGCTCCTGGGGGCCGATGATCCTCGGGCACAACCACCCGATCATCCGGGAAGCGGTGGAGCGCGCGGTGAAGGACGGGCTTTCCTTCGGCGCGTCCACCCGCCGCGAGGTGGAGATCGCGGAGCTGATGGTGCAGATGGTGCCGAACATCGAGATGGTGCGCATGGTCAATTCCGGCACGGAAGCGGTCATGTCCGCGCTGCGGCTGGCGCGCGGCGCCACCGGGCGGGACAAGCTGATGAAGTTTGAGGGCTGCTACCACGGCCACAGCGATTCCATGCTGGTCAAGGCCGGTTCCTCCGCTGTGGCGGAGGAGGGCCGTCCCAGCTCGGCGGGCGTTCCGGCGGACGTGGCGAAGGATACGCTCACCACGCGGTACAACGATCTCGAGAGCGTGCGGGAGCTGTTCGCGCGGTACCCGGGGCAGATCGCCTGCGTCATTGTGGAGCCGGTGGCGGCCAACATGGGCGTGGTCGGGCCGCAGCCCGGTTTTCTGGAGGGATTGCGCGCGATCTGCGACAAGGAGGGCGCGCTGCTCCTGTTTGACGAGGTGATCACCGGGTTCCGTCTGGCGCGCGGCGGCGCGCAGGAATTTTTCGGCGTGCGCGCCGATCTCGTGACGTTTGGGAAGATCATCGGCGGCGGTATGCCTGTGGGCGCGTACTGCGGAAGCCGCGCGCTCATGGAGCAGGTGGCCCCGTGCGGCCCCGTATACCAGGCGGGCACGCTGTCCGGCAACCCGGTCGCGATGGCGGCGGGGCTGGCACAGCTGACGTATCTCAACGAGCATCCCGAGGTGTATGAGACGATCGCGAAAAAGGCGGACCGGCTGGCCGATGGGATGCGTGAGGCCGCTTCCCGCGCGGGCGCGGGGGTGCGGATCAATCAGGTGGGAAGCCTGGTCGCGCCGTTCTTCACGCCGGATCGCGTGGAATCGTTCACCGACGCGACCAAGAGCGATTTGCAGAAATATGCCGCGTATTTTGAGAAGATGCTGGCGCGCGGGGTGTATCTGGCGCCCGCGCAGTTTGAGGCGATGTTTGTTTCCGCCGCACACAGCGAGGAGGATCTGGAACACACCATCCGCGCTGTGGGTGAGGTGTTTTCTTTTTAGCTCAGGCCGCATGGCCCCCCTTTTCTTGACGCCAAGAAAAGGGGGAAAGAACCGCGAGGGGCTTTGCCCCTTCGAACCCCATGCTTTGTTTTCTACGTTGGATTTGCGTCCCCTCTCCCCCGTCACGGCCGGCCAAATTTGCGCTGACGCGCAAGACTGGCCGGCTGGTGGGGGGAATCTCCCCAAATTAGCGTGGGGAATAATTTGGGGAGATTCCG
>NZ_NFJU01000059.1 GCF_002160025.1 Anaeromassilibacillus sp. An200
CGCGAAAATACGCCTGACATTTCGCTCCTTTTTCCCTTTGGGTTCTTGTTTACAAACCAAAAAACTGCTCTGGCTTGATTGCCGGAGCAGGTTTTTCTACAAGCTGAAATTCAGATGCGGGAAGCCACTCATGAGTGGCTTCCCGCATCTGAATTTATATATGAATCCAACGACTATCCAAGCGTAAATGACATCTTATTTCTGGGATGATTTTCTGATAGGAGGATGGCCTGTCGTTTTGTTGTAACATGAGTATAAATTTGGGTCGTAGAAATGGAGCTGTGACCAAGCAGAGACTGAATATATCGGATATCGACCCCTGCATCTAAAAGAGAAGTGGCGAATGTATGCCGGAACATATGAGGGGTTATGGAAAGCGATATATGAAGCCGATCTGTATACTTTTTAATGATTCTTCTTACGGATTGAGGGGTCAGCGGATTTCCATGATTATTGATTAAAATTCGATTGTGATGGTGAATCTGCTTAAAAAACAAAGCATAATATTGTTTAATCAAACGAAGAAGTTCAGGGGAATCAATCTCCAGAACGCGCTCTTTATCCCCTTTACCATGTATGACCATCTGAAGTCCCTCTTCTTTGAAGAGAAAGGTTTGTTCTGTCAATTCACACAGTTCGGACACTCTGACACCTGTGCTGAACAGCAGTTCCAAGACGACAATATCTCTCAATACCCATGGAATGTCAGGGGAATAGACATGATACGCTTCCTTGAGAAGCTCTCGCACAATGTGTTCTGGAATGGTGCGGGGAAGCTGTTTCGGTGTATGAATTCGCACCCGTAGTTTTTCAAATGGGTTGTAGTCCAGCTGGTCATTAAACTCTAGCTCATGGTAAAAGGCATGTACGCTGGCGAGCTTCCGTTTCGCTGCACGGGGCGAAAAATGGTTATTTAGATATTTAATATATTGACTGAGCAATTCTTTATTTACTGGCCGGTCGTTTACAAAGCAGAGAAATTGGTTTAAATCAATCTGATAGGCTTTTATCGTGTGTGGAGAAAGCCGTTTTTCGTATTTGCTCATCTCAAGATACCATGTGATCAACTCAGACAGATGATTATTCATAGGGATACCTCCATAATAAGTATAGATTTATCTATTATGAAGGCTGTCCTTACCATTGTCTATCTGAGATTATCAAACATTTTGTGTTCCAATTGTTGTACATGTTGAGATAAAGCAGACAGTATTGAGCCAAAAGTAGCAGCTTTGTTGCTAAATGAGCAAAATAGCAATAGATGCAAGATATACGAAGGCCAAGAAAAAGACATCTAGCTTATCATATCTGGTGGCAATTCTCCGAAACCATTTAATTGTCTGGAAGAAACATTCAATCAGGTGCTGTTCTTTGTATAGATGCCAATCGACCGGCCAAGGCTTGGAAACATTACTTTGTGGTGGAATCACATAGCAGGCTTCTGTATTGTGTAACTTTTATTTTTCAAGCAAGGCCATCAGTGGCAGAGCTACCATCAACTATTTCAAAGCCCAAGAAATTGTTTGTGGAAAGAGCTGCATCCAAATAATCATTCCCAATAACCAGATGGTTGCTTTTTTGAAAATAGAAACGATAATGGACTCCGAGTTGAAACTTGGAAGACTTGTTTATCAACAGAGTTTGTTCCTCGCCCTGTTCATTCGTTAGATGTACTTTGCGATAGCGGCACAACATGTGGGTACTGACTCCAGTACAAATACCATCCACAATTTCATACTGTCCCCTGGCAGCAGTGGCCCATAGGCTTTGGCCCAAAATCAAAGAGGTCACCAGAATGATCCCGCCCAATATCAGCAAAACCCAGTCAGCGATAACTACAAAGACAACCATGCTAACAACCATACTCGCAGCACCCGCCAAAAGGGTGAACAGGATTTTCCGGCGCAGCACAAAGGGAAATTGATTCCATCCATTTATCATACATTGATCCTTTCAAAAATGATTTGCTGTCGCAGATACAGGTTAGCAACGGCCAGAATGACCGCCTGACTGCTTCGGCTAGTCTTCATTTGGTAGGCGATGTTATAACAGGTGTCCTCCTTGTCCATACACCGTTTCCAGCAAGGTTTTTTCATCAGGAAGGACAGTGACACCTTGCTCCACGCACTTGATGATCTCGGCGGTAGATAGAATGGCCTGATGAGCAAGCCGCATGACACGGGATTCATAGTCTGTGCGCTGATCCTTGCGGAAAAGTTTCAGTGCCTGTTTGACCGGGATATGACGGGAGAAGACAAACTTTAGAAAAGACGCACCCCGCAACAACACAGAATCACTGGTGGGAATAATACCTAGGGAACTCAACAAATCATAAAGAGCATCATACTCTGTTTCTCCACAGCCGGAGACCAGAAGCCCACGGAACAGTAGACGATTGATGCAGGCATCCCATGGACGGGAAATACAGCCATTCAAAGAGGATGCCAGCTTATCACACTGAAGGGGAATATCCTCCCATGTGCAGATCCGCCAATTTAGTGCGGTCCAGACCACCAGTTCCTGCACATCCAACATGTAATCCTGTCCGCCCAACATAACAACCGGGTAAGATTGGCAATGACCTTCGGTTTGCCGGCTCAGGCGTCCTACCGCAGTATAAAGTTTTTTCTGTTCCATTTTTCAAGTACCTCCTTTATATATCCTTTACTTTGGAAAGGATACATTTTTCAACAAATGAAATTCATAACAATGATTTCAAAAATCTGGAATCGCTACGCAGCTTAGAGGTAGCACGGGAGATCCATGCCCCAACATGCGAAGGGGGCACTTGATAGAGCTTGGCAATATCGGTAACACACATTCCTTTAATTTTAAGGGTAAGGGCCTCCATACCGAGACGGGCCACCCCATCATAATCCTGTTTGCTGTCTTCTAAAAGGGACAATGTTTCCACCAGCGACATCTGTGTATCAAAATCATCAACCTCAAAAGGAAGCATTTCCCCATCCACCGCCAATTCCCCATGCTCGCCGATGATAAGCCGGCTGCGCTTTTTGCTTTTCTCGCAGACCTTGCTGCAATAAGAGAAGAGTCCATTCCGAACAACCCGTTTTGCATAGGTGGGAAACTGTGCTCCGCCATTATCACAATATGTGATAGCAGCTTTACAAAGCCAGACGCACCCCTCTTGGAACAGGTCCTCATGCTCCAAACCAGGAATTACAGGATTCACATGGATGTAATCATGAATGACCCAATGTACAACAGCCAAATTTCGGGCTACAAGATCTTGCTGATTCTTATCTAAGTGAAATGCTGTGGACATCGTAGTTGCACCTCTTTTCATCAGACCGCCTGATCAAACGGAAAAGATGCGGATGCCTGTTTACACAACCGGATGACCTCATCACACATCCAATTAGAGAACTGTCCGATATGCGTTTGCTTTGAATTCAAACCCAACTTGGATTGAAGCCAGATATAAACCTCTCGCTTTTCCATGTGTCTATTCTCACATAGATGCTGCAAGGCATAGTGAGCCAAAATGCGTTTATGGCGTAAATCGCCATTTGCCAGCGTTCCCATCGGCAGATGGGTATGGTTGTGGGCACTCACATAAGCATCGCAGGCCGGCCACCGGTCACAGACATACAGGTATTTACCTTGGGATCGCTTGTTTTGCCCATAGACCACATTGGCTGGGCGAAGTGTGGCCCTTGCATGGCAGTACGGACATTTGATTTTAACTTGCTTCATAAAATCATCATCTCTTTCTTGGCGCACCGTTGACGGTACGATAACGTCTTTGTGAATAAAATTAAGTGGACTGCAGAAGCTGTGAAAATGGACAGACTATGTTGTCCGTGGTATACCATTCAAGGAACTGGGCATAGGCAGATTTGAAGGCACCGCGATCCAAAATCGCACTGCACTCAGAAGGATCTACGCGCTCCCCAGTAAGTTCATAAAAGGTATCCGCTGAGAACAGCAGGGGTTTTCCATCGGCATCGGCCGCCAGCAGATATCCGCTACACATAAGATTCTGTGGACAGGACTGGCAGCGAATGAAAATGGCATTGCGCCAATTTCCATACACAGCTCGCAGGAAAACATAAAATTCTTGAAACTTTGGTATCATGTTTTCACCTTCATTATCCTACATTTGAAATAACAAAAAGGCGGGAACCGACTGTGGACATCCACAGACCGATTCCCGCCAATGATTAAGTTAGCCAAACAGTCCCTCTATCTCTTTGGTGATTCTCGGAATGACCGTGTCGTTGAAGATGAGGGTCAGGGCTGCCAGCAGAAGAGCGCCCAGCACCACGGCGATGATGATTTTGACCGCGTCACTAATGTAGAAATCGCCGCGTTGGTTGGAAAGAGCCATGCAGACGCGGATAGCAAAGCGGTTGGCTTTGTGAGCAAGCTTGTTCATAAAACACCTCCTAATGATTGTGAAGTGGATGGATGAATTAATCTGTTGAGCACGGTGAAGCAGCCAAAAGAAACGGCGCTTTTTCTCGCCAGCACCACCCAGCGAAATATATATTTTTGTTATAGAACTTCTCCTGTAAACAGAAACTAGCCTGCTGAATCAACAGGCTAGTTTTAGCGGATGCAATAGGAGCGTTAGGATCTGCGCTAAGGAAACCCGCTGAAATACAAGCGACCACCTCCTGATATAAACTTGGTACAAGTGGAAATTTGATTACCCAAAAAAAGCGCCCAACGAGTTCAAAACCTCCACGCAGAGCACGACCAAATAGATGATCAAAATACAAACGAGCATCATCATGGAATACCGCTGAATCTTTTTGGGCCGTTTGGCAGCTTCTTTTTTCAGATTGTTCTGTTCAATCTGCCGCATATCAAAGCAAATCATCTTGAAGTACATCCGCTGGTCGTCACCGCGCAATACGCCGATCAGGCCTCGGATTACATCAGACAACATGGGGCTGCCAATGCGGGTCTCGAAGTGGATCAAAGCGTTTTCATAATTGCCGGTTTTCATGTCAGCAATCGTTTGATCCAGCTCTGCACCGAAATCCTTACCTGCAACGCGACGGTAAGAGGTGAGAATTTTCAGTACATCACGATCATTCTCCAAATTCTGCCCAATGGTTAAAGCAAATCGGGGTATCTCGCTTTCAATGAGTCTGCGACGCTTTTTAACATAATCGAAGACGCTGTAATAGGTCGAAAACCACAGTGCCACCGCCAAACCGATTAGAATCGGAACGGCCAGCGGCATAAGCGGCACCATAAGAAAAGCACAGAGACCAATGGCACTAGCCCGAACCCATGCCCGGGCGGTATAGACTTCCGGTGACAGCTCCAGACCGACAATGTCCAGTGCCCGCTGAAGCTTATTGCGCTTGAGCTTATCCAGTTTCAGATAAGGAGCGAGCAGCCCTGCGATTTTGGTAGTGTAGACGTCCAGCAACTTTTCTGCTTTGATGCCCTGCTGCTTGCGGGCCATCATCATCTGGGAGGTCTTCTTAGTGGGAATGTCCACGAAAGCGCAAGTTAGGTTATAGGTGGCGAAACCAAAACAGATGATCGCCAAAAGAGCCAGAAGCGTCATGCGCCGTCACCTCCGTATTCAATGGGTTTGCTTAACTTCATGATCTGAGTCAGGGCAAAGAGGATGATGGCTGCGCAGATTGCCAGAGCGATTTTGCCCGGAGTGGTGAAAATGAGGGTACGGAACCAGTTTTCGTTGAGGAAGTACAGCAATGGCACATTGGCAACCACCAGAAACATCATAGTAATGGCTTCCCGACGCGGCCCCTGCATCATAGCCTCCAGTTCAGACTGTACCACACGCACATCGCTGAACTTCTGGGCAATAGTGGGTAGCGTGTTTTTCATGGAACGGTCAGACTGGCACTGAATCAAGATGTTACACCATTCATGGAACACCCGGTTGGGAACCTTCATTTTAAGGGAGTTGATGGCACTGATGATATTCGCATTGATCAGCTCTGTTTCATAGACAAACGCCTCGAAAGTGGCCTTGACTGGTTCAGTGATGTAGGGCAGGTTTTCCTTGACGGCCCGAATCAGATCTTCCGTTCGCAGATAGGAAGTAGTGATGATGGAGATAGCCGTTTCCAACTCTTCATTGAGGTGCTTTTTGTAGCTGGCAGCTGTGCTGCGTAGATACCAAATGGGGGCCAGAGAAAAGCCGATACCCAGGATCGGCACCATATACACATTGTTGATCAGCAAGGCCAGGGCAGCGCCCATCGCGAAAAGAATCAGTGACAGGCGTTTGATTGCCTCATAGCGATCGGCGCGGCCGGTGCCTCTCAGAATCTGCTTCAGCTCGTGGTCCTGGCTAAAAAAAACCTTGGATGGGATCCCCAACAGAACATTCAGGTCATCGGATAAGGTAGCCGTTTTGCGCTGGGAGCGAAAGATAGCATCAATAAAGTCCCCGGGACGAACGCCCAGCAGACTTAAAAGTCCGGCGCTGATAAGTGCGAAGCAGGTACAGTAAAGCCAGGGCATGAATAAATTACCTCCATTTTCAATTGAGCACTTTGCAGCTATTCAATAACGGTTTCATTGTGAGTAGACAAGTAGAGTCAACAGCAAAAAAGTACCGGCCTTGGAAAAAAATCCAAGTCCGGTACTTTTGCAATTAAGAATCAATAGCCTGTGGTAGGATAGGAGATAACCGGCCCGCAGATTTCTGTGACCCAAGTGTAATCAGATGTGAACCACTTGTCGTTGTACTTGCCGCCGACATCGGTGCGGTTGGCAAAGCGGTAGCCGTTGGCCAGATTCGGAAGGACGGTGACAAGAATCATCGGCCTGTTTTCCTCCCGGAAACCGGCTTTGACGGTGCCAAACTCAAAGCGGAAATCGGTGATATACTCGTTTGACGCCAAACCAAGACGGGACGCACTGCAATCCAGGTCATACGACTGTGTAGTCAATAGTCCGGTTGCCAAGTCACGATAGGAGGAATTGAGATTCGTCTTATAAGTGACCTTGTATGTCAGTCCGGGTTGGTTCCAGGTGCCGGTGTGGATAACGTTCAGTCGAACGGCATCGGTCGGAATCTGGTCGTGCCAATAAAAGTTTTCAAGCGGAACATTGGACAAATTGCAGATATCCCAAAAATCATACCGCATTTGCTGACCAGGCGTGACGCTGGTGTTGCCCTGCTTCTTGACACTGGTGGCAATATTGGCTGAACTGTTGAGCACTTCCACCTGTACCACATCGTTCGGAACTTTCAGTTCAACTTCAAACTCTGTGGTGTTGAGCTGGTAGTAATCCGGAGCGGTGATTTCCCGGATTTTGTAGCGGCCAAGCGGCAGCGGACCAGATGCGGCGACGCCGCGATAGTCGCTTACAATGCGGTCAACCACAACACCCGTATCGGCTCGCATAATTTCAAAGATTCCACCTTCCAGCAGGCTGCCCGCCGGTTTACCAACGATGGGATTGTAATCCGCAGATTTCTTGATAAGTTGGATCTGTCCCTGTGTTTTAGAGTTCTCCCACAAAATTTCCTCTGTACTTCCATTTTTTATAACTATGCGTTTTTCCCGTTCATCCAGTGTGTAGCCGTCCGGAGCTTTAATCTCACGGAGATAATACACACCATCCGGAATATCTTCATCCAGCTGTGCATAGCCGTCTCGGTCAGTGACCAGCTCTGCAATAGTGTGACGATCCTCGTCCATAAGCAGGAAATGTGCGTCGTACAGACCGCGATCCGTGTCAGCATCAATCTTGTGGATAACAATACTGCCAAGGCGCTCATTTTCAAATTGGATTACAGTAGTTTCATTTGGTTTGATTTCCACGGTGCGGGGAGTGGAATCCAGTTTGTATCCGCTGGGTGCCTTGATTTCCTGCACTATAACGGTCTGCGGCTCCAATGAAACATAAATTTCTCCATTAGCATCGGTAATATAATCGCCAATGAAAGAGCCGTCTGGGCTTGTGAGGCGGAAAGTAACGCCCCCAAGACCTTTCATATTTTGTTTGACTGTTTTCAGGATTTTCAGCCCACCCTCGTAATCATTGATGAAAGTCACTGTGGTGGGTTTTCCGGCCACAACTTCCACTATCTGAGGAGTGGGATCCAGAATTACGCCGTCAGGGACTGCGATTTCCTGTACCTTGTATACTCCAGGTTGGATATTCGTGAGTACAGCAAGTCCGTCGCTGCCAGTGGTTACTTGGGTGACTTTAACTCCAGCCAGTGTAGAAAGCAGGAAGGTTACTCCCCCCATTGGTTTGCTGTCACTTCCCATTTTGTGGATAACAAAGTCTTCAATTTTTTTGTCCTCAAACAGCAACTCTACGGTTTCTCCTGGTTTGATAGTTACAGTTTTGGGGCCTTCACTGATTTCAAATCCATCAGGTGCTCTGGTTTCCGTGACGATATAAGTTTTTGTGGGATCAAGATTTGAGATAAGCACAGTTCCGTCTGGACCAGTGACGTAATTGTCGCCAATCAACGTACCTTCTGCTGTTGTCAACTTGAAGATAGCTCCTGACAGCGGATTGTGTGTGGATGGATTTTGCTTCTTAACGAGAAGGGAGCCATATGGGTCATTCTCAAAAACGAATTCTACAGGATTTTCTCCATCGACCAGCTTGGTTTGCGGTGTCGGATCGAGCACATAGCCGTCGGGTACGGAAATCTCCGTGACAGTGATGTAACCGCTCGGCACATTTGTCAGAACAGCTCGTCCAGTAGAATCCGTGACCATCTCTCCAATGAGCGCACCATCCGCGCTGGTTGCACGGAATCGAGCATCGGAAATACCCGCACTGGTTTTGGAGTTTAGTTTAAGAACATAGACAGGAGACTTTGCTTTGTTTTCAAACTGGATGGTCGTGATTTTGTTGGCTTCCAGCGTGATCTGCTTTGGTGTTTCATCCAGAATATAGCCGGGCAGAGTGGCAATTTCCTTGATCGTGTAATTGACACCTGCCTGCAAACCGGTAACAAGGATCTCTCCATTTTCGTCTGTCACAAAGTCGCCAATCTTCTGTCCATCGGTGACACGCAGCTCAAAAGTGACACCTTCCATAGGGCCTTTTGTTACGCTGTCGCTCTTCACCAGGCGCAGCGTCGGCTTGATGCTGTTGCGCAAGGTGATTTCTCCAATCTTCCCAGGTTCCAGCGTAACACGGTGGACAGTGTTATCCACAATGTACTGCGGAGGTGCGGAGATTTCCTGCACGTCATAGGTTCCGGCTTCGAGATTGGGGATAAAAATGATACCGGATTCATCTGTGATGAATTCGCCTACCACTGGACCGTCCGCTTTGCTGACTTTAATCACAACACCAATCCCTGGATTTCCATCCGTATCAATTTTGCAGACCCGCAGCCCAGGCTTCGAGGTGTTTTTGAAGGTGACGTCAGTGCGCTCATTTGGTTTGAGCTGCACTGTAATCGGCTTGTCATTGACAATATATCCGGGAGCCGGTTCAATTTCCTGGATGACAATGGAGGTTACATCCAGATCGTCGAGGAAAATCACACCGTTGTTATCCGTCACACGGGTGTAAACGGTGCTCGTGCCAGGGATCGTAAAGGTGAACTTTGCGCCCATGATGCGTTTGCCGGTGTCCTCATCTTCCTTAATAAGCAGGAGTCCGGGTTTCTGATCGTTGCGGATGGTGACAGTAGTCACATCAGCCACAATTTTGACAGTTTGCGGAGTGCTGTTGAGGACGTATCCGGCAGGGGCTTCGATTTCGGTGATTACCCACGTCGATCCAGTTTCCATATTCTCAAATTCGACTCGACCGTCAGGGCCAACTTCATAGATGCCCTCGCCTCGTCCGCAGTTTCCAGGACCGAACGGGTCACCCTCCGGTGACTTGCCGATGGACGGCACATCTACTGAGATAGAACCGGATGTTCCTGTTGTTACATTGGTTGACCAACTTTCCTCTATTCCCTCACATGGATCTTCATCCTCATTTAATTTTTTTTCATATCTACTCAATGCAAAAGTGATGATAATACATGCCAAATTTGCTCCCGCCAAAAGTATGGTAGTATTTATACTAAGCAACTTAAATAATGAGTCCTGAAAATAAGACTGTGCAGATAATGTTATCATTATAAGCGTACACAACGTCATTATAGCAGAGTTAAGTCCTTTGACGAAGGGAGAATAATTCATAACTTTTGCCCTCCTCTTTATAAAGTTCAATTAATACACTGAGCTGTCACAATCAACCGGACGGAGGGCTGATTGGCAAGACACGTCACCAGCGTCAGCATGTTTTCCGTGGAGGTGTTGAGAGGGGAGAGGTCATTGACGGAAACGATGCGTGTTCCGGTCACTTGATACGTCCTCACGCCCAGAGCTGTGCTGTAAGTGATGATATCGCCGTAATTCAGCGAAATCAGCTGAGAAAACCAGGCGTTCGGCCCTCTGTTGTGACCTGCGAGACAAACGTTACCGTCCCATGCGCTGGTTCCGGTAAAATGGCCAGCGCCATATAAAAGGGTGGTGTCATCCGTCCCTTCATAAACGGTTATGCTGCGCCCCTTGATGTTCAGCCGTCCCAGGACGCCATTATATTGGAGGATAGAGCTGTCTGTGTAGCTGCCGCCTCCACTGGTTCCGCTGCCCTGCCAGCCAGGAGGGACAACGGGATACCCGTTGTTGTCCGTCACTGTACCATCCGTATTGCCGGTGCTGGGGGGAATAACGGTAATCACGCCGTCCTCAGAGGATATCACTCCGCCTCCGGACGTTGTGAAATTCCCGTGGCCGTCATGGTAGATGATGGCGGTGGATTCCGGGTAGAAATAGGGGAATTCCTCCGCCTGTACATAATAATCGTAGTAGTATTCGGGGTCATCCCAGGCTG
>NZ_NFJU01000006.1 GCF_002160025.1 Anaeromassilibacillus sp. An200
GTCCTATTATAAGCAAGTCCCCGTCTCAGACCGCGCCAATGCTGGCTGGACATTGAATCAAATGCACAGGGATGAGGCCTATCGTCTCTATGATTTTGTCCGTTCCCGTATTCCCGGCTGGGAGATTGGTCAATGGTTTGATACCAGTATTTTGGAGGAATACAAGCAGGGGACTATGGATATAAAAGCATAAGTGCATTTGGAGGAAAATAAGCACGAATAGCGGCAGAAGGGAACGCCTTTCTGCCGCTATTTTTCTCAATATCATTTTCTGCAATTTTGCATTTTTACAGTTGCGGAAAAGTGGGTGACTGTCAAATTCTTATGTGCTACTTTACGGTACATGAGCATTCGCGCCGGGGTTGTCATTTCCGTAACCTTCCAGCAGGTTGATGACACCCCACACGCCGAGACCGGCGCCGAGGGCGATAACGAGGGTCTGAAGAACGGTGATAGCCTGGTTAAAAAATGCCATAAAGAATAGTTAGCCGGAATCATTTGAAAAGTTGGTTAGTCATGGTTCATAGGCATACAAAAGCCGGAACAATCTGCCGCTCAGTTTCCGGGCTGGCTGATTCCGGCCTTCCTCCTTTTTCATTATTTTGATAGAGATCGTCCGCTTTGTACGCCGATGGCCCCAGCGGGGCGGTTGTGGCGGATAGATAGGACCCCTCCTTTCACAGCGGAATATCAATTGTCGGCTGCGGCGTCGATCTCATACACGTCGCAGACCTGGTTGGGTTTGAGCTTCAGCCGGGCCTTGAGATAGCCTTCAATGTCAAAGGCGTTCTTTGGGTCGGCATCGGCGGTGAGCTTGTAATTGGGGTGCTGGGTGATGTCGTACTTGTCCGAGAGGAACGGTCGCACCCCGCGCAGCTGCAAGATGCACTTGCCGCCGTCCATGACGGCCAGCTCATCCTGGCTCATAAGTTCTTTGCCACAATGTCAAGTGATGAATTCAAAGAAGCCTCATTATTCCACAAAAAAAGGACGGAAGTGCCGTACAGGTATCTTCCATCCTCATGTCATACTCCCACCTCCACCTAAGTGTAGTGTAAGGAGTGGTAACTATTTTCACTTTATTCTAAAGAATCGGTTCAATCACAGCCCGAAAATAGCGGTCTAATTCCTCTGGTGTCTGCTTCATCCTTCCTTTGATCCACCAAAGCACCATCTCCACGAAACTGCCTGATATGTGGTTTACCAAAAAGTCATCCGGCAAATCTTTATTGGTGTGACGGTTTTGTATTACAAACTGAGATTGAATCAAATCGCTTAAGCTATCTTTGAAATAGCGAAGAAAAATCTCGCTGCTCTCGCAGGAGAGCAAGCCGAGGACATTATTGTCATTTTCCTGCAAGTGCTGAAGCAGATGACAGAAAATCGATTCCGGCGCACTGCCATCTGAGTATAGCCCGTGGGTATGGGTACAGTCTTTTGCGCTGGAAATAATGTGCCCGAATAGATTTTCACATAATGCCTTCAATAGTTCGTCTTTGGTTTCAAAATGGGCGTAGAAGGTGGTACGCCCTACATTTGCCCGGTCTATAATTTCCTGCACGGTAATGTGGCTGTAGCTTTGTTCTGCCAGGAGCGAACCAAACGCCTGAAATATAGCCGCCCGTGTTTTTTGCTGTCGCCTATCCATGTGCCTTCTCCTTTCCGTACAATTTTCCAAAAGTGTTCGGTAACGAATACTTAGCGTAAATTATCTATTGCCATCCGGTCACTTTCTCCATACAATAAAAGAGAACAAGATGTTCGCTATCAAATTCATTGTACGAAAGGAGTTGGCCTTTGTCAAGTGCCTTTCGTAAGAGGAGGATATTTTATGGCAACGACACTGAAGAAAATCAATGATTTTCTTGCTGGATTGCCCATGACCATTGTGGCCGGAGTTTTTCTGCTGCTGGACTTAGTCCCGCATTTGATGGAGGAATTTGGCGGAACGCCGGTACACTTGAGCTTTTTGCCCTTTGACCCCTCATGGGTAACCATCATTATCAGCGGCATCCCGCTGTTGTACCTGGCTATTTGGCGAATCATTTATAACCGAGGTATCGCAAAGATTTCTTCTGCCCTGCTCATCTGCATCGCCATGTTTGCGGCGCTGGCCATCGGGGAACTATTTGCGGCTGGCGAGGTTGCCTTTATTATGGCGCTGGGTGCATTGCTGGAAGATGCAACCACAAACCGGGCGAAAAAAGGCTTGAAAAAATTGATCAGCCTGGCTCCCACCCAGGGACGCCGTATTCGGGACGGGAAGGAAGAAATGATCCCTGCGGAGGACATTCGGAAAGGAGATGTGCTGCGGATTCTTGCCGGGGAAACCATTCCGGTAGACGGAAAAATCCTGACCGGGGAGACATCGGTAGACCAGTCCATTATGACTGGTGAATCCCTGCCCGTGGATAAAACAGTTGGGGACGAGGTGTTCTGCGGCACCATCAACCGCTTTGGAGCCATTGACATTACGGCAACTAAAGTGGGTGAGGACAGTTCCCTGCAAAAGTTGATCCGCATGGTGGAGGACGCAGAAAATAAGCAGGCTCCCATGCAGCGCATTGCTGACCGGGTGGCAAGCTGGCTGGTGCCGGTAGCTCTGCTGATTGCTATTCTGGCCTATGTGTTCACAGGGAACATCGTGACCGGCGTTACTGTGCTGGTGGTGTTTTGCCCCTGCGCTTTGGTGCTGGCAACCCCCACCGCCATTATGGCGGCCATCGGGCAGGCCACAAAACATGGCGTTATCATTAAGTCGGGGGAATCGTTGGAAAAAATGGGAAAGGTAGACACGATTGCTTTCGATAAGACCGGTACCCTTACTTATGGCCGGTTGGAAGTCAGCGATGTCATTTCCTTTGATTCCATGCTCACGGAAAAAGAACTGCTCACATTGACAGCGTCTGCCGAGGCGAAAAGCGAACATCCTCTTGGTAAGGCAATCGTGGCCAGAGCAAAAGAACAGAACCTGCCCTTAACGGAATCCGAGGATTTCAAGATGGCTGCCGGTAAGGGCATTTCCGCAAAAATCTCTGGCAGGAGCCTGCTCTGCGGCAATGAAAAGTACCTTCTGGAGCATGGCGTTACCATTGACGGACAGATTCACAGTACATTGGAAAAGCTCCGCACCGAAGGAAAAGCTTCCATTCTTGTAGCGGAAAACAACGCTTGCATCGGCGTGATCGCCCTGTCCGATGTGCTGCGCCCCGAAGCCAAAGACATGGTTTCCCGACTGACGGCCATGCGCACCAGTACCGTCCTGCTCACTGGTGACAACCGGAAAACCGCCGGCTATTTTGCAAAGCAGGTAGGCATTTCCGAAGTGCGGGCCGAACTGCTGCCGGAGGAAAAGGTACAGAACGTGGAAGCCCTGCGGGAAGCAGGCCGGAAAGTCTGTATGATCGGAGACGGTGTGAACGATGCCCCTGCCTTGAAAACCGCCGATGTTGGCGTGGCAATGGGCAGCATGGGCAGCGATATTGCGGTGGAAGCTGCCGATATTGCGCTGATGAGCGATGACATCTCGAAGATTCCTTATCTGAAACGACTTTCCAACGCTACAGTAAAGACCATTAAGTTCAGCATTACTCTGTCCATGTGCATCAACTTTGTGGCAATCGTGCTTTCCCTGTTGGAGCTGCTCACTCCGGTTACCGGTGCGCTGGTACACAATGCAGGTTCCTGCTTTGTGGTGCTGATCGCGGCGCTGTTGTACGACAGGAAATTTGAATAATTCTGGGGCATAGAACTCCGCCACAAAAGCGGGGATCCCTCTGTTTATTCTGCGGCTATAAACCGCTCTCTTTAGATGAAATGTATGCAATACGCCAAATCACATTTTACTTATTGACTTTTTACAACATCTCCTGTATACTATAAAATGACACGTTAAAGAAAGGAATTGGAACAATCGCAATGGACGACGCCGACAGTAGCGACGCTGACCGAAGTAACACTTATTGTAAACTGAATACGTTTTTATATATAGGCATAACCTGCGTCTAAGCATTTAGATAGCAGGCTATGCCTTTTTGCGTTTCTTTTTGCTGACCACCGCTGAAAGGCGGTCAGAATATAAATTTTATCAAAGAAAGGAGTGATTGATCCATCATGGATCGACACAGACAGACGCCTTGGCACGCACTGAAACTTACGGAGGTTTATGAGACTTTACATACCTCCGAGGAAGGATTAAGTGATGCCGAGGCTGCCGAAAGGCTGAAAAAACATGGGCGCAATGCATTGCGCTCGAAACCGCCCAAAACCATTCTTCAAATGCTGAAAGCGCAGATCATTGACCCGATGGTACTTATCCTCATCGGCGCAGCCGCTTTTTCCGCAATTTTGCAGGAATGGACGGAAGCGGCGGTAATCTTTGTTATTGTAATCGTCAACGCTGTCATTGGTATTGTGCAGGAAAAGAAAGCACAATCATCTTTGGAGGCTCTTCGCAACATGAGCGCCCCAACGGCCCGAGTTCTGCGCCAGGGGGAGGAGAGCGTAATTCCTGCCAGCGAGCTGGTAGTGGGTGACGTTGTGATGCTTGGCGATGGGGATATGGTTCCGGCGGACTTACGCTTGATAGATTCCGCCAATTTGAAAGTGCAGGAGGCTTCTTTGACCGGCGAATCCGTCCCTTCTGAAAAGGAAGCGGAAGATTTGCTGCCGGAAGACTGCCCCCTGGGCGACCGCAGTAATATGGCGTACACCTCAGCCATTGTAACATACGGACGGGCGACCGGCGTTGTAGTAGCCACCGGCATGGATACCGAGGTAGGTAATATCGCCGGTATGCTAGATAATCAGGACGATACGGATACGCCCTTAAAACGGAAACTGAATGCGGTTGGTAAGACTCTGACCATCGTTGGACTAATCGTCTGCGCCTTGATCTTCGCTATCGGTGCTTTTTATCAGCGTCCGCTGATTCCGCAGTTCCTGGTTGCGATTTCGCTGGCAATCTCCATCATCCCGGAAGGTCTGCCTGCCACAGCCACGATTGTAATGGCCCTGGGTGTGCAGCGTATGGCTAAGAAAAACGCACTGATTCGTAAATTGCCTGCGGTGGAAACCCTGGGCAGCGCCACCGTTATTTGTTCCGATAAAACCGGTACTCTTACACTCAATAAGATGACGGTAACACACATTGCGGTCAACGGAGATTTTGAAAACGGTACAACTACCCCGATTGAAAATGCTGCCAAACAGCATCCTGCGGTATATAAAGAATTGGTTTATGCAGCTGCTCTCTGCAATGACGCCAGTCTTGACCCGGATAGAAAGGGAGAAATCATCGGCGACCCCACAGAGGGTGCGCTGATCTATATGGCACAGGCGTTCGGAATCGACCACGAAGCCCTGGAGGATAAATATCCACGCCTTTTTGAGCAGCCTTTTGATTCTGAGCGTAAGAGGATGACCACTGTTCACCGCATCCATGAGAAGTGGGTTTCTTATACCAAGGGTGCGGTGGATGAAATGCTGCCTCTGTGCACCCACATTCTGACTTCAGAAGGTGTGCGGCCCATCACAGGAGCTGACAAAGAAAACATTACAAAACTTTGCCTATCCATGTCGGAGGACGCTTTGCGTGTGCTTGGCTTTGCCATGCGTACCCTCACGGAGCTGCCTACAGATGATGATGAGAATGTGGAATTTGACATGACTTTTGTGGGTGTGGCAGGAATGATCGACCCGCCTCGAAAAGAGGTGGCCGCCTCTGTGCGCACCTGTCAGCAGGCAGGCATCCGGACGATCATGATTACCGGCGACCACAAGGTGACAGCCCTTGCCATTGCGAAGGAATTGGATATTTACCGAGAAGGAAATACCGTCATATCCGGCGAGGAACTGGATACGATGACGGATGACGAATTGGACGCTGCTGTAAAAACAACAACAGTATTCGCCCGCGTATCCCCTGCAGATAAACTGCGTATTATCCAGAGTTTGAAGCGTACCGGTGAAGTGGCGGCCATGACTGGCGATGGTGTCAACGACTCCCCTGCTCTGAAAGCAGCAGACATCGGTGTTGCGATGGGTATCACCGGTACAGATGTGGCAAAGGATGCCGCCGACATGATCTTGCTGGATGACAGCTTTACCACCATTGCTTATGCCATCAAGGAAGGCCGTCGTGTCTACCGCAATATCCAGAAAGTAATCCAGTTCCTTTTGGTTGGTAATATCGCAGAAATTCTAACCTTGTTTGTTGCAACCCTATTTAACTGGGATGCGCCCCTTTTGGCCGTTCATATTTTGTGGGTAAACCTCGCCACGGCTACTTTGCCTGCTCTGGCGTTGGGTGTTGATCCGGCCAGCAAGAATATCATGAAGCATAAGCCGGTTAAATCGGGCACCCTGTTCGAAAAAGATCTGGTACGCCGGGTTATTACGCAAGGCATCTTTGTGGCGGCTATGACGACTTGTGCTTATTGGATTGGCGCAAACATGGGCAGCCATGTGACCGGTCAGACAATGGCGTTCTGTGTGCTGGCCTTCTCGCAGATGCTTCGCGCTTTTAATCAGCGCTCCAATACGGAGCCTATCTGGGTGCGGGCAGAGGGAATCAATCCCTGGCTGATACTTTCTTTTATCGCCTCTGCAATCCTGATGGCGTGCATCCTGTTTGTCCCTGCACTGCAAAGTGCGTTCCAGTTGACCTTGTTGGATGGCACACAGTGGCTGATCGTCATTGGGTTGTCCTTGATGTCGATCCTTCAAGTAGAAATCATAAAATTTGTGAAACGAATTTATACAAAGACACGTTAAAATATTCAGCAGTACCAGTGTTGACTGTTTTTCCTGCTTTGGCAAAACAATAGCCCTCCCCGCCGCGCAGGGGCTTTTTCGCGCGGGCAGCCAAAAAAGAGATTTGTTATTCGGCTGTCCGGAGGTCTTACAGGGTGAATTTGATCGTCTTGATCTCAAACGGGCGCAGTGTCAGGCGCAGTTTTTTCTCGCTGTGCGCTTCGCCGTCGAGCCGTTCGAGCAGATTGCATTCGCACCAGCTCTTGAAGGGGAAGGCGGTGGGGATGGTGACGCTGGTGTGGCGGCCTTCCTTCTCGTGCAGGCGCAGGATCAGGGCCTTGCCGTCCTCCGCGGGCTTCACGGCGTCGAAGGTGACGCCGGGCAGATCCGCCGGGAAGAGAGCGGGAAGCTCCGCCGCGCCGGAGAATACGATCGGGGGATCGTTGATCTCCCAGCTTTCGCGGTCGACGTTGGCCTCATACCATTCGCCCGTGTGCAGATAGAGCGAGTAGGTGAATTCCTGCGTCCCCGCGTCGGCGGTGTAGTCGGGGGAGTTCGAGCTCTTGAGCAGCGTCAGGCGCAGGGTGCCGTCGTGCACATCATAGCCGTATTTGCTGTCGTTGAGCAGGGCCGCGCCGTAGCCGGATTCCGAGAGATCGGCCCACTTGTGGCCCACGGACTCGAACTTCGCGTATTCCCAGCTGGTGTTCTTCGTGGTTGGGCGCTCCATGCTGCCGAACTGGATGTCGAACCGGGCGCGGCCGCTGTGCAGGATGGTCGGGAAGGCCACCTTCATGACCGTCTCGCGCTCGTTCCACTCCACCCGTGTGGCAAAGTCGATCCGTGTGCGGTGCGGGTAGACGGTGAGGCGCTGGACGAGCGTGGATTTGCGGAACGTGAAGCGGAATTCCGCCACGGCGCGCACGGCGCTGTTCTCCACGATCGAGACACGGCTGGGGGCGGGCAGCTCCCAGGGCTTTCTCTGGTGGGAATATTCCAGCTCCCATGCATCGTACTCGCGGGGGCGGTCCTCATAGAGCGTCAGCGCGTTGGCCTCGGCGCCCTCGGGGACAAGCTCGCGGTTTGCCTTTTTGTCGTAGATGCTCACGAGGCGGCCCGCCTTGTTCCACAGCAGACGCAGAGCGTCCGTCTCCAGCCCGTGGGCCAGCACCGCGGCGCAGCCGGGAGCGGCGGGGGCGGGGCCTTCTTTGAGCACAAGCTTCTGCGTGCTGCCGGCTGGCAGGCGCAGGGAAACGGCGTTTCCGCTCTGCGGCGGGATCGTGCCGTCCGGCAGCTCCGCATGGCGGCTTCCCATCTCACACGGCAGCTCCACAACGCTCTCGCGCTGCCAGTTTGCGTTGTTCCAGACCGTCACGGCGTTTTCGTCCCCGTCTGCGGCGGCTGCCGTCTCCAGCACCTCGCGGGCGAGGGCTTCCGCCTGGCCGTAGAGCACATGGCTGTCCTCGTAGACTTCGCGGATGGAGGAGCCGGGGATGATGTCGTGGAATTGCAGGCAAAGCACGGTTTTCCATGCTTCGGCCAGCTTTTCGCGCAGGGCGGACACCTCCTCGCCGCGCAGCATCGCGCGGGAAACGGCCTCCTCAGCGCTGCGCAGAAGGAACTCCATGCGGCGGTTCATCTTTTTGTTGTATGCCTGGGAGGTATACGTGCCGCGGTGAAATTCCAGATACAGCTCGCCGTCCCAGACGGGGATATAGGCGTGGCGTCGGTTTTCCTCCACGGTGCGGTGCAGGTGCACGCAGAAATTGTCCACGCGCTCCTGGCGGACCTCCGGCATTCCCGGGATCCGGCCTATACGGCGTGCGTGCTCGATCATGTCGCGGTTCGGTCCGCCGCCGCCGTCGCCGTAGCCGTAGGAGACGAGCAGCTCCGTGTTCAGCTCCTTGTTGTGGTAAGCGTTCCACACACCCTTGATCGCCACGGCGTCCGTCAGGCCGTTGTAGGTGTACATGCGCTCGCCGGGGGACGACGTGGTGATGAAGTGCGTCAGCACCGAGGTGCCGTCGATGCCGCGCCACTCAAAGGTGTCGTAGGGCAGGACGTTCTGGTCGTTCCAGCTGATTTTCGTTGTGATGAAGGTGTCGATCTCGCTCTGCTTCAAAATCTGCGGCAGAGCGGCGGAGTAGCCGAACACGTCCGGCAGCCAGAGGAAGGTGCTCTTGTTGCCGAACTCGCTCTCAAAGAAGCGCGTGCCGTAGAGCAGCTGGCGCACGAGTGATTCACCGGAAGGCAGGTTGCAGTCCGCTTCCACCCACATGCCGCCCGCCGGTTCCCAGCGGCCCTGCGCGGCGCGTCGGCGGATCTGCTCGAAGATCTCCGGATAGTCGTGCTTGATGAAATCGTACTGCTGCGGCTGCGTGTGCAGGAAGATGTATTCCGGGTATTCCGTCATCAGGCGGTTGACCGTGGAGAACGAACGCGCGCATTTTTCATGCGTGTGGCACAGACGCCACAGCCACGCCGTGTCAATGTGCGTGTGCCCCACCACGTCCACGATGACCTTCTTTTCCTCCTGCGGAAGCTCCGATTCGAGGAAGGAGACGGCGCGGGCCGCGGACGCGAAGAAATCCTCCGAGCCGAGATCGGACGTGTCGACCAGATCCCATGCCTTGGCGGCAAGGTTCAAGACGCGCTGCTTTTCCGGATCGTTTTCGTCGAGCATCCGGTGTGCGCCGAGCAGGCAGGTCAGCCAGTAGTAAAGGCTGTCCGCGCCCTCGTCGAGGATGGCAAGCTCAGCCATCTGGAATTTGTGGTCGTTCGGGTGCGGTTTGCCGCCGCCCACAAGGCCGGACCACAGACGGAACTGCAAATGCAGCTCCTGCCCGGGGCGGGTGTGCAGCGGCACATCCTGATGGTTCTGGTCGACGCCCTGGTACGGGTGGCCGTCCACATACAAAAGGCTCTCAAAGCCGCTGTTGTTGCCGCCGCCCGTGGTGCCGAAGTCGAAGCGTCCCCACAGGCTTCCGGTGAAATCCTGCGGCACCTCCACTGTGGCGTCCAGCCACAGGTAACGGTCGTAGCCGCTCCAGATCTCCCCCGGATGAAACTCCTGCGGGCCGAACGAGGCAGGCGGCGCGGCGCCCAGATCGCCGTTGTCCTCCGCCGTGAAAAAGGCGGGGATAGGAGCGTGCTTTTTCCAGCGTTCCTCGCGCAGGCGCGAGGCGGCGCGGCTCAGGCGCTCGTAGTCATACGAATAAAATGGCATAAGGCAAAACTCCTCCTTTGCGGCTGCCCTCTATCGTTTGGCAGTCCGTATTTCCCATGATAGCGAATTTTTTTAAATTTTCAATAGGGCTTGTTTGAAAATAAAGAAAATTCCAATTTTTTTCTCAGAGCGGGAGGCTTTCCGGAATAAAATGGATTTCGCTTTGGTCTTGTGTTATATTTACTGTAAGAAACAATGCAAAACTGGGATTTGCGGGGGGAATATTTGTGTCGAGAATATGTGCTGAGGAATGTGCGTTCAGGGATGTGGAATGGTATGGGGTTGACAGGCAGGGCAACATTGCTGTGTTTTGCAGTGGGGGAGTGGGAAACCTGCCGGAGTTCATTTGTGAAAGCGAAGAAAGAGCGGATAAACTTGTGGAATATTTTGACAAGATTCCCAAAAGCACAAATAGCATATTAATGTTTCCTAAAACAGAAATTGGGCGCGCAGAACAAACCGCGAAAAACTTTTCTGACAGAGGGTTGTATTATTTTGACTCGGATGATGGTGCAGAATTGGAAACTGCCGCACTGCACCCATATTACACAAAGCACTCTTATCCTGAAAATCCGCTGAAATACGATCGGCTGCCAGAGCATGTGAAAGAAATTCTAAAATACAATTTTTTGGAAACAGAAGATTTTTCACTTACAGACACGATACCGATCAAACAGGGCTGACCGTCGCTGTTCCGTATGATCATGAAGAAAAGCAGATAGAAATTGAAATTGGAACATGATAGAATAGGATAAAATAGACAGGATAATCGTCAGGAGGCAGATGAGCATGAGCTTTCAGTATGATTTCACCGTAACGGAACTATTGGAAAAAATGGGTTATACCAAAGGCGACGATAAGATTTTAAATGACCAGCAAAAAGACATCGTTCTTCCTGCTGTGCTCCATGATTTTTTGTCTGTCGCAATCCATACGGACTTGTTTTCCACATCGGATGTGTGGGTGCGAAAAAGAGAACTCATCCGATCTCTTTATGACGATATAGAAGAAAACATCGAAGATGAAAAAGAGTATTGGGAAAAAGACAAAAAAGCCGCCAGGAAAAGTGAGTATTACCGGTTTTATAAACTTCCCAAAGAACAGTGGAAGGACATTGTCCCGAACTACTTGCTCATCGGCAGTGATTTTTCGATGGGAGTCATAGAATTCGGCATTTGCGTTACGGATTTGGATCAGGATGACCCGCCTGTATCTATGCACCATGAGAATGATTCGATTCGTAAATGGAGGCCGTATACAAACAGTGTATCGGAATTTCTTATGCTGGTTTTTTGCGACGCTTTGTCGTGCGACATGTATGACACGGTCATGGATGTCTTGGAGAAGGACGGATGGGATAACAAGCTGCTTTCTAAAGATGAAATCAATCGTTATGCAATCGATTTGAATTCCGTGAAAAAATACCCATCCTTTTATGATGGAAACGCTTTATTGGGCTGTGCCTATGAGGAAGACAGCCATACGCTTTTATTGATCAAATGGAATGAAACCACGGGGGAAATCATCAGCGGTGTCGCATACAGCAAAGACAACATTTCATAATTTTTATTTCCACTCGCAGTGCATGTGTGATTCCGCCTCCTGCCACGGTACATAATACCCCGCGCCGTGGGAGCAGAACACCGATCCGGCGGGGTTTTCCGTGTCGGCCTCCGGCTGGTAGCCGCGCATGGCGATGACCTCCGCTTCGTTGTGGCATGGCTCATAGCCGTCAAAGCGGATCGACACCGAGCCGCGCCCGCGTGTGAAGGCGGTCAGCTCCCGCTGGTAGTTGAGGAAGGTCGAGACGGGCGCGCGGCCCTCGATGACCGCCGTTTCCCCCTCCAGCGAGGGGGGAGAGAAGGTGCCGTACAGCCGCTGTACATCGGACATCACACGGCCGGCGTACTCCTGCGGCACGGCGGCGGAGAAGGCGCACCACGGCTCGAGCACGCGGTTTTTGGCGTGCATCAGCCCCTCACGGATGGCGCGGTAGACCGCTTCGCGGAAGTCCCCTCCCTCGGTGTGCTTGAGATGGGCGCGGCCGATGAGCAGCGTCACCTTCACATCCGTGAGCGGCGCGCCGAGCAGCACACCCTTGTGCTCCTTCTCAAAGACGTGCGTGCGGATCAGGTTCTGCCAGCTTCTCTCGAGGACGTCCAGCGGGCAGCGGCTCTCGAAGGTGATCCCGCTGCCGCGCGGGCCGGGGGAGAGCAGGAAGTGCACCTCCGCATAGTGGCGCAGCGGCTCAAAATGGCCGCAGGCGTGCACCGTGTCCTCGATCGTCTCGCGGTAGAGCACCTCGCAGTCCCCGAACGTGACGGAGAAGCCGAACCGTGTTTCCATCAGCTCCCGCAGGATTTCCAGCTGCACCTCGCCCATCACATGCACGCGCAGCTCCCGCAGAGGCTCGTTCCACTCCACGCAGAGAGCGGGTTCCTCGTCCTCGAGCGTGCGGAAAGCGGCAAGGACAGCGCGCAGGTCATACGATTCGTCCCACTGGGCGCGGGAGAGCAGCACAGGCGTGAGCTCGCGGGGCCCGGCGGGCGGCTGATCCCCCACGCTGTCCCCGGCGCGCACCGAGGAAAGGCCCGCGGCACAGCACAGCTCCCCGGCGCGGGCCGACTCGATCGGCGTGAGCCGTCCGCCCCGGCAGCGCAGAAGCTCCGTCACCTTCTCGCGCGTCTGTGTCCCGTCCGCTGCGCGGCAGAGAACCTCGTCGCGGCAGCGCAGTGTTCCGGAGGTGACTTTCAGCCAGACCAGACGGCTTGCCCCGCGCCGCACCTGGTACGCCATTGCCCCGAATGGCGCGTCCTCCTTCTCCTGCCAGTGCGTTTCTGTCAGAAGCTCCATGCCGTCGAGGAATTCCCGCACCCCCTCGCCGCGCAGGGCGGAGCCGGAAAAGCATGGGAACAGCCTGCGTTCCCGCACCAGCCGCCGCAGCTCCGGAATCCACTCGTCCGGCGCAATGGTTCCGTCAAAATAGCGGGAGAGGAGATCGTCGTCGAGCGGGGCCAGTTCCTCCGCGAGCGTATCGTCCACCTCCCCGGAAAAGCCATCGAGCAGAACGGCGGCGGGGCTGCATTTGCGGCGCAGCTCGGAGAGGGTGCGCCCGGCGTCCGCGCCGGGGCGGTCGATCTTGTTGAGAAACAGCAGCACCGGTACGCCGTAGTGCGAAAGCAGCCGCCAGAGCGTTTCCGTGTGGCCCTGCACGCCCTCCGCACAGCTGACCACCAGAATGGCAAAATCAAGCGCCGGGAGCACGCGCTCCATCTCGGCGGAAAAATCCGTGTGGCCGGGTGTGTCGAGCAGATAATAGACCGAATTCCCCCAGCGGAAATCCGCCTGCCCGGAAAAGACGGTGATTCCCCGCTCCCGCTCGATCGGCTCCGTGTCGAGGAAGGCGTCCCCGTGATCGACGCGCCCGCGCTCGCGCAGAGCGCCGCCAAGATAGAGAAGCTGCTCGGAGAGCGTCGTTTTCCCCGCGTCGACATGGGCCAGGATACCGACGCAGATTCTTTTTTCCGTCTCCCGTCCTTCTTTGTCCGCCATAAAACATCCTCCATTTCCAGGGCTTGCTGCAAAGCAGAAAAAATCCGTCCTTTTCGCATCCGGCCCTCACAAAACATATTGTCAGTATATCATGGGAGTTTTGCCTCGTCGAGACATGTTTTTAGACGAAATGATATTCCTCTTTTTTCGGCAGATAAATTCCTTGACAGAGGAAATTCGTGGAGATATACTCAAGTTAGATTGGAAAAAATCCTGGCATTAATAGAAAAAGGAAGAAAGCGGTGAAGGTGCGCTTGCATATCCCAGCGGGATGGGCCAGGCGTGCCTTTTGTTGTGTGCTGCGGATTGAATTCCCATTCTATTTCGTTTCAAAAGGGAGGCATACCTGTGCTTTTGTTTGGAGATAAGCAAATCGTTGATGCTCTGCGGGAAATTTCCTTTGATGTTTTTACGGATCCGCAGGAGATTCCCTCCGGTCTGAATCTGCCGGCGTCCAGTGCCATGCAAAACCAGATGAACCGGGTGCTGGGGTTGTATTATAACCGTATCCTGTGGGAAAGCAATAATGTCCACCTGGTCAATGAGACCATTTCCTCCGGGCTGTGGAATATGGATATCGGGCAGGGCAATCAGGTGGTGGCCGCTTATTGGTCAGACGATTTTCGCCACATGATTGGATACAACAGTGTGGAGGATTTCCCCAATAGGCTGGAGTCCTGGTCCAATCTGCTGCATCCGGAGGACAAGGACCGCACGCTGAACCTGTTTGTGCAGACGCTTGAGGATCGCTCCGGCAAAACCAAATATGATCTTGAATACCGGCTGAAAACAAAGAACCGGGGATACCGGTGGTATCGCGCGGCGGGAAATGTGAAGCGGAACCAGCAGGGGCAGGCGATCCAGTTTATCGGCATCTTTGTGGACGTCAACGAGGAACATGAGGGAAAGGAAGCGCTCGATCGGGTCCTCAAGCGCTATTCCGCCATTGACAATGTCACCATACAGGGATCCTTTTATATCAGGCTGCAAAAGCACAGTCTGGAGGATCCCAAAAATGAAGTCTGGTTTTCAGAGCCCTTCCGCAAGCAGCTGGGCTTTGAGGGGGAGACGGAGTTCCCGAATCAGATCCATTCCTGGCTGAACCGCATCCATCCGGAGGATCTTCCCGCGTTTCTCAGCGTGATAAATGACGGCATTGCCCAGCAGAATGGCACGGTGGACACCAAGTATCGGATCCAGCACCGAAACGGGAACTATCTGTGGATGCATGCCGTGATTGGTGTGGACAGGGAGGAAAACAGCGGCAGGCTGTTGATGGCGGGAGTGATCAACGATGTGACTGAGCTTTATCACACCCGTGAGCTGGTGGAGCAGAATATGAACGATCACGTCCGTTCCCTGAGCGAATGTTTGGAGAAAATCAACCAAACCATTGCGGAAAATACAGAAGCGATGCAGCTTGTGATGAAGCGCCAGGAGGAGCTGGCCCAGATTCTCAAGGACTCGCAGAATCAGATGGAGCGCACTTCCCAGGCTGTCAGCGCCATTCAGAATATTTCCCGGCAAACCAACCTTCTGTCGCTGAACGCTTCGGTGGAGGCTGCGCGGGCAGGCGCCGCGGGAAAAGGCTTCGCCGTGGTGGCGGAGGAGGTGCGGAGCCTCGCGCAGAACAGCGACGATGTTTCCAAGGAAATTTCCGGCGATCTGGGCCAGATGAAGGAATATGTGGAAAATGTGGCCCAGCAGTTTGGAATGCTCAACGAGGAGATCTCCAATCAGGATAAAAAGATGTCGTCCATTCAGCAGATGGTCACGGAAATTGACACAACGGTGAGCGGTGTCAAGGATGTCATGAATATGCTGCTGAATCAGTAATTGCGCAGAAATCCGCTGCCGAGCAGCGCGCGTCCCGCTTCCAGGCCCTCCTGATACAGAGCGAGGAGCTTGTCCCGGTCGCGCTCGATGCGGCGCACCTGCGGCGGGGTGGCCGGGGCAATCACAGCGGCTGTCCCGCCGCATTCCAGTCCGGCAAGAAAGTCGAGCGTATCGTTATAGATCCGGTGCCGTGTGTCGAGCGCGCGGATCATCGCGGGATACCGGCGGAACGCGCTGCGGTAGACGGCGCGGAAGGACTGCGCAGGCTTGCGGTAGCCGCGCTCCCGCGTGAGCACCACCACAACGCGGTCACAGCCGTCTGCGAGCGCCCGGCGCACGGGGATCGGGTCGGCGGTGCCGCCGTCGAGCAGGAGCCGTCCCCGGTACGCGACGGGCTGAGAGAGCAGGGGCAGGGAGGTTGTGGCGCGCAGCGCCTCGAGATCGTCCCCGATCTCCTCCTTGCCAAAATAGACCGTCTCGCCCGTGCGGATATCAATCGCGCCTGTCCAAAATTCACAGAGGTTCTCCTGAAACGCCTGATAGTCGAACGGATCCAGATGCTGCGGGATCTCGTGAAAAATAAAATCCATGCCGAACAGAGAACGGTGCAGCAGCAGGCTGCGAAGCCCCATGTAGCGCGGGTCGTGCAGATAGTCCGTGTTGGTGCGCAGGCCGCGCTCCCTTTGTCCGGACACATACGACACACCGTTTGCCGCTCCCGCCGAGACACCGATCACATAATCCGCGTGAAAATTTCCGTCGAGGAATGCATCGAGCACGCCGGCGGTGAATACGCCGCGCAGGCCGCCTCCCTCAAGCACAAGCCCTGTTTTCATGGGCTGTCCCTCCTTTTGCAGGCAATCTGCTCTCATTGTAAGACCGGGCGGCGGCGCTTGTCAAACGGAAACCGCTTGCAATTCGTGCCCGCGCACAGTATAATAGAAAGAAAAACGGTTTGGAAGGAGTCGGCGAGCGATGATAGGGATCATAGGAGCGATGGATATCGAGGTCAACCGCCTGATTGAGGCGATGGAGGACAAAACGCCGGAGACGGTGAGCCGCATGACCTTCTGGCGCGGCACGCTGGCGGGCGTGGCGTGCGTCGTGGCCCGCTGCGGCGCGGGAAAGGTCAATTCCGCCGTCTGCGCCCAGACGATGATCCTGCGCTACGGCGTGGAGATTGTGATCAACACGGGCGCGGCGGGAGGCGTCGGCAGCCGCGACGTGAAGATTGGGGATCTGGTGGTGGCCACGGGCGTCATCCAGCACGACTATGACACCACGGCGATCGACGGGGAGAACGGACATAACCTTTCCCTGCTGAACGAATCGCTCCTGCCTGCAGACGAGCGCGTCTCCGGCCTGCTCGCGGACTGTGCGCAGGAGATCTATGCGGGGAACGTGCACCGCGGCGTGGTGGCAACCGGCGACCAGTTCATCTGCGGGAACGCGCGCCTGCATGAGATTGCGGAACGCACCGGCGCGGTGGCGTGTGAGATGGAGGGCGGCAGCATCGGCCAGGCGTGCGCGCTCGCGGGTGTACCGTTTGCCGTCCTGCGTGCGATCTCCGACAACGCCGACGACAACGCTGTGGTCGATTTCCCGAAATTTGTCCTTGAGGCGGCGGAGAAGAGCGCGGCTCTGCTCATGAAGGCTCTGCCCCGGCTGTAAAAAAATCTTATTTTCCTCTTGATTTTCTCCCCTGAGGTGTGCTATAATCCAAAAGCTGACAAAACACGCCTCTGTAGCTCAGTTGGTAGAGCAGGGGACTGAAAATCCCCGTGTCGGTGGTTCGATTCCGCCCGGAGGCACCAGCATTAGGATCGGTGACCTGCCCGAAAGCAGGGG
Organism: Anaeromassilibacillus sp. An200; assembly: GCF_002160025.1. GTDB lineage: Bacteria > Bacillota > Clostridia > Oscillospirales > Acutalibacteraceae > Caccousia > Caccousia stercoris. The sequence goes on from NZ_NFJU01000006.1 coordinate 17,216, forward strand.
CTTTCCCGGCAAAGAAAGCCTGAAAAAGAGAAGCCAATAACATTTTCCAGCTGTCTGCAAAGATGGCGAAGAGTGTTATTGGCTTTTTTGCTGTCCCGAACCCCATCAAAAGGAGAGAGTTGTTATGAATCACGCCATCAATGCTTATTTCCAATCCTTGATCCAGCGGGCGGGAGGCCCCAAGGCATTTGCAAACCGGTATGGTCTGTCCGCCCCCACGATCGAAGCCTGGGCGGCGGGGACACGCCGCGCCCAGGAAAATTCCCTGACTGTCGTTGCCTGCGCTTTGGGGCTGGGAGCCTCCGGCTGGACAAAGCTTTGCTGAGGGGGAGACCAATGAAAGGAAAGCTCAATTCTTACACCCACACCATTTCCGCCTGCTTCATCGGCTATGTGGTGCAGGCCATCATTGTCAATTTTGCGCCCCTGCTTTTCCTGACCTTCCAGACCAGCTACCACATTCCTTTGTCCCGGATCACCATGCTGGTGACCGTCAATTTCGGCGTGCAGCTTCTCGTGGATCTGATTTCCGCCGGGTTTGTGGATAAAATCGGTTACCGCGCTTCCATGCTGCTCGCCCATCTCACCGCCGCGGGCGGGCTGATTCTGCTGGCTTTCCTGCCGGACGCCCTGCCGGATCCCTTCCTCGGCCTTCTGATTGCCGTGGTGGTGTATGCCATCGGCGGCGGGCTGCTGGAGGTGCTGGTCAGCCCCGTCATGGAATCATGTCCCACGGACAACAAGGAGAAGGCCATGAGCCTGCTGCACTCCTTCTATTGCTGGGGACAGGTGGGCGTGGTGCTGCTCTCCACCGTGTTCTTTTCTGTGTTCGGGATCGGGAACTGGAAAATCCTCGCCCTGATTTGGGCGTTGATTCCGGTGCTGAACCTGCTTTATTTTACAGCCGTGCCGATTGCCCCGCTGATGCAGGAGGGCGAGCGCGGCCTGAGCGTGGGAGAGCTTTTCAAAAGCCGGATTTTCTGGCTGCTGCTTTTGATGATGACCTGTGCCGGGGCCAGTGAGCAGGCGGTAAGCCAGTGGGCGTCCACCTTTGCGGAGCAGGCTCTGGGGGTGAGCAAAACGGTGGGCGATCTGGCCGGGCCGATGGCGTTTGCCGTCTGCATGGGGCTTTCCCGTCTGTTCTACGGCAAGTATGGCGATCGGATCGACCTGGACCGCTTTATGGCGGGCAGCAGCCTGCTGTGCGTGCTCTCCTATCTCGTCATCTCGCTGATCCCCGTGCCCGCGCTGGGATTGATTGGATGCGCGCTGTGCGGTCTGTCGGTGGGCATCATGTGGCCGGGCACGTTCAGCAAGGCGGCCGCGTCCCTGCGCGGCGGCGGCACGGCGATGTTTGCGCTGCTGGCCCTTGCGGGCGATCTCGGCTGCTCCGGCGGCCCGACGCTGGCGGGGATGATTTCGGCGCGGGCAGGGGATAATCTGCGCGCCGGGATCCTGGCTGCCGTTGTGTTTCCTGTGCTTTTGCTGCTTGGCCTGTGGCTGCTGCGCAGAGTCAAGGCGCGGGAGAAAACCGTTTCCAAAATATAAGAGGCACAAATCCGCGCGCCGTTTCCGGGGAAATCTTCACCCTTTTTCCGAAATTGCGGTTTGGATCGAATCCCCGCTTGACGGCGTCCGGCGCGCGTGCTATGATAAAGCCAAAGAGAAAAAGGCCCCATTACTGACGGAACCCGGCCAAGGCCGGAATGGTGGATGGACCACCGGGGAATGGGTCGCCTGTGAAACGCCGACCGTCTGGGCAGCATCCTTTGTGGTGCTGCCCTTTTTGTTTTGCAGAAAGGGCAGCGCGCGGGGTGTTTGGAGACAAAACGGAAAGGTGTGTTGTTTGATGACAGCTTGGAAAGACTTTACTCCCGGTATTTGGCAGGAAGAAATCAACGTTCGGGATTTTATTCAGCACAATTATACGCCGTATGACGGGGACGCGTCGTTCCTGGCCGGGCCGACGGAGCGCACGCTGGCGCTGTGCGGGGAGATGGACGAGCTGTTCCGCCAGGAGCACGAGAAGGACGGTGTGCTGAAGATTGACGTTGATACCGTCATCACCCCCACTGCCTTCGCTCCCGGTTATCTGGACAAGGAGAAGGAGATTATCGTCGGCTTCCAGACCGATGAGCCGCTCAAGCGCGCCTGCAATCCCTTCGGCGGGATGCGCATGGTGCACGACGCGTGCAAGGCGTACGGCTATACCGTTTCTGAGAATGTGGAGCAGCAGTTCCGCCAGCACCGCACGCACAACGACGGCGTGTTCTCCGCTTACACGCCCGAGATCCGCGCGGCGCGCCATTGCGGGCTGATCACCGGCCTGCCGGACGCTTACGGCCGCGGCCGCATCATCGGCGACTACCGCCGCGTGGCGCTCTACGGTGTGGACCGCCTGATCGAGGAAAAGAAAAAGGATAAGCTTGCGCGCGGCGAGGAGCCGATGCTCGAGCGCACCATCCGCGCGCTCGAGGAGCTTTCCATGCAGCTCGAGGCGCTCGAGGACATGAAGAAGATGGCGGCTTCTTACGGCTTTGACATTTCCCGCCCGGCGGAAAATGCCCGCGAAGCCGTGCAGTGGACGTACTTCGGCTATCTCGCTTCCATCAAGGAGCAGAATGGCGCCGCGATGAGCCTGGGCCGCGTCTCCACCTTCCTCGATATCTACTTCGAGCGCGATCTGCGCGAGGGGATTCTCGACGAGTCCGGCGCGCAGGAGATCATGGACGATTTCGTGATGAAGCTCCGCATGGCGCGCCATCTGCGCACGCCCGATTACAACGAGCTGTTCGGCGGCGACCCGATGTGGATCACCGAGTCGATCGGCGGCATCGGGGAGGACGGCCGTCACCTCGTCACGAAAAACTGCTACCGCATGCTCAACACGCTCTATAATCTGAATCCCTCCGCCGAGCCGAACCTGACGGTCCTCTGGGCCGAGGCGCTGCCGGAGAACTGGAAGCGCTTCACGGCGAAGGTTTCCTGCGACACCGATGCGCTGCAATATGAGAACGACGACGTGATGCGCCCGCTCTACGGCGACGACTACGCGATCGCCTGCTGTGTTTCCGCGATGAAGGTCGGCAAGCAGATGCAGTTCTTCGGCGCGCGCGCCAACCTCGCAAAGCTTCTCCTGCTGGCTCTCAACGGCGGCCGCGACGAGAAGAAGAATATGCAGGTCGGCCCGGAGCACGAGCCGTATCAGGGCGAGTATCTCGACTATGACAAGGTGGTGGAGCTCGTTGACTTCTACCGCCCGTGGCTGGCGAAAACGTATGTGAGCGCGATGAACATCATCCACTACATGCACGACAAATACTGCTACGAAAAGACGCAGATGGCGCTGCACGATTCCCATGTGCACCGCTTCATGGCCTTCGGCATCGCGGGCATGAGCTGTATGGCCGATTCTCTTTCCGCCATCAAATATGCGAAGGTGCGCTGCGTGCGTGACCCGGAGACAGGCCTCATCACCGACTACGAGATCGAGGGCGAATATCCGGCCTTCGGCAACGACGATGACCGCGTCGATTCCATCGCCGCGGAGCAGGTGGAGCTGTTCTGCAAGGAGCTCAAGAAGAATCCGCTTTACCGCGGCGCGGAGCATACGCTGTCCATCCTGACGATCACCTCGAACGTGATGTACGGCAAAAAGACCGGCTCCACCCCGGACGGCCGCAAGGCGGGCGAGCCGCTGGCTCCGGGCGCGAACCCGATGGCGGGCCGCGACCGCTCCGGCGCGCTGGCTTCGCTCAATTCCGTTGCAAAGCTCAGCTATGATGTCTGCCGCGACGGCATCTCCAACACCTTCTCCATCGTGCCGCAGGCGCTTGGCAAGACGGACGACGAGCGCGTGACGAATCTGGTGTGCATCCTCGGCGGCTATTTCGGCCAGAAGGCGCACCACCTGAACGTGAACGTCCTCAACCGCGAAACACTCATGGCCGCCTACGAGCATCCGGAGGATTACCCGAACCTGACGATCCGCGTTTCCGGCTACGCGGTCAACTTCTACAAGCTTTCCCGTGAGCAGCAGCGCGAGGTCATTGCCCGCACGTTCCATGTGAGCGTATGACGGGGCGGCTTCATTCGATCCAGTCGCTCGGCGCGGTGGACGGGCCCGGCATCCGGGCCGTCGCCTTCTTGCAGGGCTGTCCGCTGCGCTGTGCGTACTGCCACAATCCCGACACTTGGGATCCCTCCGGGGGCGAACCGATCGAGGCCGCGGAGCTGGCGAGAAAGCTGCTTCGCTACCGGTCATACTGGGGAAAAGAGGGCGGCGTCACCGTCACGGGCGGCGAACCGCTTCTACAGGCCGCGTTTGTGGAAGAACTCTTCACAATCCTGCAAAGCGAGGGCGTGCACACCGCGCTGGACACCTCCTGCACGGGAGACCTCGCCGCCGCTGAGCGTGTCCTGCGCCATACCGATCTTGTACTGGCGGACCTCAAGTTCCTCACCGAGGAGGACTATGCGGCATATTGCCGGGGGAGTCTCGCCCGTGTCAAAGAGTTTCTGCGGCTGACCGAGCGCATGGGTGTGCCGCTGTGGATCCGGCATGTCGTGGTGCCCGGCCTGACGGACGGGGAGGAGCATATCCGCGCGCTTGGGCGCGAGGCGGCTTCCTATTCCAACCTGCGGAAAATCGAGCTGCTTCCGTTTCGCAAGCTGTGTCTCGAAAAATACCGCACGATGGGGATTCCGTTCCCGCTTGAGGATACTCCGGAGATGGACGAAGCCCGCTGCCATGCGCTTTTCCGCCTTCTGCCGAAGGTGGGGGAGACGCGCTGAAAACCGGGTCGAAAATTGGGAAAAGTGCTGTCCGAAACGGTGGAAAACTTTCAGTAAATTGTGGAAAAATGTAGAAATAAAAAATTCATAATTTGTTCATTTATTATACATGCGCCGTTCTTCAATCAGCGGAAAAAATCTCCTATACTGAGGATGGAGAAAGCCGGAAAATCCGGCTCAGAAAGGAGGTTCCCGCTTTGAAAGCGAAATCAGCCGTGATGGTCTGCGTCACGGGACAGCGCGACTGCGACAGGCTTATCCGGGCCGGGCGCAGGCTGGCGGATCAGGAGGCATGTGATTTGCATGTGCTCTGTGTGCAGCCCGTTGAACCGTGCGGAACATCATGCGGCGAAGAATTGGAGTATCTGCGCCAGACGGCAAGGGACGCCGGCGCGGAGATGACCGTGTATTTTCAGGACAACGCCCCCGTGATTGCGGCCAGCTTTGCCCGCCGGATTGGGGCCAAACATATCTTTACAGGAATGGCCGAGGCGCCGGTCAACGGCTTTGTGGAGATCCTTCACAAGCTGCTGCCGAAAACGCCGATCTCGATGGTGGCCAAAAGCGGAGTGATTTACAACATTTGGCCGGAGGAGGCCAAATCCGCCGCACGCCCCGCCAAGCTTGCCCCGGCCCTCAAATAAATAAAATGAAAACGCCCCGCCGCAACCTTTGCGGCGGGGCGTTTTGCCTCTCTGCGCTTGCGGGAGGCGGGGAGATATGATAAACTGAATATAACTGCAATCGTGCGCCGGAGCGCGGGCGGAGTGTGCGCCCACCTGTCCGGCGCGGGGGAGGAACACAATTTCATGGCAAAAGTACGCGATATGACGCAGGGGCGTCCGGCCAGGCTGATCCTGTCCTTCGCCCTGCCGCTTATGCTGGGCAATATGTTCCAGCAGATGTATGTGATGGTCGATACCATGGTGGTCGGCAAGTTCGTCGGGGTGGACGCGCTGGCGTCCCTCGGTGCGGCGGACTGGCTCAACTGGCTGGTGATCGGTCTGGTGCAGGGCCTGACGCAGGGCTTTTCCATCCAGATTTCCCAGCGCTTCGGCGCGGAGGACTGGGACGGCCTGAACCGTGCGATTACCGGCACGATCCTGCTCTCCGGCGCGGTGGGGGCCGTGCTGACGGCGGCGGCGCTGCTGCTGGCGGAGCCGGTGCTTCTGCTGCTCCATACGCCCGCCGATATCCTGCCGGGCTCGCTCGATTACCTGCACGTCATGTTCTCCGGTACGCTGGCGCTCATGGGCTACAATGCGTTTGCGTCCATCCTGCGGGCGATGGGCAACAGCCGCACCCCGCTGATCGCGATGGTGATCGCCTCGGTGCTGAATGTCGGACTGGATCTGCTGTTTGTGCTGGTGTTCCACTGGGGGATCGCCGGGGCGGCGGGCGCGACGGTACTCGCGCAGGTCGTCTCGTGCCTGATCTGCCTGTGGGCAATGCGCGGCCTGCCGATCCCGCGCATTGAGAAATCCCAGTGGCGTCTGGGCGCGCCTCTCATGCGCCGCCTGTTCAGTCTCGGCGCGCCGCTTGCCCTGCAAAACACCATCATTGCTGTGGGCGGCATGGCGGTGCAGTCCGTGGTGAACGGTTTCGGCGTCCTTTTTGTGGCAGGGTATACGGCCACCAACAAGCTGTACGGCCTTCTGGAGATTGCCGCTACCTCGTTTGGCTTTTCCATGGCGACGTACACGGGCCAGAATCTCGGCGCGAAGCGGTATGACCGGATCCGCTCCGGAATCCGTGCGGGCCGCCGGATGGCTGTCCTCACCGCGCTGGTGATTTCCGCTTTGATGATCCTGCTGGGGCGGTACATCCTTATGCTGTTTATCTCCGGCGATCCGCAGCAGCAGGAGCAGGTGATGGCGGTGGCATACCGCTATCTGTTCATCATGAGCTCTATGCTGTTTGTGCTGTATCTGCTGCATGTATACCGCTCGTCGCTTCAGGGTATGGGTGATACGATTGTGCCAATGGCATCCGGCTTTATCGAAATGTTTATGCGTGTGGGAAGCGTACTGTTTCTTCCGGCCTTTGTCGGGCAGGACGGTGTGTTTCTCGCGGAGGTCATTGCCTGGACGGGCGCGGCGGTTTTGTTGATTGTAATGTTTTATGTCCGGCTGCGCCGTCTGGAAAGCGGGCTTCCCCTGCGCGGGAAGAAAAAGGCAGCCTGACTGCGAAAAGAGGAGGAATCAGGATGAATCGGGCGGAAAAAATAACCGGAACGATTGTGGCGGTGGTTCTTGCCAATCTTCCGGTGTGCGGTGCGCTTTTGGGATTCGGCCCGCTCATGGGGGCGGGACTGGCGTTTGCCCTGTGGCTGTGCTTCATAGCAATCAACGTTTTGCCATTGTGGCAAAAAGACTGCTTCACACGGCTCGGCATGATGCTGGGGGGCGAAATCCTCACGGAGATCAACACCGTGGCCTGCACGGTCAATTTCTGCCTGTATCTGTACTGGCTGCTGAACATGGGCCGTCTCGGAATCTCCCTGCCGCAGCTTTTGATCGGCATTGTGTATGCTGTTCTGATTGGCCTGATCCTCTGCGTAAACGGGGTGGCCCGCATGCTTGTCACCTCCGTGCAGCTCGGGATCCGGGGGCGTGTGCTGCTGCTCCTGTGCTGGTGGATTCCCCTGCTCAATCTCTTCCTGCTCTGGCAGACCTGCCGCGCCGTGCGGCAGGAATACCTGTTTGAAACGGAGAAAAAGGAGCTTGACGCGGTGCGCCGTGAGAATACTCTGTGTGCGACGCGCTATCCGCTGGTGCTGGTGCACGGCGTCTTTTTCCGGGATCAGCGCTTCTTCAACTATTGGGGCCGCGTCCCGGCGGAGTTGATCCGCAACGGCGCGTGCGTCTGGTACGGAAACCAGCAGTCGGCGGCCTCGGTAGCCTCCTGCGCGGAGGAGCTGAAAGCGCGTGTGGAGGAGATTGTCCGCGAAACGGGCTGTGAAAAGGTGAACCTGATCGCGCATTCCAAGGGCGGGCTGGACAGCCGCTGGGCGATTTCCCGGCTGGGGCTGGCTCCGCTTGTGGCCTCCCTTACGACGATTAACACGCCGCACCGCGGCTGCGCCTTTGTTGACTGGCTGCTTGGCAAGTGCCCGCCGTCCATCTGCGCGTTCATCGCCAAAAGCTACAACGCGGCCCTGCATCGTTTTGGGGATCCAAATCCCAATTTCATGGACGCTGTGCAGGATCTGACCTCCTCCCGCTGCAAGGAGCTGAACGAGGAGATGCCGGATGTGCCGGGTGTGCGGTACCGCAGCGTCGGATCCCGGATGCGATCCTCCTTCTCCGCGCCGATGCCGCTTTTTCTGACATGGCGCTTCGTCCGCCACTTCGACGGCCCAAACGACGGGCTGGTGGGCGTGGAGTCCATGCGCTGGGGTGAGTCGTTTGAGATGCTGGAGCCGCCGGGGCGGCGGGGTTTGTCCCACGGCGACCTGATTGATCTCAACCGTCAGAACATCCCCGGCTTTGATGTGCGCGAGTTTTACGTCTCTCTGGTGAGCCGCCTGCGTGAAGAAGGACTATGAAAGACCGGCCCCCTCTCCCAAATGATGCGGGAGAGGGGGCCGGTTTGTTTTTTCATATCTGAGGTGTGTTCGTGTCCTGATTGTGTGCCGTTTCGGATGTAGATGCGTCCGCCTGTGGTTCAGCTGCATTCGCCTGCGCCTGCGGGGCGGGTTGGATCCACCGGGAGAGCAGGAGACTGAAACGCTTCGGGCTTCCCCCGAGGAAGGCATTCTTCGCCAGCGGAAGCGGGGGCAGGTTCGGCGGATAGATCCAGAAGCAGTCGTCCGTTTCGACAATACCTCTTGTCTGCTCATAACGGAACGAAAGCGGCTGTCCGCCGGTGGGGAACACCACGAAATACTGCGGGTAGAAATCCGCGGGGCCGACCGGCGTGGAGACACGGCAGGCAAAGCCGGGGAGCACCGTCGGAACCGGTTGGCTGCGGCGGATTGACCGGGCGAGGAAAATCACCAGCAGGACAAAGAGCAGGAGCCCCAGCGAGAAGAGCACCAGGGAAAGCGTCTCCATCCAATCGGAAGCGGCGGTGTTTTCCACAGCGGCGGTGGGATCGGTGGAAAACGAGACAGAGCCCGCCAGAGAGCCAAGAGCATCCAGCTCTTCCTGGCCCAAGGCTTCGTCGGCCTGCGCCGGGTACAGGGAGAGGTAAATCCACTGGCCGCCGTATACCGTTTCATAGTAGCGTAAAGTGATGCTTTCGCCCATTTCCTCGGAAAAGAGCAGGAAGGGCTGCCCCGCCAGCTTTTCCACCGTTGCGGTGGAACGTCCGGGCGGGTCGCTTTCCCAGTCGATCGGGTATTCCTCGATCCGGCTCTGCAATTCGCTTTCGCTCTCCGCGGCATAGGAGCCGATCGCCTGGCTTTCCTCGTTCTGCCATGCTTCCACGGAGAGGAACGCGCCCGAATCCGGGAAATATGCTTCCAGCAGCGTTCCCGTCTGCTCATAGTATTGATTCAGATCGTCGGCGGTGAAATAGCCCGTCAGCGGAATGAGCGGATCGCTGTCCTCCACGGGGTATTCCAGCACGCGCAGTTCCTCGGGGAGCGTGAAGCGGATCCCCTGCTCCGCGAAGGAGTATTCTTTTCCAGCGGCCAAAGCGGCGGGGCATACGGCGGCAATCCATACAACAGCCGCCATCAGCAGGGCTGTAAGTTTCCGTTGATTCTTCATTTCAGGCGGGCTGCCAGCGCGATCCAGCCCTTCTCCTCTCTGCGCGCCACCAGTTCAAAGCGCGGCGCGATCGCCGCGAGAACCTCTTCCTCCCGCGTATCGATGATCCCGCTCATCAAATAGAGCGCGCCCGGCTTGAGGAAACGCTCGATGTCCTTGGTCAGCCGGATGATCACGTCCGCGACAATGTTTGCTGCCACAATATCATACTGCCCCGTCACCTTGTCGGTCAGATCGCCGCACACGGCAGTGAAGCGGTCCTCCACCTGGTTGAGTGCGGCGTTTTCCCGGGCGGTTTTCACCGCCAGCTCGTCGATATCCACGCCCACGGCGGAGCCTGCCCCAAGCAGCAGAGCAGCCACGGACAGAATACCGCTGCCGCAGCCGACGTCGAGCATCGACTGGCCGGGCTGCACATATTCTTCCAGAAGCTGCATGCACAGGCGCGTCGTCTCATGCGTACCGGTGCCGAAGGCAAGGCCGGGATCGAGGCTGAGCACCACACGATCGTCTCCGGCGGATCCGTCGTATTCCTCCCAGGTGGGGCGGATCAGAAGCCGCTCTCCCACAGGAATCGGCTTGAAATATTTCTTCCAGTTGTTGATCCAGTCCTCCTCGGCGCAGGAAGCCGTGGTGATTTCGTGCGCGATCCCTTCCGCCTGATACCGCTCCCGCAGGAACGACACCGCTTCGGCGGGGTTTTCCTCCGGGCTGATGTAGACGTGCACCACGCCTTTTGTCCGATCCTTTTTCAGAAGCTCCTCATCAATGAGGTCAATGTGGGCGATTTCCATCGCCTCCTCCTCCAGATGGGAGTAATCCTCCATATAAATCCCGTAAGGAACCACCATCTGTGCGATATCCCCCGCGCGGTCCACGTCCCGCGCCTCCACAGTGATGCAAATTTCCGTCCAATCCATATATTGTAATATCCTTTCTGTCTGGTTTTCCATAACATGTGTGGATCAATTATAGCATAATTTTGCGGAGGAGGATAGACTTATTTTCCCTTCTGACGAATAGGAATAGGGAGAAGGGGGTGAGGCCATGGCAGGGAGACGGGCTTTTGTGCGCGGGGCGGCGGTGCTCACGGGAGGGACGCTGCTGCTGCGCCTGAGCGGGATTCTGTTCCGCTCGTATCTGTGTGTGCGCATCGGGGACGCGGGCATGGGACTGTACCAGCTTATTTTCTCCCTGTTTGCTTTGGCGGTGACGGCCTGCACCTCCGGCCTGGGGCTGGCGGTGACGCGATTGGCCGCAGAGGGCGGGGGCGCGCTCGGCACGCTGCGGCGCTGTGTGCTGCTGGCTTTTTCCGCAAGCCTGGCGGCGGGCGCCGCGCTGTGGGCGGGGGCTTCGCCGCTGGCTTTGCAGGTGCTTTCGAGTCCTCTGGCCGTGCGGCCCCTGCGGATCCTTGCGTGCGGTCTGCCGTTTATGGCGTGCTGTGCCTGCCTCAAGGGCTGGTTTCTCGCGGAGGGGCGCCCGGGTGTTCCCGCCGCTGCCGATATTCTCGAACAGGCTGTGTCGATCGGCACGGGCGTGGGGCTGCTGAACGTCCTGCCGCCGCTCGAAGCACTTATGCTCGGATCCACGCTCGGGGAGGTTTCGTCCTTCTCCCTCGCGGGGCTCTGCTTCCTGCGCTGTGCCAAGGGGAAAAAACGCGGCGCGCCCGCGCCGGTGCGGGGGATTTTGCGGATCGCCGTGCCGGTGGTCAGCAGCTCGTTTGTCCGCAGCGGCCTGAGCAGCCTGGAAAACCTGCTGGTGCCGCGCGGCTTCCGCCTGCATGGGGCGGATCTGGAAAGCTCGCTGTCCCAGTATGGGCGGATGCAGGCCGTAGCCATGCCGGTGATCTGGTTCCCGGCGGCGATCGTGACCTCCGTGTGCCAGCTTCTGGTGCCGGAACTGGCCGGGGCGGCGGCACGCGGGGACAAAGCGGCGATCCGCCGCACGGCGGGGAAAGCGATCCGCTTCACGCTTACCTTCTCCTTTTTTGTCACGGCTCTGCTCATCGTCTTTGCCGATCCCCTCTGCCGCTTCTTCTTTCAGAGTGCTGAGGCCGGGAACCTTTTGCGGATCATGGCTCCCATTGTGCCGCTGATGTATGTGGACAATGTGGTGGACGGGATGCTCAAGGGACTGGATCAGCAGATGTTTTCTTTCCGGTGCAATCTCGCGGATTCGCTGCTGCGCGTCGCGGCGGTGGCGCTGCTGCTTCCCCTCTGGGGAATGGCGGGCTATGCGGCCATCCTGTTTTTCAGCGAGATTTTCAATGCTTCCCTTTCCATTTACCGGCTGCTTCGGGTCACGGAGCTGGATGCCGACCCCGTCACCTGGGTGGTACTCCCGGCGGTGGGGGCCGCGCTGCTGTATTATCTGCTCTCTCTGCTGCTGGCATTTTTCTGAGCGGTTGCGGGGAAGGGCTGCGTTATGCTACAATAAGCGGAAGAACCTGCCGAAAGGAGGACGCTTTGTGTCCGATCCCAGAATTTTGTTTCTCCTGTTTCTAAGCTACAGCGCCGTTGGCTGGCTGTGCGAAAGCATCTACTGTTCCATCCCGGCACACCGTTTTATCAACCGGGGTTTTCTCAGCGGTCCGGTCTGTCCCGTCTACGGGGTGGGCGCTCTGCTGGCTGTTTTTCTGCTCACGCCGATCGCCTGGTCAGTGCCGCTGCTTTATCTGGGAGGAGCGCTCGTCACCAGCGTGCTGGAGTATGTCACAGGATGGCTGCTGGAAACAATTTTCCACGCGAAATGGTGGGATTATTCCGATAAAAAATGGAATCTGCACGGCAGGGTATGCCTGAAAAATTCTCTGCTGTTCGGTGTGATGTGTGTAGTGCTCATGCGCGTCATTCATCCTGTTTTGCTTGGGTGGGTGGAAAAGCTTTCACCGCTTGTTCTGTCGATCGTAAGCGTGGTTCTTCTGGCCGTTTTCGCGGCGGATGTTGTGGTTTCCGTGCTGGGTGCTTTGCAGCTGCGCGGGAAGCTGGAGGATTTGCAGCAGATTCTCGACGAGCTGCGCGAGCGCACGGAATCGGCTGTCTCGGAGCAGCGCAGCGCGGTGTTTGCTGCTGTGGATACGCTGGGCCAGCGGGCGCAGGCCGGACGGGAGGAGGCCGTGGACCGTCTGCGCGAGCGGCAGGCACGCCTGGAGCAGAGTCTGCGCTTTGCGCACAGGAGACTTTTGGCAGCGTTCCCGACGATGCGTGTGCGCACTGGCCGGGAAGCGATCGCCCGTCTGCGGGAAGCCGCTGCCCGCAGACGGAAGAAGAAGGATTGAGATCGGTTTGGGCATACGGCACAGGAATGACGGGGCATGGCGGAAAAAAGTCTGTCACAAAAAAGATTTTCATTTTTGCCCCGGTATGCTATACTATTATATTGTGCAATCGCCCTTCTGCGGGTGGAAAAGAGAACGGAAAGGCGCCGGCGCCGCGACAGCCGGGCCGCGGAATTGTCGAAGAGAAGAGGTTACACAAGTATGGATGTGAGATCGGATATCAGAAATATTGCCATCATCGCGCACGTCGACCACGGCAAGACCACGCTGGTCGACCAGCTTCTGCGCCAGAGCGGCATTTTCCGCAGCAACGAGGCGGTGGCCGAGCGCGTTATGGACTCCAACGATCTGGAGCGTGAGCGCGGCATTACCATCCTTTCCAAAAACACCGCCGTCAGCTACGACGGCGTGAAGATCAACATTGTGGATACGCCCGGCCACGCCGATTTCGGCGGCGAGGTGGAGCGCATCCTGATGATGGTGGACGGCGTGCTGCTGCTGGTGGACGCGTTCGAGGGCTGCATGCCCCAGACGCGCTTTGTGCTGAAAAAGGCGCTCGGCCTGGGCAAGAAGCCCGTCGTCGTGGTCAACAAGGTGGATCGCCCCGGCGCGCGCCCGCTTGAGGTGGTCGACGAGGTGCTCGACCTGTTTATTGAACTTGGCGCGAACGATGATCAGCTGGAATTCCCCGTGGTGTATGCGTCCGGCCGCGACGGCTACGCCAGCACGGATCCGAATGTCCCCGGCACGGATATGAAGCCGCTGTTTGAGATGATCCTGCGCGAGGTGCCCGCTCCCCAGGGCGACCGGAACGGCCCGGCGCAGATTCTGTTTTCCAACATTGACCATGACGATTATGTGGGCCGCATCGGTATCGGCCGCGTGGAGCGCGGTTCGGTGCGCGACGGACAAGCCATGGTGCTCTGCTGCCGCGACGGTTCCACCCGCAACGTGAAAATCGGCAAGCTTTACCAGTTTGAGGGACTGCGCCGTGTGGAGGTCGAGTCTGCCGCGCTGGGCGATCTGGTGGCGGTGTCCGGCTTTACGGATCTGAACATCGGCGAGACGGCCTGCGCACCGGACTGTGTTGAGCCGCTGCCCTTCGTCAAGATTGACGAGCCGACCGTCTCCATGCTGTTCATGGTCAACAACAGCCCCTTTGCGGGCCGCGAGGGCAAGTATGTGACAAGCCGCAACCTGCGCGACCGCCTGTTCAAGGAGGTCGAGACGAACGTGGCCATGCGCGTGGAGGAAACCGATTCCGCCGATACCTTTAAAGTCTCCGGCCGCGGCGAGCTGCACCTGTCGATCCTCATCGAGCAGATGCGCCGCCAGAACTATGAGTTCCAGGTATCGAGCCCGCATGTGATTTACAAGGAGATCGACGGCAAGCTGTATGAGCCGATCGAGCTTCTGATGATCGAGGTGCCGGATTCCTATGTGGGCGCGGTGATGGAGAAGCTCGGCGGCAGAAAGGCCGAGATGATCAACATGGGTACGCGCGACACGGGCGTGACGCACCTGGAATTTAAAATCCCGGCGCGCGGCCTGATGGGCTACCGCCAGGAATTCCTCACGGATACCAACGGCAACGGCATCATGAACAACGTGTTCGACAGCTATGAGCCGTATAAGGGAGATATCCCGGAGCGCCCGCAGGGATCGCTTGTTGCGCATGAGACGGGCGAATCCACCGGCTACGGCCTCTGGTACGCGCAGGATCGCGGCCGCCTGTTCATCGGGCCCGGTGTGGAGGTCTACGAGGGCATGATCGTCGGCGTGAGCCCGAAGGCGGAGGACATCACCGTGAACGTCTGCAAGAAGAAGCACGTCACGAACACCCGCGCCTCCGGCTCGGATGAAGCGCTCAAGCTGACGCCTCCCACGGTGCTGAGCCTGGAGCAGTGCCTGGAATTCATCAAGAACGACGAGCTGGTGGAGGTCACGCCGAAGAGTGTGCGCATGCGCAAGACCATCCTGAGCAAGGAGCAGCGCATGAAGCTGGCCAGCAAGAAAAAATAACAACAATCGGGCGGCTGTGCCGGAGTTCCCGGTGCGGCCGCCCTGCTGCAAATACACAGGCAGCCCGGAACGGAGGGAACGAAGATGCCGGAAAAAACGTATGTCATCCTGGATCTGGAATGGAACGGCACCTACAGCCGCCGGATCAAGGGCTTTATCAATGAGATCATCGAGTTCGGAGCGGTCAAGGTCGACGAATCGCTCAACATCCTCGACACCTATGAGGCGCTGGTGCGCCCGCAGGTGGGAAAGAAAATCAGCGGGAAGATCTGCACGCTTACAAGCATCACAAATGAGGAATTGGAGGGCGGCCTGCAATTTATGCAGGTGACAAGCCGTTTCCGCAAGTGGATGGGCGGGGCTGTGCTTCTGACCTGGGGTACCTCGGATATCCTCACACTGATCGAAAACTGCCGTTATTTCTGCGGGAACCAGCGGATCCCGTTTCTGGATAAATACATTGATTTGCAAGCCTACTGCCAGCAGATGCTGAACGCGGAGCCGGGCCGCCAGCTGGGCCTGACAACGGCGGCGGAGCTGCTTGGCATCAGCGGAGACGATTTCGATCACCACCGCGCTTTAGGGGACAGCCTGCTTTCCCTGCGCTGTCTCCAGCGGGTGTACGATCCGCTTCGTCTTTCCGCGATGGAGCAGACGGCGGACGACGAGTTTTACCGCCGCATGACGTTCAAGACCATGATCCTGTGTGATCTGAACAGCCCGCTGATTCGCCCCGGCGACATGGTGTTCCACTGCGCGGACTGCGGCCGCCCGGCCCAGCGCGTCGGGGACTGGCAGCTCAAGAACAAAAGCTACCGCGCGATCTTCACCTGCCGCTCGTGCCACAGCAGCTTTTACGGCCGTGTGCAGTTCAAGCTGAAATATGAAGGGCTGATGGTGAAAAAGAGCGTCATCCCGATCCGCCCGGAGAGCGCGGCGCCGCAGCCACAGCCTCAGCCGCCGCAGGAGTAAATGCTTTTGGCACGGCGGGATGCTCTATTTCTTTATGAATATTTTACAAAGCTGTGATGGAGAGACAGCGCGGCGCGTAGTATGATAAGGACAGAGAAAAGTGCTTCAGCCCGGTAAAGGGATGCAGGACAAAAAAGCGGTTTCCCTGGGCTGAAAGGATTTGTTCAGAATGGAGTGTGCCGCCATGCTGCCTTGTCAGAACTCTTGCCCTCATTATCGGGAGGGCTGCCACAAAACCTGTTCGCACTGGAAAACGTTCGTCCAACGCAATGGGATCGAGCGGGAAAAGAAAAAGAAATACCTCGCTTTTTACGGTGAACGGTGCAGTACGGTGATTCGCCAGTGCTATCAGATCATGCCGTCGTTTTTGTACCGGTGAGTGAAAAAGTGCGGTGAGGAAGCTTTCGCCTGCAAATCGGCGAAGCCGTGAAGGCCGAAAAACAGCGCGGCGATTTTTTGCAGGGATATTTTTTGGTAAATGGAAACGGGATCGGATGCCCCGCCGGGGGCGTCCGATCCCGTTTCTCATACGCTTTGAAACCTTCGCCAACATGCTTTCCCCGTTTCCGGGGAAAGCAAGCCGGGAAACATTCAGGCAATCGTCACAACGGTGACGGGCTTGGGAGACTTGTTGATGTAGAAGCCGCAGGCGTCGCCGGGCTTGCCGGTGGCGCGGATGCGGAAGAACCAGTCTTTGCCTTCGTTCTTCACGAATTCCACGGTAAATGAGGAAGATCCGGCAACGAGATCCGGCTTTTCGTTCGCGGTCAGCTTGAACTGGTATTCACCGTTCTCGCTGAGCTGGAAGGGAGCCGTCGTGTCGCTGATCACACCGCCGGGAGCGTCCCCGCCTGTGACGGAGACGACTTTCCCGCCGTTGACCAGTACATCCGCCGTCTGGCCGGGAGTCACCACGGTTACCCGGAAGAAGTAGTCGTTCCCCTTCTGGGAGGCAAGCTCCACCCGGAAGGCGCTGCTGGTGACGGTCATCACCGGAACGGTACCGTCCTTTGAGGTAATGCGGAACTGATAGGAACTGTCTGTGATATGCAGATCCGCAGTGGTGTCACTCACAAAGGAGGAGGACATCGGCGGAGTGGAAGTGCCCGTGCCAGTGCTGGAGCCGGTTTCCGGAGTGGGGAGGGGCTTGCCGATGTAGCCCGGCTGGTTTTCCTCCCAGGAATCGGAGGGTCTGGAGGGCTTTGTTTGGACAGGCACCAGTTTTTTCTGTGCGTTTTCCAGCGCCTTGAGCGCCTTTGTCACATCGGCCTGCGTGGCGGTGTCGTCCGCGTTGACTTCCTCAGCCTTTGCCAGAGCGGCGGCAAAGACGGCCCAGCTCTTTTCGGTGTACTTGGTTTCGTCATAGGTGAGGGCCTTGTCGATGGCTGCCTGCAAAGCAGTTTTGTCCACGGAAGGCTCCTCGGGATCGGAGATCAGTACCAGGTTTTTCCGCGCATTTTCCAGCGCATTGAGGGCCTTCGTCACGTCAGCCTGCGTAGCGGCGTCATCCGCGTTGACTTCCTCAGCCTTTGCCAGAGCGGCGGCAAAGACGGCCCAGCTCTTTTCGGTGTACTTGGTTTCGTCATAGGTGAGAGCCTTGTCAATGGCCTCCTGCAAAGCAGTCTTGTCCACCGAAGGCTCCTCAGGAACAGGGGTTCCCTTCATGCTCCACTCGTAAATGCGGGTGGAAGGCCATTGAGCAGAACTGTCGCCCTTTGTCACATGCAGACGGAAATAACGTCCGGTGACGGTTTCGCCCTCTGCGACAAAGTCATAAGTTGTGCGGTCTTCCTGATTGTCAACATAGGAAGCCACTGTGACCCAGTTTTCATCATTGTTCAGGAAGGCTTCGTCCGCCAGCTGTTCAGGGGTGGGGTTCTCTTCCTTGAGCACCTGAAGGGCAAAGTCGCGGGTATTACGCTTGGAACCGTCTGAGGAAACGCCCGCATGGGACATATTCCACTCGGTTACGACATAGAAATCCCCCACATCGATCACCAGATCGGAAGCGATGGCATTTCCCCCGGGGCACCATTTGGTGCTTTCATCGTCGTCAAAGGCAAATTCCGGATCCTCAGCGGGATTATGGTCGCTCTCTTCTGTGGCATAGAGAATGGTGGGATTTTCCGTTATCACGATGGGAGCCGCGCTGCCGCTGCCCACAACAATGGTCAGTGTGCTTTCAAACGAATCCTTTTCGTTGGTATACGTCACAAGATAGGTATTGTCCTCCATCAAAGGCTGATCCAAATCCTTGACGGTTTCGCCGTTCTGGGTGCGCACGGTGTAGGAGATATCCTTTGTGGAGGGAACCGCGTCAAAATCCACGCCGTCCGCCAGGAAGGGTTTCCCGTCGATCGGTGCCGCATTCTGCAAATCGGCGTACAGTGTGCCGCGGATCGTGACGGCTTTGTTCACAAATTCCTCGATCACGTCCCGCAGCGTTTCTTCCTCGGAAAGCTCCTTCTGCACCGGATCCGCCGGCAGGCAGTAGATGCCCGAATAGACGGTGGGGTGCTGGTTCTGGAAGGTGACCGGGCAGGAGAGGGACTCCACAAACTCACGCTCCGGCGTTCCCTCGCTCAGATCCAGGCGGTTTTCGGAGATATCAACAGACTTCAGGTCAGGATAGGTTCCGGAGGCGTTGAGCTTTTCCAGACCCAAGCCGCTCAAATCGATCTTTGTCAAAGCTTCACAGCCGCTGAGATCGATCTCCCGCAGGTTTTTGCATCCGCTCAGATCCGGAATGGTGGTGGGAAGCGTACAGCCGCTGAGATTCAGCCCGGTCATGCCGGTGAGAAGGTCCAGGCCGGTGAGATCCTGCACCTGTGTGCCGGAGAGATCCAGTGTCCCGGTGAAATTCGGAAGCTCATCCAGATAAGGGCTGGCCTGCCGCATGACTTCTGCGCGCAGAACCGGATCGGGAATTTCCTTTTCTGTGATGACGCCTTCTCCACTCGGGATCAGGGACTCACCGTCATACAGCAGGACGGTGGGATCGGACTGGTTGCCGGCAAAGTCCTCTGTGACAATGCTCAGTGTGCCGTTTTCGGTCAGACTGAAATTCATCGTGGCGGTTCCTCTGGTGACAGCGCCGCGCTTGAAGTCGGTTACAGGCTGGCCGTTCAGGGATACATGCAGCTGATACCAGTCCACGGAATCGGGATCCAGCAGACGCACAGAGGATTTTTCGGTGAGGATCACATCCTCCGCCGCGATCGGCTCGGAATAACTGTCGTTCGACCAGCCGCGGTAGCAGATAGGCTCGCCCCTGTCATCTCCGCGGACGGCATAAATTTTCAGATCGTACTCGTAGCCTTCCTCCACGGGAAGAGGCACTACCGCCGAGGTGGCGCTGCCGTCCTCCAGCGTATAGGGATAAGTCTGGTTGTCGGGATCGCTGGACGCAATATTGCGCAGGGTGACTTCAAATTCGTAGCGGTCGGGAGCACCGTCCGCGGGAGTCTGGAAGGAGACCTGCAGCTCTCCGGGGGTGGAGGCCCGCGTCAGCAGGCCGCTGGAGGTTTTGCCTTCCTTCACCTTGACGTTGCTGACCTTATCGCTGTAGGTATAGGTCAGTGTGGCGGGATCGCTTTCCGTACCGTCCGGGCCTACGGCGCACAGCTCCAAATCAATGTCCGTTTTCTCGTCAAATACGGATTTTACATACAGAATGTTGTCATAGATGCCGCCCAGATAGACGCGCTTGCCGTCAGAGAGGGTGCCATAGACATTATACTGCTTGACTTCGGAATAGTCTGCCAGATCCCATTTGAGGATCATTTCACCGGAGGAATAAGCATAGTCGATCTTAAATCCGGTGGGGGTGGCGGGCTTGTCCGTGCTGTCGGAGATTTTCAGGCCGCCCACGTTCATCTGATAGTTATCAGCTGTTCCCTCAAATTCCAGGGTGATGGCCGCGATCGATCTTCCCGCATAGCTGGAAAGATCCAGCTCAACGGTCTGCCAGTCCCCCGCGGTCTCGGATCCGGAAATTTCCACCTTTTCGGTGGTCTCCGGGGCATCCTTGAAGATCAGGCCCAGCTTCATGGTGACCGCGTCGTTTGAGGTCTTTTGGAAGGTGACGGAGGCTTTTGAGTTTCCGTTGACATCCAGATCCGTTTTATACAGATGCAGGCTGTTCGCTTTGTCAATGGAGCCGTACACCACCAGGGAGGAGCCGCCCTCATAGGCGCCCACCTGGGTGTAGGGCATCGTCATGGGCTGTTTGTCTTTGTCGTAATTAGTCAAAGCGTCGCCATAGTCGAAGTCAGCTTCCAGCTTCTTCTGGCCTTCGCTTTCGATCCACCACTGCCAGGTGGGCAGGATATCCTGAATGTTGATGTTGGTCCACGCTTTGTCAGCGGAAACATCGCCGTCCACAAAATACTGCATGCCGTGGCCGGTGTTGAAATTGGTGTAAAACTGCGTCCCGCTGATGACGGAGCGCTCCGCGATGAAGTCTGCCACGCCGACCCAGCCGGAAGCGTCGTCAACCCCGACGTCCTCACGCTTGTAGCCTGACTGCAAACCGGTGTCGGTGGGATCCTCTTTCACGCCGGAGAAGAACATCCGCTCACGCTCGGCCACCATCCACTGGTATTCATCGCGCTGCATGTTGGGAATTTCATTTTCTACCTTAATGCTGTCATCCAAACCACGCTGATACCAGTCGCTGGGGGTGAAGAGCGCCACACTTGCGCGGGGGTTCCCATCCGAGTCATACAGAGCGCTGATATCCCTTGCGCTGGAGTGGCCACCGCTGAATTTATTCTGGTTGCACTCCAATCCGATGAAGATGGATTCAAATGGATTGACTCCGATTTGACTGGCGTATGTAAGGGAGTTCTCAATTCCATATTTCCAATCATAGTTGACAAAGACGGAATTGTTGATCTGCCCATGCTCATCATCCTTGAGCCATGCGGCCTTGGAAGCGTTGAAATTGCTGTTGGTGTCATACCACTGGGTATACATTCCGCGCTTGGTCAGCTCAGCCATGAAGGGCTTAAAGTCCTCCATGTTTCCTTCCTCCTGGTTGAGGAAGTAGCCGTCAAAGCCCATGTATTCCGCGATTTCCACCAGCTTGTCGATCAGAGGGAAATTGCCGTTTTCGTCCTTTGCGATCAGATCGGCGCACGTCTGGCCGGGGCGGAAAAGGGGATCAAAGTAGATGCAGGCGATCGACATGACGCCGTTTTTGTGCGCAGCGTTGGTGTAGGCTGAGCTGGGAATGTTCACGATTCCGAATTCAAAGCCTCTGGCCTGCCAGTCGCTGGTAATGGGATCGTACAGCGCCTGCGGGGTGTAGGCGGTGGCGGCGCCGTGCCAGGGGGAGAAGTAGTCGGCGTACTGCCAGAAATTGAGCACATGCTCGCCGAATTTGTCGGTGTACATGGTGCTGTTGAAAAAGCTGTTTCCGTAGTCGCCCTGCATGAGCATTACCTGGGCTTCGGATTCCAGGTAGGGCTTGGCCTGTGTTTGCTGGAAGGGATCGATCCGTGTCTGCAAAGGCACCTCTGCACGCATAAATTCCGCGTACGGATCGGTTTCCGGGCTCCAGTTTTCGATGTCTTTGACACGGTATCCCGCAAAGCTGGGCTCTGCGGACGCCTTTTCATTTGGCCAGGAATCGGCCGCCTGAACGGCAAATGAGCCGTAAGAAGAGACAAGCATCGCGATGGCGACCAGCGTGGCGCTTATCTTCCTGAGCTTCCCTTTTTGATTCAAGTGGATGCTCCCCTTTCTTTTATGAGCTTTTCCGATAAAAAGCTCATATTTCATAAAATTCTTTCCCAATGTTTTCCATGTTCGTAAAGGCTGCGGTATGTTTCCAAAGGTGTAACCATTTTCTCTGGTTTCCCAACAGAGAAAAACACAAAAGGAAGATAACACTAAATCGTATTTTTGTCAATATATACTATAGCTTTATTTGGAAAAAAGAAAGAGAAAATACGGCCAAGGATATGCATAGATGAAAAAAGATTCAATTTAATGAAATAAATGCCTTTTCTATCTCCGGATTTTTTCATGAGATCCAACAGCACAGGCAGGAAAAAACAGGAGGCAATTTTTCGATAAAAATTTGTTTTATTCCTGGAAAACCGAAAAATCAAAGTCCAGCCCGCCGCCATCCAGAAGGCCCTGTTCCAGCCCGGCGGAAATTTCGTCGTATCCGGCCAGATAGGAGTCACGGAGAAACACAATGGGAACCATCTGCTTGTCCTCGGGTACCTCATATTTTTCAAACAGATAACGGATGCGCTCCGGGTTGCTGCCGGTGCGGCTGTTCAGGGAATAAACGGTCACGGTGCTTTCCGTCCCGTTGATCTCCATGGTTTCGGGCAGCCCGTCCATCACCGGCTTTGTGGTGACGCACTC
Organism: Anaeromassilibacillus sp. An200; assembly: GCF_002160025.1. GTDB lineage: Bacteria > Bacillota > Clostridia > Oscillospirales > Acutalibacteraceae > Caccousia > Caccousia stercoris. The sequence continues at coordinate 39,377 of NZ_NFJU01000006.1, forward strand.
CGGGCAGGTGGAGCGGTAAAAATACAGCACGACAGATTCCCCGGGATCCGCGCTCGGGAAATCGCGGAACAGATCGTCCTCGGGCGCTTTTTCCACGGTGAAGGCAAGCTCGTCCGGCGTGACCGCCGCCTCTCCCGCGGAGAGGAAGTTTTCACGCAGAGATTTTTCAATCTCTTCCAGGCCGAACAGTTCCTTGCCGTTGATCACCAGCATGGGGAAGCTGGCCGATTCGGGATCAAGCCCATACTGCTCCATTACACGTTCAAAGCTTTTGCTTCCCTCTGTCTGAAAGACGTTCTGCATTTCCAAAGTATAGGGATAGAGCTCCCGCACATCGCCGATCTGTTCCTCAAAGATGGAAAGGAAATCCTTTGTGCCGTCACAGGCGCCGCAGGCGGTGTCGTGGAAAAAGTAGAGCGATACGCTCCGGGGACGATCGTTTTGATTTGCCTCCTTTTCATTCTGTGCGCATGAAGGAAGGAGGAGAAGAAGGAAAAGCAAAAGGACGGCAGCGATCCTTTTGCCGTGTTGGATAGGGATGCGTTTCATAGTCTGCGGCTCCTTTCGTTGTTTTCCATAATTTCCATGGTTTTAATGCCTTTATTATAATGATCTGCCGCAAAACATACAATGTGTTTTGTTTGGATTCTTTCTATTTCATACGATCGTAACAAATGGATCCCTAAAAAATGGAACGACTGGATCTTTTCTCTTGCTTTTCGATACAAAGCGCAGAGCAGGCCGCATGGAGCCTGCTTTTTTAGTGTGCTGCAAATTGACAAAAACCATGGAAGAAATACAAAATGTTTTAAAAAAACAGGCCTTTTGCACAAAGACAGGATGAAATGGAGGACGATCGAAAAAAGTGAAAGTTGCAAAATTTATAAAATAAAATATAATTTTAAGTGCAACAAACGACAAAATGCATAAAAGAAAATCTTGTTCCAAACAACGATTTCTTTTGACAAAACATTTGATTGCTATCTTGCTTATATGATATTCTTTTCTCTCAATTTTTTATTCTTTTTGAAAGAAGCGGGTGAAAGGGCTCGACTATGAGAACACTCGGCGTTCCAAAATTTCCGGGGGAAAAAATGAGAAAACATAACAATCATACAGATACCAATAAAAAGATCAATTTCAAGCTGGTGCTGCTCTTTATGAAAAGCTACCTGCTTTTGATGATGATTTTTGCCGTTGTGATTTTTCTGGTTCTTTCTTATATGAGGCAGCGTCAGATCGATTTTATTACCCAGCGAAACAGCAGCGTGGCCGAGCAGGTGCTCAACAGCTTTGAAGAAAAGGTGCTGGTGATCAAAAAGTTTTCCCAGCAGATTGCCACCCGGGAATTTTATCAGTTTGCCCGGCTGGATCAGGAAGAGGCCATGCAGAACCAGGATACGCTCCTGCATATCCGATCCTCCTGTGTGAATTACAGTGTGTTTTCCGAATTCGGAGAATACGCCATCTGTTTCGATAAAAGCGGGGTTGCCTTCGGGTCTTACTCTGTGTGCACCGATATCAATCGCTTTTACGGGACGCTGTTCCAGTTCGGGGACATGAGCGCGAACGAGTTTTTCTCCTATAAAAAGCAGCTCCCGGCGGAAAGCTTTCTGCCTTACAGCACGATGGAGTTTCCGCCGCGCAGCTACGAGGGCATGATCTACTACATCAAGCTTTATCCCTATTCAGACAGCTCGGCATCCCTCTTTTTTGTCCTGCGCGATACGTATTTGGATCAGCTGTTTGAGCCGATTGAAAACTCCAAAATTATGGTCCGCAACAACCAGGGCGCTGTTTTGTACACCAGAAACTGGTCGGACGAGGACGCGGAGCGCTACATGTGGGACGGGCAGCTCAATCTGGAGGCCCTTAACCAGGATTATATCCTGACCGTTCAGAAGGGCGTGGGAATCGACTACATCTGCATGACCTCGCGGGAGGAGCTGTTCGGAGGCGTCAACAGCCTGTTCCTGCTTCTGTTTGCGATTTTCCTTGTGCTGATTGTGGGGATGGTGGCGATTATCGCTGCGATTTCCAGCCACAACAGCGTGTGGGTGCAGAAAATTCTGCTTCACCGCAAGAGCGGATATTCCGAAACAAAAGGCAGCATTTATAAAGAAATCAGCGATGCGTTCGATGTGCTCCAGCACGATAACCTGATTTTGCAGGGCGAACGTGACAGCTCGATGGAAATGCTGCGCCGGAATTTCTTCCTGAACCTGCTTATGGGAAAGGCGAAACAGCCTTATGATTATACACTTCTCGGAAACGGCGCAAGTGCGCGCTGGGAACAGTACGGGCTTGTTATGGCCTCGCTGGAATACCGGGCTCCCGATGGAGAGACCCCCGACCTGCAGCTCCTGCGGCGATCGTTTGAGAGCTGGTATCAGGAAGCGGAGGGGAGGATCAGCAGGGAAGGATATGTCGTCTGCCTGGAAACCGGGCGCATGGCGGCCGTTGTAAAGGAGGAGGATCGGATCGACGCTGTGGCGCAGATGCTTTTGGAAAGCGCAGAAGCCGTCCACATGGAGGATGCTCTGGAGGTCCGCGTCAGCGCGGCGATGCAGGTCATGCGTGTGGAAGAGCTGTATCAGGCGGCACAGGCCGGCTCACGTTTCCTTGGGCGGGAAAGCTTCCGTCCGGAGAGCAGAGGGCTGTGTTCCCCGTTTGATGCGCAGGAAATCCCGGATACAAGGCTCCGGCCCGCTTCCGAGGAGAAAACAAAGGTCCTGTTCACGGCGGCGAAAAGCGGAAACCTGAAGGAAGCCGAGGAGCTTCTGCGGGATATTTTCCAGAAAACCGCGGAGTTTGTCCGCGGGGACGAGGAAAAGACAGAGTTTCTGGCCCGTATCAGCCAGCTTCTCCTGCTGCTGGACAGCGGAGAAAGCTTTTCGGAAAAGGATTGGATGGATGCCCTGCGGCAGATTCCCATGAGCGGCACGATGTTTGCGTGTCTGTATGCTTCCATCCGCCGGATCTGTCTGGAAAACAAAAAGCTGCAAAAGAGCAAAAAGGATACCGCAAGAGAGGAATTCCGCGAAAAGGTGAGACTGCTGGTGGACGAAGAACTGTCCAATCAGGAGATGAGCCTGAATTACGCTGCGGAGAAGCTGGGCTTTTCCCACGCCTACTTCTCGTCCCTCTTCAAGGAAAACATGGGAGAGAATTTCTCAGCGTACCTGGAGCGCCTGCGGATGCAGAAGGCCCATGCGCTGGTTCTGGAGGGGCAGTACACGCTCGATGAGATCGCGGGCATGTGCGGGTATGCAAATTCCAACACGTTCCGCCGGATTTACCGCAAGGTATACGGCGTGACCCCTTCCATGATGCGAAGCATGAAAAAACAGGAAGAACAGCAGAAAAAAGCAAAAAAGAACGAAGAATAACCGGATCCGCTTCATGACGCGCGGCAGGCAGTGGGTGCGGGAACTTTGAACAGAAGGGAAGAACAATCAATATGGCTCAGAATAAGACGGAGAAAAAGGTCCCGGTTATCGTAGACGGCGTACACGGGTGCTCCGCCCCCGAAACCTATGTCCCTCCGAAGGAACCCGCCGTGCAGGAGCATCTGAAATGGTTCCGCGGCCTGAAGCTCGGACTCATGATGCACTGGTCTCCCGGCAGCCAGATGGGCAGCTTTGAGAGCTGGCCGCTGTGCGACGAGGCGGGGGAGTGGTCCCAGGCGGATTTCCGCTGGACGGATCCCGAGGAAGCCAAACAGCAGTATGAGAACATGAACAAGACCTTTAACCCGGTGAAATTCCGCCCGGACAAGTGGGCGAAGCTGGCCCGGGAATGCGGCTTCAAGTATCTGCTGTTTACCACGAAGCATCATGACGGCTTCTGCATGTTCGACACCGACACCACCAATTACAAGGTGACAGCGGAGGATTGCCCCTTCCATACGCACAAATACGCAGACATTGTGGGAAATCTGTACGAAGCCTTCCGTAACGAAGGCCTTGCCATCAGCGTCTATTTCTCGAAACCCGACTGGCACAGCGAGTATTACTGGGCGCCCCAGTTCGGGGAGCACAAAAGCGGCGCGGCCAACTATGACGCGAAGGAGCATCCGGAGGTCTGGGAGAAGTTTGTGCAGTACACGCACCGCCAGATTGAGGAGCTGACCTCCAAGTACGGCAAGGTGGATGTTCTCTGGCTCGACGGCGGCGTGGTCCGCCCGGACAACAAGCACATGGACATCCGGCTCGGTGAGGTGGTCGAACGTATCCGTGCCACGACCCAGCCCCATCTGATTGTGTGTGATCGGACAGTCGGCGGCGAGTATGAGAACATCATCACGCCCGAGCAGAGCATCCCCTCTGCCATGATCCCCGTGCCGTGGGAATCCTGCCTGACGGTGGGCGGCTGCTTCTCCTTCCATTACACGGATCACCCCAAGAGCGCCCGCGAGCTGGTACATACCCTGATCGATGTAGTGGCCAAGGGCGGAAACCTGGCTCTGAACATCACCCCGCAGCCCGACGGTGAGCTGCCCGCTCCCGCGGTGGAAAGCCTGCTTGGCCTGGGCGAATGGCTCCAGGTGAACGGCGAAGGCATCTATGAGACAGAGGTTTGCGCACCGTATGTGAGCACTGCCCGGCAAGGGCTGGCTTACACACAGAAAAACGGAAACATCTATGTGTTTTACCGCTATCAGGAGCGCCAGCATTACCGTCTGCCGCGGTACCTGTTCCTGGAGATTGAAAAGCCAGCGGTGAAGATCACGCTGCTGCGCAACGGACAGGAGCTTGCGTTTGTGCAGGAGAACGGCAGGGTGAAGATTGACACGGAGCAGATTTCCATGCTGGGAGTCAAGTACAGCGACTGCTTCAAGGTAGAATTTGATTCGGCCGCACAGGCCGGGAACGGAGGCGGACAGTGAGCGCGAAAAAAGCGGCAGTTCAACCCCGGAGCACAGGTCATTTGTGGAAACAAATCAAAAAGCACTGGCAGCTCTACCTGATCTTTGCCCTCCCCTTTGCACTGGTGCTGCTGTTCAGCTATAAGCCGATGTACGGCATTCTGATTGCTTTTAAGGACTTTGTGGCGACCAAGGGCATTCTGGGAAGCCAGTGGGCGGATCCCTGGTACAAATACTTTGAGATGTTTGTCAAGACCCAGAACTTCCCCAGACTGATGTGGAATACCGTGACGCTGAGCCTGTACGGCTTGATCGCGGGCTTCCCGATCCCGATCATCCTCGCGATTTCCCTCAACGAGTGCAGAAACGTCAAGATGAAGAAAACGGTGCAGATGATCACCTATGCTCCCCATTTTATTTCGGTGGTTATCATCGTTTCCATCCTCTCCCTGATGCTGGCGCCCAAGACAGGCATTGTCAACAACCTGATTGAGGTGCTCGGCGGGGAGCGGATCGACTTCTTCTCAAAGCCCGAGTATTTCAAGAGCCTGTATGTATGGTCCGGCGTGTGGCAGGGCATGGGCTTCAGCTCCGTCATCTATATGGCGGCTCTCTCCGGTGTTTCGCCTGCTCTGCATGAGGCGGCCATCCTGGACGGTGCAAGCAAATTGCAGCGCATCTTCCATGTGGATCTCCCCAGCATTTCGCCCACCATCATCATCACGCTGATCCTCAACGTCGGCAACATTATGAGCGTGGGCTATGAAAAGGTTCTGCTCATGCAGACCAGCCTGAACATGTCCTCCTCCGACGTGATCTCGACCTATGTATACCGCATCGGTCTGGTGAACGCACAGTACAGCCTTTCCACGGCGGTGGGTCTGTTCAATTCCATCATCAACATCGCGCTTCTGGTGACAGTCAACTTCATCGCCAGAAAGGTCAGCGAGACGTCGCTGTGGTAAGGAGGGAGAAAACATGTCGGCGAAAGCCATGAAAGTCAAGCGGAGCACGGGGGACAAGGTGTTCGATATTGTCAACTACACCTTCCTCATCTTTCTGACGCTGATCGTCCTGTACCCGCTCGTATATGTTCTCAGCGCCTCCTTCAGCTCGCCGTATGCCGTGACCAGCGGCCAGGTGTGGCTGTTCCCGAAGGATGTTTCCCTCGTGGGCTATGAGACGGTGTTCAAGGATCCCAACATTGTCAGCGGCTTTTTCTACGCGGTATACCGGACGGTTCTGGGAACGCTGATCGGCGTGGTCATGACCATGATGGCCGCTTATCCGCTCTCCGTGCGTGATTTTGCGGGCCGCGGCGTGTTCATGAAGCTGCTGACCTTCACGATGATGTTCGGCGGCGGCCTGATCCCGAGCTTTTTGAATATCAACGAGCTCGGTCTGTACGGCACCTACTGGGCGCTCGTGATCCCCGGCGCCGTGGGTGTGTACAACGTCATCGTCACCCGCACGTTTATCCAGAGCACCATCCCCTATGATCTGTATGAGTCTGCCAGTTTGGACGGCTGCTCGGATCTGGGGTATTTCCTCAAGGTGGTCATCCCGCTTTCCAAGCCGATTCTCGCGGTGCTGACCATGTATGTCGCTGTCGGACACTGGAACGACTACTTCAACGCGATGATTTACCTCAAGTCCGACAACTATCCCCTTCAGGTGGTTCTGCGCAACATCATCCTGATGAACCAGATCGATCCGGAAAATATGGCCGACGTGGACACGATGATGAAAATGCAGGGCCTCGCGGAGCTGCTCAAGTATTCTCTGATTGTAATTTCCAGCGTTCCCATGCTGATTCTGTATCCCTTCATCCAGAAGCACTTTGTCAAGGGCGTTATGATCGGCGCCATCAAGGGCTGAAACAAGGAACCAGCCTGCTCCGGCAGGTTTGCGCGGCACAAGCCGCAAAATGAGAAAAGGAGAAGAATTATGAAGAGAAGAGTTTCCAAAATGGCAGTCATTCTCAGTCTGGCCATGGCGGCTGGAGTCCTCTCAAGCTGCACGCAGAATACTCCCGGCACAGCGTCCGGCGGAACGGCCTCCGCAGGCGGATCCGGGGACGGCGGCTCCACGGTGGAGATGAGCGCAAACGGCGAATTCCCCATCGTGAACGAAAAAATGTCGTTTACCATTATGGTTCCGCAGGAAGCGTACATTCTGGATGTGGAAACCAACGAATTTACCAAGTGGTATGAGGAACAGACCAATATTCATATTGATTGGGAGATCGTTCCCAAGGAGGCCGTGACGGAGAAGGTCAACCTCTCTCTGAATACCGGCGAATATCCCGACGCGTACCTCGGCTGCAACCTTTCCGAAGCGGATCAGGTGAAATACGGTTCGCAGGGAATTTTCATCTCGCTCAATGACCTGATTGAAAAGTACAGTGTCGATTTCAAGGCGGCCATGGAGTCCTCCGAGCTTCTGCCGGAAGCCATCACCGCTCCGGACGGCAACATTTATTCCCTGCCGCAGATCAACGAGTGCTTCCACTGCTTCTATCCCGCCAAGGTGTATATGAATCAGGAGTGGCTCAAGAACGTCGGCAAAGAGGCTCCGACCACGACCGACGAGTTCTACGAGGTGCTCAAGGCCTTTAAGGAGCAGGATGCCAACGGCAACGGCGATCCGAACGACGAGATCCCCATGATGGGCGCGGACGGCGGCTGGTATACCGATCCTTACAGCTTCCTGCTGAACTCCTTCGTTTACTGGGACGGCGCCAGGGGCTATGCGCTCAATAACGGCAAGATCGAATTTGTGGCCAACACCGAGGAATTCCGTGAGGGCCTGCGCTACATCAACAAGCTGGTCTCCGAGGGCCTGATCGATCCCGTCTCCTTCACGCAGAAGGAAGCCCAGGCCAAGATTATCGGCGGCGATCCGGAGAAGGTTACGGTCGGCACAGCCTGCGGCGCGACGTTTGAAAGCATCCTGGGCGACACCGTGAACGATCCGCTCGAGAGATATACCCAGTATGAGGCGATCAGCCCGCTCAAGGGCCCCAACGGCGTCCAGAACGCTCTCACCGAAGAGGGCGGCATCTACAGCGGCCGTTTCCTCATCACCAATCAGTGCGAGAATCCGGAAGTCCTGTTCCGCTGGGCGGACGGCGGCTATAAGGCCGAGGTTACACTCCAGTCTCAGGCAGGCCCCGAGAACGTCGGCTGGAAGAAGCCCGCGGAAGGCACTCTGGGCATCAATGGCAAGCCCGCTCTGTATGAGAAGATCACCTGGACCGGCGAATCGGTGCAGAACTATCATCTGGAGAACATCATGCTGGCCAACCGTACCCGCGATTACCGCGACGGCCAGGCTGTTGTCGGCGATGATCCGTATCTGACCCAGACCGGCGAGCCCAGAAGATACCGCGACACCGAGACCTATTATGAGCCCTATGCATCCGATATGCAGGTCCCGATCCTGATGTACACGCAGGAAGAGTCCGATGAGCTCGCTATTATCCAGACCGGCCTGACCGACTTCCTCAAGGAGAACATGGTCGCGTTCATGACGGGCAACAAGAGCCTCGATTCCGATTGGGACGCTTATGCCGCTGAGTTCGAGAACCTGAACGTTTCCCGCGCTCTCGAAATCATGCAGACTGCTTACGACCGCCAGTACAAATAAGAGAGATTGGCTTACCTCCTTACCGAACAAGAGAAACGCCCCCCGCGCAGGATCTTCCCAACCTGCGCGGGGGGCGTTTCCCCCATTATATGAAAGCAGAGACGCTTTTTATTTTCCCAGACGCCGCTGTTCGTCATGCTCCCGCGAGAGCAGCACGACCACACCGGTGAGCGCCAGAACGCCAATGAGGTTCGGCAGCACCATCAGGCCGTTGAACATATCGGACAGCGACCACACAAGATCCACCTTCATGATGGAGCCCAGGATAACAAACACAATGACCAGGGCGGAATAAACGGGAACAGCCCGCTTTCCGAAGAGATATTTCACGTTTGTTTCGCCGAAGAAAAACCAGCCGATGATGGTGGAGAACGCAAAGAACAGCATGCACACGGCAATGAAGATATTGCCGAAGGAGCCGAACACAGTGTTGAAGGCAGCCTGTGCCAGCGAGGCCGCGGTGAGCGGTGCGCCGTTCGCGTCTGTGAGGGAAAGCGCACCGGTGGAGAGGATGACAAGGGCCGTCATGGTGAGCACGATAAAGGTGTCGATGAACACGCCGATCATCGCGACGACGCCCTGATCGCACGGGTGCTTGACCTTGGCCAGCGCGTGAGCATGCGGGGTAGAGCCCATACCAGCTTCGTTGGAGAACAGGCCGCGTGCCACACCAAACCGGATCGCCTCGCGGACCGTGATGCCGGCCAAACCGCCCGCCATCGCCTGCGGATCAAAGGCGAGGACGAAGATCTGCGCAAAGGCCGTACCGAGGTTCCGCCAATTAACGGCAAGTACGATGAGAGAGCCGAGGACATACAGGACAGCCATCACCGGCACGATCTTTTCCGTCACAGCGGCGATGCGCTTCTTGCCGCCGAGGAAGATGATCGCCGCGAAAATGGCCACGACAATGCCTACAGCGAGACCCGGCACGTGGAAAGCGGTCTGGAACGCGTCACTGATGGAGTTCGACTGCACCATGTTGCCCATGAAGCCAAGGGCGAGGGTGATTGCCACAGCGAAGAAGCCCGCAAGGAATTTGCCGAATACACCCTGAAATTTCGCTTTGATGCAGTACACCGGGCCGCCTTTGATTTCCCCGTCCACAGTACGGCGGTATTTCTGCGCCAGCGTTGCTTCCACATAGATGGTGGCCATGCCGAAAAAGGCGCTCAGCCACATCCAGAAGATGGCTCCCGGTCCGCCCGAGGCGATTGCCGTCGCCGCGCCCGCGATGTTTCCGGTGCCGACCTGTGCCGCTACCGCCGTCGCCAGCGACTGGAACGAGCTCATGCCGTCGTTTCCCGCTTTGTCGCCGTGCAGGCGAATATTGCCGAAAACAGCCTTGAGGCCCTGCCGGAATTTGCGAACCTGGACAAATTTTAGCCGGATGGTGAACCAGATCCCCGTTCCGCACAGGAGCACCAGTAAAATAGCGTCCCACATCCAGGTGTTTACAGTGCTGACGAAGGAGGTCAGCCCGTTCATGAAGTCTGCCGCGCCGTTCATACATCTCCCTCCATTTATTATGGTAAATCATAAAAGTGTTGTGAGGTTTAGTATAGCAAAAAGAATCGAAAACTGCAATCACTTTCAGATTTTCCTCGAAAAATTCCACAGAACACCGAAGAGAAGGCAAAAAATGAATCGGGAATTATCAGAATTGCAAAAAGGGAGGGGAAAGGCACAAAAAAACCGTCCCCCGGGAAGAAGGGGACGGAAGCTATACAGAAGAAAGGCAGGCCCTATGCGGCGATCAGCCGACGGAACTGTTCCGTCAGACGGCCGGAAAGGGCGCGGGTCACAAGGATCTGCACCGGCGCGACCAGAAAATATTTCGGGATGCGCGTCGAGAGGATCCCCCACACACCGTCCTTCATCAGGATCCACAGCCAAAGCGTGTTCAATCCCATGTTCAGGACAACGGTGATCAGCAGAACGGCGGCAATGGCACGCCACAGCGCGGCCTGCTTCCGGTAGAGGAAGAAGCCATACACCAGCCCGGCGAGCACAGCCGTCAGCGTGAAGCCCGGAAAATAGGCCCCGGCCGGAAAGAGGATGGCGCCCAGGAAATCACCAAGCCCGCCCACCACAGCGGCCGGAATGGGGCCGTAGAGCAGGGCGGCAAGGACAACCGGGACAAACGAAAAGTTGATCTGGACGAGCGGGGTCTGGATCCCGAGAAATCTGGTCAGCACCACGTTCATGGCGGTAAGCAGCGCCAGGGTGACCAGCATCACGAGATCGGTCTTTTTGACAGCCTTCGGATTCAATTTTTTCCCTCCTGTTTTCGCACCGGGAAAGCCCCGGCGGCGAGCCACATGAAGGTTGTGGCAGCGGACGCGGCGCCACACCGCAAGCCGATCCTTCGTTTCCGGCTTTTCGTCCGGCGGCGACTTCCCATCCGCCGGCACTTAACGCGTGACGCCTACTCTGACACAAGCATTATAACAGGCTTTTCCCCGTTTGTACAGCTATTTTTCTTCCTGCGCCGTCTGTGCCTGCTGAAAATCGCACATAGCGCGGATCCGGCGGCGGTAAGTAATGAGCAGCGGGATACCCGCGCCGATCCACGCCATCGGGCTGGCGAGGCACACCGCCCAGAAACCGAACGGCACGGCAATCAGCGCCACCACCACACGCATGACCAGCTCCATCACACCGCCCATGAGCGGGACGAAGGCTTCGCCCATGCCCTGTAAGGCGTTGCGGAAGATGTTGACCCATCCGAGCGGCAGATAGAAGGCCATCACAATATAGAGGTAGGTTCGCGCGGCGTCGTACACCTCCGGCTGGTCGCCCGAGATGAAGAGAGAGACCAGGCTTCTCCAGAACACATAGACGAATACGATCAGAATCAGGGAGCTGATGTCCGTGATCTGACGGCAGCGGCGCACACCCTCACGGATGCGCTCCGGCTTGCCCGCGCCCAGATTTTGCCCGACGAAGGTGGCCGTCGTGGTGGAGAGCGTCGCCATGAGCTGTTGGGTGAGGGATTCCACCTTGGAGGCTGCGGTGAAGGCCGCCGTCGTGGCGGAGCCGAAGCTGTTTACCGCGCCCTGCATCGTCACCACGCCGATGGCCGTGATCGAGAACTGGAAGGCCATCGGGGAACCGATCTTGAGGAGCAGCAGGCAGGTGGATGGGCGGAATGTCCAGTCCTGCCGCTGGAAGCGCAGGATCGGGAATTTTTTCGCCATGTAGATCAGGCACAGAAGGCCTGAGACAAACTGGGAAAAGACGGTCGCATAGCCGGCGCCCGCCACGCCCATCTGGAAATTGATGATAAAGAGCAGATCCAGTCCCACATTAAGCAGGGAGGACAGGATCAGAAAATACAGCGGCGTTTTGCTGTCCCCGAGAGCGCGCAGAATACCGGAGAGGAGGTTATAGAGCACATTCGCGGTCGTTCCGGCGAAGATGACGATGATATAATCGTAGGCCATGCCGATGATGTTGTCCGCCGTGTTCATGATTTCCAGAAGCTGCCAGCAGAACACCATGCTGATGAATGTCATCACCACGCAGAGCGCGACGCTTAAAATGGCGCTCATGGCCACAGTGTGACGCATTTCGTCATAATCCCCTGCTCCGAATCGTTGGGCGATCAGGACGGAAAAACCGCCCGTCATCCCCATGACAAAGCCGAGAATCAGAAAGGACAGCGCGCCGGTTGTGCCGACGGCAGCCAGCGCGTCCACGCCGAGGAACTGTCCCACGATCACGGCGTCCACCATGCTGTAAAGCTGCTGGAACAGGTTGCCGATCAGAAGAGGAATGGAGAAGCTGATGATCAGTTTTACGGGGTTCCCGACGGTCATATCCCTTGTCATATTAAGTCCCTGCCTTCGCAATCAAAAAGGTCGCAGATGGGTTTTCTTACGTTAGAATTATAAAGCCGGACACTCAGATTTTCCATTGTCAGTATTTTAGAATTTCACAACATTTTCTGTACTTTTTCCGCCAAAGCGCGAGCCAGCTTTTCATGCTCGGAAGGGTCCATGTGCAGGCCGTCCACGGGGGAGGGGCAGGCTACGGAAGCGGCGTCGAAGAACTCGCAGCCAAGCCGGTCGGCGATCTCCTTGTAGTACGGCGCAAGCTCGCGCGAGTAGTTGGACGCGCGCTCATAGCCGAACAGCGGGCCGAACACCGGATTTACGGAAACATCCCCGATGTGGATCGGAGAGACGAGCAGCAGCTTCGGGCGGTTTTCCGGCGGCCAGTCCAGGGAAAGGAACTGGTGTACCAGCGCCTCCGCTCCGCGCGCGACGGTCAGCGGGATGGCCTGGAAGGGGACCTGCAAATCGTTTGTCCCCAGCATCAGGATCAGCAGATCAAACGGTTGGTGCGAGAGCACGCACGGTGTCAGGTACGGCAGGCCGCTGACCCACGGCGATTCCGGACATTCGCGCACCGTTGTGCGGCCGCAAAGGCCCTCTTCAATGATTTCATACTCCTCCCCCAAAAGATCCGAGAGGATGCCCGTCCATCGCTGATCGCGCGGCAGGCGGGAACCATCCAGCGGATTGTGGCCAAAGGTGTTGGAGTCTCCAAAGCAGACAATGCGTTTCATGGAAAAGAAACCTCCCTTTCGGTTGCGTGGACATAAAGATAGGAATGGCCGCGCCGCCCGGCACGGTCGAGCAGGCCAAGCTGATGCAGCAGGTACAGATACATGCGCGCGTCGCCGGGGGAAGCGCCGAGCGCCGCCGCCAGCTCGGAGGAGGTAAACGGTTCCGGCAGATCCGGCGGCAGCAGGGAGAGAAAATCGGATGGATGCGAAAAGCGCCACTCCCCCAAAAGGGCCGTCGGGACGCGGTCGCGCCGCGATCGGCGCCGGTCTCCCTTCACGCGCAGTTCACGCACCTCCAGAACCGGCACACGGAAATGCAGGTTTGCCTGGCCGAGATATTCCCGGATGGCGGGCAGCGCATAAAAGAGCTTCCAGACGGTTTCCGGAGCTCCGCAGCGCCGCCGTGCGGAGAGTTCCCCGGTTTCCGGGTCGATGGTGCGCACCCAGCGCGACGCGTAGGCCGGGTGTGCTACCGTGACCTCATATCGTTCCAGAAAGCAGGCCAGCTTGCGGCGAAGCGGCGCAAACGCGCCTGTCTGGATCTCAAACAGCTGGCCATCCCCCGTCACGGCGTCCGCGACAAAGCGCCCCACGCGGATTTCCTGCGCGCTCACGTCCGGCTGGTAATGCCGCTTGAGCACGGCATGCACGCCCTTTTCGCCCATCACGCCCACACCGCCGGGCCGTTCCATCAGGTCGTAATCCTCGCAGAAAAAGGCAAAGCGTTCCTGTTCCTGCGGGGAAGCTGGCTTCCAGCAGGGGGAGCGGAGAAGGCCCGCCCGGCTTGCCTGCTCAGTCAAGGCTGGGGAAACGGCGGGTGTTCCAGTAGTCGCTCATGGAAAAGCCCGCGTGCTCCGTCACCTCGCGCCCCAGAAAGGCCGGGGGCTGGAAGGCGTGCGCCGCTTCCACGGTGGGAAATTCCACCTCGGCGTAGAAAAATTGCCCGTCCACCAGATTGCATTCCAGCCGTTCCCCGCCCGGCAGGGCGTAGACGCGGAATTCCTTGCGCACCATCGGGGCGCGCAGCAGGTTGGAAAGCTCCCCAAACTGGCTCTCCGTCAGATCCATTTCCGTCTCCTGGCGCACAAGCCGCCCCTCGCCCTTGAAGCACAGACGGTACGTTTTGCGGCCGTCCTTCTCTTTGGAGCGAATCCGCACCACCGGATCGGTGCACAGATAGCCCTGTTCCATCACGGATTCCTCCAGCAGGGGAAGTCCCTGCGGAAAGCCGTTCAGAAGAAATTTGCGCTCAATCTCCATCGTTGCCCTCCCCGCAGAACCGTGCTCCCAGCGCTTCCGCAATCAGCACGGCCTGCTCCAAGTCAATTTTGGTATCCTTCATTTTCAGATGCAGAAAGTCCACCCCGTCCGCGCGGCTGCCGCGCAGATCCGCTTTCGTCAGATCCGCGTTTGTCAGCAGCGCGCCGGAGAGGCTGCACCGCGAAAAAACACAGCCCGAAAGCTTGCATTCCCGCAGATCCGCGCCCTCAAAGCTTGCTCCCTCCCAGACAATCCGGGAGAGATCCAGGCCGTTGAGGGCCGTGAACGACCAATTCCCACCCTTCGGCGTGAGCGCGGAAACGGAAGCCTCCGCCAGGGAGGAGCCCATCATCCGGCATTCATCGAACGTCACATTGAACAGCGACGCATACGGGAACGAGCAGTTCGTCACGGAGCAGCGGCGGAATACCGTCCCCGCGAAACGGCAGGAGCGGAACACGCACCGGTCAAATTCACAGCGGTCCAGCAGCACTTCGGAGAAATCGCACCCGCGGAAGGTTACACCCGAAAAGCGCCGCTGCTCCCATTCCTGAAAGGAAAAGTCCTCCCCCTCAAAAGCGGGGGAGGACGCTGTGCGGTGTCCGTTTGTCTGTTGCTTGCTCATTTCTGGGCAAGCAGTTCGGCGATCTCCTTCATGCGGTCGGGGATCTGGATCTTCTGCGGGCAGAGCTTCATGCACTTGCCGCACGACTTGCACTGGTCGGGGCCATGGCCTTCGCCGAATGCCGCAATCTCATTGCGCATGCGATCCTTGCCTCCGCCGATGGCGAAGGTGTTGTACGCCTTGAATACGCCGGGAATGTCCACGCCGAACGGGCAGTCCATGCAGTAGCGGCAGCCTGTGCAGGGGATGGTCTTGTTCTTGCGGTATGCTTCCAGCGCGGCGGCGATGGTCTCGCGATCCTTGTCTGTCAGCGGCTCGAAGCCGATCATGGTGGCGGTGTTGTCCTCCACCTGCTGCAAGGTGCTCATGCCGCTCAGGACGGTCATCACGTTCGGCAGGGAAGCCACATAGCGCACAGCCCAGGAGGCGATGCTGTGATCCGGGCGCGCTTCTTTCAGGATGCGGTCGGATTCCTCACACAGGCTGGCGAGAGCGCCGCCGCGCACCGGCTCCATCACGACGACGGGGATGCCATGCTCCGTGAGGATTTCATACTGGCTCTTCGCGTTCTGAAGCTCCCAGTCGAGGTAGTTCAGCTGAATCTGGGCGAAATCCCACTCGCCGTATTCGACGATCTGGCGCAGAACCTCCGGGGAATCGTGGAAGGAGAAGCCGAGATGGCGGATGCGTCCGGCCTTCTTTTCCTCCATCAGATACTCATAGACGCCATGCTTTTTCATGGTTTCCAGGTATGTGGCGTTCATGGCGTGGCACAGGTAGAAGTCAAAGTACTCCACCTGGCAGCGGCTGAGCTGATCTTCAAAAATACGTTTGGTATCCTCGGGGGAATTGACCATCCACATCGGCATTTTCGTTGCGAGATGGAAGCTTTCACGCGGATACTTTTTCAGAGCCTCGCCGATGAACAGCTCGGAATCGCCCTCGTGATAGCGGTAGGCTGTGTCGAAATAGTTCACACCGCGCTCATAGGCGAGGTCGACGATCTTCTGTGCCTCGGCACGGTCAATGGTTTCGCTGCCCTCTATCTTGGGCAGACGCATGCAGCCGAGTCCCAGCACGGAGATCTGGTCTCCCGTGTTTTTGTATTCTCTTTTCAGCATGTTGTTTCCTCCCTTAATCTCTTCTTGCCCGCTTGCCGGGCATAATTTCATCGGTGTCCAGCAGGATGGTCACAGGGCCGTCGTTTTCCAGGCTGACCAGCATGTCCGCACCGAATTCCCCGCATTCGGTGGGAACGCCCGCCTGTCTGGCCCCTGCAAGAAAACGTTCGTAGAGCGGCACAGCTGTCTCCGGCCGGGCGGCCCCGGTGAAGGAGGGGCGGCGGCCCTTGCGGCAGTCCGCGTAAAGCGTAAACTGGGAGACAACCAGCAGAGAGCCTCCGCAGTCGCACAGCGAACGGTTCATTTTTCCTGCTTCATCCTCAAATACGCGCAGGCCAAGAACTTTATCGAGAAGGAAATCACATTCCTCCTGCGTGTCCTCCGGCGCGACGCCCAGCAGTACCAGGAAGCCCGGACCAATCGCTCCGGCTGTCCTTCCCTCGATCGAAACGGACGCGCTTTTCACGCGCTGCAAGACTGCCCGCATGGGTACTGTTCTCCTTTCGCTGTTTTACTGCTTCTTTTAAAACGTAACGTTTCTTTTTTCGGATTACTTCCTATTATAATCACCGCGTGATATTTTTCAACCAGATCTTTTTCCGGTATCGCCAGAGCGAAGGCGGAATTTTGATTAGCTCATCGCTCATCAGCAGCACATACACAACCGGCAGGCTCCAGTGGAAAACAAAGGCCGCCAAACTTCCAAGCAAGATGGAGCCGCACCACATGGAGCCGACATCAAACGCAAGGCCGATTTTCGCGTCTCCGCCCGCCCGGAATACGCCCACAATAAGCGTGGTGTTCATCGCCTGCGCCACCACAAAGTAGGCCATGACGAACATCATGAACGAGAGATATTCCTGTGCCTGTGCGGAGAGCGTCATCACGTTCATGAGAATCGGCCGCGCAATCAGCACAATGCAGCCGCCGATCAGGCCGAACACGAGCGCCAGGCGGATGAACCGGCCGCCGTATTCCTCCGCGCGCTGCGTGTCGCCGCTGCCGATCGCCTTGCCGATCATGATGGCTGAGGCGTTCGCGATGCCGAAAGCCACCACTGTGGCCAGCTGGCGAGCCACCTGCGCCACGCTGTTTGCCGCCACCGCCGCGCTGCCCAGATGGCCGATCACGACAGAGTTCATCGCGACGCCCGCACCCCACAGCAGCTCATTGATCATCACAGGGACGGAGTAGGTGAGAAAATCGCGGAAAAGCAGCGGATCGCGCACAAAGATGTCGCGCACGCGGAAACGGATGGTGCGGTTGATGCGTTTCGAGTAGACAATGACGATCACAAGCTCCACCAAACGGGCGCAGATGGTGCCGAGCGCCGCGCCTTCAATCCCCATCGCGGGGCAGCCCAGCAGGCCGAAGATAAAGACAGCGTTCAGGCAGACGTTGGTGATGAGGGAGACGAGGTATGTCACGGTGGACACGACCACGCGCTCTACGCTGCGCATGATGTTCAGGTAAACGTTCGTGATTGCCATCGGGATGTAGGACAGAGCGATCAGACGAAGGTATTTCACACCCTCCGCGATGACAGCTTCCTCCGGCGTGAACACACGCATGAGCTGTGACGGAAACAGCAGGGCTGCCAGTGTGAACACAAGGCCTGTGCAGAGCGAGAAGCGCAGGGCAATCCCCAGCACTTTTTCAATGGTGCGTGTGTCGCCCTTGCCCCAGTACTGCGCGGTCAGGATCGCCGCGCCGCTCGTCAGGCCGAAGAAGAACAGTGTCATGATGAATTGCACCTGTCCCGCCAGGGACGAGGCGGACAGCACCGTTTCCCCCACCTGCCCGAGCATCATCACGTCCGCCGAGGTAACGGCGACGTTGATAAGGTTTTGCAGCGCCATCGGCACCACAAGGGCAAACACGTTGCGGTAAAACACTCTGCTGTCACTTTTTACAGGGTTATGGCTCATAAACCAGGAAAACATCCTTTCTCAGAAGCTGTGAGGACTCCGCCCCTCTGCACTTCCCGCCAAAGGGACCCACAGAGGGGCTCTGCCCCTCTGTACTCCCTGCCAGAGGGGCAAAGCCCCTCTGGACTCCACCGCCGAAGGTGGCTTCGCCCCTTCGGTTTTTATTGCCGCACAGGCAGCATGGAAGGAACGGAAGGGTTTGCCCCTTGGGTTTCGATTTGCTTTAATTTTTTTGGGATAAATAGGGCAGAATGGCGCGATAACAATCCAAAAGTGTGTCGTAGGTACAGAAGCGGCAGTTGGCGGCGCTGGTGGAGGGCAGCGGGATCGCTTCGATCCCGGTTTTCGGCAGGCATAAACGCCGGTAAAGCGAGGAAGCCTTTGTTCCGGTGGTGAAAATCGCCTGAATGGGTGCGGCGGAAAGCACCACAGAGAGATCGTTCGGCTGCGGATCGCGGATGCTGCCATCATCGGCTCCACGGATGGTGCAGGAGGCCAGCACGTCCCAGAGTGCGAAGCCATGCCGCAGGGCCAGAGCGAGCCGCTCCCCGCGCGAGGCGGGAAACGGCTCGTTCAGAAGTTCAGCCATCACACGCCAGAAACGATTCTGGGGGTGGCCGTAGTAAAAGCCCGTCTCCCGTGATTTCGGGGAGGGCATGGTGCCGAGGATCAGCACGCGGGAACGGCTGTCAAAGACGGGTTCCAGCGGGTGAAGGATTCGCTCGGCGGGTCTTTCGGTATGTTCGCGACTCATACGCCGTATTTCTGCTCGAGGTAATCGAAATAATAGTGCGGCTCAAAGCCCTCGCCGGTCATCGCGGTGAGCAGCTCCTGCGTGGTGCGCTCGCCGCCATACTGGTGAATGCGTTCCCGCAGGAACTCACGAATGGAGCCAAGGCTGCCGGAACGGAGCGCGCCGTCGAGATCCATGGTGCGGCGCAGATATGCTTCGATCTGTGCGGCGATGGCGCTGCCGACCGCGTAGGACGGGAAATAGCCCAGAAGGCCGCTCGCCCAGTGGGTGTCCTGAAGCACGCCCTCGGAATCTGTCTGCGGTTCCACGCCCAGCAGCTCGCGGTATTTCGCGTTCCATGCGGCGGGAAGATCCTTTGTCTGGAGCTTTCCGGCGAACAGATCCTTTTCCAGCTCATAGCGGATGAGAATATGCAGCGGGTAGGTCAGCTCATCGGCTTCGGTGCGGATCAGGCTCGGTTCCACCGCATTGATCTCGCTGAGAAAGTCATCCAGCGGAACATCCGCGTAAGCTTCCGGCAGCATCCTCTGCAATTTCTCATAGATGGCGGACCAGAACGCACGGCTGCGGCCCAGATTGTTCTCAAAGAAACGGGACTGCGACTCGTGCATCCCCATCGAGGTACCGCCGCCGATCATGGTCAGGGTATGGTCGTCCGCGATCTGCTGTTCGTAGATCGCGTGGCCCGTCTCGTGGATGGTGGAGAAAATGGCGGACGCCGCGTCGTTTTCATAATAATGCGTGGTGATGCGCACGTCGTGATTGTGCAGATTGGTGGTAAAGGGGTGCTCTGTCTCTCCGATCACGCCGCGGGAGAAATCAAAGCCGACATACCCCGCCAGCCAGCGGGAGAATTCGCGCTGCTTGTCCTCCGGGCAGGCGTGCTTTTTCGCCGGCTCAATGCCTTTTTCCACACGGCGGCGCAGAAGGGGAACCACCCGTTCCCGCACCTGGGCAAAGAAGGGATCGAGCTGTGCCATGCCGAAGCCTTCCTCGTAATCGTCCAGCACCACGTCATAGGGAGCCTGTCCCTCCTTGGCGCGCAGGGAGGCAAAGCGGCGGGCCGTTGAGATAACCTCATCGAGCACCGGCAGGAAGGAAGCGAAATCGTTCTTCTCCTTGGCCTTTTTCCATTCGGAGGGGCTGCGTGCCAGCAGCTCCTGATAAGCGCCGTACTCCTTCTGCGGAAGCTTTTCCAGGCTGTCCAGCTCGCGGCGCAGACGGCGCAGGATTGCGCGTTCCTTTGTGCCGAGGGCTTCCCCGTCGATGGAGGCGGCCAGCTCACGCACGCGCTTTCCGGTCATCAGGGCAAAGTATTCCTCCGCGAGCACGCCCACCACGCGGGCGGTCAGCTCGTGGCTCTCCGGCGGGGCCAGCGTTTCCGCGTCCCAGCCGAACAGAGCCAGCGCGGCCTGATACGACGCGGCTTTATCCAGATATCCTTGTAATTCCTTCCATTGTTCTTCCATCAAACTCGTCCCTCTTTCCAAAGGCGGCAAATCCACCTGCTGATTTCTTTTTCCGGTATCGCGGAAGGCAGGACACAAATTGTCGTTTGCGCCCGGTATCTGTTTATTATAGCATATTGATTTTTTCAATACCAGCGGGGTACACAAGATTTTGTGGGAACAGCGTAGATGGTGAGCTGCCAAAGTGCAAACATGAAGTTTTCGCACAAGCCTTTTTCAAAAGGCTTGCAGGGGTGAAGGGGGTGGAACCCCCTTCAAAATGCGTGCGAAGCCGCACAAAAGCCAGGAAAAAGAGCAAAGCGATTTTTTCTGAATGTTTTGTACCAAGGTGTGATTTCGCGCACAGAGTAGGTTGTATTTTCTTTTTAAAAATTATCGGCAGCGTACCAGAAGATCGGGAGCGGGAACCAGCCGGTGGGAGCCTGAACCGGCAGCCAGCGGCCATGCGGGGTGAGAAGAAGCTCCTGGGCTTCGCGCAGCGTCAGCTCCGGCGCGCCGGGCAGGGCGGAGCGTTCCACGGAAAGCCCCGTTTCATCCACACGCACCGTGACGGGCTGGCCGTTCAGTACGGCGGAGAATACGCCGGGGATGAGACCTTCGGTGCGCAGTTTGAGCGTCAGATACGCTTCGAGAACGTTTGCGAATTGGAAAATACGGAACATCTCGTTCTGTTCCAGGCGGCAGCTTTCCGCAAACGCGCCCAGGCGGCGGTTCAGCTCGGTGTCCCAGACAGGCGTGGGAATGGTCAGCTCCTGTGTGCCGGTGCTTTGCATGTACGCTTTGAGCATCGGTTCAAAATCCTCCCACTGGGAGAGGGCAAGCTCCAGAATGGCTCTGCCGTCCTCGGAAAGCAGCAGATAGCCCACGGGCTTCCCGTTTTTGCACACAGACAGCGGCTGCTCCCCGAAGGTGTGCAGGATGTCCGCGAACAGATCGGCGGAGCGGTCCACACGGGCGATCCGTGCGTTATGCAGGGAAAGGGCCAGATCCATCGCTCCCGGCGTTTCCTCGAGCGGAGAGAACGAGAAGGGGGACGCGTCCGCATCCCGCAGGGCATGACGGATGTTGGCGCTGTTCACCGTATAGACCATCTGCTGTCCGCCGTGCGTGTAGCCGAAATATTCATAGCGCTGGCGCTGGCCGCCAAGCACCGAGAGATCGCAGGTCTCGCGCATTTCTTCGAGCCAGGCGTTCATCAGCGCTTTCATATGGCCTTCGCCGCGTGCGCGGGGATGTACCGATACCGTCCCGATGAAGCCCGCCCGCAGGGGATAGCCGCAGATCGAAAGCGTTTGGGGCAGGCACGCAATCTGCGCACGCAGCCTTCCGTCCTCCGAAACGGCTACTTTATGGATAAAAGCGTTATTTTTATCCTCTGCGTATACTTTTGGGATCATCCGGCTGAAATTGTGGGGGCGGCTGGACTGGCTGAATACCGTGTTTCCCAGATCGATGCAGTCCAGAAATTCTTCGGGTTTTGCGTTGCGATAGGTTGTCATGTGTTTTCTCCTCCCATAACGGGCGTTCCGTGAACGCCGCCACAAAGCTAAAAAAGTGCAAACTGGAAGTTTTTGTCCACCTTAAAACAAACACCCTTGCCAAAGATTGTGCTCCGCGAGAAAACGGTCGATCCCGCCGAGCACCGCGATTTTGTCCCGGCTCCAAAGCGGGGCCAGCAGAAACTCCTTTGCGCCATCTCCCGTCAGCCGCTCCACCACCGTCTCAGGCGGCAGGCGGAGAAGCTGGCGGCACACAATGCGGATGTATTCCTCCCGCGTGAGCATGGGCACGGTACCGCTTTCCCATTCGCGGGCGAGGCGTGTGCCGCTGAGAATGTGCAGGAGGTGGATTTTTACCCCGCCGGGCCGCAGCAGGCCGACGGCGGAAGCGGTTTCCAGCATCATGTCCTCCGTTTCGCCGGGCAGGCCGTTGATCAGATGGACGCACACGCGGATCCCGCGCTCCGTCAGCGCGCGGTACGCGGTGAGAAATTCCGCATAGCTGTGGCAGCGGTGGATCCGGTTTGCCGTTTCCTCATGGATTGTTTGCAGCCCCAGTTCCACGGTGAGATCCGTTTTCCCGTTGAGCTCCGCAAGCAGATCCAGCACGTCCGGCGGCAGACAGTCGGCGCGCGTGGCGACGCTCAGACCACAGATTCCGGGAACGGCAAGCGCTTCGGTGAAAAGAGTGCGCAGACGGGAAACGGGCGCGTGGGTGTTGGTGTGGGACTGGAAATACGCGATTGCCCCGGCGTCCGGCCATTTGCGGCGGATGCGGGAAAGTTCGCGCTCGAGCTGTTCCCGCACGGGGAGCGAGGCGCTTTCCGTGAACTCCGTCCCGCCGGAACGGCAGTAGGTGCAGCCGCCGCGCCCGCGCGTGCCGTCGAGATTCGGGCAGGAAAAGCCCGCGTCGACGGCGGCCTTGCCCACGCGGTGCGGGAAGCGGGTGCGAAGGTGATAGTACAGCGTGTGATACCGCTTGTTGTCAAGCGAGTAGGGGAAAGGGTTTACCATCTGCCGAATTCGGCCAGCTTGAGATCGGGGTTATGCTCCTCGGCCCAGCGGATGCTCCACTCGTTCGCGAAGATCAGAAGGTAATTGCCCTTGAGATCCTGGATCCGGCGCGTGTCGGACGTGAGGTTCAGCTTCTTCGGATCGAAGTTTTCTTCCTTGTTCTCGATCCAGCGGATATATTCATAGGGCAGACCCTCCATGCGGATGTCTACATTATATTCGTTTTTCAGACGGTACTCGAGCACGTCAAATTGCAGCGTGCCGACCACACCGACGATGACCTCCTCCATGCCGCCGCCAAGCTCCTGGAAGATCTGGATCGCGCCTTCCTGGGCGATCTGGCTCATGCCCTTCACGAACTGCTTGCGCTTCATCGTATCCACCTGATAGACACGGTTGAAATGTTCGGGGGCAAAGGTCGGGATGCCGCCGAACTGGAATTTTTCCGCGCCGGTGCAGATGGTGTCCCCGATCGAGAAAATACCGGGATCGAACACGCCGATGATGTCGCCCGCATACGCTTCATCAATGATCTCGCGCTCCTGTGCCATAAGCTGTTGGGGCTGGGCGAGCTTGATCTTCTTTCCGCCCTGCACATGGTAAACCTCCATGCCCTTTTCAAAGCGGCCGGAGCAGATGCGCATGAACGCGATGCGGTCGCGGTGCGCGCGGTTCATGTTCGCCTGGATCTTAAAGACGAAGGCGGAGAAATCTGGGCGGAAGGGATCGACGGCTCCCACATCCGCTTCCCGCGGCAGCGGCGGGGGCGTCAGGCGCAGAAACTCCTTGAGGAAGGGTTCGACGCCGAAATTGGTGAGTGCGGAGCCGAAGAACACGGGGGAAAGGCGGCCATGGCGCACCGCGTCCATGTTGAACTCATAGCCCGCGCCGTCGAGCAGCTCCACGTCGTCGCACAGCGTCTCGTAATGGTTGTGTCCAATCAGATCGGAAAGGCCGGGATCGGACAGGTCGGCCTCGATGACGGGAACCTCGTGCTGACCGTTTGCCAGCTCGTCCACCGCGCGGAAGGCGAGAATTTCGCGCTTTTCGCGGTCGTACACGCCCTGAAACTCCTTGCCGGAGCCGATCGGCCAGTTCATCGGGTACGTTTTGATCCCCAGCTCATACTCGATTTCATCAAGCAGATCGTAAGGGCTGCGCGCGTCGCGGTCCATCTTATTGATGAAGGTAAAGATCGGGATATCGCGCAGCAGGCAGACCTTGAACAGCTTGCGTGTCTGCGGCTCCACGCCCTTGGCCGCGTCGATCACCATCACGGCCGAATCCGCCGCCATGAGCGTGCGGTAGGTGTCCTCGGAGAAATCCTGGTGGCCGGGGGTGTCGAGGATGTTGATGCAGTACCCATCATAGCGGAACTGCATGACGGAGGAGGTCACGGAGATTCCTCTCTGCTTTTCGATCTCCATCCAGTCCGAGACGGCATGGCGCGCCGTCTTTTTGCCCTTTACCGATCCCGCCAGCGCGATGGCTCCGCCGTAGAGCAGAAGCTTTTCCGTGAGCGTCGTCTTGCCGGCGTCGGGGTGCGAGATGATCGCAAAGGTGCGCCGTTTCTCAATTTCGTTTCTGATATCTGCCAAAGCAAAGCCTCCCTGTGTGAGCTGAATTCCGTATGGAGCGGGCCGGTTTTGGGGCCGCTCCCGGATCCGGTTTTCAGACCCGATTCGCAATTTTTCATTATACAATATTTTACCCTTAAATTCCACACAAGGGACGGATTTCCCGAAGGATTGTATTGTTGCACAAAGAAACGGGAAAGCCCGTCGGGGGCTTTCCCGCTCCTGCCGAAAACCGGCGTCAGTATTTTCGATCGTAGTAAAGGTAGGTCCCGGCCTTGAGGACAATCGCCGCGCACAGCAGGCCGAATGCCGTGTAAAAGGCGGCCATGTTGAACAGTCCCGTGCCGAACACAACGATCGCGGTCACAAGGAGCAGTGCGTCCATGGGGAATCCGCCGCTCTTGTCGTGCAGAAAATGCGTCCGCTCGTCGCGCTCCGCTTCCTGCTGTTCCCGCAGGAGCAGGCGGTTTTTGAGAAGCTTTTTATTCGCGTGGATCCGTACCCCGAGAAAGATCACGCCGCCAAAGTAGAGCAGATCCGTGACAAAATCCGCTGTGCGCGTCATCATGCGGGAATCTCCTCCGCCCAGCTCGACCAGAACAATCATATAGGCTGTCATCAGGACGATTGCCATCCAGCAGCCCCAGATCCGCAGCCGGATGGTTTTTGTGTAGGCCGGTGCTTCAGATGGTTTCATACTTCTCCTCCTCCAGCTTCAAATTCTCCCGCAGGCAGTACAGCTCCTCAATGGTCGTGCCGAATTCCAGCGCGATCCGGTACGCCAGCAGAAGGGATGGGTTGTACTGCCCCTGTTCCAGGGATATAATGGTGCGCGACGAGACGTGGACGCGCTCTGCCAGCTGCTGCTGCGTCAGGCCCTTCTCCCTGCGCAGCTCGCGAACCCGGTTGTTCACTCCATCCCTCCTCTCCACATAAAAAATATGAAGGAAACTTCATGTGAAGCTACCTTCATATTACAGGAACTTTTCTGGTTTGTCAAGGCATCCGGCGGCGGTTTCAGAAATTTCTCCGCGTCAGCTCCTGCGCGAGGATGGCGAGCTCCGCGCGGCGCTCCTTCCAGTCAGGGAGAAAAGAGGCGACGCGCGCCCAGAAGCGCGGAGAGTGGTTGTGTTCGGCAATGTGGCACAGCTCGTGGACAATGACATAGTCGATGCAGGCGGGGGAAGCGGTGATGAGCCGCCAGGACAGGGTGATCGCGTTTTTGCCGGAGCAGCAGCCCCAGCTGGTGCGGGCGGAGCCGACGCGCACCGAGGCAGGGGAAAGGCCGGTTTGCTTTACCCAATACGAGACACGTGCGGGAAGCGTATCCTTTGCCAGCGCGCGGCAGACAGCGGCGGCCTGTGCACGCACCTCCAGCGGGCCGGGGCCGGGCAGAACAAAGGAGCCGTCCTCAAAACGGGCGGGAGATCCGGGGAGGATGGGATATTCCGTGCCGAGGAGCGGAAGCGTCTGCGGCATGGCCTGCGCCTGCCGGCATCGTTCTTCCGCCCGCTCGCGCACCAGCGCGGATTTTTCCAGGATCCAGCTTTCCTTGGCGCGTACAAATTCATCGATCCGCGCTTTGGACAGGCGGAGCGGAGCGCGTACCTCGAACGAGCCGTCCGGCCGGATATAGATGCCCACCGTTTTCCGGCGGGATCGGATGAGCGGATATTCCATGAAAAAGACCTCCTCGCTGTTCTTCCCCGCGTTAGTTCTGCCTGCCCGTGTCCGGTTCAAAAGGGGAATGCTTCAAAGGTATCGTATCACAGAGAAAGACCGGGGACAAGGCACAAATAGGGCTGGCATTTCGGGCGGCGGGATGCTATAATGAATAGAACACAAGCGGAAAGGCCGCGGCACAGACGAAAAGGAGGGAGCCCCCTTGCTGTTTCACAGAAAGAAAAAGGATTATTTCGGGGACAAGATCGAGACGGACTGCGCATATTGCCGGTTTGGCTCGGATTTTGACGGGGCCGTCGTGTGCAAGGTGGGCCTGGATCTGGAGCCGGACGGCTCGTGCCGGAAGTTTTCGTATGACCCGCTCAAGCGCAAGCCGTTTGCCCCGCCGCCGCTGCGGGAATACGATCCGGACGATTTCAAGCTTTGACAGGGCGGGCGGAGTGCCAAAAGGGCGTCCGTCCGTTTTCTTTTGATTATATGTAACATTTGAGGGAGCGCCGCGGTATTCCGATCAGAACAGGATCGCGCGGCGCGGAGAAGGAGGCATCCGTTAGGATGGATCAGCCTGCGGCATACCGCGCCCCGACGCCGGAGGAGGCAGTCGGGCAATATGGCGACACCGTATACCGTCTGGCCTATGCCAAGACCGGCAGCCGGTCGGACGCGGACGACATTTATCAGGAGGTTTTCCTGCGTTATCTGCGCACAAGGCCGGCATTTGAGAGCCCGGACCACGCCAAAGCGTGGTTCCTGCGCGTGACGCTCAACTGCATGAAGAGCTTTTGGGGCTCGACCTTCCGCCGCCGCACCGTCCCGCTTGACGAGACGCTGCCGACGGAGGACAATCCCTCGGACGGCTCCATGGAGTCGTATCTCCGGCGTCTGCCGGAGCAGTACCGCGCGGTGATTCACCTGTTCTATTATGAGGATCTGCCCACAGCGGAGATCGCACGGCTTCTGCGCCGCCGCGAGACGACTGTGCGCGTGCAGCTGATGCGGGCGCGGCAGATGCTCAGGGAAATGATGGAAAAGGAGGACGGATAATGACCGAACGGGAATTTGACGAGAAGCTGCGTGCGCGTTACCATGCCGCGGCATCCTCCTGGACGCCGGAAACGAAAACGCGCGACGCCCTGGTGGAGCGTCTCACGAAACAAAAAGCGCCGCGCCGCGCTCCCCAATATCTGCGTCCCGCTGTGGCTCTTTGCTGCTGCGCGCTGGCAGCCGCGGCGGCGCTGTTTGCCTGGCAGGGGCAAACCACCGATCTGCCCGCTGTTTCGGAGGAGACGGTGCAGACGCAGGGAGCGGCGGACGCTGCCGCACCCTATGCGGCAGCTACTGCCGGGGCGCAGCAGGAGGCGGAAGATGCCGCCGGATCCGGCGGGGAGACTGCGGACAGAGTGGACGCGGTTTCCCCCAAGCAGGCGGAGCCCAATGCCGCCCTGGCCGCGATGGCGCCGGAAACCTACGCGGACACGGAGCAGGCGCAAAACGATGCCGGCGCGGTTCGCAGCAGCGCTTCCCCTCTGACGGGAGAAGAGGCCCGCACGGTCGCGGAGCTGGGCGCGCTGCTTCCCGCTTCGCAGGAAGCGCTGCCCGAGGAAACGGCATACCAGGAGACTTTGGAAAGCGGAACGGTTCTGATGCTTCTCTGCACAGGGACCAGCAGCGAATTATCGGTGCGCGTGTCCGCTGTGACGGCAGAGCAGCAGGAACGTCTGGTGTCGGTGGACGAGCCGGAAACCTATGATCTGACCCTGTGCGGCCTGCCGCTTGCGGAAAGCGTTCCGGAGGATCGGCAGTCCCGCGTGGAAAACCCCATTTTCATGGCCGAGGAGCTGAGCGTTTCCGTGCTGGAAGCGCGGCAGGAGCCGGAGGAAGGCACCATGCGCTTCGGCGTGCTGTGCGGGGATTTTGCCGCGGAGTATGTCTGCAAAGGTATGACACCGCAGGAGGCCTATGACGCGGTCACGTCGGCAGCGTATTTTACGTCCGGGACATAAAAATTGCAAAAGAACCAGAAAGAGTGCGGCTCCGGTCATATCGGGCCGCGCTCTTTTGCGTGGATTCCCTTGCACCGTGCCGCCCGGCTTTGCTATAATAGCGGTGTCCCCGGCGAAACCGCGTGAAGTTTTCGCTCAAGCCTTTTTCAAAAGGCTTGCCGGGGGATTGCAAAGGGGGCGGAGTCCCCTTTGATTATTCAGGAGGAGTTTTGATGGTTTCATTTTCCGCGCTGCTTCAGGAGGGCCGCACACCGACGCGGCGGGAGGAAATTTCCGCCGTCCTCGCGCTGTCGTGGCCCGCGATTGTCCAGCAGCTCATGCTCACATTGGTTCAGTATATCGACACCGCCATGGTCGGATCGCTGGGCCCCAACGCGACGGCCTCGGTCGGCGTGGTGTCCAGCTCCGTCTGGCTTTTCAACGGCCTTTTGGGCGCGGCGGCGATCGGTTTTGCCGTGCAGGTGGCCCAGCACATCGGGGCCGGGGAGACGGAGCAGGCTCGCGGCGTGGTGCGGGAATCGCTCCTGTTCAACGTCCTCTTTGGCCTGTTTATGGGTGCGCTGGCCGTGGGACTGTCGTTTCCGCTGCCGGGGCTTCTGGGAGCGGAGGAGGCAATTCAGCCGGACGCGTCCTGGTATTTCCGGATCGTTGGCTGTTCGATGCCGTTTCTCATGGCGATCAATCTTCTCTCGTCGCTTTTGCGCTGCATGGGGGATACGCGCACACCGATGCTGTATAATATTACCCTCAACATTCTCAACACGATCTTTAATTTCCTGTTGATTTATCCTTCCCGGGAAGCCAGTCTGTTCGGAACAACGCTGTGGCTGCCGGGGGCCGGGCTGGGCGTGCCGGGAGCGGCGCTCGGGTCAGCGTTTGCCTCGCTGCTGGTGGCTCTCTTATTTTTGCGGCGCTTTTTCCGCCGGGGATTTCCGCTGCAAATCCATCTGCGCGACAAATTCCGGTTTACAAAGTCCTGTCTCTCGGCCATGGTGCGCATTGCGATCCCGCAGGCGATGGCGCACACGGCCTCCTGCGGCGCGCAGATCGCCGTCACGGTAATTGCCGCCGGTCTCGGCACGCAGGCCGTCGCGGCCAACTCGCTCGCCGTCACGGCGGAAGCGCTGTGCTACCAGCCGGGATACGGCGTTTCCACCGCCGCCACCACGCTGGTTGGGCAGGCGATCGGCGCGGGCCGGCGCGATATGGCGGTGCGCTTCGCGCGCGTGAGCACATGGCTCGGCATGGCGATTATGACCGGCACGGGCCTTCTGATGTTCCTGTTTGCGGAGCCGCTGATCGGCATGTTCACCCCGGATGTGGATGTGATGCGTCTCGGCGCATCCGTTCTGCGGATCGAAGCCTTTGCGGAGCCGCTTTTTGCCGCGTCGATTGTGGCGTCCGGCGCGTTCTCCGGTGCGGGAGACACAAAATGGTCGTTTGCCGCGAACCTTCTCTCCATGTGGGGCGTGCGTCTGCCGATCGCGCTGCTGCTCATCGGCTCACTGGGCCTGACGGGCATGTGGATCGCGATGTGCTGTGAACTGTCTCTCAAGGGCCTTGTGTTCCTGTGGCGGCTTCGCTCCAACCGGTGGCTGGACAGCGGCACGGTGGTCGTGGGCAGAGAGCGCGCGTGATGCGTCCGGGTCTTGTGCTTTGCCCATGAATACGATATAATAAAAAGAACAGTGAACAGCCGGGAGTGTCCCGGTGTCTGACAGAGAAAGGGTCAGCAGCGTATGAGTAACAATTCCGATTTTTCCGATCTGGGAAGAGATGTGGGCCGGGCGGTGCGCGACGCCGTTCAGGACTTCACCCATTCCCGGACGTTTGACGAGATCAAGCGCAGCGTGGACGATATCCGCCGCGGCGTGGACGACGCTATCGATAAAATGAATTCCCCGAAGCCCGGCTCCGGGCCTGCATCCGGACCTGCATCCGGACCGATCCCCGGCCCTGTGGAGCCGCCGTTTCAGGCTGCTCCTATCCGGCAGGAGCCCGCCGCTCCGCAGAGGAAGGAATTCAATCCCAAACGCAAAAAGGAAAAGCCCCGTTTCCCCGCGCCTTCCAGGGCAAAATCGATCACGTTTCTGGTGCTGGGAATCGTGTTCGGTTCCATTTTCAGCCTTTTGAGCGTGGCCTTTCTGCTTGTTGCGATGCTGGGGGCTTCGCCCATGGCGTTCCCGGCCGGATTCTTCGGCGTGCTGGCGGCGGTGTCCGCTGTGGGGATCATCAGCGGCGGGGTGGGATGCAGCTTCCACAAGCGGTTTCGCGTTTACTGTGAATGCCTTGGCCGTGCGGATTTCTGCACGGTGGAGCAGCTGGCCGCTCAGGTGGGCCGCTCGCAGAAAAAAACGCTGCGTGATTTGAATAAGATGATTGCGCGGGGCTGGTTCCCGCATTGCCATATTGACCGCGCCGGAACGACCTTCATGGCGAATGAAGAGACGTACCGCCAGTACCTGCGCGCGGAGCAGTCGCGCATGGAGCGCGAAAACCGGGAAGCCGCGCGGAGCGCCCCGGTCGATACCGGAAACAAGGAGCTCGACGAGGCCATCGAGGAGGGCCGCGCCTATATTCGCCGGATTCATGAGGCGAACGACGCGATCCCCGGCGAGGAGGTTTCCCGCCGGCTGGACGAGATGGAGGATATCGGCATCCACATTTTCGCCGTGGTGGAGCATAACCCGGAGAAGCTGCCCGAAATCCGCCGCTTTATGAATTATTACCTGCCCACAACGCTCAAGCTGCTGGACGCTTACCGGGAGTTTGACCGCCAGCCTGTACAGGGTGAGACGCTGGCCAGCGCCAAGCGCGAGATCGAGGAAACGCTCGACACTATCGTGCTTGCGTTCCGGAACCTGCTCGACAGCCTGTATGAGAAGGACGCAATGGATGTTTCCGCCGATATTTCCGTCTTGCGCGCGATGTTTGCCCGCGAGGGCCTGACCGGCAAGGATTTCAAGAAAAAGGACGCGCCGGCCGCGCAGGAACAGGACGATCCCCAAATTGAACTGAAATTGTAGTAGAGTGGCGGCGCACCGCGCCGCGGGAGGAGGATTTGCAAGATGGATGACAAGATGCCCCAGGTGTCTCTGGAACTGGACCCCACCCCCACGCTGACGCTGGAAACGGAGGAGCCGAAGCAGGAGCTTCAGGCGGCTCCCCCAAAAGAGGAGGAAGCCCCCGTCCTTGACGACTCCAATCTGACGCCGGAGGAAAAGAAGATGGTGGACGATTTCGCGCAGAAAATCGATCTGACCAATACCTCCCTTGTGCTGCAATACGGCGCGGGCGCCCAGAAAAAGATGGCCGATTTCTCCGGCACCGCTCTGGACAACGTGCGCACGAAGGATCTCGGCGAAGTGGGCGACATGCTCAGCGGGATTGTGGGCGAGCTGCGCAACTTCGACGTGGAGGAGGAAGACAAGGGCTTTTTCAGCTTCTTCAAAAAGACCTCCAACAAACTCAACAATATGCGCGCCAAGTACGAGAAGGCGGAAGCGAATATCAATAAGGTGTGCGAGAGCCTGGAAAACCATCAGGTGCAGCTCATGAAGGACGTGGCCCTGCTCGACAAGATGTATGAGCTGAACAAGGTCTATTTCAAAGAGCTGTCCATGTATATCCTCGCAGGCAAGAAAAAGCTGCAAAAGGTGCAGCAGGAGGATCTGCCCGCTCTGGCCGCGAAGGCCAAGGCCTCCGGTCTGCCCGAGGACGCGCAGGCCGCCAACGATCTCTCCGCGATGTGCAACCGCTTTGAAAAGAAGATCCACGATCTGGAGCTGACCCGCATGGTGTCCATCCAGATGGCTCCGCAGATCCGTCTGGTGCAGAACAACGACACTTTGATGTCGGAGAAAATCCAGTCCACGCTCGTCAACACCATCCCCCTCTGGAAGAGCCAGATGGTGCTGGCCATGGGTATCACCCACTCGCAGCAGGCCGCTGAGGCCCAGCGCGAGGTCACGGATATGACAAACGAGCTGCTGCGCCGCAACGCGCAGACGCTGAAAATGGCAACGATCGAGACGGCCAAGGAGTCCGAGCGAGGCATCGTCGATATCGAAACGCTCAAGACCGCGAACGAATCCCTGATCTCCACCCTCGACGAAGTGATCCACATTCAGGACGAGGGACGCCAGAAGCGCCGTGAGGCGGAAGCCGAGCTGGGCCGCATCGAAAACGAGCTCAAACAGAAGCTGCTCGATGTCATGGTGAAGAAGTGATTGGGAAGGCCCCGCGAGGGGCCTTCTTTTTTGCCCTGAAAAAATGTCGCTTCATGACACGAAAAGTCATTGCATTTTCCGGCTTATCCGGGTATAATACAAAATGTTCAGCCTTTTTAGAGGGAAACCACCACATATAGTGGAAAAGAATGTAAAGATTTGAAACGGCAAAGGCGGGAAAAAAGAATGAATGTAAAAAAAAGAAATGGTTCCATCGTGCCCTTCCAGCGGGAGTTTATCAGCCGGGCGATTGGTCTGGCGGCGGCTGCGGCGGGCGAGCACAGCGACGAGGCGGTGGAGCGCACAACGAAGGCCATCGAGGAGAAGCTGTGCGCGATGGCGAAGGACGTCGTGGAGATTGAGACGATCCAGGACACCGTGGAGGAATGCCTGTTTGAACAGCAGCGCTTCCGCACGGCGAAGGCGTATATCCTCTATCGTATCGAGAAGGAAAAAGAGCGCTCCCGCGAGGATTGGAGCGAGGGCCTTCTCTCGCGTGAGTTTCTCAGCCCCTACAAGCACGCGCCGAACCCGATGGAACAGCTTGGTTCCTTTGTCTATTCCCGCACCTATTCGCGCTATCTGCCGAAGTACGGGCGCCGTGAATTCTGGTGGGAGACGGTGCGCCGTGCCGTGGAATACAACTGCTCGCTGGCTCCCACGTCGCGCGAGGAAGCCGAGCAGCTGTATGACAATGTTTATCACCTGCGCCAGTTCCTCTCCGGGCGGACGCTCTGGGTGGGCAATACACCCGTCGCGGATGCGTACCCGATGGCGAACTACAACTGCGCGTTTGAGGTGATTGACGATTTCCACGCCTACCACGATCTATTCTATCTTCTCATGGTGGGCAGCGGTGTGGGGGTGCGCGTCCTGCGCGAGGACGCTGATAAGCTGCCGAAAATCCGCACCGACATGAAGATTCTCCACAAGGCATATTCCCCGCGTCGGGTGAAGGAGCGCCTGGAATACACGAACCTCGATTTCAGCGGCAGTACGGTTATGATTGCGATCGGCGATTCCAAGGAGGGCTGGGCGCAGGCGCTGGAGCACTATTTCCAGATCCTGACGAACAGTGAGTACAGCAAGCTTGACACGATCATTGTGGAGTATGACAGCATCCGTCCCCGCGGGGAGCGTCTGAAGGTGTTCGGCGGCACAGCGAGCGGCTATGAGTCCATGATGGCTATGCTCGACAAGATCCATAAGGTGATCATGATGGCGGGTGTGCGCCACGGAGAGCGTTTGACCCGTCTTGCTCCCCTTGATCTGCTCGATATCGCCAACATCATCGGCGAGAATGTGGTCTCCGGCGGCGTGCGGCGCACCTCTGAGATTGGCCTGATTGATCAGGACGATCAGGACTGCATCAAGGCAAAGAGCAATCTTTACCGCCAGGTGAATGGCCGCTGGGAGATTGATAAGTCCATCGCCCACCGCCAGATGAGCAACAATTCCATTTTCTACCGACGCAAACCCACCCGCGAGCAGCTGCACTGGCATCTGGAGCAGATGCGCTTTTCCGGCGAGCCGGGCTGGGTGAACGAGGAAGCGGGGCTCAAGCGCCGCCCGAATTTCAAGGGCTGCAACCCCTGCGGCGAGATTCTTCTCGACAGCCATGGCATGTGCAACCTCACGACCGTGAACGTGATGGCGTTTGTGAAGGATGGCGTGCTTGACGAGGAGGGCCTGCTGGCCGCGCAGCGCTTGTCCGCCCGTGCGGGCTACCGCATGACGTGCCGGGAGCTGGAGCTGCACGCCTGGAACACGGTGCAGCAGCGCGACCGCCTGCTGGGCTGCTCGCTCACGGGCTGGCAGGATATGGTGAACGCCGCCGGTCTGGGCCGCGAGGATCAGATCCGCCTGCTTGAAAAGCTGCGTGCGGCGGCGCATGAGGCAGCCGGAAAGCTGTCCCGTCAGCTGGGGGAGCGTGAGCCGCTGCTCGTCACCACGGTCAAGCCGGAGGGGACGCTGTCGCTTCTGCCCACCGTTTCGAGCGGTGTGCACTATTCCCACTCGCCCTACTATGTGCGCCGCGTGCGCATCACGGCCACCGATCCGCTCTGCCGCGTCTGTGAGGAGCTTGGCTATCCGGTGTATCCCGAGGTCGGCCAGGATCCGGAGACCTGCAAGACGAAGGTGGTGGAATTCCCCGTCAAGGCTCCCGAGGGCCGTGTGAAGGCGGACGTGTCCGCCGTCGAACAACTGGAAAACTACAAGATGTTCATGGAGCATTATGTGGATCACAACTGCTCGATCACCGTCCACGTGCGGGATAACGAATGGGGAGAGGTGGAAAACTGGGTCTGGGAGAACTGGGACGGCGTGGTTGCCCTGTCCTTCCTCAGCTACGACGACAGCTTCTATGAGCTGCTTCCCTATGAAGCCATCTCGGAGGAAGAGTATCTGCGCCGCAAGCAGGCGATGAAGCCCTTCAATCCCTCCCTGATCTCCAAGTACGAGCACGAGGAATCTGAGCTTGATATTGGCGACTCCGACTGCGTCAACGGTGTCTGCCCCGTCCGCTGAGCAGGCTTAGCCTGCACGCAACGGCCCGCGCGTTGGCGCAGTGGAAAAACGGCAGCCCGGCGGCGCGGGACAGTCTCACCCCGCTCCCGCATTGATTGCAAACAAGGCCCCTCTGCGACACAAGATCGCAGAGGGGCCTTGTTTTGTGTCCCGCGCTGGTTCCACAGAGAAGCGCGGAAGATTTGCTGCGATTTTCAGTTTGTTTGGCAAGTGTTGAGTTTACGGGGAAAATGGTTACTGAATGTGTGCCACTGCTGTGGCAAATGGTGCGCCGTTCACATAGAAGCCGCAGCCGTCGCCCGGTTTTCCAATGGCAATCACCCGGAAAAACCAGTCGCTGCCCTCATTTCCGGCATATTCCACCCGGAAGGAGGAGGAACCGGCGGAAAAGCTGGGACGTTTCTCCGCGGTGAGTTTAAACTGGTAGCTTCCGCCCGGGGCGACAGGGAAGGGAGCGGTCGTGTCGCTCCAAACACCGCCGTAAGGCTCAGCGGTTGTGACAGTGGAAACCTTTGTGCCGTTTACATAGACGTCGCACATCGTGCCGGGTTGACCGACTGTATAAATTTTGTAGAAATAGCTTCCGTTTTCCTTCGAGGCTAACACCGCGTGGAAGCTGGAATTGCTGAGTGTCACAATGGGAGCCGCTCCGTTTGTAGGAGTAAATTGATATTGATAAGAACCGAAGATCTTGAAGTTCCCCACTGTGTCGCTCACACATCCCTTTGGCTGGCTGTTTGGGGCTTGTATACCGCCAGGAACAGAGGTTGTGCCGCCGGTGGGGTCTGAAGGAGTGGGAGTGGTTTCAGGATCCCCGCTGATTGGAAGGATGATGCCTCCCCCGGAAGTGCCGGAGTGATTGCCGCCGGAGCTGCCCGAACTGCTGGAGCTGCCCGAACCGCCGGAGCTGCCCGAACCGCTGGAGCTGCCGCCGCTGGAGCTGCCGCCGCTGGAGCTGCCGCCGCTGGAGCTCTCTCCGCCGGAACCGTCGTCCGGGTCGCCGGTATTGCCGCCGGTGCCGGATGTGGGCTCAATGGTAAGAATTCCATTGACATAGGTGATATTGCTTTCATAGCTGCCATTGGGTGCGGAAACACCCGAAATGGCGATGGTGTAAACACCTGCCGCGGTAGTGTCCGGCTGGATGTTTTGCCCATCCCTCTGATAGTTCATGATGACAGTGCCGCTTAAAGCATCCCCGTTTACCAGTCCCGAGACGGTATAGTGGGTATTTTCGGAAGGAGAACGGAGATCAGGCGCGGCGTCGCCCGCGGAAATGGTCTGATTCAGTGCGGTGACGGTAATGGTAGCTTTGCCGATTGTCAGCCTCAGCGTATCGGAAGCGGCAGCATATGTCTCGTCCTCTGCCTTTGTCGCGGTGAGAGTGACACTGCCCGCTTTGCAGATAACAGCCATGTTCCCTTCCACACGCACAATGGAAGGATCGGAGCTTTCAAAGGTTATCGCTCCTGCGCCGCTGCCCCCGGTGACGGAAAGCGGGAAGGGTGCGTCTCCATAGGTTTTGCTGCCGGGATTTTGTATTGACAAAGGCTCCTGCGATTCCTTATTGGTGCTCCACACCGCAATACTGGCGGAAAAATCCGTGTAATTGGTACAGGAAATGCCGATTTCCACGGTACCAATATTTTCTTCGGAGCTGCTGTTTGCCTTTTGGATAGGAAGGGAAAGCGTATGACCGGAAACGGAGGCTCCTTCTGTATAGTAGCCTTCGTTCAAACGCACGCTGTTCAGCGTATAAGTGACATTACCCAAAACCTGCCCTTCCGGAAGATTGGGAAGAAGCTGGTCCAGATCGAACGTATAGGTGTGTTTCAGCCCATTGGTAACGGTTAGTTCTCCGGGATGGGAAGCCGGTGCGGCTGCTTGTGTGATGTCCACCTCCGGGTTGAGGGGGAGTGCCGCGTCAGGCTGCGTCAGCACATACCGATCCGCCGCGCTGCCTGTCAGGGTCAGCTGAGGTAAGGTTACGGTGGAATAGGTTCCCGCATCCGCACCGCTGACCGTGCCGCTGAGTCCGGAAGTGTCCACGGAAACATCGTCGCCGGACTGGACACCGTCCAGTGTGATGCCGGTGATTGTGACAGCTGTGCTGCCGTCATAAGCCTTGTTTTCCGCCTGTGCTTCGGTGACAGTCAGAACCATGGGGCCGGGGGCTTCCGCGACCGGATCCGTAGGCTGGCTGTTGAGCGTGCCTTCGTAACCGTCCGCTGTTACCGCAACGGAAAGCGTTTGTCCCAGATCGTCCTCGGACGGTGTATAGGTGCTGCCGGCAGCGTCCGGGATTGCCTGATCGCCCCGATACCATTGGTAACGGAGAATTGCTTCTTCAGGAGCGTCATTTACTTCTGCGGTCAGGAGGGAGCCAACCTGAGCGTTGCCGGTGATTTGTACAGTGCCGCTCAGCGTCAGGACGGGAGGCTGGTAGTCCTCGCTGTGCAGTGTCAGAATTTCCTCTCCGTACATCCCAATGATATCTGGTACGGAACCGCCTGCGTCATAGGTATATTTATAATTTTTGGAAGTTTTAAAGGTATAGCCGGAGCTTACATTGCCGGATACAGGAGCTTTCAGGAACAGCTGGTCGGGATATCCCACCGTACCCTCATCGCAGTTGGTGAGATCCGCCATATAATTGTTGCCTTCCAGCCGGACGATGTTCCACATGTGACCCGCGCCGCTCATCTTTCCTGTGATGCTGTAAACGGCCGCATCATCAAACTGAGAAAGATCGCAAAGGTAGGTGAAGGCTTTGGCATATCCCTCGCACACCACATTGGTGTCGGGATTACCGTCAAATACATAGATAATCTGCCAGGGATCCCCATATGGTTTTCCGCCGCTTGCCGCGGCATGGTCATAGCTGGTCAGGGCACAGATTTCCTCTTTGTACCCCTTGAGCTTTTCATAGTCGGATTTCCCGGCATACTTTGCGACAATATCCTGCGCGGTAGCGACAGCCGCCGCCGCAGTTTGTGCTTTTGCAGCGTCCATCTGTGTGGAGGAGCCGTCCCGGTAGCTTTGGGCAACCGGAAGGGTAATGCGAAGATTTGAGAATTGTGCTGTTTGGGAGTATTTTTTTCCAATAGAACTGGTGTATTGAAACCCTTGGGTTTTGTCAAACCAGTACAGCTCATAGGGACAGTTGATCATCAGGTATTCCAAAACCTTGCGCAGATCCACTTTCTGCACGAACAGCTCTTTTCCCTGTTTCTCTATTTCAGAAGTATTGGGATATCCGTCCAAAGTCCATGTAAAGCTGAAATCGGAGATTAGAAACTCTGTGGAACCGCCATTGGCGGCGGTTTCAGCCACCTGGCTTTTCAGGGACTGATAGATTATTTTTTCATCCTCGTTGAGGGCGTCTCCCTCTTCGCCCCAGCTCCCAAGAAGGGAGATCTTCGCTCCGGGAGGCTCCAGAAGCCGGCTGACATACCCGTTTAAAAGCTCCTCGGAATCTGCCAAAGGTACATCGGAAAGTACTCCGGCTGTGCTGCCAGCTATCTTTTCCGGCTTTTCCGCCGCAATGGCCGGAAAAGCTGTTGACAGAACCAGCATGAAACTGCACAGTAGGCTGAGAATCTGCTTTTTCCTGTTCTCCATTTTAATCCCCCTCATTTTTGTATCGGCTCCATTTCCGTCTTTTGCCGCACCGGTCACAGGTCTGCGGAATCCCTGTGTGTTCCTGCCTGCAAGACGAAAGATAGCTTGATAGATAAATTATATAAAAAACATCTGTTTTCTGCAATCATTTTTTGCATAGATTTAACTGTTTGATTTTTATGTATTTTAAAACTTGGTTGAACAGATGGAACAGAAAACTTTCTAATCTACCTTTGACTTGTTTTGTATAGTGGGAATTATTCGGATTATAGCTAAAAAGAAAAAGAATATTATATTATTAAACTTATTTTAATTTTCTCTTGATTTTTTATACCAAATCGCGTATTGTAGGGAGTAGGAAAATCAGAGAAAAGGACGGAGACATCCCATGGAAAATAAAATTATGCTGATCACTTATCCGGACAGTCTTGGCGGAAACCTTCACACGCTGGAAAAGGCCCTGAGCCGCTTCTTTTCCCGTGAAGTGGGGCTGGTGCATATCCTGCCCTTCTTCCCCTCCTCGGGAGACCGCGGCTTTGCCCCGATTACCTATGGTAAAGTGGAGGAAGCTTTCGGGGACTGGACGGATATCCGGAGGCTGGGAGAGCAGTATGGGCTGATGAGCGATTTTATGATCAATCATATCAGCCGCCGTTCCCCGCAGTTCCTCGATTATCAAAAGAACCGAGATGCTTCCCCGTATCGTGAGCTGTTCCTGAACTGGACGCGCTTCTGGGGCGGCGAGCCCTCCCGCGAGGAGGCGGACCGCATCTATAAGCGCAAGGACCGGGACCCGTATCCAAACGGAAAAATCCATGTGATCCATACGTCGGGACATACGATGGGCGGCGTGTGCTTTTGTGTGGAGACGGACGGCGTGAGCGTTCTTGTCGCGGGCGATACGATCTGGGGAGGATTCAGTGAGAAAATCGGATCGGATGAACAGAAATGGAAGGAAAGCCTGGATAAGCTGTGCAGCATGCATTTCGATCTGATGACCTTCGGACACACCGGTCCTGTTTTGTATAGCGACGCGGACGCAAGGCTCCGGGAAGCCAAACGGCAGTTTGCCGTCTATTACAATCCCTGGTTCAAACCGATGTGTGAGCAATTCCGCTATTGATGGGGACGGTTTTCTTCCCGATACGTCTGTCCAGGCAGGAGAGGATGGATAAAGTGCAGGGAAATGGAAGAAGATATATAAAATTTATAGATTGTTTTCACAGAAAACGGCGCATGAATTGTGCGCGGGACTCCGGAAACAAGCTGGATTTTTCTCCCTGTATTCGATATAATGAAAAGACAGGGGGGAAAGCGCCTGCCGTTGAAAAGGAGCAAAATGACAGGGCGGCGGGCGGATTTTGCTATGCGTGAACAAGCAGAAAAATCCATACAACTCAAAAATTACAGCAGGATTTCCCTGCTGAATTATATCCGGAGAAACAAGCACACCACAAAAGCGCGCCTTGCTTCAGTGACAGGGCTGACCTTCATGGCTATCAAAAAAATCATGGAGGAGCTTTTGAAGCTGAACCTTGTGCGTGAGGATTCCTATGAGAACGGCGGCGTGGGCCGCCGCGCCGTGACCTATACCGTCAACGAAAATTACGGCTATACGCTCGGCCTTCATATCAATGTGTTCCGCACCAGCGCGGCTGTGATGAATCTGCATGGGGAAATCCTCTCGATTCAGAGCTTTGAAACGCGGCGGGATGGGGCTTCCTCCTCCGCGGAGCTGATTGATCAGATGGTTGCCCTGGTGGAGAGCGCGATCGCCGAATCCGGCGTTCCGCGGGAAAAGCTGCTTGGGCTTGGAGTCGGTGCGCCCGGCCCTGTCAATTCGTGTGAGGGCGTTGTGTTGTCCCCGCCGAATTTCCCGCTTCTGCGCTACCTTCCCCTGCGGCAGATTTTGGAGGAGCGTCTGTCTCTTCCGGTCAGTGTGCAGAAGGATACAAACGCCATCGCCATGGGCGAATATTGGCGCGGTGCGGGCGCGGGCAGCGAGGATATGGTGTACATCGATGCCGATATGGGAATCGGCTCCAGTTTGATCCTCAACGGCGCCACCTATGAGGGCGCGAACTATATCGCCGGGGAATTCGGGCATATCACGCTCGATCCCAACGGCCCTCTGTGCAACTGTGGGGCGCACGGCTGTGTGGAGGCTGTCAGCTCCGGCCTGGCCATCCTGCGCGAGATGGAGAACCAGCTGTCTTCCCATGCCGAGCATCCCTTGTATGAAAAGCGCTCCTGCCTCACCATTGAAGATCTCATGGAGGCGGCATGCAAAAGCGATCCGCTCACCATCTCCATTTTGAACCGTGCGGCATGCTACATGGGGGCCGCCGTGTCGAATCTCATCAATATTCTGGATCCGCAGATCATCATTCTGGGCGGGATCCTCACGATGGAGTATCCGCAGTATTTCCGGATTGTGCGCGATACCACGCTGAACAAGCGGGTGCAGGGCACCCGGGAAAATGTGCTGGTCCGCTCCGCGCTCGGCAGCCGTGCCGGTGTGATCGGGGCGGGCGAGATTGTCGCCAACCATTTTTACACCACGCTGGTCAGCGAGGTGCTGTCAAAAAGCTGAGCCCGTTGTTCCCCGTATGAGCGGAAGAGCGCGGGCTCTCCGTAAGTCTGGGGGATTTTATGCAAAAAACAATTTTACATATGATCGGAAATTCCCATATCGATCCGGTTTGGTTCTGGAATTGGGAAGAGGGCATGCAGGAGGTCAAGGCCACGCTTTGCTCCGCCCTGGATTGGATGGAGGAATTTCCCGAGTTTCGCTTTACGGGGACGTCGGTCCTCTTTTTCCGCTGGCTGGAGCGCACGGCTCCCGACCGCTTTGAAGAGCTGCGCCGCCGGGTGGCGGAGGGCCGCTTTGAGCTGACGGGCGGCTGGTTTCTGGAGCCCGACTGCCTGCTGCCGCATGGGGAATCCTTTGTGCGGCAGGCGCTGTATTCCCAGCGGTATTTAAAGAAAACCTTTGGGAAAATCTGCCGTATCGGCTCCAATGTGGACAGCTTTGGCCATTCCGGAACGCTGCCGCAGATCCTGCGCAAAAGCGGCATGGATCGCTATGTATTTATGCGCCCGCGCCTGGAAACGCCGGTCTTTCGCTGGCGCGGAAACGACGGCAGCGAGGTGACGGCCCTCTCCCTGCCGGGGGAGTATACCGCCTGGTTCCGGGATAAGACGGTGGAGAATATCGAAAATACGCTTGCCCGCACAAAGGAATGGCCGCAGATGGCCTGCTGCTACGGGGTGGGAAATCACGGCGGCGGCCCGACAATCGACAACATCCGCACAATCCAGGAGCTGGCGGACTACAACGACAAAACAGAGCTCCGTTTCTCAACCTTCGGGGATTTCTTTGACAGCCTTGATACGGAGGCTCTGGAGGTCAAAACGGGATCCTTTGAAAAGGTCAACGCGGGCTGCTATTCCAACGATCTGGAATTCAAGCAGCAGATCCGGCTTGCGGAAAAGCGTCTTGTCGCGGCGGATACCTGCCTTTCCCTTGCAGCGCTTCTGCGCGGGCGCTTTGCTCCGGAGGCGGATGAGATGGAGAGCCTTTGGGAAGGCCTGCTCTTCAATGAGTTTCACGACACGATGGGCGGCACCTGCATCCGGGAGGCCCGTGACGACTGCCACCGTCAGGTGGGCGCGGCGGCCGCGGGGGCCGGGAAGGTGATCGCGCTGTCCGTGCAGGATATCGCAAACAGCCTGGATACGCGCGGAGAAGGCTATCCCCTGCTTCTGGTCAACCCGCACAGCGAAGCGTTTGACGGCCTGCTTGACGTGGAAGCAGAGTGGTTCTGCCAGGATGAGCTGTGCCTGACGGATCCGAAGGGAAATGAGGTCCCCTGCCAGCGGATCAATACCCATGCCAAGGTGACGCATACCACACTCGGGGGGCGGCGGCGCTTCCTGTTTGAAGCAAAGGTTCCGGCGGGCGGATATGCCGTCTACCGGATGCACAAGACAGCTCCGGCGGAGCAGATTGACCGCCGTCATTCTCCGGAGGGGCTGAGCCCGTATGTGCTGGAAAATGAGTATGTGCGCGCACGCTTTGATGAATCCACAGGCCTGCTCTGCTCGCTGACGGAAAAGGAGACGGGCTATGAGAGCCTGAGCGGTGCGGCGCAG
This sequence comes from Anaeromassilibacillus sp. An200, assembly GCF_002160025.1. Taxonomy (GTDB): domain Bacteria; phylum Bacillota; class Clostridia; order Oscillospirales; family Acutalibacteraceae; genus Caccousia; species Caccousia stercoris. The sequence goes on from NZ_NFJU01000006.1 coordinate 81,932, forward strand.
TGGCAGGTCTGGACGGACCAGCGGGATTCCTGGGGCGGATTGCAGGGGCGTGTCTATGAGGACACCGGCGAGCGGTTTGTCCTGGAAGCCATCGAGCGGGTGGAGGAGGGTCCCCTGCGCTGCACGGTGCGGGCGGTGTATACGCACGGCCCCTCGCGCCTGACCCAGCTCTGGCGGCTTGGTGCGCACGATCGCTTCCTGACAGTGGAAAACGATCTGGTCTGGAACGAGCCGTGGCATCTGCTCAAGATGGCCTTCCCATGCGCGGGGGGCACATCCTTTGTGCGGGCAGAAGGGGCTTATGGCCTGATGGATCGGGAGATTGCGGACGAAGCGGAGTATTGCATGCACCGCTTTGCCGATGTGCGCGGAAAAGACGGCGCGGGGCTTTGCGTGGCGAACGACAGCCACTATGCGTTCCACTGTGCAGATGGGATGTTCCATCTTACCGCTGTGCGCAGCCCGATCTGGTCGCAGGGAAACAGCCCGGAATGGGAGAACCCGCAGGATACCTACCAGTATGTGAGCCTGGGCGAGCACCGGTTTACGCTCACACTCCGTCCCCATGCCGCCTCCCTCCCGGTGCGGGAGCTGCGGGTGCAGGCGGACAAAACGCAGGGCATGATCGAATACCTGGCCGACAGCTGGCACAGCGGTGCGCATCGGGAGATGGAACGCTCGCTGTACGGAATCGACGCGCAAAATGTGACAATTTCTTTGATAAAGCGTGCGGAGGACGGGGGCGGCTTTGTTGTCCGGATGCTGGAAACAGAAGGGATGCCCTGCCGGGCCGTGCTCCGTCTGGGAGATACGGAAACGCCTTTGTCGTTCGGGCCGTATGAATTGAAAACCGTAAAATTTGAGGAAAAGACAACTACATTCCGGGAGGTTGATTTGCTTGAGTGGGATGCCGAAACAGGAAAGAACGCCTGAGGCGCAGCTGGAGCGCCTGATCCGCCGCCATCCGGCCCTGGAGCCGCTGCGGGAGACCATCTGGACGGCGTATCAGAACATGGAGGCTTCCTTTGCCTCCGGCGGTAAGCTGCTGGTGTGCGGAAACGGCGGTTCGGCCGCGGACGCGGATCATATTGTGGGAGAACTGATGAAGGGGTTTTACCTCAAACGTCCGCTTCCCGTCCAGGAGCGGGAGAAGCTGGGGCCGGTGGGAGAAAAGCTTCAGGGAGCTCTGCCCGCCATCGCCCTGACCCAGCACGCGGGCCTTTCCACCGCGTTTCTCAACGATGTGGATCCGTTTCTGATCTACGCCCAGCAGGTGTATGGCTATGGGCGTACCGGGGACTGCTTCCTCGGGATCAGCACCTCGGGGAACGCGCGCAACGTCTGTGAGGCGGCCCGCGTCGCCCGTGCAAAGGGGATGACGACGCTCGCGCTGACAGGAGCGGGCGGCGGGACGCTCCGGGAGATTTGTGATGTCTGCATCCGTGTTCCGGAGACGGTCACGGCGGATATCCAGGAGCTGCATCTGCCGGTTTATCATGCGCTCTGCGCCATGCTGGAAATGCGCTTTTTTGCTGCCGCGGAGCCGGAGAATCCGTAAGGAGAACACAAGAAAAAACGGCGCCCTTTTGGCTGAAAACCAGCCGGAAGGGCGCCGTTTTTGCGGGGAAGCCTTTTATCCCGCACGCTGGGGGCTGGAAGCAGGCTCCTTGAGCTGCGGCCATACGGTGGCCAGCATAGTGAAAAAGCATGCCGCACCGCCGATAAAATTCGAGATCGGCTCCGCCAGAAATACGCCGTTGACTCCAAGGCCGAACAGGTGCGGCAGGATGAGCGTGAGCGGCACCACAATGATGGCCTTGCGCAGAAGGGAGAAAAAGACAGCCTGCTTGGATCTTCCCAGCGCCACAAAGACGGACTGCCCCGAAAATTGCAGGGACATCATGAAGAAGCCGAAGAAATAGAGGTTCAGCGCCGGAACACCGTCCGCAATCAGCGCCGGTTCGCTGTTAAAAATATGGATGAAAAATTCCGGGAAGATCATCAGGATGATCCAGGCCACGGTGGTGTATGCGATACAGACGATGCTGGTAAAGCGGATGCCGGAGCGCACACGCGAATATTGCTTTGCTCCGTAGTTGAAGCCCATGACGGGCTGCGCGCCGTTTGTCAGGCCGTTGACAGGCATGGTGAGCACCTCGCGGATCGAGTTGATGACCGTCATAATGCCGACATAGAGATCGCCGCCGAATTGCTGCAAGGTAGCGTTGCACACAATCTGAACCGCGCCGTTTGTCACCGCCATCATGAAGCCCGACAGGCCAAGTGCGGAAATCTGTCCCACCAGCGTTTTCTGGAGACGCATCCGCGCGGGCCTGAGATGGTAGATCGCTTTTTTACCGGTCAGAAAACGCAGCACCCATGCCGCGGAGAGGAACTGGGAGATCACCGTGGCCAGCGCCGCGCCCTGTACCCCCATGTGAAACAAAAAGATAAAGATCGGATCCAGCACGATATTCACCACGGCCCCGAGCAGCACGGTCATCATCCCCATGCGGCCGAAGCCCTGTGAGTTGATAAAGCTGTTCATCCCCAGGCCGATCATGACAAAGATCGTACCAATTAAATAGATGGTCAGATAGCTGTCCGCGTAGGGAAACGTCTGGTCGCTGGCACCGAAGAGATACAGAATCGGCTTTTTGAGAGCGAGAAAAAAGGCGGTCAGGACAACGCCGGAAATCAGCAGCAGGGAAAATGAGTTGTTCATCACCGTTTCCGCGCGTTCATGATTGCCTTCCCCGCGTGCGATCGAGCACAGCGGCGCGCCGCCCATGCCGAACAGCTGGGTGAACGCCGAAATGATGCTGATGATCGGGAATGTCAGGCCGATCCCCGTCAGCGCCAGTGTGGACGCTTCCGGCAGATGGCCGATATACATCCGGTCCACCACGCTGTACAGCACGTTGATCAGCTGTGCCGCCGTCATCGGCACGGCCAGGCTCATGATGCAGCGCGCAACACTGCCCTTGGAAAAATCATTCTTCGTTTCCGCCAATGCTCCGTTCATCCTTTCCATACAAAACCGGCCATTCGTTTCCCCAACCGGGATCCGCTTTCCGAACGCGGGGGAGCGGGGAACCCATGGATTTTTGCTTCCCCTTTCAAAAGCTCGCGTTCTCCTTTTTGTGTGTTCTTTTTATTGTACTCCTTTCGGAAAGCGTTGGCAAGAAACCAATTATTCTTTTGCCCTGGCGGCAGCTTCACGTTTTTGGCGGAGCAGCTCCTGAAATTCGCGTTCGAGCGCTTCCTTGTCCGGGCAGCGGGGAAGCGAGAGGCGGGAGATCACCTCCGCAAGGCGCAATTCAAGCAGCTTGCCGTCCATTTTTTCCGTTTCCGGTTTTGGGGCGGCTTTTTCCCGCTCCACGGCGGACGGACCGCCCTCATGCCGCACCAGCCTGCCGTTTTCAAAGGCAAGCGTCTGCCGGGCCAGCGCGTCGGCAAAGCGGCGGTCATGGGTCACCAGCAAAAAGCCGCCCTCATACTGCGCCAGCGTCTCCTGCAAGGCGCGCAGGGAATCCATGTCCAGATAGTTTGTCGGCTCGTCGAGCAGCAGAAAATTGACGGGAGAGACGAGCAGGCAGGCGAACGAAAGCTTCACGCGCTCCCCGCCGCTGAGGACGGAGACGGGGCGGTACACATCCTCCCGCCGGAACAGCAGGCGCGCGAGCAGAGAACGCACCGTCTGCTCGTTCTGCACCGCGCTGCGCATCGCGTTTTCGAGCACGGTTTTTTCCGGGTCGAGGTTGTCAAGCGACTGCTGGAAATAGCCGGCGCGCAGCTTGGGCGCGGCGAAGATCTCCCGGCTTTCCGTTTCGATCGCGCGTGCCAGATATCCCATGAGCGTCGTTTTCCCGCAGCCGTTCGGGCCATACAGAAGGGTATGGGATCCCTTTTGCAGCTCAAAGGATGCGTCCCGGAGCAGCGTCTTTTCACCCGCCGTGAGCGTGAGCGAGGGAACGCGCAGCAGAATTTTGTTTTCGGGCGGATTGGTCAGGGAAAAGTCAAAGTGGACGGCCTCCGCCTCGCGCGGGGCTTCCTTTTTCTCCAGCCGCGCCAGCCGCGACTCAATGCTCTTCCTTCCCTGGGCAATTTTGCTCTGTGTGTCCGTTTCACTGCGCTTGTGCAGCCGCGTTTCGGAATTTCCCATACGCGAGGGCGCGCGCCGCACGGCGGACTGCTTTTCCCGCAGGGATTGCATGGAGCGTTCCAGCCGGGCCTTCTCCTTCCGGTAAGCCTCCGCCTCAAAGCGGCGGCGTTCCAGCTCCTGTTCCTTTTGACGCTCGAAGGCGTCATAGCTGCCTTCATAGCGCAGAAGCTTTCCCTCGCGCAGCTCCCAGATTTGGGTGCAGAGCCGCTCCAGTACGGCCCGGTCGTGGCTGACAAGGAGGAACGCGTTCTGTGCTTCCATCCGGCGGCAGAACAGCTCGATCCCTTCCCAATCCAGGTTGGAGGTCGGTTCGTCCGCGAACAGCAGCGGCGGTTTTTTCCCCAGCGACGCGGCCAGCTTGCGGCGGGACTGCTCCCCGCCGCTCATGCGGTCAACAGGAGCATGTGTGCCGCGCAGGCCGAAGCGGCTGAGCGATTCCGGATCCGGTGCTTCTTCCCCTGGGCCAAGCTGGGAAAAGAACGCGATCGGGCAGCGCGCGTGCACGGTTCCCTCGTCGGGGCGCAGACGGCCGGACAAAATGGCGAGCAGCGTGGATTTGCCGCTTCCGTTCGGCCCGACCAGGCCGATCCGGTCGCCGTCGTACAGGGCGAGCGGCTCCGTGGAAAAGAGGAGCCGTTCCCCCGCGTATTGTGTCAAAGCGGTGGTTTCCAGTAAAATGGGCATAAAAAATCCCTCCGTCACAGCGGGAGGGTTTTGTGCGGCGGGCAGCGGCGCGCAGCCGTACCCCAAAAAGGGACGGCGGCACGCAGGATCGCAAAGCCTCGAACGGCAGCACAAAACAGAGCGCCTGTCGCGCCCTCCCGACTCAAAAATCAGGTGTGCAGTTAACCGTTCAGATATTACGCATCCTCTTTCGGCACCTTCGGCCTGTTTCCAAAAGCAAATTCGCGGCAGGCATCCGCCATGCCGGATCGGAAACAGGGCTATTCCCTTTCTTTGGATTTGTTTTCTTTATAGCACAGTTTTTGCCGTTTGTAAAGACAAAAAAGGGGACAGCTTTTTGAACTGCCCCCGAATTGTGATTATGACGCTGTCCATGTGCGCATCTTGGCACTCACCGGAATGTGAAGCATCGGGCACAGCGGCTTCCACACAGCCACCGCGATGCCGAAATCCACCATGCTGTGCACCACGGTGCCAAGCCCGACAAGCAGCAGAACCGAAACAACGTAGCCGCTCTCATACCAGCTTTCCGAGCCGTTTCCGGTAAAATAGAACGCCGTGACAACGACGGATTCGCACGCGCCGTGCAGGATGGCGAGCAGCAGGCCATAGGGTGTGGCAGTGCGCATGGATTGCAGGATAGAGCCGGATTTTTTGAGCAGGAACGCGCCCACCAGCACAAAGACAAGATGGGAGGCTGCGCGCAGCGCCACGACAAGCGGCATCGACAGGGCAAAGCCAATGCTTGTCACCACCGTAACCATGATGGCGGACGCGGGCGAAATAAACATGGCGATGAAGATCGGCACATGGCTGGCCAAAGTAAACGACATCGGCGGGATCCAGATCTTCGGCATAAACATCGGGATGATGATTCCAAGCGCGCACAAAAGCGCCGAAATGCACATCGAAACAACGGCGTCCTTCTTTTTCATGGCTGGCTCCTCCTCATGAATATGACAGTGTGTTATCAGGTGTCTTGACACCTATCATACTCATGAAAAGAACCTGTGTCAATGGCAAGGTTTCACGGACTTTTTTCCTCTTTCGGCCAAAAAATCGGAAGATTTGGCGGGGTTATTCGTCGCCGGGTGCAATGAGAATCCCCTTTTCCCGCAGGACGGCGCAGATGCGGGCAAAGCAGCCGTCGTCCGGGCAGGAAAGGGTGTGCAGATGGATGCCGCCCGTGAGCGCGGAGAGGGGAGAAGCCTCCTGCTCGGAGAGCCTGCGCAGGAATTCGTCCGCGTCGTAGCGGGAAAAAATGTGCAGCTTGCCGCTGAGCTGGCCGTAGAGAGCGTGCTCCACCACCACATCCAGCAGGGCCCCGCCGTTGTCAACGACGGCATAGAGCTCTTCTCCAAGGCGGTCGCGTCCATGGCGGCACGCAATCGTGAAGGTTTTCCCGCGTCCCTCGCTGCGTGTGAGCACATAGCCGCGCGGCGTGGCCGCGATGGGGGCATTGAGCGCCCGGAGCATCGCCACATCGCCCACCACCGCCTGACGGCTCACATGAAACTGTTTTGCCAGCGCGGAAGCGCTCACCGGGCCTTCCGCCCGCTCCAGCTCGCAAAGAATCGCCTCGCGCCGCTCTTTCGCCGTCATTGTCTCTGCCATTTTTGTTCTTCCTTTCTCCGCCGGGATCCTCGGATCTTATTCTGTTTTTTATTATACCAGACCCAACCCACAGATTGTGACAAAAAGAAAAATTTTCCTTGCCGCGCCGCTTTCCGCTTGCTATAATAAAAAAACGTGCCCTAATGGTAATCCAAAATCAGCAAATATCCAGGAGGAAGAAATATGGCAAAAATTCGGGACGTCTATACGAGTGATGCTTACTATCCGTTTCTCTGCTATTGCGAGAGCTGCGGGTATGAGGAAATGCACGATCTGGTGCGCTGCCCCTTTTCCAGGCTGAAGGAGGAGCCGGATATCACCCCGGCGCTGGTCAGCCGGATCCGGGTGACGTATCTGGCATATCTGAAGGCGCACCCGGAGGAGTTCCTGCTGGAGAAAAAGAAGGCTGTGGCGGCGGCTGCCCGCGCTCCGAAAACGGGATTGGAGGAGGCCGAGGAAAAGCTGCGCACATTCTTCCAGGAGAACGCGGATCGCCTGATCCATGTCTCGGAGGCCGTCAAGGCGATCGCGCCGCAGAAGCTGCGCCGCGCGGATGTGGCCGCAATCCTCGACAAGGCCGACTGGTGCCGCCTCGTCGATAATTCCACATATTTCTACTGTGGGGAGCGCTGAAGGCGCTCTCTTTTTCTTTTCGGTGACAAACGACGCGGGCGGTGTTATACTGAAAGAAATTCTTATTTTGAAACGGAAAGGATGCTGACCATGCCCTGTATTCAATGGAAAACGAATTTCGCTATCACCCCCACGCAGGAGGAATCCCTGCGCTCCGCTCTCGGGGAGGCAATCGCGCTGCTTCCCGGCAAGAGCAAAAGCTGGCTGATGCTGACCTTTGAGCCGGAAACCCGCATGGCTTTCCGCGGCGAGGCGAATGAACCGATGGCTTTCATTGCCGTGGATCTGTACGGCGGCGCGCCCGACTCCGCCTGCGATCAGCTGACCGCCCGCCTGTGCTCGATGGCGCAGTCTGTGCTGGGGATCCAGCCCGACCATGTCTATGTGCGCTATCTTGCGACGAATCAATGGGGCTGGAACGGCTCGAATTTCTGAGCGCATTCCTCTTGACAATCCGCACCGCGCGGCGCTATAATATTTTCCAATACAATTTCACAGCCACAAAAAGGCGATGAAGGGAAAAAGACGCTTTTGAAAACCGCAAGAGAGCCGGCGGGCGGTGTGAGCCGGTGGTTTTATCAGCGTGTATAACTCATCCCGGAGCTGCCGGTCTGACGCGCTCTCTGCGGCGTGTAGGGCCGGACGCAGAGGCAGCGTTACAGGCCAAGGCCTTCGGGGAGTTCCTGAGAGGTCTGAGGGCGCGCCCAGCGCGCTGAATTTGGGTGGTACCGCGGATGGAATCATTCGCCCCGAGCTTTCATCACGAGAGTTCGGGGCTTTTTTGTTCCCGTCTCTCAGCGAGACAGGAGGTATTTGCGATGTTGAACAAAGGCTGTAAAAAGTACATTCCGTTTTCTCCCGTGTCCCTGCCGGACCGCACCTGGCCCGACAAGGTGATCACAAAAGCGCCGATTTGGTGCAGCGTCGACCTGCGCGACGGCAACCAGGCGCTGATCGATCCGATGAACCTCGAGGAGAAGCTGCTGTTTTTCAAAACGCTGGTCGAGATTGGCTTCAAAGAGATTGAGATCGGTTTCCCCTCCGCCTCGGAGACGGAATATGAGATCTGCCGCGCGCTGATCGAGCGGAACCTGATCCCGGACGATGTGACCATCCAGGTGCTCGTGCAGTGCCGCCCGCACCTCATTCAGAAAACCTTTGAAGCGATCGACGGCGCGAAAAATGTCATCGTCCATTTCTATAACTCCACCTCGACACTTCAGCGCAAGGTCGTGTTCAAGACCGATATGCAGGGCGTCATCGACATCGCGGTGGAGGGCGCGAAGCTGGTCCGTGAGCTGACGGAGAAGGAGATCGCCCGCACCGGCGCAAACATCCGCTATGAGTATTCCCCCGAAAGCTTCTCCGGCACGGAGATCGACAACGCCGTTTTGATCTGTGAGAAGGTGCTGGAGACGCTCGGCGCGACGCCGGAAAACAAGGTGATTCTGAACCTGCCGAACACCGTGGAGATGTCCACGCCGAACCACCACGCGGATCAGATCGAATATTTCTGCCGCAACCTCAAGCACCGCGACTGCGCCATCATCAGCCTGCACCCGCACAACGATCGCGGCACCGGCACCGCCGCTACCGAGCTCGGCATTCTCGCGGGCGCGGAGCGCGTGGAGGGTACGCTGTTCGGCAACGGCGAGCGCACCGGCAACGCCGATATCATGAACGTCGCCATGAATATGTTCTCGCAGGGCGTGGATCCCGGTCTTGACTTCTCCGATCTGCGCCGCATCCGTGAAATCTATGAGAAATGCACCCGCATGACCGTTCCGCCGCGCTATCCGTACGCGGGCGATCTGGTGTTCACGGCTTTCTCCGGTTCGCACCAGGACGCGATCAGCAAGGGCGTGAAGTATATGCAGGACAGCGACAGCCCGTACTGGGAGGTGCCGTACCTGCCGATCGACCCGGCGGACGTGGGCCGCAAGTACGAGCCGATCATCCGCATCAACAGCCAGTCCGGCAAGGGCGGCGCGGCGTTTGTGATGCAGCAGTCGTTTGGCTACGAGCTGCCCAAGGCCATGCACCCGGAATTCGGCGCAATGGTCAAGCACGCCTGCGACGAGGCCGGGCGCGAGCTCAAGCCGCAGGAGATCTTCGACATCTTCCGCCGCGAGTATCTCGAAATCAAGTATCCCTACAACCTCAAGCAGTATAAGCTGTATGAGGAAAACGAGGCCGAGAGCGACAACACCGTCGTGCACTTTGAGGGCAACCTGCGTTTCCGCCACGAGGATCACCAGATCAGCGGACGCGGCAACGGCCCGATCGACGCGTTCTTCAACGCCCTGCGCACGATCGGCATCACCGATTACCAGTTCGTTTCCTACAGCGAGCACGCCGTGGGAGCGGGCGCGGACTCGAAGGCTCTGTCTTACATCCAGCTTCGTGACAAGGACGGAAAGACCGTGTTCGGCGCGGGCATGGACGGCAACATCAGCCTTGCTTCCATCAAGGGTATTATCTGTGCGATCAACCGCGCGTCCGGCGAACAGAAAAAGCAGTAACGGGAGGACGTCAGCATGAGAGAATATAACATCGCTGTCTTGAAGGGAGACGGCATCGGCCCGGAGATCGTAAACGAAGCGATCCGCGTTCTTGACAAGGCCGGAGAGAAATTCGGCTTCCATATGAACTACACCTATGCCCTGCTGGGCGGCTGCGCCATCGACGAGACGGGCGTGCCGCTGCCGCAGGAGACGATCGACGCATGCAAGGCGGCGGACTCCACGCTGCTCGGCGCGGTCGGCGGCCCGAAGTGGGATAACGTCCCCGGCGATCGCCGCCCGGAGAAGGGCCTGCTCGGCATCCGCGGAGCGCTCGGCCTGTTCGCGAACCTGCGCCCGGCCGTCATCTTCCCGCAGCTGCGCAGCGCTTCCCCGCTGCGCCCGGAGATCATCGGCGAGGGCCTGGATATCCTGGTGGTGCGCGAGCTGACCGGCGGCATCTATTTCGGCGAGCGTGGCCGCCGCACGGTCGACGGGGCCGAAGCCGCCTACGACACGGAACAGTATTCCGTGCCGGAGATTGAGCGCATCGCCCGCGTGGCCTTTGAGATGGCAAGAAAGAGAAAGAGCCGCGTGTGCAGCGTCGACAAGGCGAATGTGCTGGAAAGCTCCCGCCTGTGGCGCGCCACCGTCACCCGCATCCGTGACGAGGAGTTCCCGGATGTGGAGCTTTCCCATATGTATGTGGACAACTGCGCCATGCAGCTGGTGCGCAATCCCGGCCAGTTTGACGTGATTGTGACCTCCAACATCTTCGGCGACATTCTCTCCGACGAGGCCTCCATGATCAGCGGCAGCATCGGCATGCTTGCGAGCGCCAGCCTGAGCGGCGGCAAGTCCGGCCTGTATGAGCCGATCCACGGCTCTGCCCCGGATATCGCGGGCACCGGCAAGGCGAACCCGCTCGCCACGATCCTCTCCGCCGCGATGATGCTGCGCTATTCGCTCGGGGAAGCCGAGGCCGCGGACGCGATCGAAGCCGCCGTTTCCCGCGCGCTCGAAAAGGGCCGCACCGCCGATATCTGTACCGAGGGCATGAAGCTGGTCTCCTGCGCGGAGATGGGCGCGCTCGTCTGCGAGTCGCTCTAAGCGCCAAATCCGTTCGAAGCAGACGCAGAAACGCTTCTCAAACTATATCAGCAAGCCCGGGGGCCGCAAGGGGCCGCCGGGCTCGCTTTGTCGGGGAATGAAAATCATGTCGGAACAACTCACCTTTCGCAAGGGTCTGAAAGACGGCCTGCCGATCTGTCTCGGCTACATCAGCGTTTCCTTCGCCTTCGGCATGATGGCGACGCAGGGCGGCCTGCCCGTGTGGGTGGCGCTGCTCATCTCGATGACGAACCTCACCTCCGCCGGGCAGGTGGCCGGGACGGCGCTGATCCTCTCCGGCGGCTTGTATGTGGAGATAGCCGTCACCACCTTTGTCATCAACATCCGCTATATGCTCATGTCGCTCTCGCTTTCCCAGAAGGTGGACGAGGCCATGACCACCTTGCAGCGCTGGGTGCTCTCCTTCGGCGTGACGGATGAAATCTTCGCCGTCGCCATGCAGCAGAAGGGATCGATCAATGCCCGCTATTTTTCGGGCCTGATCCTCACGCCGTATTTCGGCTGGGCGCTGGGCACCTTCCTCGGTGCGGCCGCCACGGGAATTCTGCCGGAATCGCTGCGCAGCGCGCTGGGGATCGCGATTTACGGGATGTTCCTCGCGATCATTATCCCGCCGTCGCGCACGTCAAAGCCGATCCGCCGTGTGGTGATTTTCGCGGGAGTGCTCTCGTGCCTGTTCACCTGGACGCCCGGCCTGAACCGCCTTTCGAGCGGCTGGGTGATCATCGTCTGCGCCGTCGCGGCCTCCGCGCTCGCGGCGCTGCGCTACCCCGTGGCAAAGGAGGCGCAGACATAAATGAACTATGCTTATGTTTTGACTGGTGTGCTGATTATGGCGCTCGTCACCTATGTGGTGCGCATGCTGCCGCTCGCCGTGTTCCGCAAAAAGATCACGAACCAGTTTATCCAGTCCTTTCTCGCTTATGTCCCGTATGCCGTGCTGTCCGCGATGACCTTCCCGGCGATCCTGTCGTCCACCTCCAGCGGGTGGAGCGCCGCTGCCGGGCTTTTGGTCGCGATTGTACTTGCGTATAAGGACAAGGGCCTGCTGATCGTTGCCCTCGGTGCGACGGCTGCCGTTTTTGTGGTGGAGCAGGGGATGGCGCTCGCGGGGCTTCCGCTCTGATCCGGGCTTTTGCGCAAAAGCCCGGAGAGGGGTGGTTTTTTCGCGCGGAGCGTGTATAATAGAGAACGGAACGTCCATACAAGGGAGGGAACCATGATGGAGCCGGTACAGGAGATCCGGGACAGGCTGTTTGCGCTTCAGGATCCGGAATACCGTCTGTTCCAATCCAGGCTGATGCCTACCGTGGATCCGGCGTGCGTGATTGGCGTGCGTACCCCCGATCTGCGCAAACTCAGCCGGGAACTGGCGGGGACGGAACAGGCCGCCGCTTTTGTGCGGCAGCTTCCGCATGACTACTATGAGGAAAACAACCTGCACGGTTTGCTGATCGCTTCCCTGCGGGATTACGGCGAGACAGTGGCCGCGCTTGAATCCTTCCTTCCCCATGTCGACAACTGGGCGACGTGCGATCTGCTGCATCCGCGCGCGTTTGACAAGTGCCCGGAAGCTTTGCCGGATCAGCTGTTCCGCTGGCTGCAAAGCGATGGGACGTACACGGTTCGCTTTGCGATGGGGATGCTCATGAGCCTGTATCTTGACGAAGCGTTCCGGCCCAGGTACGCGGACTGGGTCGCCGGGGTGAAAAGCGAAGAATATTATGTCAACATGATGGCGGCGTGGTATTTTGCCACTGCCCTTGCCAAGCGATGGGACGATGTGTTCCCGTATCTTACGGATCACCGCCTTCCCGTGTGGACGCACAACAAAGCCATCCAGAAGGCGATTGAAAGCCGCCGCATTTCCCCGGAGCAGAAACAAATTCTGCGTTCCCTGAAACGCTGATTCTTTTCCCGGCTTTTTTCCTTCCCGGCCCGGCGCGAAAACCGGCGGGATGTCGGAAAGGAGCCTCAGATTTTATTTTAACGCAAAGGAGAGAATACCATGCAGAACACCATTCCTGCCCGCAGTGAAGCGGATCCGCGCTTTACCTGGGCAACAACCGATCTTTTTGAGAGCGACGAGGCGTGGCGCGCCGAACTGACCCGCGTGCGCGGAATGCTCGACGAGCTCAAAAGCTATGAGGGCCGCCTGTGCGAGAGCGCCGCGACTCTTCTCGGCTATCTGCGCCTGTACGACGACCTGATGCGCGACGGCGATCGCCTGATTTCCTATGCCTTCCGCAAGTCCGACGAGGACACGCGCAACGCCGTGTATCAGGAGCTGAGCGCCCAGTCGCGCAACCTCCTGGTCGATCTCGATAAGGCCAGCGCGTTCAGCACGCCGGAGCTGCTCGCCGTCAGCGACGAGCGCTTTGAGAACTTCTTCCGTGAGGAGGAGGGCCTGGAGCATTACCGTCTGGCCCTGACCCGTGTGCGCCGCAAGAAAGACCACACGCTTTCCGCCGAGTGCGAGGCCCTTCTGGCCGCCGCCGGACAGCTCAGCCAGGCTCCGGACGAGATCTTCTCCATGCTCAACGACGCCGATATGACCTACCCGGACGCGGTGGACAGCGAAGGAAAGAAGCATCCTGTCACGCACGGCACATTTATTCCCCTGATGATGTCGCCTGACCGCACGCTGCGCGAGTCCACGTTCCGCTCCCTCTACGGCGTGTACGGCCAGTACCGCAACACCTCCGCAGCGGTGCTGACCTCCCAGATGCAGCAGCTCCAGTTCTTCGCGAACGCCCGCCGTTATCCCTCCGCGCTGCATGCCGCGCTCGATCACACCGAGGTGCCGGTGGAGATTTACCACAACCTAATCCAGGCCGTTCACGACAATTTCCCGGCCATGCACCGCTATGTGCGCCTGCGCAAAAAGCTGCTCGGCGTGGACAAGCTGCACTATTATGACCTGTACACCCCCATCGTTGCCGATGAGGACATGAAGGTGACGTTTGAGGAGGGCAAGGAGCTGGCCCGCAAGGCGCTGGCCCCGATGGGCGAGAATTACCTGAAAATCCTCAACGAGGGCTTTGACAACCGCTGGCTTGACGTCTACGAGAACAAGGGCAAGCGTTCCGGCGCGTACTCCGCCGGTGTGTACGGCGTGCATCCCTTTGTCCTGCTCAACTACACCGATACGCTCGACGACGTGTTTACCCTGGTGCATGAGATGGGCCACGCCCTGCACTCCTATCTCTCCAACCACACCCAGAGTGTGACGTATGCGGGCTATGTGATCTTCGTCGCGGAGGTGGCTTCCACCTGCAACGAGGCGCTGCTGATGCAGTATCTGCTGGGCCAGACGAAGGAGCCGCGCCGCCGTGCGTACCTCATCAACCACTTCCTGGAGCAGTTCCGCACAACGCTCTACCGCCAGACGATGTTCGCGGAGTTTGAGCTGTGGTGCAGCGAGCAGATCCGCAAGGGAGAGGCTCTCACCGCTGAGGCGCTGTGCGCAAAATACGCCGATCTCAACCGCCAGTATTACGGCGAGGATATCGAGCCCGATCCGGAGATCGCTCTCGAGTGGGCACGCATCCCGCATTTTTATTATAATTTCTATGTTTACCAGTATGCCACGGGCTTTGCTTCCGCTATCGCGCTCTCCCAGCGCATTCTGCGCGAGGGCAAGCCTGCCGTGGACGACTATATCCGTTTCCTCTCCGGCGGCTGCTCCACCGATCCGGTGTCGCTTCTGCGCGGGGCCGGGGTGGACATTTCCACGCCCGCGCCGATCAGCAGCGCGCTCAAAATGTTTGATCAGTTGATCGGAGAAATGGAAGAACTTACCGCGGAATAATTCAGTAAAAACGCCTAAAATAAGGGCAGAGAAGCCCGGGAAGCTCGCGCTTTCCCGGGCTTTTTTTCATTCTCTGTTAATATTTTTGACATTACTGTATTGATCTTTGCGACCGTTTTTGATAAAATAACGTAGATATTACGTTAGCAGGTTACATTTCTAACACTTTGTCGGGAGCGGCAAGGGAAAGAAAAAGCCTGTGAGCGCATTCATTCCGGTGATTCTGCATAGCGGGGTTTCCCGCTTTTTGTATGCTTGATCCGGGAAAGAGGAAAGGAAGAATATAGCATGAAACTGAAGAAACTGCTGTCCCTGCTGCTCGCGGGCGCTATGGCGTTCTCGGTGGCAGCCTGCTCGCAGGATCAGAGTGTGACGAACAACCCTGATGCCAGCTCCGCGGCTGCGTCTGACGCAGCGTCCTCCGGAACGGACGCTTCCGACGAAAGCGCCCGTCCCACGGAACCTTCCGGCCAGCTGGTCATCGGTACCACCACCGACCTGGAAAGCGACTTCTATGACGCGAGCTTCAACAACACGGCCACCAACTACAAACTCTACAACCTGCTGCACGGCTACGGCACGGTCGTGTCCGACATCGACGGTGCTTTCGTGTACGATCCGACCGTCGTGAAGAGCCACGAGGAAGTGGAGAATGAGGACGGCACCAAGACCTATACCGTTACGATCAATGACGGCCTCGTGTGGAGCGACGGCACGCCGATCACCGCGAAGGACTATGTGTTCCAGCTCCTGCTCGAGAGCAGCCCGGAGATGAACCAGGTCGACGGCTATCCGAGCCAGGCCGGCTATTCCCTCGTGGGTTATGACGCTTACTTTGCCGGTGAGACGGAGAACTTTGCAGGCGTTCACCTCGTGGACGACATGACCTACTCCGTCACCGTGAAGGCAGAGGAGCTGCCCTATCACTATGACATTACCTATGCTTCCGCCGCGCCGCGTCCGATGCATGTCATCGCTCCCGACTGCGATGTTGTGGATTCCGCTGAGGGCGCTTCCATCAGCGGCGAGTTCACCGCGGATCTGCTGCTCAAGACGATCAACGATCCCGATACCGGCTATCGTTACAATCCGTCCGTTGTCTGCGGCCCCTACATGTTTGAGTCCTACGACACGGCCAGCCGTCAGGGCACCATCGTGGTGAACCCGAACTATGCCGGCGATTACCGCGGTGTGAAGCCTGTGATCGAGAAGATCATCATCAAGACTGTTAAGAACGACACCATGATCAACGAGCTGGCTTCCGGTTCCGTCGACCTGCTGTTCCAGTGCAGCGGCGCGGACACCATCAACGGCGGCCTGGATCTGGTGGATCAGGGCAAGGCCGAGAAGAACACCTTCTTCCGTAACGGCTACGGCAAGATTCAGTTCGATTGCAGCCAGTTCCCGACCGATTCTCAGAATGTCCGTCAGGCGATTGCCTACTGCCTGGATCGCGGCGAGTTTGCCCGTCAGTATTCCGGCGGCTACGCTTCCGTCGTGCACAGCTACTATGGCCTGGCTCAGTGGGAGTATCAGGAGTCCAAGACATGGATCGACGAGAACCTCGAGACCTATGAGAAGAACATCGACAAGGCCAAGGAGCTCCTCGATGCTGATGGCTGGAACAAGAACGCCGACGGCAGCGACTACTCCGGCACCGGCACCCGTTATAAGGAAGTTGACGGCGAGCTCAAGCCGCTGGTCATCGAGTGGGCCAACACCGACGGCAACCCGGTTTCCGAGCTGCTCGCCACCATGCTGCCCGAGGCCATGACCGAGGCCGGCATGGAGCTGAAGGCCACCACCATGGACTTCCCGACGCTGTCTGCCTGCATCAGCCATTCCGGCGACAAGATTTACAATATGTATAACCTGGCCACCGGCTTCGCTCTGGCCAGCTCTCCCTGGTACTACTATTCCACCGATCCGGTGTGGATGCAGGGCGGCTACAACAGCAACTGGATTGCCGACAAGGATCTGGAGGCTGCCGCGTATGCCCTCAAGCCGATCGCTTATGACGATGATGAGGCCTGGCTGCCTGCCTGGCAGAATTTCATCAAGGTCTGGAATGAAAAGCTGCCGGACGTCCCCCTGTATTCCGACGAATATTATGATTTCTACTCGACGAGACTGAAGGGATGGAGCTCCTCCTCCGTTTGGGAGTGGTCCAGAGCTGTCCTTGATGCCTGGGTGGTAGAGGAATAAACAGTATCCGGCGGAACCTCGCGACTGCGGGTTCCGCCGTCTTTTTTTCCGAAAGCCGGCACATTGCCGCAAATCTGAAACGGGGGAAAGGTGAATGGGAAAAGGAAGATATCTGCTCAAGCGATTCATCTATATCGTTTTTGTATTCTTTATCATATCGATCCTGATGTTCGCAATTTATAAGTCCATGCCCGGAGATGCGGTGGAGATTATGCTGGGCAGCAGCAAAACCACCATGAAGCCGGATGCTTATGCAGCGCTGTATGAACAGACCAGGCAGCGCTTGGGACTGGACCAGCCGCTGCCAATCCAGTATTTTGCCTGGATGGGCAACATGCTCACCGGCAATTTCGGCTATTCCACACAGTATAAAAAGGAAGTCATCCAGATCATCAGCGCGCCGATGATGAACACCGTCATGCTCAACATCTGCGCGATGATCGTGGTGTTCCTGATCTCGATTCCGCTCGGTATCATCACAGCCGTGCGCAAAAACGGTGTGTTTGATAAGGTGATCCAGGTGCTGACCATTGTGGGCTACAGTATCCCGGGCTTTATCATCGCGCTGCTTTCGATTTTCCTGTTTGCGGTGAAGTTCCCCATCTTCCCGATCAGCGGCCTGCGAACAGCCGGTATGGACGCGGGGGGGCTCGCGGGGCTTGGGGATCAGCTCTGGCATATGGTGCTGCCTGTTATGGTCATGTCGGTGTCCGGTATCGGCGGCATCACGCGCTATGTCCGCGCTTCCATGATTGATGTGCTTCGGATGGACTACATCAGGACGGCGCGCGCCAAGGGCCTGCGGGAAAAGACGGTCATTTATGTCCATGCGTTCCGCAACGCTTTGATTCCGGTTGTGACCATCACAACCTGGTGGATCATCGGCCTGTTCGGCGGATCGATTGTTATTGAGTCCGTGTTCCTGATTCCCGGTCTCGGCAAGATGCTGATCGACGCTCTGATGCAGCGCGATTTCTCCGTCGTGCTGACGATGCAGATGTTCTACGTTATCCTGTCGCTTGCCGGAAACGTACTCATGGATATTGCCTATACACTGGTGGACCCCCGTGTCCGCCTGGAAAATTAAGGGGGGAGACGTATGCCGAAAAAAGAGAAAAGAGCTCCGCGCCGCTCCACGGCTTCCAAGGCCGCGCAGCGCATGGTGATAGGCGGCCTTCCTCAGGAGGAAGAGGAGGTTCTCCAGAGCCCCCTTCAGATGGTCTTACACTCCTTCCTGCATGACAAGATTGCGATGACAGGCCTGACCCTGTTCGTTGTGATTTTTCTGTGCTGTGTGATTTTTCCTTTCTTCTACCCGATTGATCTCTATTATCAGGACGTAACGCAGGCGAACGTCGCTCCCGGCTTCAGCATGCTCAGCGTCCCTTCCAAGCTTTCCAGCAATGCTCAGCAGCTTTCTGTCGGCAGCACGTTCTCCGTCGGTCTTGACAGGGACGGAAACGTGTACGAGTGGGGCACCTTCCCCACGGACAAGCTCAAAAATATTCCCAGCACAAGCGAAACCGGAAAGCTTACGATGATCTCCGCCGGCCTTGACCATGTGGTCGCTGCCAACGAGGACGGCCAGATCTTCACCTGGGGCAACGACCGTATGGGTCTGGCCTCCATCCCGATGGAGCTGCGCACCGGCGGCAACAACATCAAGCAGATTCTCGCGGGCTACCAGATCTCCCTCGCACTCACAGAGGAGGGCGAGATGTATAACTGGGGCAGCGATTATCTGCTGAACATTACCTATCCCGAGGGCGTCCAGGGAAACATTGACAAGTTCGCAGCGAGCACGAACATTGTTATGGTTCTGACGAAGGACGGAGAGGTAGTTCCGCTGACCAGCAAGACCTCCGCTTATACGAATGTCCCCGAAGAGATGCAGGGGAAGGCTGTGGACATTGCCCTGACGGACGAAAGTGCCGCTGCTGTGACCGAAGACGGCCAGGTGTATGTGTGGGGCAACAACATTAAGGGAACCTTGAATGTCCCGGAGGAAATCCAGGGACAGGTGGCTTCCATTGCGGGCGGCCGTTATCATTTCACCGCGATCCTCAAGGATGGCACGGTAATGAGCTGGGGCGACAATACCCACGGCCAGTCCAGTGCCCCGGCTGCCGGCGAAGCGATTTCTGAGGTGGACGCGGGCTACTATGCCAACTATGCCATCACCGAGAGCGGCAAGGTGGTTGCCTGGGGCCTCAAGGGCTATCTCATGGGTACTGACGCCTTTGGACGCGACGTGTTCCGCCGTCTCCTGGTCGGCGGCCGCATGACGATGACCGTCGGCGCCATTGCCGTTATCATCTCCAGTATCATTGGTATTACCATCGGCGGTATTTCCGGCTATAAGGGCGGCAAGGTGGACAACCTGCTCATGCGTCTGGCGGAAATTGTCTCCTCCATCCCGTTCCTGCCCTTCTGTATCATCCTTTCCTCGATCCTGGGCAACAGTATCAGTGAGACGCAGCGTATTATCCTAATCATGTGTATTCTGGGTCTGCTGTCCTGGCCGGGCATTGCCCGTCTGGTGCGCGGCAGCGTTCTGGCAGAGCGTGAGCAGGAGTTCGTCACGGCGGCCCGCGCTCTGGGCGTGAAGGAGTTCGGCATCATTTTCCGCCACATCCTTCCCAACATCATCACGGTTATCATCGTCAACGCGACGCTTGATTTCGCCACCTGCATGCTTACCGAGTCCTCCCTGTCCTTCATCGGCTTCGGCGTCAACGAGCCGAACGCAACCTGGGGCAACATGCTGACCGGTGCGCAGAATGGACAGGTCATTGAAAACTACTGGTGGCGCTGGGTGTTCCCGGCCTCCGTGCTCGGCATCTGCACCATCAGCATCAACTGCATCGGCGACGGCCTGCGTGACGCCATCGATCCGAAGTCGAAAGAGAGGTGAGCCGCGCCATGAGTTTGCTTGAAGTCAAAAACCTGCACACCTATTTCAATACCAAAAAGGGTATCGTCAAGGCGGTCAACGATGTGACGTACAGCCTGGAAGAGGGAAAGACCCTCGGCATCGTGGGCGAGTCCGGCTCCGGCAAGAGCGTTTCCGCCATGAGCATCATCAAGCTGCTCGATGGCAACGGCTATATCGAGAGCGGCGAGATCACCTTCAATGGCCGGGATATTCTCAAGGCTACCAGCAAGGATATGTATCATATCCGCGGCAATGAGATTTCCGTCATTTTCCAGGAGCCGATGACCTCCCTGAACCCCGTGTTCACCGTGGAGCGCCAGATCGGCGAGGTTTTGCAAATCCACCAGAAGCTCAGCAAAAAACAAGCGCGCGCCAAGGTGGCGAGCCTGCTTTCCGACGTAAAGATCCCGAATCCGGAGCGTGTGGCGAAGCAATATCCCTTCCAGCTTTCCGGCGGTATGCGGCAGCGCGTCATGATCGCCATGGCGCTTGCCTGCCGTCCGAAGCTTCTGATTGCGGACGAGCCGACCACGGCTCTCGATGTGACGATCCAGGCGCAGATCCTCAAGCTGATGAATGAGCTCAAGCAGCAGACCGGCACCTCGATCCTCTTCATCACCCATGACCTCGGTGTTATCCATGAGATGGCGGATGAGGTGGCTGTGATGTATTGCGGACAGATTGTGGAGAAGGCCGACGCCAAGACGATCTTCCACAACGGCGTGTATTCCCACCCGTACACCGAGGGCCTGATGATTTCGATCCCGCGCCTGAACACACCGAAGGGCCAGCGCCTGGAAGCAATTCCCGGCGCGGTGCCGAACCCGCTGTATCTGCCGCAGGGCTGCAAATTTGCCCCGCGCTGCAAATATTGCACGCAGAAGTGCAAAGAGGCCGAGCCTCCTCTGCAGGAGGTTGCGCCCAATCATCTCGTCCGGTGTTTCTATGCGGAGAAGGCGGTGAGGAATGAACATGCAAAATGAGAATCGCGAAGTCCTGTTGGAGGTGCGCGACCTCAAGCAGTACTTTCCCGTAAAAAAGACGAAGCTTCGTGAAAAGCAGCGCTATGTCCGCGCGAACGACGGCATCACGATTGACATTTACGAGGGTGAGACGCTCGGCCTGGTGGGTGAGTCCGGCTGCGGCAAGTCGACCTTCGGACGCACGCTGCTCCAGCTGTATCCTCAGACGCACGGCGAGGTGCTCTATCATAAGGACGGCCAGACGATCGATCTCAAGGCACAGTCCAAGGAGGAGATCCGCGTCCTGCGCAAGGATTTGCAGCTGATTTTCCAGGATCCCTATTCCTCTCTGAACCCCCGTATGACGGTGGGCCAGATCATCGGCGAGGGCCTGACCTCCCATGGGATCTACAAGCGCGGCGATCCGGCCATGCGCGACTATATCTTCAAGGTGATGGAGGACTGCGGCCTGGCGACTTACATGTTCGGCCGTTATCCCCACCAGTTTTCCGGCGGCCAGCGTCAGAGAATCGGCATTGCCCGCAGCCTGGCGCTCAAGCCTCGCTTTGTGGTCTGCGACGAGGCGGTGTCGGCGCTTGACGTGTCCATCCAGTCGCAGATTCTGAACCTGCTCTCCGATCTGAAGGAGAAGCAGAAGCTGACCTACCTGTTCATCACGCACGATCTGAGCGTGGTGAAGTATATCAGCGACCGTATCGGCGTAATGTACCTGGGCAACATGGTGGAGCTTGCTCCGACAGAGGAGCTCTTTAACAACACCATGCATCCGTACACGGAAGCGCTGCTCTCTGCCATTCCCGTGGTGGACGAGGAGGACAAGCGGGAGCGCATTCTGCTGGAAGGCGATATTCCCAGCCCTGTCAGCCCGCCGTCCGGCTGTAAATTCCACACTCGCTGCCGCTACTGCCAGCAGAAGTGCAAGGACGAGGTGCCGGAGTGGATCGATGTCGGCAACAATCACTATGTTGCCTGCCATTTCCCGCTTCACGGAAAGAAAGGATAAGCATCCATGTTTTTCGGAAAGAAGATCAAGCGCATCATTGATGTGGAAAAGGCGGAAAAACGGTTTGCGGAGGATCGGGAAAAGCTTCCGCTTGAAAAAAAGGATCGTCCCGCGATGATTCTGGCGGCTCTGATTGTTTTTATCCCGGCGCTTCTTCTTGTCATTGCGGTTTTTCTGCTGGTGCTTTATCTCTTCTTTTTCCGCTTCTTCTAGGATGAAACGGGTATTTTCCATTTAAGAGAATTGCTGACCCCTGTGCGGTTTATGCCGCACAGGGGCTTTTTTCACAGAAAAGTATTTATTTCTTTTTGTGTTTGGGATACTATAAAAGTAACTCAAATTTATGCGGTGACGCAGGGAGGAGTTTCACCATGAAGCTGCAAACAATGGACAGCGCGCGAGAGACCCTGGCCGCCCAAGCAGGGTGCAGCGCACTGAGTTGGGAATCGGAGGACGGGAAGCATCTGTGGGGCCGCAATATGGACTTTAACCGTCTGGCGGAAGGGACACAGATTACCTTTGTACCGCGCGGAACGCCGTATTATACCTGCGGCTGTGAGATGGAGCACAGCGCAAGGCCGGAGACCAAGCATGATGCCCGCTATGCCGCCATCGGAACGGGCCTTCTGTTCCCGCCCGCCGTTCCTGTCCTTTACGAGGGCGTAAACGAGAAAGGCCTGATGGGCGGACAGCTTTATTTCCGCGGTTTCGCACATTACGAAGCTGAACCCCGTCCCGGCACGCTGCCCCTTCAGCCGCCGTTTCTGGTGTCCCATTGTCTGGCCCAGTGCGCGAGCGTCGAAGAGGTGGTCAAGCTGGTGCAGGAGGAGAGCACACTGGTTTCCGTCCCGCTATTAGGGGCGGTGCCGCCGCTGCATTGGTCGTTCAGCGATCGGACGGGGGAGACCATCGTGATTGAATCGGACGCGGATGGTCTGCATCTCTACCGTAACACCATCGGTGTGATGACGAACAGCCCCGGCTATTCCTGGCACCGCACCAACCTGCTGGCCTATGCGGGCCTGCGGGATCTGGATTATGATACGGTGGAGTACGCGGGCGACCGGCAGGAGCAGTGCTTCTCCGGCAGCGGCGCGCAGGGTCTGCCGGGCGACTGGAGCTCTCCTTCCCGCTTTGTGCGCCTTGCTTTCCTTCGGAAACACGCCGTCCAGGCAAAGAGCGAGGAGGAAGCCGTCACCCGGATGCTGCACCTGTTCGAGAGCGCCGCTTTCCCGCTCGGCGCGGTGCGCGTCAGCGAGCCGGGGGAGCCGACCGCCCTTGACGCGGACATTCTTCCCTTTGACTATACCATCTACACCGCGATCTATTGCGCCGAATCGCTCTGCGTTTATTGGACCACCTACGAAAATCAGCGCGTTCAGTGCGCGGATCTCCATCATCTGCTCCATCGAACGGAGCCGGTGCAATTTGATTTTGCACGCCGTCCCGATTTTCTGTTCCGGACACAGGCAGAATAAGGGAAAGGCAAAACAGCACGCCGCGATCCAGGTGATGGATTGCGGCGTGCTGTTTTGCAGAGAAAAGCCTACTTGCTTACACCGGAATCAACGCGATCAAAGCGCAGAGGGCCGCGCCGCAGAGAGTGGGAACGAGGAAGGAGGCGGCGGTCCATTTCAAGCTTTTTGTTTCGCGGTAAATGGTGGCGAGCGTAGTAGCGCACGGCCAGTGGAGCAGGGAAAACACCACCATACAGACAGCGGTGCGCCAGGTCCAGCCGTTGGCGAGCAGAAGCGTTTGCAGCTGCGGCAGGGAAAGTTCCGTCAGGCTCCCTCCCGCCATGTAGGTCATGATGAGAATTGGCACAACAATCTCATTGGCCGGGATTCCCAGAAGGAAGGCCAGAAGAATGGCTCCATCCAGCCCAAGAACCCTCCCGATCGGATCCAGAGCCTGTGCACAGTGGGCCAGCAGGCTCATGCCGCCCGCGTCCACGTTGGCGAGAATCCACAGCAGCAGGCCTGCCGGAGCTGCCACGGCGGCGGCACGGGCCAGCACAAAGAGCGTCCGATCCAAGACGGAGCGCACCAGAATCTGTCCAATCTGCGGGCGGCGGTAGGGGGGAAGCTCCAGCGTGAAAGAGGAGGGAACGCCGCGCAGAATGGTGGCAGAGAGCAGGCGTGACACAAGAAAGGTCATCAGGATGCCGAGCAGGATGATCCCTGTAAGCAGGAGCGCGGGGACAAGCCCTCCGGCGCTTCCGGCGGCAAAGAAGATGGTCAGAATGGTGATCAGTGTGGGGAATTTCCCGTTGCACGGCACAAAGCTGTTGGTCACGGTGGCGATCAGGCGTTCGCGCGGGGAGTCAATGATCCGGCAGCCCACAACGCCCGCCGCGTTGCATCCGAAGCCCATGCACATGGTGAGCGCCTGTTTGCCGCAGGCATGAGCCTTCTGAAAGGCGTGGTCCAGGTTGAAGGCGACGCGCGGCAGATACCCGAAATCCTCTAAAATAGTGAAAAGCGGGAAGAAAATAGCCATCGGCGGCAGCATGACGGAAACGACCCAGCACAGTACACGGAACATGCCGTGCACGACAGCTCCCGTCAGCCAGTCCGGAGCGCCGCAGGTTTCAAACAGGCGGGCCAGCCCATCCTCCGCGGCTGTACCGAGGGAGGAAAGCAGCTCGGAGGGAACGTTGGCTCCTGTGATGGTGATCCAGAAAATGAGGGCAAGCAAAAGAAGCATCACAGGGATTCCCGTCCAGCGGCTTGTGAAAAGCCGATCCAGCTTGCGATCACGGGCGAAACCGCCTCCCGGCGGCGCGGTAACGGCGCTTTGTGCAATCTGTTCCGCCCGTGCAATCAGGCGTGAGGCGATGAGATCCTGAAGCAGGGAGGGGGAAACTCCCTCGCTTGTCAGTTGGTCACGGCATTCCGCGGCTACCGCGCGTATGGTTTCCCATTGGGGAAGGGCGGCGCAGTAGTTGTAAAAGGCAGTGTTCCAGCTTTCCTCCGGCTCCAGCAGACGCAGGCTCAGCCAGCGTGCGGAGGGGCCGGGAGAGGGAAGATCACAGAGAAGGGGGAGCAGACGGGATGCCGCACGCTCAATGGAAGGGCTGTAGGTGACAGTGGGAGGGGTGGGGGCTTCTTCGCGTGAAACGCGGCTCACAGCCCGCATCAGGGATTTCAGGCCGCGTCGTGTGCGCGCGCTGGCCGCCGTGACAGGGACGCCGAGAGCTTCCTGGAGACGGTGCAGGTCAACACGGATCCCTTTGCGCTCCGCTTCATCCATCAGGTTGACGCATACGGCGGTACGCGGCAGGATTTCGATCGCCTGCAAGACAAGGTTCAGGTTTCGTTCCAGACAGGTGGCGTCACAGACGATGATAGCGGCATCCGCCCCGCCAAAACACAGGAAATCGCGGGCGGCCTCCTCCTCGGCGGAATTTGCGAAAAGGGAATATGTCCCCGGAATATCCACCAGAGTATATGGCTTCCCTTCAAAACAGCAGCTTCCCTGTGCGGTGGAAACGGTTTTGCCGGGCCAGTTCCCGGTGTGCTGGCGCAGTCCTGTCAGCGCGTTGACCACGGTGCTTTTTCCGACGTTTGGGTTACCGCCCACAGCGATGACGCGCATGGCAGGGTCGGTGCGATCGATGTGCAGACCGGCGTCAAGCGCGGCTGTTCCTGTGGATTGCATCGTCAGCCCCATGGGCTTTCACCCCTTTCATCAGAATCGTGGAAGCGTCCTGACGGCGCAGGGCGATGACAGCACCGCGGATGAGGTAGGCAGTCGGATCTCCGCAGGGGCTTTTTTGCAGGCAGACGACGCGCGCGCCGTCCGTCAGGCCGAGATCCCGCAGCCGCCTTCGGATGGATCCGGCGGCGCAGAGCGTCCCGACAAGGGCTTCCTGGCCTTCCTCCAGGGAGGACAGGGGAACAGGTTGGTTCATGGCGAAAACTCCTTCCGAAAAGCGGGACAAGCAGCCCCGCGTTGTTGTTCAGTGGGTCTACCCTATAATAAGCGGAAGGGTATGTTTTTGCCCCTGCGGAACAGAAAGCACAGGATCAAAACAACGCCGCTGCATGAAAGCAGCGGCGTTGCCATGAAGTTTTCGGTCAAGCCTTTTTCAAGCGGGCTTGCTCTTTTATTCATCCAGCTCAAAGAAGGAAAGCGCCTCCTGGATAGCCAGATCCCAGAAAGACCACTCATGACAGTAACCTTCCCGCTCAAACCAGTGGGCTTTCAATCCAATTTCCTCCGCATGTGCGCGGAAAACGCGGAACTGTTCGTAAAACAGATCGTCCTCCGTACCGCAGGCGAACATCAGGCGCGGCAGCGTTCCCGCAGGAGCCAGGCGATCGAGAATCTCCCATACATTTTCGTTGGAAGCCCGGTAAGCCTCGAGACCGCCCGCATTCCGGATGGTAGCCGCCAGACGGGGCTCCTCGCTGTTGAGCAGAGGGCAGGGATGGCCGGGACGGATGGCGGAAAAATCCAGCGGAGCGGCGGAAAGAACAGCGGCCGCGGCAAAGCGGTCCGGGTGATTGACAGCGTATTTGATGGCGCCTCTCCCGCCCATGCTCAGCCCGGCAATAAAGTTGTCCTCCCGCCGATCGGAAACGGGGAACCAGCCGTAGATGAGCGGCATCAGCTCCTCCGTGAGAAAATCATACATTTGGAAGCCCATCATAAAGCCGTTCCAGTTGGAGTAATTGGAATTCAGCGCAGAGGGCATCACGACCACAAGATCCTTTTCACAGGCGTATCGTTCAATGTTGGTTCTGCGGATCCAGTCCGTCGCGTCATTGAAGGTGCCGTGCAGCAGCCAGAGCACCTTGTAGCGCTTGCCGCTCTGATAAAACTGAGCCGGGCTGATATCCTCCCGCTTGTCCGGCAGGATTACGGTAATTTGCTCGTTTCCTCTGAGATATTCGCTTTGAAAGTGATAGAATAAAACAGACATCGCCGCTTCTCCTTCACAGCTCATAGTCCACAGCCGCACGGCCGCAGACATTCTGATGGACAATCTCTTTGATAGCCAGATGAGCCGGATGAGACTGATAGGCCTTTTCCGCTTCACGGGTGGTAAATTCACACAGCAGCACGAGATCGAATTCCCCGCCGTTATAGTTCTGGCCGACCTCAATCGCGGTCAGTCCGTCCACCACGCCCAGCAGAGCATGAAAGCGGGCGGAGAGGTCGGCGTACAGCGCCTCCTGATGTGCTTTTCCCGCCTCGTTCAGTTTCCAGCATACAATGTGTTTGACCATTTTAATTACCTCCTGTTATATTTACTCATTTTTTTGATTTCCGTATTTTCCAATTCCCAGATCGTTGTGCAGGACAGAACCGATGGAGAGCGAATCCCGTCCAAATTTGTCCCGGATCTGGTTGAGCGCGGCTTCCAAATGCTCCTGTTTTTCGCGTTTGGCAGCCGACCCCGTTTCAAACAGGCTGAGCTGCTCGCCGGTTGCATCCTCCGGCACAATGCCGGAGCCGGTTACCGTCAGCATCCGGATGGGGGCGCGTTCGTTCCAGGACGCGCGGATTAAATCCAGAGCGGCTGCCCGGATGTCGGCGGCAAGAAAGGTGGGGAGAGGAAGGCGCTTTTGCCGCGTGATGGTGTGAAAGTTCGGGCTGCGGATTGTCACCTGCACTGTAGTGCATTTGATATGGTGGCGGCGCATCCGTGCGGCGGTGGAGTCCGCGAGTACCGAGACAGCCAGGGAGATATCCTCTGCTCCGGCAAGATCCCGGCGGAAGGTCATCCCGTTTCCGACGGATTTGACCTCGCGTGCTTCTCCAAAGTGCCGTACAGGGGCTTCGTCAAGCCCGTTTGCCATATCCCAGAGCTCCCCGCCGTTTTTGCCGAACAGGGATACCAGCCGTTCCCGTCTGGCATTTGCCAGATCCCCGATGGTGTGGATCCCGGTCTGCCGCAGCTTTTGAGCGGCGCTTTCCCCCACAAACAGAAAACGCTCTACAGGCAGGGGATACAGCAGGGACTGCCAGGTTTCGCGTGACAGAACTGTGGTGGCATTGGGCTTTTTGTAGTCGCTTCCCAGCTTGGCAAAGGTTTTGTTGAACGATACGCCTACGGAGATGGTCAGGCCTGTCTCCTCTTCCACCACACGGCGCAGCTCGTCCGCAATCTCCGGTCCGGAGCCAAACAGAAGGCCGCTTCCCGTGACGTCCAGCCAGCTTTCGTCAATGCTGAACGGCTCCACCTGATCGGTGTACCGCAGGTAGATTTCATTCACCAGACGGGAATAGCGTACATATTCCTCGCGGTGGGGAGGGGCGAGCACAAGCCCCGGACATTTCCGTCTGGCCTGCCAGATGGTTTCCGCTGTCTGAACCCCATACCGTTTGGCGGCTTCATTTTTGGCCAGTACAACCCCGTGACGGCTGTTGGGATCTCCACACACCGCCATGGGAACATCGCGGTATTCCGGATGCAGCAGACATTCCACGGAAGCATAAAAAGCATTGCAGTCGCAGTGCAGAATGATCCGATCTGCCATGTCAGAATCGATACTGCATCCGGCACAGAGAGGGCTCAAAGCCGTTTCGCTCATAGAGATGGGCTGCCGTTTTGTTTTCCGGAAGCACATTCAGCTCCAGATGATCCAGCTTTCGCTCACGTGCCCAGTCTTTCGCGGCGTCGATCAGGCCGGAGCCGATTCCGATTTCACGCAGCTCCGGCTGTACAATCAGATCCATCAGATACGCATAACGGTGCGGGACCAGGCAGTTGTAGGAAGGCGTTTGCTGTTCAAAGAGTACGGCAAATCCCGCAATTTCACCGTCCCGCACAGCGGTCAAAATGGTGCTGCCGGGGCCGTCAATCGTCTTTTTTAAAAAATCCTCTGCCTGATCAGCGGCGCGGAAGTTATAGGGCTGAAGCTGAGCCGATTCAGAGAACAGGCAGCGGTAAAGCGGCAGCAGAGCAGGAATATCTTCATAGACTGCAGGTCTGATTTCCATCAAAGCATCCTCTTCCATCTCAGATTTGGCAGCCTTGCAGATAAGGCTGTGGATGTGCTTATTATACTCCATCCGTTCGCATATTTCTACAGATAAGAATATTTTAAAAATTTGCATGCGGCAAAAAATCCCCGGCTGTCCAAAGGACGGCCGGGGACGTATCAGATGTTCTTTCTGTGCCGGGAAAGATCAATATTTAGAGCCAGGCTCCGCAAAACCACTGAGATCATCTTCCGAAGAGGAACTGATGTCGTAGGAATCCTGCCGGCTTTCTGCGACCTTGAAGTGAGAAAGCTGCTCGCGCATCATACTGGCCTGTCCCGAAAGCTCCTCGCTGGCAGCGGCGCTCTCCTGAGCTGTGGCAGAATTCGTTTGAATTACGCTGGAAATCTGATCCACCCCTCGGGCGATTTCAGAGAGCTTGCCGGCCTGCGCGTGATAGGTGGTTGCAATATCGTTGATCGTTTCCACAATCTGTTTTGTTCCATCCTCCACAAGATGCAGGGATTCCGCGGTAGCCTGTGTGATTTCCTCTCCGTTTTTCACAGCGCGCACGGAGTTCTCAATGAGCTGATTGGTTTCCTTGGCGGCATCGGCACTCTTGCCGGCGAGGTTGCGGACTTCCTCTGCCACAACGGAGAAGCCCTTTCCGACAACTCCGGCACGGGCCGCTTCCACAGCCGCGTTGAGTGCGAGGATGTTGGTCTGGAATGCAATGTCGTCGATCGCCTTGATGATGTTGCGGATGGCGCCGGATTGCGTGCTGATGTCATCCATTGCCTTGCGCATCATCGCCATCTGCTGGTTGCTCTTTTCGACTTCATCCTTGATCTTTTCGAGGAATTTGCCTGCATCGACAGCTTTGTTTGCTTCGTCCGTTGCCTGGCCGGAGAGCTCCTGCACAGCGGAGGACAGCTCCTCCACGGAGGAGGCCTGCTGTGTGGCTCCCTGTGCGAGCGCTTGCGCGCCGCTGGCGATTTGATCCGCGCCGGCGTTGACCTGGTCGGCGGAGAGCGCGATGGTTCCGAGGGTATTTGTCAAGGTTCCCTGAATGTGCAGCAGGGCATCCTTCAGCTTGGCAAAGTCTCCGACATACGCATGCTTGAGGGTAAAGACGAGATTTCCGTTTCCGATTTGCCGCAGAACATCGGACAGTTCATCAATGTAAAGGATATATTCTTTGAGGCGATCCACAATTCGCTCCACATTGAAGCCGACCTTGCCGATCTCGTCGCTGCTGTGGGTATCCACCGCTACATTCAGCTCGCCGTCGGCAAGCTTACCCACCACAACGTCAAGCTTCTTGAGCGGGCGTGTGATGGAAAGAGCGATAAAGGTGCAGATACATGCCAGCAGAATGCCGCAGACGAGAACGCCGATGATCAGAATCCTCAAAATAGCATATATATGGTTATCATATTCCGCCTGAGGCATGATGCCCAAAACGGAATAATCAATCGAGGGAATCCCTCTGGTGCTGCCATAGTAATTGATACCGCTGCGGGTATACAGTGTGGCGCTCATGGTTTCTTTGTTCTGGATAGCCGCAAGGATATTGGATGAATAGTTTGCATCCGCCGCGTTTGTGTTGATCAGAGAGCTGTCCGGATGGTACAGAATCTGTCCGGTGGAATCATACAGGGTGATGTAGCCCGTGTCTCCGATTTTGATGCTGGCAAGCGTCTTTTCCAGATTGCTCATTCCAACGTCCATGCCGACGATGCCGCGGATCTCTCCGTTGACCATGATCGGGGAGGCGAGCGTGACGATCAATCCGTCGCTGGTTGCGCTTTCATAGGCTTCTGTTGCAACAGAGTCTTTTTTCTCCATAACAAGCTTGTACCAGGCCCGGGTGGTGTAGTCCAGCTCGTCCTGCGTGAACAACTGGTTATCGCTTTGCAGAAGATCTCCGGATTGGAAATCGGAAACCCAAATGTAAGAAATGCCCTCCTGATTTTTCTGCTGAACAGCCTGCAGCGTTTCCAACAGATCCGTATACAGCGGGCTGGCTTTGAGACCGCCATCCTGCTGCTGAGTCACAACATCCTGAAGCAGCTGTGTTTCCGCAAGTGCTTCTGTTACGCCGTAATAGTGCGAAAAAAAGCTTTCGACCTCATTGGCGGCCGCTTTTGTTTCGGAATCAAGATCCGCGCTCATAATTTCGTCAACCGTGCTGGCTCCCTGCAGTCCCAGGAAAATTCCCATCACTCCCAGCACGACAAACAGGGGAACCAGGATTCCGAGCAGCAGTTTGGGAAGTATGCCAAACTTTACTCTTCCATTTTGCGGACCATTTGGGCTTTCTTTCTTTTGCATATGCTTTCCCTCCTATGAGATCTGAAAAGGCACACAAAAAGAAAAACAGCACTTTTCCCTGTATGGTCAGAGCTCACCACGGAAAGCGGTTAAGCTTTCGGTGTTTTCCCTGTGGACTCTTTCCTCTGCGGGACACCTCTGTTTTCTCTTTTCAAAATGCCTTTTGTTTACACCATATCTCATTCCCAGAAGGAATCCCGGTTTCATCCCTGAGCAAAAGAAATCAACAATCAAAGGTTTCAAAGCAGTCTCATATGGGCTGCACAGAGTTTGGAAAAAATGCTGTATGGCTCCAAAGGAGGAAATCGAGCCTATTAGAAAAATTTGATTATTTCAGATAAATTTCCTTCTGTTGGAAATTATAATAGCACAAAATAACGTAAAAGGCTATAATTTCAAAAGAAAAACTGTACAAAAGAGTGTAAAAATTTTGGGTTGAATTTTGTTATATAAAAAAATTCCATCTACTTGATTTTTATATTATTCCATTTTATGAAATAAATGGAATATCTGCATTAAAAAACAGCCGACCCCATTGGGATCGGCTGTTCATGCGGCGTATTACGCAATGGATTGGAAGAAAGAGGGCTGTTCCTGCTGCTGTTCAAACAGTTTGGAGATGGAGTCTGCGCGGGTTGTGGTGCGTGTAGTGCCGCCCGAGACGTACGTTTTTCCGCACTCAGGGCAGATTGCGGTGTGCAAGGTCACCGACTGGCTGACAACTTCACGGTTTTCCCGTCTGGCCTGTGCCTGTTCGCGCACAACATGCTCCTGTTCATGTCCCCGCACAACGGCAGCGGCCTGTTCAGGCGCAATTTTGGAAGGGGTCTTGAAGGAAACGCCGGGATCGTTGGAGCCATCCTGATATTTCCGTTCCTTGCAGGTCTGGCATTCGCCTTCCTCCATGACCTCCTGCGCGGACTTCGTTTCTTCCGCCGGTGCGCTTTCCGTGGGTGTATTGCCCTGCGCGGTGTCGTCCTGGGCATACTGGATGCGGCCTCTTACTGCCATTGCAGTAAAATCCGCGCCTTCCCGCACAAACGAAAGCGGTCCGTCATCCTGCGCCGCGGGTTGTGAAACCCCGCGCTGTACCGGTTCCGTTTTGGAAACGGGGGGAACGGGCGTGGTCTGAGCAGGAGACACCCTGCTGATTGCCTCTGTTCCATTGGAAGAACCCTGCGTGTAGAGAGAGCCATAGGAGGAGTACGCATAAGCACGATAGGCCCCTGCGGAACTTACTCCAAACATATCCGCCACCCTTTCTGCGTGAAGCTGAAAATGATCTTTATTAATCTATATTATATCGTATTTGGGCGGATTTCTCAAGGGAAAATCTTCCTTTTCAGCGTTTCCGGTCAAACTCAGGGTTGAAAGCATAGAAATTTTTGGAGTCCAGCTTGTCGGTCGTCAGGCGCAGGCCCTCGCCGAAACGCTGGTAGTGTACGACTTCGCGCGCACGCAGGAAGCGGATGGGATCCCGTACGTCGGGATCGTCGCAGAACCGGAGAATGTTATCGTAAGTGGTGCGTGCTTTCTGTTCTGCTGCAACTTCATAACCATAACCTAAAGTACATAAAATGAAAAAAGGAAGCAAACCCTTTCTATCGAAGAGTATCTTACATCCTGAAAGAAGAGCTTCGGAAAGGAGGGAAGAGAAGATGGAAAAAACGTATCGCGGGCAAAAATTCCGCTTGTATCCCACCAGCGAGCAGAAGGCAGAGATCGAAAAGACCTTTGGCGGGACGCGCTTCGTGTGGAACTATTTTCTGGAACGAACAGAAAAGGCCCTGGAACGGAGAGGGGAAGCGCTTTCCACATATGAGTGCAATCGAATTTTGACAAAAATGCGAAAGGAATGGTTTCTCTGGCTGGATGAGATTGGTATTACCGCTTTGCAAAAGGCCATAGCGAATCTGTTCGCAGCTCGTCGTTTTGCAAAGCGGCAGCAGAGGGATCCACATGCCTTGTTCAGGAGTAAGAAGTCTCCCCGGCAGGACTTCACCACGGCCAAATCGATCCATGTGACAGAATCTTATGTGCAGATCCCGTGTATTGGGCGGGTCCGCTGCCGAAAGCGCCCGGTGCTGCCGGGAAATCCGGTGGAGGTAAAGATTTCAAAAACGGCCGCAGGAAAATATTATGCGTCCGTTGTTTTCGTATCGGAGCAGGCGCCGCGGTCCATGCCGAATTCTGTTGTATCCGGAGAGATTGGTTTGGCGCTTTCCTATTCTGGATTTGTTGTGGATACAGCCGGGAATCAATATGTACGGCAAGGGGCGAAAAAGGAGAATCAGCGGTTGATCCGAAAGACACGCACTCTGAGACGAAAGAAGCTGGGTTCCATTCGTGCACAAAAGACCTGGCGGGAACTTGTTCGTCTGCGGGAACGTATCTATTATCGGAATAAGGAGTTTCACCACAAGCTGACAAAGAAAATTGCAGACGAGAACCAAGTCATAGCAATAGACCATCCGGCTGTGGCGAATCTCCCCGATGCTCAGGAATACAAGCGGACCTTGCAAACGTTCTCATGGACAGATTTTTTCGTGACTCTCCGGCGCAAGGCTCAGGAGAGAGGACGGCTGTTCTTTTCTGTCGAACGGCGCATTCCTGGCCTTTGTTTCTGTCCCAAATGCAGCGAGGCGTTCCTCATGCAGCCGCCCTTCCTGCCGGAACAGCGCCGTTGTCTGTTTTGCGGTGCTGTGTACGAGGATAGCTTTGCTGCCGCTTCCAACGCGCTGGAGGAAGCTCGCGAGCGGCTGCGGTTTGTCAGGTAAAGCCCCAGGATTTCTACGGATTAGATCCGCCGGAAGGAACGCCTGTGGAGATCGATAAGTCAGGCCAAGCGCCCGCCCGGTCGCAGAAGCAGGAAGAAAAGAAACATCCGTGTGAACAAGACGGTCAGAGCGTTTTGTTCACAGAAAACATGGATGTGGATTTTCGGATCTCAGGCTCAAGAACAAACGGAGGCAGTAACAGCCGCCGCACAAAAGGAAATGTCACGCTCCCGCTGCCTCTTCCGCCTGAAGCTGCCGGGTAAACACACAGATCGCTGACTCCTGCCGGAAGCTTTCGCCGCCGAGCTTCCTCATGAGTTCTATCTCAGAGGGCAGCAGCGTGGCGGCGCGCACAAGTGTTTTGGGCGGAAAGCTGCGGGAAAGGGCGCGGCAGGCGGCAGAAAGCAGGCCGCGCACCGCCTGCGCGCCGGATGCATAGAGCCAGAGGATCTCAACATTCTGCCCGCTGGGCGCAAGCAAAACACAGCCCTGGATTTCCCCGTTTTCCAGCCACACCATGCTTTCTCGCCCCAGCAGACCGCGCAGGTCGGGCAGCTCCGCGCCGCGGCCCGCCCTCACATAGGCAGCCTGGAATGCGCGAAGCTTATAGGCGGGAACGGTTTCGAGTGGGATGGCCTGGCGGGGTGCGGATCCGCCGAGCGGCCCGGAAGTGAGCACGGAAAGCGGCACCGTGCAGACAAGCGCGCTCTCCTCTTCCTCAAACCCACAGGCCCGGAACAGCGAGCAGGCGGCTTCCTGCCCTTGATCCTGCTCCGAAAGGCTGACATATGCCTCCGCCCGACGAACGCCGGAAGCGGCAGCGGCCCTGCACAGCGCCTGCACAAGCGCCGTTCCCATGCCGCGGCGGCGGCAGGTTCCATCCACAGAAACGCGGCGGATGATCACGTCCTCTCCCACGCAGAAAGCCGCAAGGGCGGCACGGGCACGGCCGCTCTCCTCACAGCCGAGCGCTACGGGAACCCCGCGCTCGCCCGCCGGCAGCGAACCGGTCAGAAGCGGCTCATATGCGCCGGGATGGCGCGGATCGATGGAAACAATAGTCGTCATTGCGAAATTTTCCTCCTTCTCACAGCAGGCGGTTCACCGGATGGGCTTATACCCTGTTTCCTGAGAGATCCTGCTTTGTCTTAATGTAAGACTCCATCTCCGCGTCGCTCGGAAGCGGGTTGTCCTCCTGATAATATCCTATCATGCCCTTCTGGCCCTGGCGGTAAAGACCGACGGCGGAATGCGTTGTGAGCGGGGAAACGACAAACTGGGTGGTTTCCGCTGCGAACGCCTCCACGGTGATGGCGGTACCGTCTCCCATGGTGCCGGCGTTGCCCGCCTCATGATAGTCGTACTTCACAAACGGCTTCAACAAGTCATGCAGTTGATCAAACTCATTTTTATATGTATCTTGCATTTTCAGCCGTTCCTCTTCGGAGAGTTCCTCATAACCCCGGAATTTCTGCTCCATATCCGTGATGTCCCGCAGAATCTTCTCATCCTGGGAGCCGGGTTCGGGATGACCGTTTTCCGGCGTGTATTTCTTACGCAGAAATGACAGGCAGCGGTTTGGGTAGCGGGTTTCATGCGAGCGTATGGAAAACGCAAGCTGCCGGCGCGTGTCGTCAAGGAAAGTCGAGCCGAAGGCATTATAGGCCTGTGCATTGGCGGAGCAAGCATTGATCAGCGGGATCTCGGGATTGTCCTCGTCCAGCTCCCGGATCTTCCGCAGCTCTTCAAGGGCCTCGTCTGCATCGTCAAACATTTTCCCAATGGCGTGCAGCCGCTCATCGATTTCCTGTTGGTCCTTTCCCTGCATTTTCTCGCGTTCCTCCTGCAGGCGCACAGCTCTGGCTTCCTCTTTGGTCTGTCCTTCCGTTCCGGGATACAGCTTTTTCACCGAAGAGACAAAACCGTTGAGCACATTTCCTAAGGCTTCTGCGTTGAATACACCGGATGCATAATAGCCGCCTGCCTTATCCCTGTATTCCAAATAGGGGAACATATCAGCGATGCCCCGTTTGATTTCCTCCCGCTGTTTTTCTTCCGGATAGAGCTCCTTCAGCGCGGCGTCAAACGTGTCGTTCAGCAAATTCCGCGCGTCCTCGCGGAACGGCTCAAACTTTTCAACCATGCTGTGATCGGAGAAGAAGTACAGCAGCTTTTCCATGGTCTCTCCCGCATTGGTTTTCAAAACGCCGTCCGCACCGATCAAAGAGGCAGCAATCACCTTCATGAACTGTTGATACGGCTTGCGGAGAACCACATGTCTTGTCTTCCCCTCCGCGTTCGTTTCCTCCACCGTTTCAGGCAGCGTCGGGCGCAGTTCCGCCAGGCCGGGATGCCCCTCCACCGGTTTGTCGAAGAGCAGCCCGCGAGAAGACATCACCACCATCTTTGCCTGCTCCTGTGTGAGGATCTGGTGGAAGCTGGCCATGCCATATTCCTTCACGGCTTGTTCCGAAATATTTTTCACAACGCTCGCCTGTCGGGAAAGCAGGGCGGCCTCCTGGCGCTTCTGCTTGTTTTCTTCCCGGATTTGCGCCAGCAGCCTTTGTTCCGCTTCCCGTTCGGTGCAATGTGTATCAGCCATGATCTTTTGCTTGCTCTCCCGATAGGAGCTCATGGTCTCTTCCTTCTTGTAAAGGGAAAAGGGTCCGTCCGAAGAGAACAGGTTCTGGCTTGCTTGGGTTGACATACCCACATTGCGCTGAAGAATAAATTCCAGATCATTCACTTGCTTGCGCTCATAATCCATCTTGTTGCCGTACTGTTCCGACAGACGGTTTGCAGCCTTCTGGAAAAGATCGCTCGCCTTGAACTCCGCTTCCAGGAGAACGGGAAGATCCAGGGAAGAAAGCGCAACAGGGATGCGTTCCTCCGAAAGCTTCGCCATCGCATCCTCGTGCTTATCAAATTCCTTTAAAAGAGCTGCGGCTACATCATCATCCTCCACCTGCGCGGCAATCGCCATGCGATAGCTGGGGAAGGTGGTTCGGAGATCTGCTGTGGCTTCAAACCGATCCGCCACATTTGGCACAAGCGCAACCAACCGGCGGGACGCCGTTCTCAGAACCAGCTCCGCGTTTGCTTCGGTCTGATCCTGGGCAAACGTATTGAGCGCTGTTAAGAATTCGTCATCCTTCATCAGGAGATCGTGCTGCCGCTGGTTCTCCTTCTGCTCCTCCTGTTGTGCGCGCTCCCGTTCCTCTGCCTTGCGGCGCTGTTCTTCTTCCTGGCGGCGGCGCTCTGCTTTTTTTTCACGTTTTTTGCGGCGGGAACGCGCTATCTTGGACTCGGAAGCCGCCTGCTCCTGCTGCATCGGCGCGGCGGGTTCCTCCGGCGGCTCCTGCGCGCCAGCTGGAGGGAATGCGCTCTGGATATGGGCGGCTATCTGCCGCTCCTTCTGTTCCGTGTGCGATTCTTCCAACTGCTGCGGCTGTTCGGGTCCCGCCTGCTTGCGGCGCTGCACCTGCTGCTGTTCCTGTAGGATCTGCTGTTGCTGTCGCTGCAGCTGTTCCTGCAATTCGTTGCACATATCGTTCTTCCTTTCTGCCCAGCGCCCGGCCGGAATGGCCGCCGCTCCGCAAAGAATTTTCTTCTTTATCATAACAGATTTTTTATCTGTTTGCCTGTTTTTTACGTAATTTTGAGAAAATCTTTAAAAAATGTCCGCGCCCCGTGTGCAAAACGCTGGAACACGGCTCGATAGGACAGGACGGCGACGGTGTATGAATCAGTTTGAAGGCGTTTTTTACATGAGAGAATTCTTCCATATATTGGTTATAAAATCACCAATAGGGAGGTTTGCTATGAGTTATTCAAATGGCGCACAAAATCAAACGAAAGATCATGTGTACAAATCAAACGATGAATATGTGAAAAATGTGTTTCGACAGGACGATGCAGTAAAGGGCAAAACCATGCGCAGCCGTGTCACAGAAATTTTTGCGAAAATGATTAACCAAATTGAAAATCATCACGCATGAAGGAAGAAGCCGTTTTTGTTGGCAGGACAGCGACCCTGTAGTATGATAAAAATAGAAACGGTTTGCTTCCTGAACAGGAGGCTGTCATGAAAGAAATTGTGGCGATATACTGCCGTTTATCCGAAGAGGACCGAAACAAACAAAATGAAACGGATGACAGCAATAGTATCCAGAACCAAAAGGCTATGCTGATCGAGTACGCAGAGGAAAGAGGGTGGAAGATTTACCAGATCTACAGCGACGATGATTACACCGGATCCGACAGGAATCGGCCGGCGTTTCGCCAAATGCTGCGGGATGCGGAAGAGAAAAAATTCAATATCATCCTCTGCAAATCGCAGTCCCGGTTCACTCGCGAACTGGAACTGGTGGAAAAGTACATCAATGGCATTTTCCCGATATGGGGAATCCGATTTGTCAGCATTGTAGATAACGCGGACACCGCCAACAAGGGCAACAAAAAATCCAGGCAGATCAACGGCCTGGTAAACGAATGGTATTTGGAAGATATGTCCGACAATATCCGCAGCGTTCTGACAAACCGCCGGAAGAACGGATTTCACATCGGGGCGTTCGCATTGTACGGATACAAAAAAGATCCGGAGCAGAAAGGGCATTTGATCGTCGATGAGAAAGCCGCTGCCGTTGTCCGCGAAGTGTTTACCCTGTTCGCCCAGGGATACGGGAAGACAGCGATTGCCCGGATGCTGAACGACAGGGGGATCCCAAATCCGACCGAATACAAACGGCTGTGCGGATTGCGGTATCGGGGGGCGAAAAGCAGGAACAGTACGCTTTGGAAATATTACTCCATTGGTGATATACTGAAGAACGAAATTTACATCGGCAATATGGTGCAGGGAAAATACGGGAGTGTTTCCTACAAAACAAAGCAGAGCAAGCCCCGTCCCAAAAGGGAATGGTATATTGTGAAAGGGACTCATGAACCCATTATCGACCGGGATTTGTGGGACAGGGTACAGCGGATGCTGGCACAGCGGAGCAAACCGTTCCAGAACGGAAAGATTGGAATTTTTGCCCAAAAGGTTCGCTGCGCTAACTGTGGGTACACGCTGCGATCCTGCAAGAGTGCTCCCCAGCGGGGCAGCCAGCATTACCTGCATTGTCCGAATCGTCATTATGCGAAGGATTCCTGCGCGGGCGCTTTTATTTCCGTGAACCGGTTGGAGCAATATGTGCTGAAGGAAATCGACGCACTCGCAGAGCAGTATCTGGACAAAGACGAGCTGGAGCAGAAGCTGGGGTTTGACAGCACGATGCAGAGAAAGAAAAAACAGATTCTTGCTGAAATAGCCGCTTATGAGAAAAAGGCCAGAGAATATGCCAAAGGGATCCGGGAGCTGTACCTGGACAAAGTGCGTGGCCTTCTCTCTGAATGTGATTATCTGGAACTGTCTCAGAATTTTGCAGAGGATCGCAGCCGTATCCAAGCTCTGATAGAGGAGAAGGAAAAGCAGCTCGCAGACGTGGAAGAGAAACTCGAAGCAGGGGATACCCGCCGCGCTATTATTGAAAAGTACGCGCATTTGGATCATCTGACTCGCGAGATAGTGGAGATCCTGATCGACTATATTACGGTTGGAAAACGCGTTCCGGGAACCAGAAATGTCCCGATCGAGATACACTGGAATATTTAACAATAAAAATAGATCGAATTCAGCGAAACACCGAAAACACTTTAAAAAGGTATTTTGTTATAGATGAAAAGGTGCAGCATCTGCCGCCATATTTTCATGGAGATCGGTGATGGCGTCTCCGGCCACAGCGAGAGAACCGGCACTGAAGGGGACACCGTTTGCGTCGGCGGGGTATATGCCGGTGGTGTGATCGATGAAGTACGAATCAAATCCAGCTTCTTTGATTTGCTGAGGGGTGAGATTGCGAGTCAGCTGGTATACAATGGTTCCCACCATTTCCAGATGCCCCAGCTCTTCCGTCCCGATATCCGTGAGAATGGCTTTGAGCTCCGGATAGGGCATGGTATAGCGCTGGGAAAGGTAGCGCAGGGAAGCACCCAGTTCGCCGTTCGGGCCGCCATATTGGGCGCAGATCAGCTTTGCCAGCGCGGGGTTCGGATTTTTGATTCGGATCGGATATTGCAGCTTTTTTTCATACACCCACATCAGGCGTCCTCCTCCTCTCCCGTTTCCCAGGGCCACGGACCGGTGATCCAGGCCCAGCGGCTGGTGTTGGCGCTTGTTTCGTTCATGGGACCGTAGGCGGCCTCATATTCTTTGATCAGAGCGGCTGTTTTCGTGCGGTATTCCTCGAGCTTCTTGGCTGCTTCGCAGTCGTTGGGGTGTGTGTCGAGAAACATATGCAGTTCCCATTGGGCGAATTGCATGGCGCGGATTCGCCGAAAAAGGCGTTCTTGTTCGTTCATGACCGCGGCTCCTTTCCACCGGCAAACGGTTTGTTCAGATCGGGGAACAGGGTGCCGTTATCCAGTGCCTGTTCCGGTTGATAGGTGGCTCCGTACTGTTGGAAGGGAACATATGCCATAGCAGGCACGGGATCCTCGGGAAGAGGAGCCGGGCTGCGCAGATCGCAGGACTGTCCATCCAGCTTTTCAGACATGTTGCATCAACTCTCCTTTCGGGGAAGAAAACCCCTCGCATTATTGTATGAGAGAGGGCAGATGAGTGTGAAAAAGGATAAAACGGGGAGGCTTGCAATTCCTTTGAAAATCCCGTATCATGAAAAGGAACATTGATTTTCCGGGAGGCTGGATACCTGATGAAGAGGAAGCCTGCCCCGCCCGGCAGGAGGAGGATGTGAGCGGGATGGTGCGAAACGGGATGGAACTTCGCCGCCTCAACCGGAACCGGATTTTCCGGGCTGTCTATGAGAGCGGACGTGTTTCCCAGCAGGAGCTGGCTTTTCGCCTGGGACTGAGCCTTCCCACCATTGCGCAGAATCTGCGGATTCTCTGTGAGGAGGGTCTGCTGAAGGAGGACGGTTCCTTTGCTTCTACCGGAGGACGGCCCGCACGCGGCGTCTCCTGCATTCGGGATGCAAGACTGGCCGTCGGTTTGGACGTCACACGCGGCCATGTCAGCGCCGTGCTCACGGATCTCAGCGGCGAAATTGTGCGGGGGATCCGCCGGGCGGTTCCTTTTTCTGATACAGAAGCGTATTATCGGGAATTAGGGGAGATCGCGCGGAAAGTGATCGGAGAGACGCCCCCGGAGCGCCTGCTGGGGGCAGGAGTGTCTTTTCCTGGGATCCTGGCGGCGGAAGGTGGGATCCGAAGCTCTCATGTGCTCGGTCTTGGGGCGCGTCAGGAGGAGGATTTTACCCGTTTTTTACCTTGCCGCGCCATGCTCTGCAATGATGCCAGTGCCGCGGGGCGGGCGGAGTTATGGGGAAGAGAGGGAGAAAACAGCGCTGTTTATCTCTCTTTGAGCAACAGTGTCGGCGGCGCGATCCTGCTGGGCGGCAGCTTGTATGAGGGGGAAAACCTGCGGGCCGCGGAATTCGGCCACATGACGCTTGTACCGGATGGGCTTCCCTGCTATTGCGGGAAAAAAGGCTGTCTCGATGCTTACTGTGCCGCCGGGATTTTGTCGAATGGGTACGGCGGAAGCCTGGACGCTTTTTTCACGGCGTTGGACCGGGGAGAGAAAGCGGCTTCCTCCCGTTGGGATGCCTATCTGCGTTCTCTTGCTGTGGCAGTGAACAGCCTGCATATGGCGTTTGACTGCCCGGTAATTCTGGGAGGGTATGTGGGGGCGTATATGGTACCGTATATGGAGCGGCTGCGAGCGATGGCGTCCGCTCTCGATACCTTTGGCGGGGATGGTTCCTATTTACAGCCCTGCCTGTATCGCCGGGAGGCTTCCGCCGTGGGGGCAGCCCTTCTGTTTATTGAGCCGTTTATGGAGTCTATCTAAAAAAGAAAAAGGCAGCTCACACGCAATGCCATGTGAGCTGCCTTTTGTTTCTGTGTTATTCTTTTGTCCCCTGTTCCCGGCGGATACGTTTGCGGTATTCGCCCGGCGATTCTCCCACAGCCTTTTGAAAGACCTGTGCAAAATAGGATTGTGAGGAAAAGCCCACAGTCCCCGCAATCTGCGAGATGGGGTGAGAGGTGTCGCGAAGCAGGGCGCAGGCTTCCTCTACACGTCGTGCGTTCAAATAGTTGATGGGCGACATGCCGATGTATTCCCGAAACGCATGCGCCAGATAATATTTGTTCAGACGACTGATCTCTGCCAGGTGATCCAGTGAAATCGGGTGGCGGAAATTCTCGTCGATATACCGTTTGACCGCGGAGCATTCCCGGGCGGTCCGTTTGGGCGTATGGATGGACAGCTCCTGTGGATGAAGCCGTTTGATCAGCAGCAGGATAGATTGAAAGGCATATTGCGACAATTTTTCATAATATGGCTGCTCGGTTTCCATTTCGGTAAGCAGCAGACGCAGAAAAAAGCGGATCTCGCTTCGGATGGTCCGGCAGTGGAAAATTCCGCAGCTGCTCCATGTCCCGCTGCCGGAAGGATCCAGATAGATTCCTTCCACTCCAACAGATACATATTCCACGATCCCGGTTCCGTGTGGCTGCTCGGTATGTCCCGCGTCGGGATTGATCATAATCAGATCATCCTCCCGCAGAGAGTGGGATTCTCCTTCCGACAAAAAATCAATTTCCCCGCGAAGGACATAGAAAAACTCGGCAAATGGATGTGAATGCGGTGCGCCGTTCCAGTCTCCCTCGTAGTGGGAGGAGGACGCATATAAAAGGCTGGCGCTCACGGAATTGCTTCCCAGTGTACGCAGAGTAAATGGAATGTTGCTCATGGCGATCCTCCTTCCAGGCGGCGCTTCCCATCAATACAATGTGGTCAGCGCGGCATAAGCTTGAAAGAATGCAGCCTCTTTTTCATATTATACTCTGTTTTCTTTTGTGAAGCAATTCTTTTTCATCGAATAGCATAAAAACTGTCGAAATATTGCACAATATTATGAAATTATTGCTAACTATAATTTCATAATACAGAAATATTGATAACAATATTTATAAAAGGGATAAATTGCTTAGTTTTGCGAAGTATTGCGATTCTCTTTTTCATGGATTCTTCTGGCAAACATGAGATCGTCCACGCTGTCTACCTCGGTCCATTCATAGCGTGAAATATCGCAGGTAAACAGACGGAAATTGCGCTCAAAAATCATCTGCACCAGCGCGTCCTCATACCACGTGGTGTATCGCCCATCATCCACCATCTCGGCAATCTGATCGCGCAGCAGGGCGGCGGAGGAAGGATCCAGTTTGGTAACGCCTGCATATTCACCGGTGTAGGAGGTGAGCTGCTTACTCATGACGATCACCTGATCCTCGTCCGCCTGCACGTTATAATCACCATTTGTGACAGAGGAATCCATCAGAACGACAGGACGGGAGGTGGGGACGGTGACAATTTCGCGCAGAAGCTGTTCCGACATCACAATATCGCCGTTGAGAATGGTGACTTCTCCGTTCAGGTACTTGCGCGCAAACCAGAGGGAGGCGATGGAGTTTGTTACCTCATAGAAGGGATTGCAGATCCAGGTGACGCCGGAGACACTTTCCTGCAGAAGGCGGTGCTGAAAGCCGCAGATAACAACAATTTCCCCTTGTGGATCCAGCTTCTGAATCAGGGAAACCATGCGTTTGAGAATGGTGGTACGGCTGTCCAGGGAGAACAGCGTTTTGGGATGCTTGAGCGTAATGGGATGCAGGCGGCTGCCTGTGCCCGCGGCCAAAATGAGATATACCATCTTTCACTTCATCCTTTCTCGATTGGCGTTACCACAGCAGCAGCCCGACGCGGGAAAGCTTTTCGCGCGGCGGGAAGGAGAAATGGAGCCCGGTCTGTTCCTCTACGGTCTTCAGTACATTCACGCCGGTTGCCTCAAACGGAACACGGGCCCAATAGGGATTGTTGCAGTGTTCGGGACCGCATCCATTTTTGCAAAGCTTGCATGAGCCGCCGATAAAGGAGATTGCCATGGGACAATCGTGCTCCCAGAGATATTTTTCCAGAGCCAGAAGCGCATGGTGCAGATCGTTTGTACTTTTGGCACGGATTTCAGAGAAATTGTCTTCATTCACGGCAAACTCAAATAAAACAAAAGCCCCATTATCGTATTCTGCCATCATACGCTGATAGTCAATTTTGGGGAGCCGGGGCGGACATTTCCAGTTCAAATTATAATTTTTGCAGTAAAAACAATTCATCAGGACTCGTTCCTCAAAGCAGAATGCTTTGGGGTTGGCGGGAAGCAGGCGGATTCCCGGATACTGTTCCCGAACCGCATCTGTCAAAGATTCCAAACTCAGCATATGTTTCATTGAAAGCAATACCCCCCGTCTATGTTCACAATCGATCCGTTGATGTAGGGATTTTCCAGAACCTCCACAGCCAAACGGGCTATTTCGTCCGGTTCGGCGAAGCGGTGAAGCGCAATTTTGCTCTCGATCGAACGGCGGATTTCCTGAGGCTTGTTTTTCTGCCACTCCGTTTCCACAAAGCCGGGAGCCACACTGTTTACACGCACGCCGCGATCAGCAAATTCTTTCACAAGCGCCTTAGTCAGATAGTGGACAGCGGCCTTGGATGTGCCATAGGGGAGGGACAAGGCATGCGGGAATTGTCCCATCACTGCTCCGGAGAAAAGCACACAGCCGCCTGGCTGCATCCAGGCGGCGCACAGCTGCGTCAAAAACAGCGGTACGGTGAGATTGAGCCGAAGAACATACTCCCAATCTTCCAGTTTGAGTTCCTGCAGGGAACCTCGCTTGGTGGAAGCGGCGTTCAGCACAAGATAGTCCAGCTTGTGAAAGCGTGGTTCCAGAGCATCCCCAAGCACCTGCACCCCCTCAACAGAGGACAGATCCGCCTGTACAATCTGGTACTTTCCAGCAAATCCAAGAGCGTTGAGCTCATTCTTCAGGCGCTCCGCAC
Source organism: Anaeromassilibacillus sp. An200 (assembly GCF_002160025.1). Classification (GTDB taxonomy): domain Bacteria; phylum Bacillota; class Clostridia; order Oscillospirales; family Acutalibacteraceae; genus Caccousia; species Caccousia stercoris. The sequence goes on from NZ_NFJU01000006.1 coordinate 126,607, forward strand.
TCTCCGCATCCCTGTGATAGTGAAAGGCGACTTCGCAGCCACGACGCAGCAGTTCCATACCTATCGCGAGGCCAATCCCTTTCGTTGATCCGGTGACAACGGCAGTTTTCATGTTTTTTCATTTCCTTCCACCAGGCTGAGCCAGGATATCCATGGCGTCCTGAGCCCGGCCCTTTTCTTTTGTCTGGCTGCTTACGTTTCCGCAAGCAGCCAATCTGTTTCGACAGAAACGGGGCACAGTGGCCTGTCCGCGTGAACCTTCTCGCCGTGGAAGTCGCTGCCCGCGCTGACGTGCAGATCATAGCGGTGCGCGAGGTCAAGATAGTTCCGCACCATCTCCGGGGTATGCTCCGGGTAATAACATTCCAAAGCATCCAGCCCGGCCTGCTCCTTCAAGCGGCGGACCAGTTCTTCCAGCCGCTCCGGTTCATAGTGCAGCTGGCACGGATGTGCCAGCACAGCCTTGCCGCCGGAAGCGTGAATGACGGAAATGCACGACACGGCATCCGCTTTATACCGCTCAATACGCTTGTACTCACTGGTATCGAGGTAGCGGTCGAAGGCTTCCCGTGTGGAGGATACAAAGCCATGCCGCAGAAGCACCTGCGCGAAATGCGGCCGCGCAACCACGCCGCCCTTTGCCAGCTCCTCCACCTCGGAAAGCGGAATCCCCACGCCCTTTTCTTCCAGAAAGGCCGCGATGCGGTATTTGCGCTCGTCCCGGCTGTCCTTGAGCTTTTGGCAGAGCGCTTGCATCTCCGGGCAGTCCTCCCGCAGGCCAAGGCCCACAATGTGCAGATGCCGGTCCTCGCTGGCTCCCAGCTCGATCCCACGCAGCACGGTGATCCCGGTTTCTTCCCCCGCCCGGACGGCTTCGGACAGCCCGTCTATGGTGTCATGGTCGGTGAGGGCCAGGCACTCGATCCCCGCCTTCTGCGCCAGACGCACCAGCTCCGCCGGGCGGTACTGACCGTCCGAGGCAGTGCTGTGCGTGTGCAGATCCACTCTCTGGATCATATGGCTGTCTCCTGCGCTGGGGTGGTAACAGTGTTCAGATGTGGAGTTTCCCCATGCAGCCTGCGCTCGATTTCTTCCACCAATTCCACCGGTGAATTTTGTCCGTCGTTGTGAATAATCAGATCCGGCATGCGTGGTTCTTCAAACGGCAAGTCAACGCCGATCACATTTTTTCCGCTGGTATATAATCCTTTTTGGTTTCGGGAAAGCAGGGTTTCTTTCGTCACCTTGATATAAATTTCCTTGTAGTTTTCAATGTTTTTCCGGTTCCACTCCCGCACGGAATCAAACATAGAAATGCTGCAGCATACCACGTCAATTCCCTGAGCGGCAAGCATCTTACAGATGCGAAAGGCACGTTCTGCCAGTCTGCGCCGATCCTCGAAGGCATAGCCGCTGTCCTCTCCAAATACGGGGCGGATTTCGTCGCCGTCCAGACGCACAACATTCGGCTTTTGTTCTTTCAGTCGCCGGTAAAACAATCCGCCCAGTGTTGTTTTGCCCGCGCCGGAAAGTCCGGTGAAAAAATATACAGTTCCTTTGGTTTCCATTTTGATGGCTCCTTGTTGGTTAGTGATACAGCGGCTGTTCCAGCAGAGCGGGATCCAGTTCCAATTTTTTCATCATTTGCAGGGGTTGGCCGTCCATACTGATGAAATGCAGACCCTTGAGCAGATATTTTGCATATTCAAGACGCTGTTCGTTCATAGTTTCCAGAAGTTTATCTACTTTTTTAGCCACAAGCTTGTCTTTATCCTCATCCAGTTGTTTTTCTATCTCTTCTTTTATTTCTTCGTCTTTCATCTTTTCCTCTACTTCCGGGGGAAGGGTTACATTGGCGTTTTCTTTCAGAGCTCTTGACCATGAAAAACGGATATAGTGGTTGGCGCGCTCAAAATTTGCGATCCTGGCTTGAATCCAGGCTTCATCTACCGGTTCACCTTTGTAATATTGAAAATCGTAACCGTATGCCTCATAGGCATCCCTCATAAAATATTCCAGATATGCTCGCTCATCATCATTGATGTATTCGTCATAGGTCTTGTAAACAGAGGAAGGATCAAATCCACGCGCGTTCCCTTCAAAAGAGAGCGTATTGATACCGCGGAAGGAGGAGCAATAGGTCATGCTTTCCGTATACGGAACATCGAGGAACCTGGCAAGAGCGGTAAACGTGGCTTTCGGATTCAGCTTCCCGTCTTCAAAGCGGACAAGGATGCTGTCCTGATAGAAACGGTCGTGAGGATCCACCAAGTAACTGCGGTTCAGCAGACGCGTGTTGATGGGATCCAGAAGCACAGACTTTTTATTTTCTTCTTCTTCCTTTTCTGTTCGTTTCCTGTCTATTGCAAAGTGAAGAGAACCTCCATAACTGGTTGTAATGCGCCGCATAGGTGTAAAGCTTTTGATATATTTAAATCCTTGGAAAATGGGGGAGGTGCGGATCTGCTCGTATTCTTTGGAATACAGTGTGCTCCAGTCCTTTTTGAGATCTACTACTTTAATTCTGTAATAGATATTGCCAAAGTGTGGCTGGAAAAAGAAAGCTGGTACAATGCGGGAATTGGGATCAGGTTTACAGTAATTTTTTTTATTGCTCAGCATGAAGGCAATAAAACAGTCTTTATCCGTGGGGTTGGAAATCTGAGATAATTTCCGCATCAGCGGGGATTTGATAATGCCTTTACGCAAGGCTTCCTGGATTTTTTTAATATTTTTTTCTAAATTTTCAAACATGACGGATTCCAGCACGACCATGTTTGGGTGACCATAAAATATTTCATTGAAGAAGTCGCCGCCGTTATGAGTAGAAAGCTGGATATGCCAGATCAGGCGGTTGTATTCCCGCAGTCCCACTGGTTTCACGGGATATTGACTGTAATCAATCCCAAACCGTTCCTTGAAATCAATCGGATACTGTTTGATCTCATTTTCTATTAAAAAAACAAATTTTTTGTCATTGAGTAATTTTTTAAAATCGAGACATTGCAAATAAGCACAGAATATGAACCAACTGGTATAATGCAGATAAATATGGTTTTCCCGACCAACCCATTCACTTTTTCTCACGGTATCATGCAGATATTCGATCTGATACTGGGAAAATACATCCGCGGCGAGAATGGGCTTTTCCAGATCTTCGAAAAAATAGCGATCGATTACCGGATGATTGAAATTTACATATTCGCCAAACCGGTTTTCTTTTTTATAAAAAGGGATATACCCATCATCGTCAAAGGGAAAAAACTGAATGGTCAAATCCTCAAAGTTAGGGAAATCATGCCGGAACAGATAAGGATATCGGTTTAAAGCAGTGCAATTGTTTGCGTACCGTTTTTTCTGATCGTCAATATTAGGAAGATAGAAAGCTTGTGTCAACAAATCCATCAACTCCGGCTGAAAGTAGCCACGGTTGTATAGCGAGACAAAAGTTGTAAAAGCTAATTGATAATTTCCTTCTGAGAAGAAAAGATAGCTGGCAGACTCCATCTCTTCTTCCGGGTTTTTGCCCTCAGCTTCCTGTAAAGCAATTAAATAGGCCTGCTGGGCATCCTCTTTCTGATTCAGTTCCGCCAGTCTTCTTGCAATCTCAATTGTTCTCATGAAAGACTTCTCCTTTTGGTATGTCAATCAAAAAGAAAAGGGGACCGGGCGTTTGACCCGGCCCCCTCTTGCTATTGGGAGTGTTTCTGTTTTGTAATTCCTGTACCGGATTACTGGAGCAGCTGCAGGACGCCCTTCGTCGACGCGGACTGTGCTTGTTCGCCCCGCTCCTGATGGAGCAGGACTCACGCGCGTTGTCGCGTCTCCTCTCCCCACAAAAGCCTATGGCTTTTGCGGGGGCCCCGTGCCCCAGGGCGGGGAAGCGGGGAGAGACTATGCAGCCGCATCAGCTGTTAAGCCGCCCGAATTACTGGAGCAGCTGCAGGACGCCCTGGGGCACCTGGTTGGCCTGAGCCAGCATGGCCTGCGCGGACTGCACGAGGATGTTGTTCTTCGTGTAAGCCATCATCT